>CAZLXI010000017.1:0-64080 GCA_964563435.1 uncultured Lacihabitans sp.
AGCTCCCGGGAACGTTCATTCAGAATAAACACCAGGAACTTATCGGCATCTGAGGAAGCCCCCAGAACATCGTAGAACTCCGTGGTGGAATTAAAGATCGCGTTTACCGAACCCAACTGCAGGTGGTCTTTGGTGCTGGCCGTGGTTACCGGCATATCATTGTTAGACTCATAATAGGTGTTGGTTTCCGAATAGGCCGCCAAACCGGTGGCGAGACCGCTTCCGGCCGGGTTGGTCTTATACGCCTGGCCTCCATCGATATTCACACTGCGGTTTTCGCCTTGGGCATATCCGGCCCTTTCACGAAGCTTGTTAATATAAGGGAGCGCCTCCGCGTATTTGCCCTGTCTTCCCAATGCTTCCGCCACGATCAGGTAATCTTCGCCCGAACGCGCCAGGATACCGTCGCGGGTACCAAACTGGTCGGCAATGGTCGTACGCGAGCCGTCTCTGAATTTACTTAAGGCCACAAAGCGGCTTTTAGTGAGGTAGGTTCCGCTATTTCCATGCTCTCCGATATATCTTTTGGTTTCTCCCTGGAAGTATCTCACAAACATGTGCGGCGCCCGGGTATTCAGGTTTTCCGTTGTATAACGGTTGTCTCCCGCATCGTTTACCACGTAACGGATCCCTTCTTCCCCGCCCGTAAATTTAAAGTCAGTCGCTGTTTTTCCCTCAGGGGCATACTGACCCCACCGCGGAGCAGCGTTGGGGTTATTACACCGATACGAAGTAATAAAGCTCTTCCAGAAGCGGGAGTCATTTACCCGGTCATATACATCTATAGCGTATTCGGTGGTTCTCAGCCTTGAAAACTCCCTGTCGCCGGAAATGTCTCTTTGCAGGCCCGGCATATTCTGATAAACAGCCGGATAATAAAGGTGTACCTGGTTTCCGTAACGGCCCCGGGAAGGAACGTCATTGGAGAACTGGGCAGCCAGTACCACTTCGCTGGATCTTTCATTGAGGCCGTTGGGTGTGGTAAAGTTCCACAGATCCACAAAGTTGGGGGCCAACGGATGCGCCGTGATTACCTCATTCGCATATTTCACGGCATTTTCAAGATCCTGGGTTTTGGTAGATCCGTTCCAGTCGTTATGCAGCTCACTGGCCCTGAATAGGGAAGCTTTGGCCAGGAAGTGGGCCGCGGCCCATTTGGTCAGCCGGCCGCGTTCGGTAACGGTGGTAGGAAGCAGGTCATAGGCCTTTTGGAGGTCGGATATTGCCAGCTCATAGGTCTCCTGGATGGTATTGCGGGCGAAGTCGGTAGAGGCTCCCACCACCGGTTCGGTGATCAGTGGTACGCCACCAAACTGCTGAACCAGCCGGAAGTAGTTAAACCCACGCATAAAATAGCCTTCGCCCAGGCGGGTATTGTAGCCGGCATTGTTTTCACCATAGTATAAAGGCACATTCTGGATCAGGGTATTGGCGGAAGCAATTCCGGAATACATGTTATCCCAAAGGGTAGTCATACCGTCGCCACGGGCGGGGTCAAACGCCGAGGTATAGCTGTTATACGGCTCATGGATACCGTCGTTGGCCACGGCCATTTCATCGGTTCCGTACTGCCAGAGCGTGAAGGCCCATTCATAGTTAAAATGGTATTCCAAGTTTCTGTACATCCCCACGGAGAGCTTATCGAGACCGTCTCTGGTTTTGAATGCTTCCGTACTTACGGAAGTGATTAGTTCTTCATCCAGGAACTCCGGCTTGCAGGATGAAACGGCCGTTAAGGCTGCCACTCCCAGATATATATATATTAGTTTCTTCTTCATAAAAGTAAATTTTAAAATCCTAAATTAACTCCAAACACAAAGCTCCTGTTAAATGTAGAGCCGCCTAAATCCGGATCTATGAAATCTATTTTTGAATATACCAGGCCGGGGTTCATGCACTGAGCATAGAGTTTCAGGTTTTGAATTTTCAGTGATCTCAGCTGACCGGACCGGAAGTTATAGCCCAACGATACGTTTCGCAGCTTTACAAATGACCCGTCTCTGTAGCCCTGCGCACCTCTGAAGGTATCTCCGTTTTCTCCACCCACACCGGGTGCATAATATTCCGCATCTTCATTAACTCCCTCTATCCAGTAATCCAGCTTCCGCATGGCAAACCTTCCCGACAGGGTTTCCGAACCTGTTCTCATGGTAAATCCGAACCTTCCGTATAAGAAAGCCGACAGTTCCCAGTTTTTATAATTCAGGGTATTCAGGAATCCGCCTGACCAGTCGGGGCGTGATTTTCCTACGATCTCCCGGTCATTATTGGCATCTATAACTCCATCTCCGTTCAGATCTTTTATTTTGATCATCCCCGGCTCACGACCATACTTAGCCGCTTCTTCCTTTTCACTGGTTTTCCAGACGCCGTCATATACGTAATCATAGTAAGAGCCTATGGGCTGACCCACAAACCAGCCGTTGGCGATGTCTTCGGTCTTGCCGTCAGCCAGCTCCGTGATCTTGCTCCGGTCGGCCGAATAGGTAAGGGTAGATGACCAGGTGAAGTCATTGGTTTTTACGTTTACGGTATTCAGTGAGATATCGATCCCCTTATTATCCGTTTTACCGATGTTATCCCATGTTCTGAGGTAACCTGTCAGCGCCGGAAGCGCTTTTTCCATCAGGAGGTCACTGGTTTTCGAATTGTACAGGTCGATGGTTCCGTCGATCCGGCCTCTCAGGATGGCAAAGTCAATCCCCAGGTTATATTGGGCCGTTTTCTCCCAGCCTAAAGCCGTATTGGCCATGACCACGGGCGTAGCCACCGACGGGTCAGAAGTTACCATGCCTGACGCTACGATCTCTCCCCAGTGATAGAAGTTATTGCTTACGGCCCCTTTGGTTCCGTAGGCTCCGATACCGGCATTACCCGTTACCCCAACTCCCAAACGGAACTTCAGCTGGGTGATCCAGTTCACCTCTTTTAAGAAGCTCTCCTGGTCTGCTCTCCACGCCAGGGCGGCAGACGGGAAGAAGTCCCATTTGTATCCTTCCGCCAGCTGCGATGCTCCGTCCCACCGTCCGGAAACGGTCAACAGGTATCTGTCGTTAAAGCCGTAGTTTACCCTTGCCATATACGATGTCAGCTGTGTTTCCGTCAGGTAGGATCCGTAACCCTGAATGCTGGCCAGTGAACCCACATTATACCACAGCTCCTCGGGTGTATTCACAAAAGACCGCAGGTTGCTTCCTTCCGACTTATAGGCCGAAGCACTTTGCAGCAAAGTAACGCCCAGCGAGTTTTTGCCTATGTTTTTATTATAGTAGATCAGGTTATCCAGCGTCCAGGAGTTCCGGATATCCGTGTTGTATTGTACCAGGTTGTTGCCGTCTCCGTTAATGGAAGCCGCCTGATCCGCAATACCGTTCCGGTTAAATCTGAAGTCAGGTCCGAATTGGAAGCGATACTTCAGGCCGTCGAGGATACCGAAGATCTTACCGACGTTCACCTCCGAGTAAAGGCTGGCCATGGTACGTAAATTCATCCGCTGGTTCCGGCTGTAATCAACTTCCCGGATGGGGTTGATGATGTTCACGTCACCGCCCGGGTTCCGGATATATGTTCCTTCCGGCGTATAGGGTACGGTCCAGGGCAGCATTCCCTGAAGGGCAAAGTACAGGTTGGAAGCTCCCGTGGTGCTTCTACGGAAGTTATACCCGTATTCCTGATCGCCCCAGGTCACATTGATGTTTCCGCCCAGCTTCAGCCAGGAGGTGGCGTTGAAGTCTGCGCTGAATTTTCCGGTGTAGCGCTTGTATCCCTGGCCGGGCTGTGTGCCCTGCTGATCCATATACCCGAAAGAACCGTAAGACTGCAGCTTATCACTACCGCCGCTGGCACTTAGCGTATGGATCTGCGTCAGCGCGGTTTGCAGGCCGGCGTCTGTCCAGTCATAAGTAGGAACGCGGTCGCCGTTCCAGGTGCCGCCCTGCCAGCCCTGCTCAATCTGGGCAAAGGCATGGGGATCCGTGCCGTATACTCTCCGGTCATTTTCCAGTGAAACGGTACTCGATCCGTAGGTACCTGCTTTTATTTTCGCGGCACGGCTGTAATCCAACCACTCGGCAGAGTTCATCATCTGCATTCTGTCATGCATTTTTTCGGACGAGAATGTTCCGGAATAGTTGACAGACATTTTTCCGCTCTTGCCTCTTTTGGTGGTCACAAGGATAACTCCGTTAGCCCCGCGTGACCCGAAAATAGCGGTAGAAGACGCATCTTTCAATACTTCGATAGACTCAATATCGCCGGGGTTCAGGTTTTCAATACCAGTGCCCTGAAGCGGAATGCCGTCTACCACGTACAGGGGTGCATTGGTTGCCGTCAATGATCTTTCGCCCCGAATACGGATAGAGCCTATCTCTCCCGGACGTTCATTGGAGGTAATGTCTACCCCTGCCGTTTTTCCCTGCATGGCCTGCAAGGCATTCTGAACCGGCATGGCTTCCATCTCCTTCTGGCCTATCTTCGCAATAGCACCGGTTACATCGCTTTTCTTTACCACGCCGTAACCTACCACCACTACTTCTTCAAGTGCCTGGATGTCTTCCGACAATGAGACATTAATGACGGTTTGGGCTCCTACGGCCTTCTCTACGGCTGTGTATCCCACCTGTCTGAAGACCAGTACGGCGTTTCCGTCGGCTACAGCGATCGTGTACCGGCCTTCCTGATCGGTTAAAGTACCCCGGCTCGTGCCTTTAACCGTAACGGATACGCCCGGAACAGCCGCCCCGTCCGCATCGGTGACCTGCCCTTTGATCTCGGTATCAAAAACTCCCGCCAGGGCGGTGATACCACTACTCAGAATCCATAGGATAATGAGTATTCTTGTAAAACTACTTTTCATACGTTTACTTAAGAGTTGAACATTTGATTATTGATTTTCCATTGTGTTATGACCATATCTTTTTTGATTAAAATAAAGTGTAACACTATTAATCATTGGAATAGTGCAAAATTAAGGAGCATTATCCGGTTTGAAGGGGGTAAAATTCGTCAATCAGAATTGCAGAATTCGTCTCACCTCTCCATAAAAAGGCATTGGATAAGCAGTTAAACCGCTTTCGCCGATCCCTGGCCGGTTTTTAGGGTGTATATGCTTGCTACTTTCTGCTTTTTTGCCGAATTTTCAGTTTTCAACCTTAACCAATCACGACCGGAGCACCCGGTCACCCGGCGGAAACCCGCCATTCTCCAGGGCAAAATGACATCAAGAATATCCTTATATTTCCTTTTACTGGTTTTCTGGACCCATGGAAATGCCCAAAACATTTTTAAGTTCGAACATATTACGGTCAATGACGGGCTGTCGCACAGCGATGCCATGGCCGTAATACAGGATAAGGACGGGTTTATCTGGGTAGGCACCAATAAGGGCCTGGACCGGTACGACGGCTATACGCTCAAAAACTACCGCCTGCCCTACCGGAACGTCAACGGACAATACACCAACCGGGTGCTCGACCTCCATCTTTCCCAGGATAAAACCCTCTGGGTGGTTCCGGAAACCCAAGGCATATTTTATTATGATCCGAAGTCGGATGGCTTTAAAAACCTGGCAGGAAAAGCCAGGAACCCTAAAGACGCCGAGATTCTGCAAAACCTGACGGCCCGGTCTCTCAGCACTTCGCCTGACGGCGATCTGTTTATCGGCACCAGTACGGAAGGGCTTTACGTGGTCTCTTTTGATCCGGATAATTCCGTTAAACGGCTTCAGCGGATCTCCTTCCCTCTCCATGGAGAGAATGCCCTGATCTTTGCCATAAGCCCTGACCGGAACGGGAGAGTTTGGGTGGGTACCGTGGGCCTCGGGCTTTGGTGCCTGACAAAAACGAAAGACGGTTACATTCCCCGTGAATTCACACAGTGGGCGGCGAAAACCATTCGCGCCATCACGGTCAGTCACGATTCCGACATTTGGGTAGCCTCCGAAGAAGAGGTCATCCGGATCCATGCGAAAGACGGCCAGACCTTCCGCTATCTCGATAACCGGTTCAGTTATATCACTTCCCTCCTGGAAGATTCCTACCAGCGGCTCTGGATCGGCAGCCGGACCGGGCTGTACCTGATCAGCCAGATCGGGCAGGAGCCGGGATCCGCCCCCCTGAAATGTAAGACGAACCATTTCACCCCGGATGACTCCCAGCCTTCCGGCCTGAATTATCACCTCATCCATAATATGGTGGAGGATAGCTTCAATAACCTCTGGATAGCCGCCTCCGCAGGCGGGCTGAATAAGGTCAACCTGCTGCCAAAACCTTTCTTCCGGCTGTTTAAAGAAGCCGGCGGACTTCCCAATGACTATACCAATACCATCTGCCGCGACAAAGACGAAGAGGTGATCTGGATCGGCACAAGAAGCGGTTTTGCCCGGTATCATATCCCTACGGGAAAGGTCACCAGCTTCCTGGATGAAAAGAACCTCCGCACCACCCCCACGATGGATATCACTTCCATTTATGATGCGGGAAACGGCTTTCTGTGGATAGCCACCCGGGTTCACGGCGTCTACCTTTTTAACAAGAAAAGCCGGCTTCTTACCCGGCTTCCTGAAATTCCGGGACAGAAAGAGTGGAAAGCGGCCGAGCCCATTTCGATTACTTCTGACCGAAACGGCCTGATCTGGATCGCCTGCTTTTACGACGGCCTGCACATTTATGATCCATCGGGAAAGCACATCCGCTCTTTCAGCAGAGCCGACGGCTCCCTTATCTCCGGTAAGCTGACCTTCCTGCTCAGTGAGCCGGAGCGCGACGCCATGTGGCTGAGTACCCGCGACGCCGGCCTGATGCTCCTGAAGCTGCAGGGTGACCAACTGGTGATCGACAAACGCTTTTCTTTCCATCCTCAGGGATTGAAAACCGATTATATCTGGCCATTGACCAAAAGCCGGAACGGCGACCTCTGGGTGGGGACCATCGGTGGCGGGCTGCACCGGATCGACGGCAAGAGCAACCGGGTGGAACGATACGACCAGTGGCTGCCCGAGACCGACGTGGAGTCTATCCTGGAAGACGAAAACGGGAAGCTCTGGATCGGCGGGAACGGCCTGTACCGGCTGGATCCCGAAAGTAAAACTTACCTGCATTTTGATGTGGCAGACGGCTTACAAAGCAATTCGTTTAAGGTAGCCTCTGCTGCCCGGGGTACTGACGGCATCCTTTATTTCGGCGGGATCGGCGGGGTGACCTATTTCAATCCCAAAAATGTATCTACCAATCCTCACCCGCCGAAAATGCAGATCACCCAGGTACGGATCCTGAATTACGCCTATTCGCCCGAAAATAAAAACGATCCGAGAGCGCTGATCTCCGGCCCGTTTTCTCCCGATGATGAGATCACCATAAAGGCCTTCGAGAATGATTTCTCCCTGGAGTTTGTCGGCCTGAATTACATTAACCCCGGCAAGCAGCATTATGAATACAAGCTGGAAGGGTATCATAAGAACTGGATCTCCCTGCCCCAGGGCCAACGGGTGATGGGGTTCTCCAATCTGCCGTCCGGGAATTATACTTTCCTGGTCAAGGCCGATAACGGCGACGGCGTATGGACCGAAGAACCCGCCAGCCTGAAGCTCCGGATCCTGCCGCCCTGGTACCGCACGTGGTGGGCTTATCTTTTCTATTCCATACTGGTTACCTCCGCTGTGGTGTGGTATAAGCGGGTGACCGGTAAACAGCGGGAGTTGAAAAACAAGATCGCCATAGAACAGGTGGCGAAGGAAAAAGAAAAGGAGCTGGCCGATCTTAAGCTGAACTTCTTCACCAATGTGTCGCATGAGCTCCGGACCCCGCTCACCCTGATCATGAGTCCGTCGGAATACCTGATCCAGTCTTCGGAAGCCGGTAGCGAGGCCCGGCAAAAGGCCGAGCTGGTTCATAAGCAGGCCCATAAGCTTCTCGACCTGGTCAACCAGCTGATGAATTTCCGGAAAGTAGAAACCGGGAACGTGGCCCTTCAGCTGCAAACGCTCGACATTGTGCCGTTTATCACGGAGATCTTCCTGATCTTTAAGCTCAAAGCCGATGAGCAGGAAACCCGCTATACCCTAACCATTCCCGACCAACCCGTATGGGTCAACTTTGATCCGGAGAAGCTGGAGATTGTATTGACCAACCTTCTCTCCAATGCCTTCAAATATACGCCGGAGAACGGGAGCATTGAGGTTCGTGCCGAATGCATAGACGATACCGTTTCAGAGGGTTACATTTCCATTAGCGTTAAGGATTCGGGAACGGGTATCCATGAAGACGAGCTCAGCCATATTTTTGAGCCGTTTTACCAGGCGTATAAGCACCGGGATATCAAGGCTACCGGAACGGGTATCGGGCTGTCGCTGGTTCATGAGCTGGTCAAAAAGCATAAAGGCGAAATAGCGGTGGCCAGCGCCCCGGGCCAGGGGTCGGTCTTTACGGTGAAGCTGCCTTTCGGAGAGAACAGGAACCTCCCCTCTGAAAGCCGGGAGGTGGCTGTTCCCGAAGCGACGAAAGAAGTTCTCATCCCTGATCATACCCTGGAATATAAGCTGCTGATCGTAGAAGACAACGAAGACCTCCGGGTCTATCTGGTCAGCCTGTTCCACAGCCATTTCGAGACTCATGCCGCCGCCAATGGCCGCGAAGGCCTGGAGAAGGTGGGCCTTATTCATCCCGATATTATCCTGAGCGATGTGATGATGCCGGTCATGAACGGCCTGGAGTTCTGTGAAAAGGTCAAAAACAATCCGCGCACCGCTCATATTCCTCTTGTGCTCCTTACGGCAAGGGCCGCGGCGCTGCATGAGCTGGAGGGGCTGGAAACCGGGGCCGACGATTATATTGTTAAGCCTTTCAACCCCAGGATCCTGTATTCCAAGATCATTTCGCTGCTGAACAACCGGAAAAAGGCGCAGGAGTATTTTCACCGTCAGATCCTGGTGGAACCTTCCGAGGCGGTCATCCCGGATGCCGACCGAATCTTTATCCGGAAAAGCATGCAGATCATTGAGGAAAACCTGACCAACGAGAATTTCAGCGTACAAACCCTTGTGCGGGAATCGGGCATGAGCCAGTCGGCCTTCTACCGGCGTCTGAAGAACCTCACCGGGCAGTCGGTGATCGAATTCATCAAGGATGTCCGGCTGAAGCGGGCGGCCCAGCTCCTGTCCACCAAACAATTCCGCGTACAGGAAGTGGGCATGATGGTGGGCATGGAAGACCTCAAGAACTTCAGGGCTTCTTTTCAGAAGTTGTTTGGGGTGAGCCCGTCGGAGTATGGGCGGAAGGGAGAGAGGTCATAGCTGCAAAGTCAGCTTCAAGTGCCCGCCTAAACCTGTTTGAATAATTTTCATAAGGGTTGAAAGCCGGATATCGCTCGCATTGTTTTCAATACGTGAAATATACGATTTGTTGGTACCGCATTTCTCGGCAAGTTCCTGCTGGGTCATACCTAACTTAAGTCTCGCTTCTTCCAGCAAAACTCCGAGTTGGAAAGCTTCAAATTCCTGTTCCCACTGCTCTCTTTTCTCGATGCCTCGTTTACCGTATTTCTTGTCGAGGATCTCGTCAAGGGTGGTAATGTTATTTTTCGTTTTCATACTCCTCTTTTATTTTTAATGCTTTTTCAATTTCAGTTTTTGGTGTTTTTTGAGTTTTCTTTTGGAAGCCATTCCCTAGTACGACCAAATTCCCCTTATCAAAGAATGAGAATATCCTGAAAATATTTCCACCAAGTTCAACCCGAACTTCAAAAAGTCCGTCTGTTCCTGTCATATGGTCAAAATACTTTTTAGGGACCCGGTCAATTGTTCTCAAAAGATTTAAAGTCCATTCGATTTTTCGTTGTACTTCGTCTGTCTGGCGCTCATAAAAGTCCAAAAAGTATCGTTTGTATGCTATAACTTGTCGTATGGTTTTCATTATACAAAGTTAACTGATCAGACAACAAATTCCAACTTTTAAGACATAAAATATGAGACCGGCAGGAGGATTATCGAAAACTTCATTTAATAATATAATCCAGCCGATATTCGATGCCGCAATTCAGGTATTTATACAATAGGTATATACCTTTGCCGTACAAATACTACTTAATGGACAAAAGCGTACGCTATATGCTGATCGCCGGGTTGAGTTTCGCGGTAATGAATGTTTTTGTTAAGCAGGTGTCGCATCTCCCTACCGTGGAAGTCGTTTTTTTCAGGGCTGTTTTCAGTTTTTTTGCATCGTACCTTGTCCTTAAAAAACTCAACGTCCCGGTTTTGGGAAATAACAAAAAGATGCTCTTTTACCGGGGTGCGGCCGGGTGCCTGGGCCTGGTAGGCTCGTATTACACTTTACAGCATATTCCACTGGCTTCGGCAGTGACCTTAAACTACCTGTCGCCACTTTTTACGGCGGTAATGGGTATTTTCCTTGTTAAACAAAAACTGCGACCCGTTCAGTTCTTGTTTTTCGGACTGGCTTTGGCGGGCGTGGTGCTGATCCGGGGTTTTGACGCAAGAGTGACATTTTTTGACGTGTGCGTGGGATTGGGCGCCGCTTTTTTTGCCGGTTTGGCGTATAATATCATTGCCATGCTTAAAACCACTGAGCATCCCCTTGTTATTATGTTTTACTTCCCTATGGTAACCCTGCCAATAGCCGGGATCTACTGTTTATTTCATTGGGAAATGCCGCAGGGCACCGACTGGCTTTATCTTCTCTGCATAGGCATCATGACCCAGATCGCCCAGTATTACATGACCCGGTCCTACCAAACCGCCAACCTCGCAAAAGTGTCTATCCTGAATTATCTCGGCGTGGTTTATGCACTGCTGGCCGGGTATTTCCTGTTTGATGAAACGTATACTATGCTGAGTCTGCTGGGGATAGTGGTGATTATCGGAGCGGTGTTATTGAATGTGTTTTTTGCGAGGGGGAAGAGATGATTTTTAATCCATAAGAATTTATTATTGCTTACTACAAATATAAGTTATGTTATTAAGATTTCAATAAGGCATTTTTTCACTTTGTTCACCTTAACCGGATCACAAAAGCCGTAACCCCGCCCTCCGACCCCAGCTCAAACCCCAGCCCGTGATTATACAAAATCTCCCGCACCATAGTCAGGCCCACCCCCTGCCCGGCGGGTTTGGTAGAGAAAAACGGAGTGAACAGGCCGGCCCGGACCTCTTCGGAAATACCGGAGCCGGTATCAGTAACCATCAACTCAAGCGGGCTTAAAGCCATCTCCACTTTTCCCTCACCGTCTATGGCTTCAAAAGCATTCAAAACGATATTGATCAGCACCTGCTCTATCTGCTCCTGGCTTCCTTTGATCATGACGAGTTCTTCCGGGAGGGTACATAGAAACTCTACCGGCTTATCCTGAAATCTCAGCTTCATCAGGTGATACACCGAACGCACGGTTTCCGAAAGGTTGAAAGCCTGATTCCCGGGCAATGGAAGCCGCACCACCCGGGCAAAGTTTTCCATGAATGTATTCAGCCGCGTATTTCGGTCGATCACTATCCGCAGGTATTCCGCTCTTTCTTCTGCCCTTAGCCCACCGGCCGTTTCCAGGGTTTCCAGGATACTGTTGATGGCACCTACCGAGTTTTTTACTTCGTGGGCCATCATGCGGATCACCTTTCCGTACGACTGCTTTTCTACCTTCAGAATCTCCTCACCGGCCTCCTCCAGGATCACAAATTTCTGGTAAAACCCGCGGTTCCGGAAGCGGTCAACATACACCCGGATATAGCGCGTGCCGCCGATCTTGTAGGTTTGCGGATGCCGGATCTCCTGGCCCTGGATCTCACTCCGCAGAAGAAGTGACGAATCTGCCAGCTTCCGGCCTTTATCTTCCTTGTGAATGCCGAGAATTTCACCGGCCACCGGGTTGTACTCTTTCAGCTGATCATCAAAATCCAGGATGATCAGACCTACGGGAAGCGCCTCGATCAGGTTTTGAAGGAAGAAATGCTGCTCCTGCTGAAAGAGCCGCTCTCTCCGGATGTTATCCAGCATTTTGTTGTAAACCTCCACCAGCAGGTTGATCTCTTTCGAGCCCGTCGGCCGCATGTAACCGGAAAAATCCTGGTCTTTCAGTGAGTCCAGTCCCAATACGATCTGCTCCAGGGGGCGGGTGATCTTCATCAACACAATATAAAATAACACCAATACGATCAGCAGAACTATCTCAGAGGCGAAAAGAAGCACGGGCTTTTCCTTAAAAAGCAGAAAAACCAGGATGGCCAGCGAAACAAAGAGCAGGCCGAAAATTAACAGTAACTGTCCTCTAACTCTCATCCATATCGGGATTAGAAATACCGAATTTACTCATTCTCCGGTATAATGAGCTCCGGGTGATGCCCAATTTTTTAGCTACTTCCGACATATTCCCTTTTTTGGCGGCAATGGCTTTCCGGATCATGCTTTTTTCCATTTCTTCCAGGGTCATAAGGGATCCCTCCCGGGCCGATTCTGAAGAGAGATTCTTCTTTAGTTCTTTAATGGTAAGGTTATAATTATCCGAAAGCAGCCATGTCCTTTCTATCAGGTTCTTTAACTGCCGCACATTTCCGGGAAACTCCTGCGTGCTCAACCAATCCAATGCCCTGTCTTCCATCTTTCGCTTCTTCTCGCCCTGATTTAGCTTCTCTGAAAAATGAGCGGCCAGCAGCGGGATGTCTTCCGCTCTTTCTGTCAGCGGAGGCAGATGAATGTGTACCAGACTCAGGCGGTAGAACAGATCTTCCCGGAAATGGCCCTCCCGGATCAGCTTTTCCGTATCCAGTCGCGATGAAGAAACAAATCTGCATTTCAATTTTTCTGTCAGGTCTGACCCCAGGGGTTCAAAGAGCCTTTCCTCTGTTGCCCTGAGCAGCTTGCTTTGAACGGGTATCGGAATCTCTCCGATCTCATCCAGGAAGACCGTGCCCTCTCCGGCCCGGGAAAGTAAACCTCTATGATCAGCCCTGGCCTCCGGGAAAACCCCCTTTCTGTACCCCAGAAGCTCTCTTTCCAACAGCATGCCGGGAAGTCCGGCTACATCTGCCTTTATAAAGGGATGCTCTTTTCTCAGGCTCAGGTCATGCAGTGCTTCCGCCACCAGTTCTTTTCCCGTACCCTGCTCACCGGTAATCAGTACCGGAGCATGGGTAGGGGCGGCACTGAGCATTAAGGATCTTACCTTTTGTATGGCTTCACTTTGTCCAATGATATTATCCAGCTTTTGCAATAAAGTCTCCTGCCTGCTCCCGTTGAGCTTCAACTGTGTATTCACCACCGAGATCACCCCTTCATTATCCCAGGGTTTGGTGATAAAGTCCGAAGCACCGGTTTTCATCCCCCTGACGGCCAGGTCCAGTGTACCCCAGGCCGTAAAAAGGATCACCGGTAAGCCCGCATAAACCTGCCGGATCTCCTTTAAAATCATTAAGCCTTCCTTGCCCGAGGTTTCTACACTGAAATTCAGATCCAGTAACAGGATGTCGGGCTTAAAACTCCCGATAAACGCTATTACATTCAGCGGGTTGATAAGATATTGTACTTCAAAGCCCCTGGTCATGAACAATAGCCGTAACGACTGGCACACCGTCCGGTCATCATCTACGATCAGTATTCTGGGTTTCGTTTCACTCATCAAACAAAAATTAATTCATTCCTCATGCAATGCTTTCGCCGGAAGCGTCTGCGCTGCCTGCTGACTCGGAGCCAGGGTACATAAATACACCAATCCGAATATCAATATTGCCCCCAGGCCGATCCCCATAAAATAAGCCCCTTTTTCAACAGGTAAAGAGGTAATGAACGGGATCTGTGCTGCGAAAATAAGCGCTATAATGAACGCCACAAAGGTCAATGTCATCATTTCACCGGTAAACTGCTTCCGGATAGCTCCCGACGTGGCTCCAATGGCTTTTCTCAAACCGATCTCCGGTATTCTGCGGGCTATGTTGTAGCGAAGTATACCGAATAAGCCCAGTATGATATTGATGATCAGGAAAAGGGCCAGGAAGGCGAAAATGCCCAAAGGGATCAATGTGAGGTTGTTCCGGAAGGCGCGCTGTTCCTCTACCTTTACGATCTCAAAGTCACTGTTTTTTGTAACGCTTTCCACCAGTTCGCTGACTTTCTTTTGCACCTCAGACCCTGTGCCTTTTACCACTTTGAAATTCAATACCGCCGACTGCTTCCAATCGCGAAGAGGGACGAAAGTAAAATGGCTTTCATCCGAGAAATCTCCCTGGTATTTGAAGTTCTCCACCACCCCCACGATCTGCGCTTCGCCACCCATGTATTTAAACGTGAAGCCCAGCGGCGGTTTACCCTTCATAAAGTCACGAACAAATTTTTCATTCACCACCATAGGAAGGTACTTCCCGCCTTCATCCTCCTTTGTGAAGAATCGCCCCTGCCTGATTTTAAGGTCCCATACCCGGGCGTAATCTTCATCCGCCGACAGAAAATGAGTCTGGAAGTTAATAGATTCTTCCTCATTGTTTCCACCGTTCGCCCACATGCTTCCCAGATAAGGAGCAATGTACACACTGTACGAAGCGGCTGAAACTTCGGGAAATGCCTCCAGCTCTTTTTTGAGCGTATAAATGTTATTTTTCTGCGTGAGTGAATCGGTATTCCCCTCAGAGTTCAGGTTGATCCGGTAGACATCCCGCCACTCAAAGCCCAGGGGTGTCCGGTAGCTGTTGATTTTCACGATTGCAAAGGAAAAGCTGGCGAAGATCACCCAAAATACAAGGATGAACTGGAGGATCAGGAAGGCGTTCTGCTTTCTCTTTTTCCACAATAATTTAAAATATTGACGTATCATAAATTTCCTGATTTTAATGCCTGAGCTACTTCTGTTTTTGAAACCCGCCATGCCGGAATAAGGCCGGACAGCACCCCAAAAATGAAGGTGACGCCAACGCTTATGATGAGCACGGAAAAGTTAAAGCTAAAATGCACATTTCCGAATATTTCAGAACGGTTGATGTATTGTAAAACAAGAAAAGCTAATAACCCTCCCAGCAGGCCTCCGATAAAGGTAATAATCAGGTTTTCAAATAAAAACTGACCGAGTAAATCGGTGGTTTTAGCCCCAAACGCTTTTCTGACGCCTATTTCGGAGGAACGTTCGAAAGTCCGTGTCACGTTAAGGTTGACCAGGTTTAACGTGGGAATAAGAATAAATACGGCCAGAACCGAGAAAATGATGGTCAGGAATTTCCTGCCTGCCCGGTTCATCTGCGAACCTATAAAATTCCAGGCATAAATATCCTTTACGTCTTTTTCCTTAATGCTGTACCGGTCAAAACCCGCTCTTTTCTCGATGTTATTCTCCAGGATTCTCAGTTCTTCCTCTACCTGCGGAACAGCGGCCACATCCGGTGCAAGAATAGCGGAAACACAGCTCCCAAAATACCCGTCCCTGTCCTCACTTAGTTCACCGGCCAGCGCCCAGGTGAAGGGGAAAAAGAAATCTGCCCGTACGGACCGGTTCGTGGAAACAATATCTTTTACTATCCCTGTCACTTTGAAAGGCCCTTTAACCCCCCAAAGCACCTCTTTCCCCAAATAGGAATTCTGCTTACCGAAATACTTCTCCGCCACACTTTCCCGTAAGATGATAACATTAGCCTGGTTATCGATTACGGCCTTTGTGAACGGTCCGCCTTCCGTAAAACGGAAATCAAATATTTTCCAATAGTTTTCGTCGGTCAGATTGCCCCTGAGGGCCAGCTTCTCCCCGTCCGGATATACATTGAGGGGGGCATAATCAATGAATATGCTGGTGAGCTCCGGCGTTTTCATCTTTTCTATCTTCTCTTTATAGAAATTATACCCGATACTTGAGCTGGAGGTACTTTCCACCACCCCTTCATTGATCTTCACCGATCGGGCGCTATCTATTTTCATTACCCCGTCCACCACGGTAGTATCATAGGTCGTAACCGTCTCTTTTTTAAAGCCTTCTCCTATTAATGTAGGCACAAACAATATCCGGTCTCCCCGGGTCAGCGGCGGATTTCCTCCCAGCTCGTTTTCCAGCACCGCCGATACCAGCATCACCACCATGAGTGTGAAGCTGATCCCAAAGAGACTGATGAAGGTATACAGCTTATTCCGCCTCAGGACCTTTATCGCTATTTTGAAATAATTTTTTAACATGATTATAATTGATAATTGATAATTGATAGTTGACAAGTAGCAATTCAATAATTGTCCATTATCAATTGTCAATTAACCAGGCTTCCGTCATATAACCGTATCACCCGGTTCGTCTTCCGCGCCATGCTCTCGTCATGCGTTACCATCACCACGGTCACTTTTTCCTGCTCATTCAGATCCAGCAGCAGCTGCATCACCTCATTTCCCAGCACACTATCGAGGTTACCGGTGGGCTCATCGGCCATCACTACGGCCGGTTTCCCTACAATGGCCCGGGCAATGGCTACCCGCTGGCGCTGGCCGCCGGAGAGCTGGTTGGGATAATGGTTCTTCCGGTTAAGCAACCCCACCTTTTCCAGGGCCGCCTCGGAAAGCCGTTTCCTTTCTTTGGCGCTTTCCCCGCGGTAGAGTAGCGGCAGTTCCACGTTATCGATCACGCTCAGGTCGGAGATCAGATGAAAACTCTGAAAAATGAAGCCCAGGTTCTCGTTTCTGAACTTTGCCAGGTCGTTTTCCTGCCGGTTTTCCAGGTTCACCCCCTTAATGCTTACGTGACCCCGGGTAGGAGAGTCCAGAAGCCCGATCATGTTCAATAAGGTGGACTTACCGCAGCCCGACGGCCCCATGATGGATACAAACTCCCCGGCCCGGATCTCCAGGGAAATGTCGTTCAGCGCCACCGTTTCCAGGACGTCGGTGTAGTACGATTTACTCAGGTTTTTCAGCTCTATCATCCTTTGTATTGTTTTGGTTTTAAATATCACTTAAGGTCAGCTGCCGCAGCGTATAACAGGTCACCCAATACGCCCGCAGCAGGCTGATGTAGTTACGCCAGGCGCTGTCGCGCTCATTAAAGGCATACGTCAGATCTGTAATGCTAATATCGTTTAAAATGTATCGCTGATTGGCGATCTCATATCTTTCCCGGGCCAGTTCAAAGCTCTTATCGCCCAGCGCCACGTCTTCTTTCAACTCGCGGAACTGCAGCACCAGCTGACGTACATTCTGCTTAAACGTCTGCTCGGTAAATTCCTTCTCCGCTTCTGCGTATCGCTGCTGTTCCAGGGCTGAATTCACACTGTATTTCCGCTTGCCGCCGTCGAGGATGGGTACCCGAAGCGTGAGCTGAACAAAGTTTTCTACCTGGGGCAGCTCGTACGACTGCGGAAGCAAGGCTCCGGTTCCGACCCATCCGAACGTGGCCGACAGGCTTCCCTGCCAGCCGTTATTCTTCCGGGCCAGTTCCAGCGCCCGGTCTGCTTCGAGTAACAGCTTTTCCAATTGTTTTTGTTCCGGCCTTTTCAGCCAGGCCTGCTGTGCAGCTTCACCGGGGTCAGGAGCCATCCCCCTGAGATTTTCCGGTACGCGCAGCACATAAATATCATCGTTAGCGGTTTCCCAGCCCATTGTTTTTTTCAATTCGGCATTGGCCCGGATCAGCTCGCGTTTCGCATTTACGGTCGCCTGCCGGGCCGAGTTCAGATTCAGCTCCAGCTGAAGAAAATCACTTCTTGAGATCTTGCCCAACCGATCCCGCTCCACCGCAATGTCATAGATCTTTTGGCTGTTTTTTACGTTGGTCTGTGCGATCTCGTGGTTTACCTGGGCGGCCAGCAGGTCAAAGAAACGGCTCACCACTTCCCCGGAGATCTGCTCCCGGTTGATGTCGAGGTTTGCTTTCGCGATCTCTTCTTCCAGGCGATAAAAGCGTCGGTCCCATTTCAGGGCATTAAACATGTTCAGTGGCTGTTCGATCCCGATCCGGAAGGGCACCGAGTTAAAGTTTCGAAGCCCGTTTTCTGTAAAGTCGCTATACCGTCTCAACCTTGACTCCGCAAAAAACAGGGTATTCGTATTCAGCAGCCGCTGCGACAGGTTCAGGTTTAAGCTGCTGTTGTCCTGCGAGATGGGCAGGAAGCTGATGGTGCCGTCGGGCTGGGTAATGGCCGATGTGGTCTTGTAAAAATTAGGCAGGGTTCCTCCTAAAGCTACCTGAGGCTTAAACTCTGCCTGATTATACAGCACATTATTTTGGGCTACGCGGTATTCCATCCGGGCTTTCTTTGCACTTAAGGCATGTTCGTGGGCGATGGAAATGGCGTCTGAAAGGGAGAGGGTATCTGCCTGACCAAAGGCCTTAAGAGAGAAAAGTGAAAAACTAAAAACTAAAAGTGAAAAGTTAAGGAATACTCTCCTTAAACCGAAACCCGGAACTATCCATTGGATACCGTACCCAAATCCTGCGTCTCTATCTCCGGAATTATCCCACCGGAACTCACACACCTCTATCTTCATCGTACCTTTAATTCAGATTTCCCTTCATACACACTCATATCCGACAAAATCACTTTGTCGCCCGCTTTCAGCCCGCTGATAACCTCCACCTTATCGCTGGTCCGGAAGCCCAGCTCCACGGTGCGTGCTACCGCCTTCCCGTCCTGCAACACAAAAACCCTTTGCGATTTTCCGGCCAATATGCCCGGGCCGTTCGGAATGTAGACGCTCCGCTGTTTGGTATCGGTAATGATGCGCACCGGTACTTTCATCTTGGACCGGAGCTTATCGGAATCCGCTTTCCGCAGCCGGATCTTAAACTGGATGGTATTGTTTTCCACCGCGGGAAGGATCTGTTCGATCTCCCCCATCTCCACGGCGTTATTGACCTCCACCTGCACCGGTTGGCCCGGGCTGATCTTGTCGGCGTGCATATCCGATACCTGCGCCATAATGCTGTACGACGAAATGTTGGCCAGGCGTACCAGCGGGTCACCTTCCTGTACCTGGGTACCTATCCGGTTATCCAGCCAGGTGATCACCCCCGGAACCTCCGCCCGTACCGTGCCGTTCTTCAGCTTCTTCGCCAGCTCGTCGAGCCGCTGACGCTGAATAGACGACTGGATCTGCTCGTTCAGCACACTCGAAGCAATAGATTCTTTCCTGTATTGAAGCTCATTTTCCAGCTTTTTCTTTTCCAGCAGAGCGATGGCCAGGTTCTGACGGGCCTTGTCTACCTCTTCCTGGGTCATTCCGCCAATGGTCTGAAGACGTTTGGCATCGGCCAGCAGGGCCTCGAAGTTTTTCACCTGCAGATCTTTCACCTGGTCGTCCAGCTCAATATCGCGGATATTCTTTTCCAATTCCAGCTTCAATCGCACCACATTATTATCTTTTAATTTCAGCTCATCTTTCAGTCGCTGAAACTCCAGTTCCGAATACTCGGTATCCAAGATGAGAATAGGGTCTCCGCTTTTCACCTGCGTACCGTTTTCAGTCACCACCTGCCGGATCTTGGCCGAAAGCGGGCTCACCAGAACGATTTCCGACGAAGGCTCCACCGTACCGTTCGCCGAAACCGTGTTTTCCATTTCTCCTTCCCGGGCCTCCCCTACGATCAGCTCACTCCTTTTAACGGCGGGGGTCAGCAGCTGCCTGAAAAGCCATAAAGCGCCCAAAATCGCTATTATCCCGCCCAAAATATACAGGCCCCGCTTCCTTTGAAGTCCCCTTATCCTGTCTCTGCTGATTTCCTTATCCATGAACGAAATTTAGCACCCATTTTTACGAAATTTACAAACGATTGATTTTTAGCAATATACAAATCATCATTTGCCCAAAAAGTGTCTGATTTTGGGACGGAGCCGATTTTTTCGACCGTTAACTAACTTTCGCTGTAAATCTGTTTGCGCTCTCCTCCAAAAAAATCTATATTGGTATCTCTTATATGACTTGTATGTCTAATATGGTTAAATATTACCTTCAGGTAGCGATACGTATCTTTCTCTTTGTGCTTGTTTCTTCCCCGTTGCGAGCCCAGACTGACAGCGTACGTTATGATAAGTGGGTGGGATGGGTGAGCCCATCCACTATGTTTCACTTTTATCACCCCGCTGTGGAGGTCGGGGCGGAGTATCACCCGGGAAAAAACGTGGCGTATATCCTGAACTACGGTTGGGATGTAGCCATCAAAAAGTATATTCCCTATCATGGGCAGCACCATCAGTACCTGAGAGTAGGAATAAAAAAATACAAAAGGAAAAAGCTTACCTCAGGCTACCTGATGGGAGATGTAGGGTTGTTTCATTTGTTGCATTATGACAAGTACCACGCACCGGAGAGCCCCCCTGTTTATGCCCGGTTTCATGAATTTCTTCTGAAACCGCGGGTAAACATCGGAGCCAAACTGGCTGGAGACCTTCGCCTTGATGTATTCACCGGCGTTGGCTTGCGTGTGGGCCTCCGGAAACATCAGGTGATTGATGCCTCTGAATATCCCGAAGGGCCTAAAAGTCATTTTTGGGGAATGTTCAGCCCGGCAGAGCGCACCACCATTGACAGCCCCTCCGGCTGGAGCTCCCTACATACCGTACCTTTCCTTAGTATGGGTATACGGATAGGAATAGGTTTCAAAACCGTAACTGCGCCACCCCAATGAAGTTCAACCGTCAGATATTCCTCCTTCTAAGTCTGCTTTCGAATTTAACTTTTGCACAAACCGATAGCCTGAGGTATGACCAATGGATAGCCTGGGTCACACCCACCAGCGCGATCCATGTCTACCACCCCGCCATAGAGATCGGAGCGGAGTACAACTCCGGAAACCAATGGGCGTATGTGCTTCAGTACGGGATCCGGTCGATGCAGAAAAAAGAGCTGTACTATCAGGATCAAAGTCATCAATACCTGAGACTGGGGGTCAAAAGGTATTTTGCTCCCAAATTCAATTCCGGCTACATCATGCCCGAGCTGGGGCTCTTTCATCTATCCCATAAAGGAACCGCCCAAAACGTAATATGGAGAGAGCGTAACCGGCCCAGCTTTATGGCGGATGCCCGCTTTCACGACTTCTATGTTAAAACGGGGGCCCTCCTCGGAAGAAAAATGAAAGCGGGAGATCTGCGGTTTGATCTTTTTGCAGGTGCCGGCGTCCGGTTTACTTTCAGACACCATAAGCTGCACGAGATCATTGAAGGTACCGAAGGCTGGAAGGGCAATGAAAGACATACACAAGTTATGCATGATGAGATCATCCGTATCCATACCCCCAATGGGTGGAAAGGTCTCCAGCCCCTGTATTATCTGAGCCTGGGATTGCGCCTCGGGATCGGGGTCAAACCCGTAAAGACTCCGGTAGAATCCGTTAACTTCCCCCCTGGATCTTAAGAATCTCACAGGCCCGCCGGGATGCGTCCTGCTCGGCTTTCTTCTTGTTCGGGATATTCAGTAAATAGAATCGAGATAATTATTCAGCGACCGATTTTGATTCTATTTACTGAATATCCCGAACCAGGGTAAGAGTACAAGGGGATCAGCGTATTAAAACATAATTATACTGACGCGGGTGCCTGGTTTCATAATTTCTGGCTAATTCGGTAATAGCCTGCCAGCGGTATTTTTCCGCTTCTGTTTCATTCTTGTATATTTTTTCCCAAAGATCCCTGTAATATCGGGTGTCGTTGTCTACTTCTTTGGCATATCGTTTATAAAGCTGGTCTACTTCTCCTGCACACCCGGAGGAAGGATCTATCCGGCTGAGCAGGCTGAAACCATCTGCATACTGATTGGCGGAAAATTTAGCTTTGGCTTTGGAGAGAAGCCCGGAACAGGTATAATCATGATAGGCCTTGAATATTTCCACTGATTTCCCTTTGACCTGGTTAAAGCAGGTAGTTTCCGAAGGTATGCTGGAAAGTAAACTCAGGGCTTGTTCGAACTTATGCAGTTTGGACAATTCGTTAGCTTTGGTCAAGTACGTCGGGCACCGTTTGGAATAATAATCAAAAATCCGCTTCCTGGCATCGCTGATAAAACTCATATATTCCTCGCTCTGGACCGGAATAGAAGATATAAGATTATTAAGGGCCTGTTCCCGGGTCCTGCCGCTTCCCTTTATTCTTTTGGTAACGGAAGAAAACACGACTTTGTCATCCGCCTGCTTAATGAAAAGACTTAATTCGCTGTCAATCACGGTCAGTGTCTGCGTTCCGGGATTGATTTTCTGTTCATTGAATATGCTGATAACCGGATAGAGAACTATGCCGTTGTCAACG
The DNA here is from genome assembly GCA_964563435.1 of uncultured Lacihabitans sp. Lineage (GTDB taxonomy): Bacteria > Bacteroidota > Bacteroidia > Cytophagales > Spirosomataceae > Leadbetterella. Next base: position 22,190 of record CAZLXI010000017.1, read on the forward strand.
TTGCCGGAAGCAATGCTGTACTGCGTCAGCAGAGACATGATTTTTGTTTCTATCTTTTGTAAATGAATGCTGTTGAACCCGTCCAGCTCATCAGGCATAACCACGGCTATGTTCAGCCTATTGAAATCAGAAAGCTGGGCACTTCCTGATTCCCCTCTCTGGGCAAAAGCCTGGCAGGTAAGGCAGAAGGAAATCAATAATGTTATTAGGTTTTTCATAACGAATTTTTGAAGTTAATAAAAATGGTACTGCCTTTTACGAAATTCTCGGAGCCGATCTTCTGTCCCGGGTTCTTGCTTAAAGTAAGTGACCGGCAGAAACGAAGGATATCCAACCTATACGCGGTTGAAGTATAATTTTTACCGGCTTTAGTCCTGGGAATTCTTATCTGATCGAAGCTGATGCCTTTTTCTGACATCCACTTGATATGATAGCTGTTGGAGTTTTCACTGATCCATTCCTCCAGAGCGTCTGAAAGAGGGAGGTTATCCGTTCCGACTTCGGTAGCCATTGTTAGGGAAGTACCTTCTACCAGGCCGAACTGTATATTAATATATTTACCGTTTTCGACTACATCGTCGAATTTTGTCTGCAGTACATTGAGGAAATCTTCTATGATCGATTCCGTAGCTCTGGAAGCCAGAGCCCCGATGTTTTCAGTCTGTATAATATTACTTTCACCTATCTTATTTGAAAACGAAGCGGAAGAAGAAGTTTCATAGGCTGTCAGGATCACGGTAACGCTTGTGCCTAAAGAACTTTTGTTGATCGCATATTCGACTTCTATGGCTATGTCTGCTCCTGATGACTGCATGATCAGCGTTTTGATGTCCGTCTGAGCGTCATTCAGCTGTTGATTTACGTCATTATTACGGACGATAGACAGGAAGTCAACCGTAGAATAACCTCTGCTGTCAAAAGCTTCTTTAACTTTGGTGATTATGATCCTCAGGTTAAAATCCTTCTCAAGGATCGTTCTGATATCTTCACCTTCTTTGACAAAAGGGAAAACCATAATAGTAGGCCTGGTCACAAGTTTGTTTTTCTGAGCCGGATCCTGTGCTTTTGTGGTCAGGCCGACACAAAGCAGAACCAGAATAAAAAATATTTTCTTCATCATAATTTTTTTTAAGGGTTAATAACCAAATTTTCTGATCTGATTATTTTGTTCGAGATATTTCCTGAAGGCTTTGCCATCAATGGTTACATGAAACCGCATGTTCCCGCGGTAATTGGAACTTCGTCTTTTTTCGCTGACGGGAAAAACGGAAGGAACAAATCGTCTGAAATCTCCCGACTGGAAGAAATTCCGCAAAAACGGATTTTGATCTGTACTGCGGGCCATGTCGGGTGTAAGCGGAACGCGGTAATCGCTGCTTCCGGGAAGCCCTATGAACATCAGTTGTTCATAGGCCCGTTTTATCGCAATATTCTCCAGTTTATTTTTACCGGTGAAGAGTGTTTTATCTTCTTCGCCGGATCCGGACACTTCAATATGTACCAGGCCTGTCACAGGACTTTCGTTCCTGAACTGTATCTGCTGCCCGTTGGTTACGGTTCTCCGGCAGGCGGGCAGCAAAGAAAGGCACAAGAGTAATACTAACAAGGTCTTTCCCATTCCTAAAAAATATTGATTTTACCGCCTTTACTTGATGATGACAAATACACCTTATTACCAGGTGAAGTAAGTATTTCACTGATATCCTTACCTTTTTTCTGATCTATACTACATAGTGTAATCTGTCCCTGCACTTCAGTCACTCTTGCTGTTCCGATGATTACTTTACGTAATAATAACTTTCCATCAGTGTCCGGTTCTACTGTTTCATGTACTATGTCTAAAGGGATTTTAGGCTTTAATCCGTCCTTTTCTCCTCCTACTATCAATATTTCTCTTATCGTATTTCCTTCCTGCTTTTCTATTTTATGTATTCTGTAGGTCATAGGATAATATTTCGCGATTATATTATTAAGCTGTTTTTCCACATTTTTATTTAATTCTCCCCACAGTGCCACATAGGCTTTGATATCCTGTTGATCTTCTGGTGTAGTTACTTTTTTCCCAAAAACGTCCATTAATTTTGTGCCTGTCTTTAATGTTTTTGAAACAGAGGAAACGGTCTCATATACTCCGGTTGCTCCTGTACTTACATCTATAATCTGGAAATTATAATCTATTCCGTTTCCATCAGGTGAAGCTGACAGTTCACCAACAAGAAATTCAGTGGCTCCTATCGCTTTACCTTGCTTGGCTACTATATCACTGTTGATATAACCCTCTTTTCTTTGGTTTTCAAGTATTTTTTGTACCGCCGGGAATTTACCAAGATCAAGCACTATAAATCGTTTAGATTGATTAATAGTTCGTTCTATTGTGTTTACCAGCGATTTAGCCTGGGCAGGTTCGATGTCTCTCGTATAGCTTATGGGAGCTATAGCAATTGCCGGTTTGACAGAAGCATTATTTTTCTGAGCCGCAGCCTGTGAAAAATACAGGCATAGTAAAAAGGGAATTAAAAGTTTTTTTTTCATATTATACCGTTATTTATTGTTTTTAATAATTATGTATCCTTTAGAAGATACCGGAGGTGAGATAGACAGATGTATGAGTAAGTGATTATACATGACAGTATTGGTTTTTAAATAGGAGGAAAAACGTCCCAGATTTATAGAGAATATATAGGGATTACTATCGTTCAGATCCGGTTTATTCCGGTCAGCAAAAAACAGGGCTTCTTCATACTTAGTGACTGTATTTCTGATATAACCTGTTTTTTCAAGTGTTTCTTTCAAATACACAGCCTTTGTATTTTCACCTTCGATAATAAGTACTTTTAAAGCAGACATTCCGGATAATGGTTTTTAATAAGGTCATTGTTCCTGGCGAAACACTTTAAAGGTAATAAAAAATATTTATTAAAAAAAAGAAGCAACAGGGCCGGGAAAAAGGAATCAATTCATTTTACAAAAACATAATAAAAATAGAAACCAGGAAGAATGCGGATAATGGTTTCAGTCATACGCATTCGCCGGTACGAATCTGTCAGGATCTTCAGGATACTGCTGCAATGACTCCGGTCATTGCAGCAGAAAGGGACAGGCAGTTTGTATATGTCATTCCAGAACCATTGCATAATTTTCAGAATAAAGCCAGAAATATATCTGTACTCTTTGATTTTCCGGCCATCCGTACCTGGCAAGAGAAGATAATGTTGAACCAAAAACCCTGATGTCATTTCCGTCAGAATCCTTGTAGATATACCATTTGTTCTTATTATCATAGCCGTTATAGGTGACAATAAAACTGTAGTAATCATTGCTGGCCCATACACCTATTCTGAATTTCACACCGGAATCATCCAGGTTTGTAATTTTAACAACAGGTTCATTTCCTGAGGAGTAATATTGCCATTGATTAGGCCAGCCGCTCCATTTACTAAGGCTGGTATTCCAGAATTGAGTTTTTACCTGAGAAAGTTTCAAACTTGTCTGAGCGTTAGAGATTGTAAATCCGGCTGATATAAAAAGCAGGATAAAAAATATTTTTTTCATTGTCTTAATTGTTTATCGTTAAAAACTTTATTTTCTGTAAACAAGTGTCAGATCAACAGGGTACCTTGAAATCTTACACAGGTATATCGGGCAAACAAAAAAAATATCATCATGCCTGACATTTTTTTGCTGCAAACAAGAAATTAAATGAAGGAAGAAACCCGCCGGAGTTGCGGGTAAGTATTTCAGAATAGAGTAGAGCTTATTTGTTTCTGATACGGTTGTAGCTGCGGCAGCCTTCCTCAAGCCCGGAATTACACGCTTTCTGATACCATTCGCTGGCCTGCTGATAGTTAAGAGATACCCCTTTACCGGTTTCATATAAATATGCCAGGTTACTCATCGCCTGAGCATTTTCGTTTTCTGCTGCTTTTTCAAACCAGTTGCGGGCCGGAGTGTATTCTTCGGCTCTGAAATATAAAAGTCCTAAATTGTTCATGGCCGGAATATTTCCCCGTCCGGCTGCTTTTTCATACCATTCCTTAGCCTTTTTACTACTCCTGACAATTGCGTCTCCCAGCCCGTTTTCATACAAATATCCCAGGGCAAACATATTATCAGGATATTGTTCAATATGATACATCAGAAATTGCCGGACCTGTGCCGCCATGTCATCTGGTAAAGTAAATTGTGCCTGGGTAGCTTTATACAGACATTGCGTATATAATTTCAGCCGCTCTGTGGAAAGCTGCTGAGGCCGGATATTCTTCCTTTTCAGGGCAGTACTGAAATATCTTATATTAATAATGAAGTTGTCTTCGTCATTATTTTCCACATTTTCCAGTGCCTGGTGAAGAAACTCCGGGTATTCCTGTGCAGACAGGCTGTAACATGAAGCTATAAATACCAGTATAATTGAAATTAATTTTTTCATTGTTATTTGAGACAATTTAACAGTGTTTTAGCTTCTTTTCCTGAAGGATTCAATTCCAGTGCTTTTTCTAAACGTTCCACTACATAATCTTTACAGGCAGGGTTGTTGGCACATGTAGTACAGCCTCCCACATTTATCATATTTTTTGCTTCGGCGACAAGCTGTCTGTAGCGGTTCAGATCTGAGGATGTTTCCGGTAGTGAAGGTTTTATCTTTTCTGCTTGTTTCCTGGCTTCGTCTGTGTACCGGCTTCGCGGATATTTGCGTACAAAATCATTGTAGGCGTTTACAGTATGGACTGTTTTTGTATTTTCCCATTCGGCGGTTTCTTTTTTATCCATTTCCGACTCAAAACGGGAGAGTTGTATTTTACGTTTTGAGAGTTCGGTTTCCGGCAATGCACTTTCATTTTCGCCGATTTGTTTTCTATATCTCTTAATGAGTTCTGCAGCCTTAATGAAATCATTTTGTGTAATACGGAGTGCAATCTCATTAAAACCGTCATCTACTTCCTTTAAAATTGTATAAGCCCGTTGCTGTTCCGAAGGCCGGGCAGGTGTGATAACCTCCGGAGATGTTGCCTGTGGCTGTATCGGGTTCTCTTCTTTGTTTTTCACGGAAGTGCTTTCTCTGAAAGTTGCACCCGGCAGGAATCCGCTGATGTTCTGATCTTTTAATAAAAAAGCAAGCATCATGATAAGGAGAAGAACCAGAATGCTTCCTGTAGAATATTTTGAAAAAGAGCTGAATTTACGAATATTTGAAGGTGTTTTTCTTACTGTGTCATTTTGGGCTGCTACGAGATCAGCTACAACTGCCTGTTGTGAGTCTTTCCCCGGTATGTTATGTCTTTTCTTTTTCGCCGGAGTTGTATATCTGAAAATTATGGGAGAGTTAGGAATATCAAGTGCCGACTCCAATCCGTTTTTTTTGAACTCATTCCAGAAAACATTACGCTGTATTTGTCCTTCGTATAATAATATAAGATCGTTATTCTCCAGCTTTTGAGTTTGGGTATCCGTTTTAAAAACTTCAAAATCTACATTATAATTAAAAGTGGAATGCGTTCCGTCATTGTTTAATCTGAATTGAAAAAAACTATGAATAATATCCTGATCTTCAGGTGTGTAAGGTGAATTTATATGCTCTAAATGGTTCCTGTATAACCTAATGCCTTCGTCCCGTTTTTTGTGAAATAGATCGTTATCAATTAAAATATCAAATGACAGATTTTTTATAAAAGACTGATACGCTCCCTTAAAAAAGATCCAGTTTTTTTTATTCGGAGAAAATTCAACCAGAATACCTGCATTTATGTCCATTATTTTATCTATTCTCTCAAAACTCATTTTTAACGATTGATTAGGATACTCTGAATTATTTCAACCGGCAGAATGACATAGGGGACCTTGTTGTGATATTCAATCCGGGCCTCAAAGCTTTCAGAATCTTTCATGAAGTTTAGTCCGTGATTTTTAATTTTCTTAAAATCAGCTTCACTTTGTCCGTCAAAAAAGAATTGTCTGAATCCTTTGTCATTGCCGTCTTTTACCCGAAAAACAAATTTGTTCTTTTCCCGGGCATAAGTAAAGAAGTGTGCCGGATGAATGAGAGATTCCAGGCTGTCTGCATTAAGTTCAACCAGCTGCCTGTTGGCAATCAGTTCATCAGAACTGTGTATATCCTTCGGGGCAAAGTCTGCAGAAGCTTCCTGTGAAGCTGAACTGTACCATAATAAACCAGTAACTGCAGTAAATAGCAGGGCAAAGAAGAAGATTTGCCCTGTTAGGTATTTATAGATTTTCATGAGATGAATGTATTAACTGATTAAAACTATGAGAAGATACTACTTCATGAATGATACTTTTTACAGCACTAAGGGCTTCTTTATTCCAGCCTCCGGTATCATTATCTTTCCGGAAATTAAAATACAGGACTACAAACTTATTGTTTCTGAGTGACTTAGCGGAAGAAAACCTCTTTTCATGCACGGGATCCCGGCTTATTATGAGTAAAAGATTTTTATCTCTGTTCTTATCAGAACTTTCCTGTCCTCCTGAGATCGTTCCGGTTTTTGCATACAGATGCAGGCCTTTATTACTTAGTGCGGCACTCAGGTCTTTTAATTGAGTGATTGTCCCCTCAATGGGTACGTCATGCAGAGCAGAGAAAACATGATGCATATAAAAGGAAGCCAGGGTATCTTCACTGACCCAGTTGCCATAAGAAAAGGGTTTCTGATTTATATTCCTGTTTTTTAATACCGAGGGCTGTAGTCCCGCATTCATTCCGAATAGCCGGCCGGCCATCTCGGCCATTTTTATCGGTGTTACCTGTATGGGATAACCTCCCATTGAAATCTGGGAAATAGCATTAGCCAGTGAGGTATTTCTGTCTACTGCATACAGATAGGAGTCGTTCGGCTGGCTCCACAGGCTGTATGAACTTATGGACTTGAGCAAAAAGTTATCATTTATACCTCCGGCAATCTTCTGGCTTAACCGGGTACTGATACTGCCTGCCTGTTCGGGAGTATATGGCAGGTTAAAATTATACCACAGGCCCTGATAAAATACAGCATTGGGGTTATTCCAGTCCGGTAATGTTTTGATTGTATAATTGGAGTTTCCACGATTGATTACCGGGAAATTGCCTGTCGGATTTACAGACAAACCTTTGCGTAAGATACCCGAAGACTCATTAAAAATGGTACGCAATGTAGTGGCATCATGTGATCCGAGAAACAGGATCATGGAATTGTAAGAGTTAGTTGAATTCAAAAGATATTCTTTCAGAGTATGCTCCCCCGAGGGCCTACCGGTGATCAGCCTGATTCCGGACTTCCCGCCAAAATGTTTAACGATAAAATCTTTTCCCTGGGTTTCAGAAGGGTAATCATTCAATCCGCCAAAACGCAGGTTATCCCATCCTGATTCCAGGTAGTATTGTGAGGTGACAGAGCCCAGCAGAACAGGTTTAAATGTACTTCCGGGTCCCGGATTCATCAACAGCAGATTATTATTCCCGAACACTTTTCTTTCCAGCTTTCTATCCGGATTAAGATAAAGAGATTCGAGAAAATCAGCATGGGCATTATATTTATTGGGATTTACACGGAACGGAATGTCGGCTTTGAAATCAGCCAGCGTAAGGACAGATCCGTCACTGGTCAGGGCAGTTACACTTGCTCCCCTTTCAGATGAGCCCTTGCTGGTTGTTCTGTAGTAGGTCTCAAGAATTTTATGGATTTTTTCGGTAAGATCATAATCCAGAGTTACGGGAACGTCCTGTTTCCACCGGCTTTCATCTTCTCTGTAAGCTTCTTTCAGGAAGTTGGCAAAATGGTAACTCCACAGGAATTTTTCTCCCATGGGATAGAAAAACTGGTATTTACCGTTTAACCAGATATTCCGGGCAAAATACGATTTGTCCTGAGTACCCAGAGTCAGGTTTCTGTAGCTATTTTCACTTTCAATTCTCAACCGGTCTCCGTCTTTCAGCATAAAAGCAAACGATGACTTTTTTGAAGTATACTGTTCGTTACCATTTATGATCCGGAAAGTATTTTGATTGGCCTTCTCACTGCCGTGTGTTTCACTCACAATAAATACCGGATTCCCGTCAGGTGTCCATCCTGCCGGCAGGTAACTGACCCGGACATTAGTGTTATTTTCCAATACCCTGCTTCTGGGTACTTTTACATTGCCGGAATTGAGCAGCACTGTTCCGGATTGTTCTGTCAGTTTCATAGTACTGAAGTTCCTTGGTTCTGTCAGATTTCCTTTCCATCCTTTTTCAAACTCATCAGGATTATAGCTGGTATAATAAAACCCATTAACCGCAAAAATATATTTACCGTCTGTATCTTTCCGCAGATGGATAAGGTTTTGGGAAGAGTTGGCCCGGATCAGCTTATTTTTAAGTGCCGCGTACGCTGATCCGTAAAAACGGTTAGTATCTCCTCCGATCAGCTTTTCTAATTGCCTTGTATCCTGAAGGTGCTTATCAAACGCTGTGAAGGCGGCTTCGGCTGTTGGGAAGGTCTTGTTGTCCTGGAAATCGGAAAACAAGACATTAAAACTTTTAAATTTGGTTTCCAGGCGCTTTATCGTATCGTTAAGATCAAATTTCTTTGTACTGTAATCTTTCAATAAAAAAAGTATCAGAGAGAGAGCCAGTAACGGGATGAAATAATTCACTAACAGAGATTCCCCCTTTTGTTTTTTCTTTTGAGGCCCGGCCTTCCCCAAACGAAAATAGGTGTCAAATCCTTTAAGGTTTTCTTCATGATATTCTTCTGATAGCAGTTCCGGATTATATTTATGAGTCTGATAGGCAGAAAAAATGATATACCCGATCAGCATGAAAGCCATAACCATAGACAAAAGGCTGTTGAGACTGAGCAAAGGAAAGTCTTGTCCTACAAAGACTAACCTGTTTGTACTCGTAAGCCAGATACAGTAGGCCAGTGCAAATAAAAACGTAAGTACGGCAATTTGTGATTTTACATGAAGGTTATAATTCTCAGTGTATTGTACAGTGATTACCATAAGAAGACAGATCATCAAAATGATATTGATGATGAGCCAGGTTCCGTGCTCAGAACTGAGATAACGAATAGCTACGAGATCAGACAGCTGGGTTTCATAACTTGATCCGGTGTTAAAATGGGGTTGTAATTTGAAGTAGCTGTTAAAAAACGGAAATATGCTGGCTTTGGCCGTATAATAATCGATGATCCATTTATTTTGAGCGGCATTCAATATTCTGATATCATTTCCACTCTGAAATTCTTCAAGCATCATCGTGTTATCCGGTGATTTATGCAGGATCTCTGCCCGGTATAGCATCCTGTTTTTACCCGCCAGGATATCATTAACCCGATCCTTGAATACCGTGGCCAGCCCGCAGGTAATAAAACCTGTTATTACAATAATCCGTGTAACCTTCCACTTGTTTTTTATGGAAATGGCATAAACGGGGTATATAGACCAAAGCAGAAGGATCAGAAAAATGAAACCAGTTATGAGCGTGAATAAGGTATGTCGGAAGGCAAAAGAAATGAGCCGGGCACTGTACCATAAAAAGGCTGTTAAAAGGATGCCGTAGGCATATCTTCTTTTCAGCCATACGGCTTTCCAGAATGTTGAATGAGGCCTCAAACGTACATGCTTGTGGTCTTTGAATATAGTAGATTTTATAACGGCAAAAAGCAATGTGAAAACTATAAAAATGAGTGTGAAACCTGCATCCAAAACAGCGAAACTAAGGAAACAGAAAATCCAGTTTAAGGTAGAAAGCACGTAATAATCTTTGGAGAATGTGACCATCTCATATTTTTTCAATGCTTGTTTCTGTAATAAATGATCGGCAGCGAAATATATGATCAGTGGAATCAAAATATTGAAAAAGCGTTCCAGTTTGCTGATGTGAAAGCTACTCAGAATATAGTTCAACGCATAAAAAGATAAAAGAATGATACCGAATTGCCAGTATTTTAAATTTTGAGTAAACCTGAAATTTGGTAAGCGGCCTTTAAAAGAAAATAGGCCATTTTTATAAAGAATGATCCCGATAAAAAAGAGGGCGGTCAGAATACTCTGATAGAGTTTGAAATTAGTATGAAACAGAATATTTCTGAATAACTGATATCCATTATAGTTCAGCCGCTCCAGCGGAATGAAAGTGGTTGCACGCCATAATAAAACAGAGCGGATGGTTATCATCAGGATAAGGAAAATATAAGCGGCTGTTTCAATGACCTGTGATTTTCCCAGTCTGTTTGTGGGTGTAAGTATCAAAGCCAGGAGGCAAAAGAAGATGAAGAGACCGCTGTATCCGTAATAATATGCTGCTGAAAAGGCATTGGTTCCTTTCAAATCCTCTATCTTAAGCAGCCAGCTAAAGTCCTGGGAAGAGACTGATGAAGGGCTTATCCGGATTGTTTCCCCTGCTTTAAAAAGTATTGTATCATTTAGTCCTGCATTATTCTGATTTTCATTCAGAAACCGGAATGCTATTCGTTTGTTCGTGTCATCACAACGGTAAGACAAAGAGCCAGAGAAATGCATTTCGGCGTTTTCATGCTCAGGACCTTCAAGGAGGAAACCTTTCGCCTTATTATTACCGATTACGGTTTCGGCTTTTGTGGTTAAGAAAAGATGCTGAAGAGAGTCCGATCCGTCTGCATACAGATAATGCATTTCCGGCATTTTCAGAAGAATATATTTGTCTGATCCCTGTGTAGTGATGTTAAATTGTGGCGTTGTTTTCTTTGCCAGTCCCAAAAAAAAGGAAGAGTTTTCAGTCAGATGTATGTCCTGTGAGAACGTTTTTTTTGAGGCTTCTGCCCCGTCAATACTTACTTTTACATTCAGTTGTCTGTCAGGAAAAAAGAGAAGATCAGATACTGACTTTGAATTATATTTTTTTCTGACCAGCAGACTTTGTCCGAGCCGGTGAATCAATGAGTCATAAGCTGCTGTAGAAGCAGGTTCTATCCATAATAATTCAGCCAGTGGATACCCTATGTTTATTTTACTGTCAAAAGGTATGGGAATGAGAGATGAGCTGCTGCTTTCCTGTAGAATCCGGTACGAATATTTCTCTTTTTCTTCAGGCCGGAATTGCAGCTCTATTCCGATACCGTCAGGCCAGACGATTTTCAGACTTTTTTGTATGTTATTGGTGTAAGGAGCGTTAACGATATCAAAGGCTTCTTCTCCGGGATTTTGAATATATAAAGGTTCGTTCAGGGACTGAAACCTTAAGCTGACACCTTCTCCTGTATCGGTCATGTTTAAGAAACCTTCCTTATGACTGAAGTATGCTTTTTCCTTATGCTTTTCATCTATCAGCGATACTTTATTTCTGAAAGAAAATCCCAGCTTTTGGAGAGCGTGATGATCAGCATTGGAGAATACAATCCTCGGGGCGTCGTAGTAACTTTTAAGGGTAAGCATTGATGCCAGGCCGAAACCGGCCACTACAATTACAAGTGTATAAACCTGCTGGCGGCGGGCATTTGTATTTTGATTCTGAACTTTTAAATGAGTAAATATCTTCTTCTGAAATAAAAATCCGAAACATAGTATCAATACACCTAAAATAGATAGGGTGGTGAGGTTAAAAACGGTATGAAACATAACGGGAATGGTTTTGTAAGGGTTTATCGAATAACAGTGTAAAAGATCATCGCCGCTGCAGGTTTTCAGGAGATATTTCTATTTCATCCCTTAGAAAAGCATTGAAAGACTTTATGTTCAGCAGGCTTATTATTTTTACGAAATACCGAAACTTACGATCTGTTTTCTCAGGGTCTTCAATGAAAGGTTTAAGCGAACCGGGTTCTTGTTCCAGGTTCAGAATAAGCCTGGCATTCGGGCTTGATTCCAGGGTTTTCCAGGCATTCTGCCGTCCTAAGCGGTGAAAAGAATGAGCGTGAACAGCCATCTCAACAAAACGTTGTAACAAATCCGCCTGTTCTGCTTCATTTAGATCAGCGGGAAGTTTTTCTATTTGTTCATACACATCTCCGTATTTTTCTACAAAAAGTGTGGCATAACGTATTAATAATTCAGGTACTACTTCCGTTTTTTCAGTAACCACAATTTCTTTTGAATGGCTGCATTCAGAGCTTTCCGAATCCGGAAAACTGTCACGCCGTATGGCTACTTCAGAGCTGGCAGGGTTTGTATCGGAAACGGAAGGCTTTACTCTTGTTTTGAACAGGCCTGTAATACCTGATAAGAAAATAAGCAATGACAAACCGGCGGGGATATAATTTTTTGCCGGAGTTTTCCCGGATAGCGGATGCACTGTAATGCGGAAAGGTGTGCCTGAAAAAGAAACTACTTCGTTTTTCTTTTTTTTGTCTGTTAACAGGCTAACGAGTTCATGGAAGAAATTTGCGGTGTCCTCCGGCATTTTTCCTCTTCTGATCAGTTTTTTCAGTTCATGTTCGAATGCTTTCTGAAGATGAAGTGTGTCTTCATCATAGAAACCGATGTTCATATTACGTCTGAACTGTTGTGCCCATATTTCTTTAGGCCGGGGGTGTAGTCTTCCTGTTGAGTCCGTATGATAAACCAACTGATCTTTATTGGGCCATATCAGTACGGAATCCTGAGGATTGATGTGAAATGTTAATAGAGTATCACCATATGATACATGGCTGTCTGAGTTCCGGAAAACCTCATTTGTAAAGAAAATCTCGTAAATGAGGGATATTAAACTTAGGAAACAAACACTCAGCAAAACTATTCGTAATTGTTTCATTATGATAAATGGTTAAAGGGCAGGAAGAGCTCCGATGTTACTATGAACTTTAATTTTAGCTTCTTCAACACTACTGTTGAAAGGGAAAAGGGTTTCAAACAAATATTCAGGTGTAAGTGCAAAGTGAATACCTGTTTCCAGCTCTGCTCTTTCATTGTCGGTCCGGATAAATAATTTTTCGCCGTCAAAATAGACATAGCAATCACCTGATTTATTCAAAGCTACCCGGTAAGAGTTTCCGCTGGTATAAACGTAATCAGTATTCGGGTTAAACATATTGTTTAATTTGAATTTCCCGACAGCAATGCGTTCCGTCTGTGTCAGATGTCCTGAGGAATTCAGTTTATCTTCAGGCAACAGTTCTTCTTCATCAATCCCGGTTGGAAAAAGAAGTCGCAGTAAACTTATTCTTTCGGTATACTTTTTACTGTCAGAATTTCTGATTTCTTTAGCCAGATCCTCTGCTACAACAAAAGGGAAGCCTGCCAGGTTGGAATCATGGTTGATGATCATTTCCTGATGAGCTCCTTCCAGACATATCTTTTTTAATCGGGTTTTGTCTGTTTCATTGTCCAGAACTTCAACCTCAATGTTTCGACTTATAAATGTATCCCTGAGTGTTTTTAACAGCGGAGAAAAAAGGAAGGAACGGCCTGTAAGAATTATTTTAAGAGATTGATTATGGGTAAGATAGTTAGTCAGATATGCTGAAATAGTACTAATGAGCTTGTTGATGGCATCATCTATATAGCCGTATTCATCCATGATCGTTCCCTGAGGGCTTTGAATTATTTCTCTCAGGAATTCAAGGATCTGGGAATCTGTGATAGTTCCCAGGTCACCTTTACTTTGTAGCATGGATTTTACATTTTCACTGAATTCCAGGTTTTTTAAAGGCTTGACACCGTTAGTCCTGAAATTGGCTTTTATACGTTCGACAAAATCGAGAAATTCAAGCTGGAATGCTTTCGCATCATTCAGAAGATATTTTTTCAGAGCTGTTCGTTTAAGATGTTCGTCTTTCCCGAAAATAAGGGTAAAGATAGTTTCTACGAAAGCGTACGTGATAACATTTCCTGCTCCGACAAATCCGGAACGGAATTCAGAAGTGAGATTACTGTGTATATCAGAACTTATTACAGAAAAATCTGTAGTTCCTTTTCCCATATCAATAATGATGAAGCGGGAATTCGGTTTTCTTCTTTGTATAGCATTCTCGTCCCACCAATAACCTAAAAAAGAAGCATCACTTTCAGAAATCGTGAAAACTTCATGAGCAGCTATATCATACTCACCGGATACAGCTGAAATAAATAAATTGGTTTGATGTATCAGATTACTTATTCTGTGTTGTGAAAGAACATTGGGCATAAGTAAACGAACCTGTATATTTATTTCATCGGCGTGATTTACGGATCGGATTTCGCTTAAAGCAGAATGCAGAAAGCCATTAAGGATTTTTTGTTGTACTTCGGCTACCATATCATCAAAATTCCGCCGGCTCAGTCCTTTGTAATGCCGGGCAAACTTCAGATCAAAATTATATGCCCCCATGTTGGCGATTTTCAGGTTTGAAACGAGCCTGTAATGGTCATGTAGCCGATCGGAGTCGAGTACACGGGTTAAAAGAGGTACCAGTTCATCTTCAGTTCCCGGGCTTTGATGAAAATCGAAAATACTGTCCTGTGTTTTTATATAAAACAGTGACCGGTAAAGTTCGTTGTCTTCCGATTGATGAAACCGGTCGTTCCGGACCAGTTTTTCTGTATAGAACCTTTGGTTTAATGATGAGGTAAGTGAATGCCGTTTAAGCCGCTCATCGGTTTTTCTGTGAACGGTCATCTGGCTGGCTTCCGAACCGAAATCAATAGCGATGTGATAGATGGAATCAGGTTTGGCAAAATGGATTTTTTTCTCACCCTCATATGTTTTACCGTTCACCGTTTCAAAATGAAACGCAATGATTTTCAGATCTTTTGACTCATTATATTCTAAAAGATATTGTCCTGCCGTATTGTTTTTTAAAGCTATTTTATCCGGTATAATGGCAACGGATGGTTCCTCTTTTCCCTCTTTGAGAAATATCGCCAGCTTGTCCCCTGTTTTTTTTATTTCATGGATGTAGAAAGGCAGATCGTCTTTGCCTGTGTGACCGGTCAGAACATTACTTACCGTACGAAAAAGGAGAAGCTTGCCTTCAGTCCTCGGAATGATAGTACATTCAGCAGGATTGCTTTGAAAAACATTGTTTTTCTTTTCCGAAAGACGAATAAACGTTAATTTTTTATTTAATATCAAAAGAGGTAAATCATAGTAACTCATAGCAAAATCATTTTAATAGTAAATCGATAGGTCTGGAATAAATCATCTGAAGCCGGCAGGAAAATAAGTTGCTGCTGTAATCATATATTCTGATTAAAATTTCAGGTTATTAATTTCTTTTATTAGTTCAATGGCTTCATCCTTGTGCGGATTGGTGTTATCGTTGGCAACCGTTTCGGCTGCTTTTAGTGCGGCCGGGAAGTTGTTCATGCCCAGATAAGTAAGGGCTTTGTACCAATTGGCTTCTTTTTGGACAATACCGACGTTCACCTTGTCCAGTGTTTCCAGGGTTAACCTGTAGTTGCCGGCATAGAGGTAGCCGATGCCCAGGTAAAGGTTCTGATAAGCTTTGTCGGTCTGGCTGAATTTATCGGATTCGTTTCCTTCAGCAGGAGCTCCGAACAACGGTTCGTCATCCGCTTCGGAAGCAGCATTCAGTGCTTTTAATTCCCGGATGCCCGCTTCGTAATTTTTCTGGTTGATTTTTGCTACGGCAGCCGTAAACTTTTCCGGTACGTGTTCGAGAGGCCTGGAAAGATTGCCGGCGAGTAAGGCTCGGAGATCCTGTTTTTGCGGATTTGGAAGAACGGGCGTTTGTTCGGCAGCCGGGGTATGAGCATGTGTGCTGTCAGGAGGTGATATTTCTTCGGCTAACGGAGTGTCTGCAGGCGCTTTATTAATATACCACCAGCTTAAACCTGCAGCCAGTAAAACAGTGACTCCTGCGGCCATTCTGAAAAGAAGCTTTGTCTGGAGAGGCCTGACGATCGTGGCCGCTTTTTCGGATTCACCTGCTTCTTCACTGAATACCTGCTGTAAAGCTTCTTCTGCCGATCTTTTGTATGCATTGTACCTTCCGGCTTCTTCGACATTTTTCCAGAATTCAAATTCTTCTTTCAAATCATCGTCAGAAGCCATTCTCTTTAAAAAATCTGCTTTCTTTTGTTCCGATACATGCCCATGAAGTACCTCATGGATCTCGTTTAATTCTTCTTCCGAAAACTTTTTCATTGTAAATATTCTTTTAAAAGAGGTCGTATCTTAGTTCTGGCTTTATGCAAAAAACTACTTACCGAACTTTCTGATAGAGAAAGCCGGGCCGCGATTTCAGGATTTTTGTACCCCATTACCGACATTTGTAAAACTGATCTCTCATTTTCTGTTAAATATTTCTCCATAGTCTCTTTTACCAGCAGGTTGAATTCTTCTGACTGCTGATAGACTTCCGGCTGAGGAGTCTGTTCACTGAAAGGCTGTTCTCGTTTTGCCCTTATGAAGTCTATGGCTCTGTTTCTTATTACTGTCACTACATTATTGATTATTGAGTTACAGTTTTGTTTCGCAGCAAAAAGCTTTGCTTTATTCCTGCAAAATTCCAGCATGGCCTGACCAACCATATCTTTGAAAATTTCTTCTTTTTCCGGGAAATTGATTAGTTTCGTTTTTACAAAACCGGCTCTTTTTACGATCTCCTGGGTGAAAACATGCCAGGCCGACGATTTGTTAAGCTCTACGTCACGGCAAAGCTCTTCAATCTGGATATGGTAGTATTCTTTCATCTTAGGGAAAGTGATCAATGGCTTATTCAGGACAGGGATAATTTTAAACCAAAAATAAGGATTTTTTTGAAATATTTGTAAAAAATCATTGACCGGATTCCAGCTGAAAAAATAGTGTGCAGGCAACGTTTTAATCAGGTATTTTTTATGTTCTTGCAGGTTTATCGGATTGATTAAGAAAAAATCATCATTCCGGATCCTAAAAAGAAACAAATAGTGTTCATTAGAGTATATAATTATGATTTTGTATGAGGTTGTGTTCTGTTTTTATTCTGATATTCTGTCCTCTGATTATCCGGGCTCAGGAAATTGCCGGAAAATACAGATTTCCTCAGGAGGTTGAGGTGATTTCAGCCGCAGTCAGCACTGACGGTAAAAAAATAGCAAGCGGAAGCGAAGATAAAACGGTGAAAGTATGGGATACTGCCACAGGCAGGGAGCTTCGTAGTTTTCAGGGGCACGGGGCACCGGTCAGTTCCGTGGCGTTCAGCCCTGACGGAAAAAGAGTGCTGAGTGGGAGTCGGGATAAAACACTGAAAATGTGGGATGTTGTTTCCGGGCGTGAGCTCAGGACGTTTCGGGGGCACCACTCCGGAATTACTTCCGTAACTTTCAGTCCTGATGGGAAGAGAGTGCTGAGCGGAAGTTCCGATGAAACGCTGAAACTCTGGGATGCGGAGTCCGGCAATGAAATCAGAACGCTGGAAGGGGGCTTCGAACTGTTGTCTGTTGCCTTTAGTCCGGATGGTAACAAGGTTCTCGCAGGTGGAACAAGTGTGGGAAAGGCTATAAAATTGTGGGCCGCGGATTCAGGCCGGGAGCTGGGCTCTTTGGGAAAGGACGGGGACATTATTGCTGCTGTAGCTTTTAGTCCTGACGGCAAAAAAATACTCAGCGGCAGTTTTGACGGAACAATAAAATTATGGAATGCTGATACCGGAAAAGAGCTGCGGGTGTTTTTCGAACATGCAGACAATATAAATTATGTCGGATTTAGCCCGGACGGTACAAAAATACTGGGCGGTAGTCAGAGTGCTCTCAAAATATGGAATACAGATACAAGCGAAATGACCGGTAATGTTGCATTGGAAGCCCCGGCAAGTCAGATCTTTTTCAACCGTGCGGGGGATAACCTGCTGATAGTCACATCTGCCGGCTGGATGTCTGTTCACATAGAAGAGCCGGTATATGGAAGCAGGAATAAAGGTGTTCAAAAAGCAGGAGAAATTACTTTTGAAGAAAAGATACAGGTGGAAGACTCTCCTGTACCGGCATTATCTGCCGGTTTTGCCCGTTTTGTTTTTTTGGATGATAAGATACGCGAAAGTACTGAAGGACAACCTGCCAGGTTTACGCAGGGCGTAGTTTCTGTCAGGGGCCAGTGGCTTGCTGATTTTGACCTGAATTCATCTGAATTCTCTCTCTTGCTGAATGGAGAGCCTGTTACTGACGGAGGAAAATCTCTTAGTTCTGCAAAGAAAAATAAAACCGATATTTCCCTGTCACAAACCATATCTTTAAAAAAAGGAATTAATTATGTTCAGTGGAAGCTCGAAAGCCGTGGCCGCGAAGCGAAATACAGCGAAGTAAAATACCTGTTTTATGACGATGTTTCACAGCCGGATTTGTACCTGTATGCCATTGGCGTAGCTTCAGATGATCTGAAATATACCCGGAATGATGCCTATAAGATAAAAGAGATATTCGAGTCACAGAAAGGAGTGCTGTTCAGAGAGGTAAATGCTGCAGCGATTACGGGTGAACGGACCGATGCGGCGTCGTTAAAAAAACTTATGGAGAGTATAGGGAATGACCACCGCATCCGTCCTCAGGATATGATCCTGTTATTCTTTTCATCACATGGTTTGCCTGCTGCGAATACAGATTTTATCCTTTTGGCCCGTGACTATGATGATTTGACACCTAAAAGCACATCCCTTAATTATCAGGAGGATATTCTGGCTAATCTGGAGCGGCGGCCCAGTAAACGGGTAATATTTCTGGATGCCTGTTATAGTGGTAAAGGTGCTAAAGCCAGGCCGGATATTACTAAGGCACTGGCCGACACGCCTCCTGGATTCGTTATCATCAGCAGCAGTTCCGGTTCAGAACTTTCATATGAGGATGAAAAGTGGGAACACGGTAGTTTTACTTATGCCCTTTCCCGTGCCCTGAAAACCGGAGAGGCAGATACCGACGATGATAAGGTGATTACGGTCAGTGAATTGTATGAATATCTGAAAGTTGAAGTGCCGCGGCAAAACCGGAGTGCCGGCCGGCCGGCACAGAATCCGGATATCAGAAGAAAAGACGCCGATGATTTTCCTGTTTTCATACTGAAATGATAATTTGAATAATAACCGATGAAACAACGAATACTCTTATTCCTGCTATTTCTGGGGCCATGGGACGCGTATTCGCAGGGAATGATCTTTGATGAGGAAACATACCGCAGGATACCTTTGTTTAATCTGGCCGATCAGGATGAAACAGGAGCGAAAGAAAAAAGAATTCAGGTACCTCCGGCCAGAGATCTGCGTCCGTTTATGCCTTATATCACGGATCAGAAAGATTTATCCACCTGTGTTTCCATTTCCACTTTGTACTACGCCGCCGGCATACGACAGGCTTATTTACAGCAAAAAACTGACAGTAAACACATTTCTGATAATTATGCTTTGGCTCCTTTGTATAATCTGAGGAAAAATAACCTGGGATGTGAACAGAATCTGAGGCTGGACGCCATGCTGAACGAATTACTGGAAAAAGGAGGTATTCCCTATAAGTTCTATCCATATGACGAATGTAGTCAATTACCTTTACCCGAAAGTGAAGTTTTCATAAGAGCGAAAGACCCGCAACGTTTGTGTGGTGGCTACAGTGAAAAGAACGGAAAGAAAATACATATTCCCTGTGATAAAGCCACAGGAACAATTAAAGTAGCGTTGGCAAACGGCTTTCCCGTAGTGGCCGGTATCCCTGTCGATAAGCTGAGAGAGTACAAACCCGGAATATCCAGACTGTATAAACCGGAAAAAAGTGAGCGTAAAGAATATCATGCGGTTACGATTGTGGGATACCATGAAGATGAGTTCATTGTGGCTAACAGCTGGGGGAAAAACTGGGGCGATAACGGGTATTTCCATATCCGGCAGACAGATATGGATAAAATTCTTGTAGGAGCGTTTACGTTTGGCCTGGATGTTACCGGACTGAATGTACAGGCTAATAAACTTACCAAAGGAGTAGGGGTTGTCTGTACAATGGCAAATAGCACGAACAGGATACAACCTGTTAAATATACGGAAAAAGGGGTGTATGTGACAGAAGAAAATTATAAGCCGGGAGATAGTTTTTATGGTTTTATCAGGAACCTGAATTCAGAAATGTTCGTGACGATAATTTCTCAGGACGCTGACAATTTTAAGGTGGAAAAACATTATCCCAGGCCGGAAGATGAGGCCGGGGTAACCTTGCTGCCGGCTGAAGGTTCTCCTGTTATATTCCCTCACCCTGATTATCCGTTAGAGATCACCGGTGGCCGGAAAGATTATCTGATTATTCTGGCCGGTAAAAGAGACATTTCATCTGATCTACCCCGGATTATGCGGGATCTTGAGCTTTTTTCAGACAATTCTCTTCCGGTTTCCAGTCGTCTGGAAAAGGTATTGGGCGAAAGAATGATTGCTTCAAAGGATATTTCATATTCTCTTAAGGAGGGCGGAATAAAAGCCGAGCTGAAGAATATGGAGACTGTGGGAGATATTCTGCCCGTTATTATTGAGATTAATCATTCTGCAAAGTAATTCCCTTTCAATTTCTGCATGTAATTACAATGGAAGTTTACAAGACAGGATTCTGACAAAAAACTAAAAAATATTACGTTTCATAATTAAATTGTTGATACACTAGATCTTAAGAATCTCGCAGGCCCGCCGGGATGCGTCCTGCTCGGCTTTCTTCTTATTCCAGCCGTTTCCATGGCTGATGATCTCCGTGTCTACCAGCACCTGGGCCACAAACTCGCGGCTGTGGTTTTTTCCTTTTTCTTCTACGATCACAAACTCCACTTTCTTTCCCTCTGACTGGGCCCAGCTCAGGATGGCCGACTTGTAGTTGGTGTTGTTGGAAATTACCTCGTCGAGGTTAAAGTGATTGGACAGGAGCTTGGACACCACAAACTTCTGGGTGAACTTATAGCCTTTGTCGAGATAAATGGCCCCGATAAGCGCCTCCATGGCATCGCCCAGCAGGGAGGTACGGTGGTAATTCTTCGTTCCGTCAGATTCGATCAGGTTCTCCAACCCAAGTTTCCGGCCCACATTATTGAGCGACTCGCGGTTTACTATCCTCGACCGGATCTCGGTCAGGAAGCCCTCATTCTTGAAAGGATATTTTTTGAAGAGATACTCGCCTACGATCAGGCCCAGAACGGCATCTCCCAGAAATTCGAGGCGCTCATTGGATTCCCTGAACCCTTTAAAGGAACTCTCTTTCGAAGCGGAGGTATGACGAAAGGCCAGCTGATAAATAAGAGGGTTGGACGGCTTTATACCCACAATTAACTCAATGGCCCTGTTAAAGTCTTTGAATTTATCATCCCGTCCAAAAAACCTCCCTATATTCATTCAATATCTCCTTACAGCTTCCTGAAAATCAATGTAGCATTATGCCCACCGAAGCCAAAACAGTTGCTCAACGCCACATCTATTTTACGGCTTTTAGCCACATTGGGAGTAAGATCAATCCGCGGATCGATGGTTTCGTCAATGTTAAATAAATTAATGGTGGGGGGAACCGTCTGGTGCTGAATGGCCAGCACAGAGGCCACCGACTCCACCGCTCCGGCCCCGCCGAGCAGGTGCCCGGTCATGGACTTGGTGGAACTGATCGACAGCTTATAGGTATCTTCCCCGAAAAGCTGTTCAATGGCCTTGATCTCCTGCGGGTCACCCAGCGGCGTAGATGTGCCGTGGGTATTGATATAATCTACCTCGGAAGTGGAAATTCCTGCATCATCCAAAGCATCCTTCATCGACAGGTAGGCGCCTAAGCCCTCCGGGTGCGGTGCGGTAATATGGTAAGCATCCGATGAAAAACCGCCGCCTATCAACTCACAGTAGATCTTTGCTCCGCGGGCTTTGGCGTGCTCATATTCTTCCAGGATCAGTGCGGCACCGCCTTCTCCCAACACAAAGCCGTCGCGGTCGCGGTCGTAGGGTCTTGAAGCCGTTTGGGGGTCATCGTTCCGTTCGGAAAGCGCCTTGAGGCCGTTGAAGCCACCGATACCCGACTGTGTATTGGAAGCTTCCGAACCACCGGTAACACAGGCGATGATCCTGCCCAGACGAATATAATTGAAGGCATCAATGATCGCATTATTGGCTGACGAGCAGGCCGAAACGGTCACATAGTTTGGCCCCCTGAATCCGTGGCGGATAGAGATCTGCCCGGAAACCCCGTCGGCGATCATCTTCGGAATGAAGAAAGGGTTGAACCGGGGAACACCATTGCCCTGAATATAGCCGGTCATTTCCTCCTCGAAGGTCTTTAAACCGCCTATCCCGGATCCCCATATCACCCCTACTTTGTTATGGTCAATATTTTCATCGGTTAATCCGGCGTCAGTTATGGCCTGATCCGCCACCACCACCCCGAACTGGGTGAATAAGTCCATTTTGCGAGCATCCTGCCGTGGAATAAAATCGGTAACCTCAAAGTTTTTAACCTCGCAGGCAAAACGGGTTTTAAAATTCGTGGCGTCAAAACGGGTGATATAATCACATCCGCTGACTCCGTTGGAAAGTCCGTTCCAAAATTCTTCAACCGTATTCCCTATCGGCGTTAACGCTCCTAATCCGGTAACAACAACTCTTTTAAATGACATATTCTAAAAAATTAAAAGTTCAATACCCCAATCTCAAATGCCTAAACATTTTCCAATAGAATATTGAACTTAGTCTGAGCGAAATAATTATTTCGAATGTTCTTCCAAATAACTAATAGCCTGCCCGACTGTTTGGATATTTTCAGCTTGATCGTCAGGAATAGAAACATTAAATTCTTTTTCGAACTCCATAATCAATTCTACTGTGTCCAGGGAATCTGCTCCCAAATCGTTTGTGAAAGACGCTTCTGTGGTAACTTCAGCCTCATCTACTCCTAATTTCTCAACGATAATTTTCTTAACTTTTGATGCAACGTCAGACATTTGAAAATGTATTTTGGTTAAAAACGATACAAAGAAAAATAATTAACTTGAACCAACAAAATGATTAAGTGTTTTTCCAGCTTAAAGATAGAGTGCATATTTGTATTTTCAAAACAGAAGCAAAAAGAAATAATGCAATTATTCCCTGATAAATTACAAAAATACCCTTCGGGTAATTTCTTCCTGATGGCCGGACCCTGCGCCATAGAAGGCCGTGAAATTGCCTTCAGCATTGCCGATAAAATAGATAAGATCTGCCGGACCCTTGAAATACCCTATATATTTAAGGGAAGCTACCGCAAAGCCAACCGCACCAAAGCCGACAGCTTTACGGGCATCGGGGATGAAAAGGCCCTCCGGATACTGAAGGAGGTCAGCGATACTTTCGGGGTACCCGTGGTCACCGACATTCATGAGTCGCACGAAGCGGAGATGGCTGCGGCGTATGTCGACGTACTGCAGATCCCGGCTTTCCTGTGCCGGCAGACCGAGCTGTTGGAGGCCGCAGCCCGGACCGGGCGGGCGGTGAACATCAAGAAAGGCCAGTTTCTGTCCGGTGCTTCCATGGGCTTTGCCGTGGAGAAGATCCGGTCGGTGAATCCGGAGGCTCCTGCACTGCTGACCGACCGGGGCAACAGCTTCGGCTATTCCGACCTGGTGGTAGATTACCGGAACCTGGTGGAAATGGCCAAATTCGGCGTACCGGTGATCATGGACTGCACCCACTCGCTTCAGAAGCCTAACCAAACCTCCGGTGTAACGGGCGGAGACCCCGCCATGATCGCCACCATCGCCAAAGCAGCCATAGCGGTAGGTGCAGACGGGCTTTTTATCGAAACCCACCCCGACCCTAAGAATGCGAAATCAGACGGCGCTAACATGCTTCACCTGGACAATCTGGAAACCTTGCTGAAAGATCTGGTGAGGATACGGCAGGCCGTGCGGTAAGGCATCTTTTTCTTCCTGGTTTGCAATAAAACCCCTATTTTTGCAGATTGTTTCAGATCGGATGAAGAAAAAAATTGCCCTGCTGGGCTCCACCGGTTCTATCGGCACCCAGGCGTTGGAGGTCATTGCGGCCCATCCCGACCGGTTTGAGGTAGAAGTGCTGACCGCCCAAAAAAATGCAGATCTCCTCATTGACCAGGCAGCCCGGTTCAGGCCCAATGTAGTGGTCATAGGCGAAGAAAGTCTTTACGATAAGGTGAATGCGGCCCTGGATCCGTTGGACATAAAAGTATATTGTGGCCAGAATGCGCTGAACTCCGTTGTGCAAAGCGAAAGCATCAACGTGGTGCTGACCGCACTGGTCGGCTATTGCGGACTCCTCCCCACCATCCGTGCCATTGAGGCCGGCAAGACCATCGCACTGGCCAATAAAGAAACGCTGGTGGTGGCGGGGGATATCATCACAGCCCTTGCCGTAAAGCATAAGGTGGATATTCTTCCGGTAGATTCCGAGCATTCCGCCATCTTTCAATGCCTGACGGGTGAATACTATAATCCCATCGAAAAGATTATCCTGACCGCTTCCGGCGGGCCATTCAGAGGCAGGGATGCCGGGTTCCTGAAGACCGTCAGCAAAGCCCAGGCACTCAAGCACCCCAACTGGGACATGGGCGCCAAGATCACCATTGACTCCGCCAGCCTGATGAACAAAGGACTGGAAGTTATTGAAGCCAAATGGCTCTTTGATCTTGATCCGGCGCAGATCGATGTCGTAGTCCACCCGCAAAGCATTATCCATTCCATGGTGCAGTTTGAAGACGGAAGCATCAAAGCCCAAATGGGCCTGCCTGACATGAAACTTCCTATTCAGTATGCCCTGGGGTTCCCGCAAAGGCTGAAAAATAATTTTGAGCGATTCGATTTCCTCCAATACCCCAGCCTTACGTTTGAGAAGCCCGACCTGGGTACCTTCCGGAACCTGGCCATGGCTTTCAGTTCCCTGCAGAGAGGCGGAAATATGCCCTGTATTCTGAATGCTGCCAATGAGATCGCCGTAGAGGCGTTCCTCCATGACCGGATCAGCTTTCCGGGCATGTCAGACCTGATCGAATCCTGCCTCGAAAAAGTATCCTTTGCAGGAAGCCCGGACCTGGAAACGTATATCGAAACCGACCGGGAAACAAGACGAATAGCCCTCGAAAATTTAGCAAAGTCATGAAACCATTTCACGTTATCTACGAAGACAATCACCTCATCATTGTCAATAAGGCTGCCGGGATTCTGGTACACAGCGACAGTACCGGTGATAAAACCCTGGAAGATTTTGTAAAGGAGTATATCAGGGAAAAGTACAATAAACCGGGAGAGGCGTTCCTCGGTACGGTGCATCGTCTCGACCGCCCCGTAAGCGGACTGGTCATTTTTGCGCGCACCTCCAAAGCCCTGACACGGATGAATGAGTTATTTAAGAAAAGACACATCCGTAAAACCTACTGGGCCATAACCCAGCGAAAACCCGAGAAGAAGTCGGGCCGGCTCACTCACTGGCTGAAAAAAGACCCGCTGGCCAATAAAACGGAAGCATTTGAGTATGAAGTGGCGGGTTCACAGCGGGCCGATCTCGACTACCGCTACCTCGGAACCGTTAATAAGCATCACCTGATAGAGGTCAGCCCCATCACCGGAAGGCCCCACCAGATCCGTGTTCAACTTGCCTCCATGGGCACCCCCATTAAAGGCGATGTTAAATACGGCGCCCCTAAAGGAAACAATGACGGCTCCATTTTTCTTCATGCTCGTAGGGTTTACTTTATGCACCCGGTAAAACAGGAACCTCTGCTTTGCAAAGCCGCTGTTCCTGAAAATGCCTTTTGGGAAGAATTCCTGGAACTGGACAAGGAAGAATACAAAGACGATATGCTTGGGTTTATTCACGGATGAGCTCTAAATCATACCCGGTGAATTTACTTTCGCTTCAGATCCAGATCCTGGAAGTCAAAACTGAAGTCGGTCAGCGGAGAGATCGCGCTGACCAGGATTCCGTTCGCCCGGCCTTCGGTGTCCAGGCTGAATACCAGGTAAGCGTCGGCATCCATGGAGCGGTCGGTCCAGCGCACAATATACGTGTTCCCCTTATAGTAATAGATCGGTCCTGTCAGCCGGGCAGAACGCTTCGAACTAAACCACAGTTGTCCTTCTTTTTCACTTATCTCCACCTCTCCGAACCAGGGATCCTCATAAACGCCCTTCACCTCAAAAGAGGGTCGGGCCACGCCTGGTCGGGCCATGTTGGGTTGAGTGCCGCCCGACCGACCTGTGCTTCGACGGGTAGTAGCCGGCACCCGGGCTTGGGATGTACCGGCTCCCGAACCGTTGCCCTCTGCAGCATTCTTTCGAATTTCCTCCTCCACTTTAGCCAGTATCTCATCGGCCTCCTTTTTAGCTGCGCTGACGCGCTTATGGTAAAAATCCACCCAGTCTTCATTGGCCTTCCCGCCCAGGTAAGAATCTTTGATCGTATTGGAGATAGCGCTGAAAGCCGCGCCTGACTGTTGGTTAGTATACACCAGTATGGCCAGATCCAGATCCGGGATGATCACCGTTTGTGTCACAATTCCTGCCAGACCACCGGTATGACTTACCTGCTTATGTCCTTTGACATCGTTCAGCACCCAGCCCAACCCATAGGCCGCAAACTGTGTATTGTAGGGTCCTGGGGAACCGGTCCGGAGAATGGTCTGCGGGCTCCACAACTCCCTTAAGGTGGCGGGTGAAAAGAGCTGCTGCTCACCGTGTCTGCCCCCATTGAGCAGGGCCAGCAGCCATTTCGACATATCGGTTACCGAGGCATAGATCCCGCCGGCCGCATTGGCGTTCTCACTCCAGTCGCGGCGGATCACCTGCAACTTCCCTTCTACATAAAAATGCGGGTCGATCACGTTTGATTTATCCTTCAGCAACCGGAAAGACGGTGCCGCGGTCCGGATTTCCAGCGGATCAAAAAAGCGTTTCTGAATAAAATCTTCCCAACTCATTCCGCTTACCCTGGCCACCACTTCCCCGGCCACAATATACAGCAGGTTATCGTAATCATACTTGCTGCGAAATGAGCTCACCGGCTTCAGGTATCGCAGATTGTGGATGATGTCCGCCTTTGTGAAATTGTTCTCATCGGGCCAGAACATCAGGTCGCCTGCCCCTAAGCCCAGCCCGCTGCGATGCGTCAGCAGGTCGCGGAGGGTAAACTCCGCCGTTACGTAGGGGTCATACATCTTAAATTCCGGAATAAAGTCGGTAACCTTCGAATCCCAGGTCAGTTTACCTTCTTCCGCCAGCATACCCAGTGCTGCCGCGGTAAAAGCTTTTGAGTTGGAGGCGATACCGAATAATGTATGCTCATCCACAGGCAGCCTGCTATTCAATGACTTTACACCATAGCCTTTCGCATGAATGATTTTTTTGTCTTTGATTACACAAACGGCAATGCCCGGCACATCAAAAGTTTTAAGGGTCCGGTTCACTAAAGCGTCTATTTCAGCCGCACTTAACTGAGCCCGAAGAGGCAAAATGGCAACCAACCCACATAGAACAAGAAGAACTCTTTTCATACTATGGTAATTTTTTGCTTCAAAAGTACAAAAATATCTGAACCACATAAGGCACATTAGTTCATATAAGTTATTCCTTTATACGCTTTTTATATAATTCTTATATGAACTAATGTGCCTTATGTGGTTCAAACAAACGGCGAAGCCGCAAACAAAAAAAGCACCCCTCTCGGGGTGCTTTCTCTATATAATCTATGAATGATTATTCAAGGATTTCGGTTACCTGTCCGGCACCTACCGTACGTCCAC
Source organism: uncultured Lacihabitans sp. (assembly GCA_964563435.1). Taxonomy (GTDB): domain Bacteria; phylum Bacteroidota; class Bacteroidia; order Cytophagales; family Spirosomataceae; genus Leadbetterella. The sequence goes on from CAZLXI010000017.1 coordinate 49,790, forward strand.
CTTCACGGATCGCGAAACGAAGACCTTTGTCCATCGCGATAGCGTTGATCAGGTGTACTTCAATAGTGATGTTATCACCAGGCATTACCATCTCCACGTTCTCAGGAAGGAAGATTTCACCGGTAACGTCTGTGGTTCTGAAGTAAAACTGAGGACGGTATTTGTTAAAGAACGGCGTGTGACGACCACCTTCTTCTTTCGACAGAACGTAAACCTCTGCTTTGAATTTAGTGTGCGGCTTCACAGAACCCGGCTTACAGATTACCATACCACGACGGATCGCCTCTTTCTCAATACCTCTCAACAATAAACCTACGTTATCACCGGCTTCTCCTCTGTCAAGGATTTTACGGAACATTTCCACACCTGTTACAGTAGATTTAAGTCCTTCCGCACCCATACCTAAGATATCAACCGGATCTCCGGAGTTAATGATACCTGTTTCGATACGTCCGGTAGCTACAGTACCACGACCTGTGATAGAGAACACGTCTTCTACAGGCATCAGGAAAGGCTTGTCTGTAGCACGCGCAGGAAGTGGAATAAAGCTATCAACTGCATCCATTAGTTCTTCGATTTTCGCAACCCACTGAGGCTCGCCGTTAAGACCGCCCAGCGCAGAACCCTGAATTACAGGAATATTGTCGCCGTCGAATTTGTAGAATGAAAGAAGCTCTCTGATCTCCATTTCCACCAGCTCAAGAAGCTCAGGATCATCTACAAGGTCAACTTTATTCATAAATACAACCAGCTGAGGTACACCTACCTGACGGGCAAGAAGGATGTGCTCACGGGTTTGTGGCATAGGACCGTCAGTAGCAGCTACCACGATGATAGCGCCGTCCATCTGAGCAGCACCTGTTACCATGTTTTTCACATAGTCAGCGTGACCAGGACAGTCAACGTGAGCATAGTGACGGTTAGCAGTTTCATACTCTACGTGCGAAGTGTTGATAGTGATACCACGCTCTTTTTCTTCAGGAGCATTGTCAATTGACGAGAAATCTCTTTTTGCAGCGAGTCCTTTACCAGCAAGAACTGAGGAAATTGCAGCAGTAAGAGTGGTTTTACCGTGGTCAACGTGACCGATAGTACCAATATTCACGTGAGGCTTACTACGGTCAAAATTTTCTTTTGCCATTTTATTTAATGAATTTTATTTTGTTCAAACTATTTACTAAAACTTAAACGCCCGGGGAGCAACAAAAAATGAACCCTAAAAACTTTCAGAGTTCTCCAAATTCCCAAAAACTTTCAGTACCCCCGAAAAGTTTCAGAGCCTTTGAGCAGGATTGAACTGCCGACCTCTTCCTTACCAAGGAAGTGCTCTACCGCTGAGCTACAAAGGCTTTATGGAATTCTGAGCGGGAGACGGGGCTCGAACCCGCCACCTATAGCTTGGAAGGCTATCGCTCTACCAAATGAGCTACTCCCGCTTATGTTTTCTGTGTGGGGGCGGATGGATTCGAACCACCGTAGGCATACACCAGCAGATTTACAGTCTGCCCCATTTGGCCACTCTGGTACACCCCCCTATCCTTCAAAGAACGCGTCCCTTTTGTTAAGGAGTTGCAAAATTAGAGCTTTATTTCATTCCCGCCAAATTTTTCCCGGAAAAAATTTGGCGGGTCTCCCGGGCTCTGAAAATCTCTTTAAAAAGGCAGATCATCCTCTCCTTCCAGAGAGCCCGGCACAGGGACGTTCGCTGCCGGAGTGGCTGCTCCCGGAGCACCTGCCGCAGGTCCGCCTGCCGCAGGTGTTGCCGACGGCACTTCAGCTCCCGCCTTCTCAACTCTCCACCCCTGAATACTGTTAAAGTAACGGGTCTCACCCTGTGGATTAACCCACTCACGGCCTCTGAGATTAATAGATACCTTTACGGCCTCTCCTACGCTGTAAGAATTTAACAAATCTGTCTTATCCTGCGTAAATTCGATCAAAATATGCTGCGGATACTGCTCATCGGTAGTCACTACCAGCTCCCTTTTCTTAAAGGAAGGGCTGATCTGCTGCTCGGGATTAATCACCTTTATGGTTCCTGAAACTTCCATTATACTTACTTTTGTAAAAATCTGAACGACAAATATACGCATCTTATCTTTACCTTAAAAAAAATGCTTGACCGAATAATTTCGGAAATAGAAAACGGCCTGAGATCTCACAGCGACCAATGGGCCTTACGCTTCACCCCGTTCTGGCATTACCGGAGGCGGGAGAACAATATTTTTTCGCTGGCCTCTGCCTTGTTTATACTTCAGGAGCTGGAACCTTTGCTAAGTCCTGAAAACCGGCAAAAAACGGCGGAGATCGCCAGGCTCATCACAGGAGAATATCCCCGGTTCCGGAATAAAGACGGAAGAATTACCTATAATTTCTATCCTACCCGGCCCTCCCGGCATTTTCCGAACGGCTACTTCATGCAACACCTCGATCACTTCCGGCTCCCCGACGACATCGATGACACCGCCCTCATCACCCTTACCCGACGAGCCGAAAAAGACGAAGTGCAGGCTCTCAGAAGTCTTACGGAATCTTTTGCCAGGGATTTTCCCGACGGTAAAAGGGTTTATACTACCTGGTACGGTAAGAAGATGCCCAAAGAGCAGGACGCCTGTGCGTTGCTTAACCTGCTCTACCTTTTTTATACTTATCAGCTACCCCTGACCCGTACCGACCGGGATACCCTCGGTTTCCTACGGGAAAAAGCTGCCGAAATTCTCACCAGCCCCTTTGAAATAGCCCGGCATTACGCTACTCCCGCCCTGATCCTGTACCATTACAGCCGCTTCATGAGCCGGTTCCGTTCGCCCCTCGATCCGGCGCGGCCGCTCATCCTCTCTTCCCTGCATGAAGCCCTGAAACAGGAAAAGATCTTCATGAACCGCCTCATTATGGAATCGGCGCTGCTGAAGCTGGGGGAAAAAAGACCTTCTGTGGATCTTTCCCGGATCACCTTTAAAGGGTTCCATACTTTTATAGGCGCCCCGTTCGCGCCCTTTGCCCATCCTTTGATCAAAAAATGGTCGGAGAAGCCCGCCTACCAGATATTCTGGCGCTCGGATGTTCACCACAAGGCCCTTCTGGCCGAATATCTTGTGCTCTCCCGCTTGAATTCGTAACGTTTTTCAGTAACTTAGGGCATGCTTAGAATTCCTTCCGAAATATCGTCCCAGCCGTTTGAATCCCTGAAATTCAGGAAAAACACCTTTGTGGCGTTCAGAAGTAACCTCTATCCCTTCAGTAACCAGATCTTCTTTGAAGAAAACACGGTAATCTACATCCTGGAGGGAGACAAGATCTTCCGGTCGGAAAAGACGGAGTTCAAGGTAAAAAAAGGCGACCTCCTCTTTGTCAGAAAAGGATACTACCTCTATTCCGAGTCCACCAATGCCGGCTACAAAAGCCTCGTATTTTTTATTGACAGTAACCTGATTCGGGAATTTGTCAGCCAGAATACCGGTATCCTGCAGGAGGGCCCGCCCCGGCAGTCGCCCTCCTGGGTGCTTAAGCTGGCCGCAGATGAATCCTTTGAAAAATTCGTGGAGTCTGTACTGCCCTATTTCCGGACCGAGACCCGCTACCTTGAGCACTTCCTCCGCCTCAAAGCCCAGGAGCTGTTGCTGCACCTGATCAATGCCGACACGGAAGGGAACTTCCGGAAGTTCCTCCTGGAAAACTTTAGCGGAAAAAAAATAGACCTGGATTATGTGGTGAATACCTTTTATCTGAAAAATCTGACCATACATGACCTCGCCAAAATCTCCGGGCGAAGCCTGTCGGCCTTTAAAAGGGAGTTTTCCGAAAAATACGGTGAGCCGCCTGCCGCCCGTATCCGGGCCAAAAAACTGGAGCATGCCCACTTCCTTCTCAAAAACAAACTGAATACGGTGGAAGAAGTGGCCGAGGCTGTGGGCTTTGATTCCGTGCCCCATTTTATTAAAAGCTTTAAAGAAAAATTCGGTACTACGCCCAAGAAAATATAAACCGTTTGTCCGGCACTGGCTACTTTCACCCCGAAGAATGCCTGTTTACCCTTTGTATTCGACCGTTCAAATAAAAATAAGGATACCGCAAATCATATTGTAGTAAAATTGCAGTGTGCTTTTCAAAGCATCTTCCGGATCTTTAAACACATTTCAATTGATATGAAGTACTTACATATTCTTCTCTTTCTGGTGATCTCGAAGGGTGTAACCGCCCAGAACGGGAATTCTTATACCCTCCGCGACTGTATAGAATATGCTCTTCAGAATAACATCAGCATCCGACAGTCGGAAGCGGCGGTAGAGAACAGTGATAACCTTCTGAACCAGTCGAAGGCCCAGCGCCTGCCTACCCTGAATGGCTTCATCGGTGGTAACGGCAATACGGGTAGAAACGTGGACCCCTTTACCAACGGTATCGTCACCCAGACCATCGGAACCAATAATATGGGGGTGGCGTTGAGCCTGCCGGTTTACCAGGGGAACCGCCTCAAAAATGCCGTGGAAAGAGACAAACTGTCGCTGGAGGCGTCGCTGACAGACGTGCAGACCCAGAAAAATAACATTGCCCTGCAGGTGGCTGTCGCCTATCTCAATGTGCTGTCATCCGAAGACCTCATTGAAGTGGCTCAAAAACAAGTGGAGGTTACCCTCCTGCAATATGATCGTACCCAGAAGCTGGTAGAGGGCGGAGCGCTCCCCGAAACCAACCTTTTCGACCTGGATGCCCAGAAAGCCAATGACGAGCTGGCCCTCGTCAATGCCGAAAACAGCCGCGAGTCGGCCTTTCTGGCGCTCAAAAGGGCCATGAACGCTCCTCTCGAAATGATGTTCAGCGTAGTAAAGAGTGAAGTGCCCGAACCGGAGATGCTGAGCCAGGAGGCCTCTTCAGCCTCTATTTACCAAACGGCTCTGGGTTTTCTCCCCGAAATAAAGGCAGGGAAGATCCGGATGAGCGCGGCCGACCGGAACATTGCCATTGCCCGAAGTATGGGGCATCCCACCATCTCCTTCAGCACCAACTGGGGAACGGCGTACTCCAGTATGGCAAAACGGGCGGGAGAGATCACTAATTCTTCGCGGCCGATTCCTATCTCCGCCGAGTTCCAGGGACAAACCATCCCGCTGGTGATCAACTGGCCCGAGGCCAGCTATACCATGGAGGGCATCCCTTATTTTAACCAGCTGGGCAATAACCAGAACCTGAGCTTTGGCGTTTCGGTAAACATTCCAATATTCAACCGTTTCAATACAAAATACCAGACCCAGGCTGCCCAGGTACAGAAAAAACAGACAGACCTGCAGAACAAGGCTACTGAAATACAGATAAAGCAAAACATTGATCAGGCTTACATCGATATGCTCAACGCCCGGAAAAAATATACGGCCACTCTGACACAGGCACAGGCCCTCGACAAAGCGTTTATTGCCGCGGAGAAAAGATATAACGCCGGCGCCGGAACCTTTGTGGACTATAACCTGGCCAAAACCAACCTCGACCGGGCGAATACCAATCTTGTAATCGCAAAATATGATTATATTTTCAAGACTAAAGTATTAGATTTTTATCAAAACAAACCGCTTGAATTCTAAACCGACAGATATATGAAAAAGAAGTCCAAAAAAATAATATGGGTGATCTCAGGCCTGCTGGCTGCCCTGTTACTGTTCCTCATCATCGGGAAAAAAGCCGGATGGATCGGCGTCGAAAAGCCCACACAGGTAGAGATCACGAAAGTGGCCACCGGGAACCTCACCCAGTCGGTTTCAGCTTCAGGCAAGATTCAGCCGGAAGTAGAAGTGAAAATATCGCCTGATGTGCCGGGAGAGATCATCGCCCTTTACGTGAAGGAAGGCGACTCGGTTCAAAAAGGCCAGCTTCTGCTCAGGATACAACCCGAAAACTACGTTTCCGTGGTAGAAAGATCCAAAGCCGGAGTGAACCAGAGCAAAGCCTCTGCTGAGCAATCCAAGGCAGCCATAGCCCGGGCCGAGTCGCAGCTTGTGCGCCTGGAGACCGAGTTCAGCCGCCAGAAAAAACTGTATGAAGACAAGGTGGTTTCCCTGTCTGACCTCCAGACCGCCGAGGCCAACCTTCTGGCCGCCCGCCAGGACCTGGCCTCTGCCAAAGCCAACTATGAAGCGGCCCGGTTTGGTATAAACAGCTCCGAAGCGGCGCTGAAAGATGCCTCGGAGAACCTCCGGAAAACCAATATCTACGCCCCCGTGAGCGGTATTGTCTCCAAACTGGCCGTGGAGCTGGGGGAAAGAGTGGTAGGAACCTCCCAGATGGCCGGTACCGAACTGCTGCGGATCGCCAACCTGAACAACATGGAAGTGCGGGTAAATGTCAATGAGAACGACATCATCCGGGTAGACCTGGGCGACACCGTTATTGTGGATGTGGATGCCTACAGTGACCAGAACAAGAAATTCAAAGGGCTCGTGACCCGGGTGGCGAACACCGCCATAGGCTCCGGCGGCTCACTGACCGCGGCAGCCAGTAACAGCACGGAGTCGGTGACCGAATTCGAGGTCAGGATCAAAATCCTTCCCGAATCTTACCGCGAGCTGATCGATCATTCCCGTGGTAAAAAATATCCCTTCAAACCGGGTATGACCGCCACCGTAGACATCATCACCGAAAAGAAAAACAACGTACTCACCATCCCGATCTCGGCCGTAACCACCCGTACACAGAAAACGGAAACTCCTGAAGCGGATGACCGCTTCGGAGCTATCACCGAAGACAACACCAAAACAGAAAAGCCGAAAGAGATCGTGTTTGTGAATGAGGACGGTCTGGCGAAAAAACGGGAAGTAACCACCGGCATCACCGACATTGCTACCGGAAACATCGAGATCCTTTCCGGCCTGAAAGCCGGCGAGCAGGTGATCACCGGTCCGTTCATTGAGGTTTCCAAACGCCTGGACGAGGGCAGCAAGATCGCCGACAAAAACGCAGAGGTCAAACCCGCCCCAAAAGACAAAAAGAAGTAAAAAAATAAGACCCGTTAAACAGCACAGATAACCTATCTGTGCTGTTTTTGTTTTTATGAACCATAGCGTAAAAGCGATCGTTTCATTATTAGCAGCTTAAATAATTTAATACTTTTGTACGAAATTCAAACAATGAGGAGGAATGGGCTTTTTTGATTTTTTCAGCAAAGAAAAAAAGGAATCTTTAGATAAAGGACTTGAAAAGTCCAAGACCGGGATCTTTGATAAGATCACCAAGGCCATCGTGGGGAAGTCGGAAGTAGATGAAGAGGTCCTGGACGAGTTGGAAGAGATCCTCATCAGCTCTGACGTAGGAGTGGAAACTACCGTAAAGATCATCCGGCGCATCGAAGCCCGGGTGGCGCAGGATAAGTATACTTCCACCGCCGAACTTGACCGTATCCTCAGGGAAGAGGTGGCCGACCTGCTGCAGGAAAACAATTCCCAGGACGTCATCAACAGTTTTGAGACCGAAAACCTTCCCAAACCGTACGTGCTGATGGTAGTGGGTGTTAACGGAGTGGGCAAGACTACCACTATAGGCAAGCTGGCCCATAATTTCACCCAAAACGGCAAAAAAGTAGTGCTGGGAGCGGCAGACACCTTCCGAGCCGCCGCCGTAGACCAGCTCAAGCTTTGGGGAGAACGCGTAGGCGTGGAAGTGATAGACCACGGCATGAACACCGACCCTTCGTCGGTAGCTTATGATGCCGTGAAGGCAGGGGTGGAAAAAGCCGCCGATGTCATCATCATCGATACCGCCGGCCGCCTCCACACCAAAGTGAACCTCATGAATGAACTGGGAAAGATCAAACGTGTAGTGCAAAAAGTACTGCCGGAAGCTCCGCACGAGGTGATGCTCGTTCTCGACGGCAGCACCGGCCAGAACGCCGTGATCCAGGCCCGTGAATTCACCCGCGTAACCGACGTAAACTCCCTGGCCATCACCAAGCTTGACGGCACCGCCAAGGGTGGTGTGGTTATCGGTATATCAGATGAGTTTAAAATCCCTGTCAAATACATCGGTGTAGGCGAAAAAATGGAAGATCTGCAGGTGTTTAATAAGATGGCGTTTGTGGAGAGCTTATTTAATAAGTGATAGTCTTTCTGCTTTTTTAAAAAAGCAGGACAAAAACCTGCATTTTAGAAAAGCCTCTTTCGTCGACTACGTCAGGCTCAAACGGCCTCTAAAATCCGAATAAGGTTCATTAGTATTTACGCCCGTCTACATGTATTAAACTTGGATTATAACAATAAAACTTTCCGTCCCGTCAGCAACACCGAAAATGGGGAAACTTCCGAAGAAACCGTTTTTGTGTACAAACAAACCGGCAATATTCTCACTTCAGAATACTCCGGCGGGAAAATCATAACCGGGCATTTGATCGGCTTAGTCGATGAAGCCGGTAACATTGATATGCGTTACCAACAGGTCAACGACAAAGGGGAAATCATGACCGGCGTTTGCCGGTCCAGACCTGAAATTCTGCCCGACGGCAGGCTCCGCCTTTATGAAAGCTGGCAGTGGACCTCAGGTGATTTATCTAAGGGAGAATCGGTGATAGAAGAGATCTGAAGAGTGTAAAAATCCATACCCCATTTTTTGGGGTAAGTCCGGAAATATTAACTCTGTCTAAAAAAATCTCTCTAAATTAATAATCCTGTTTTATTATTTTTTTAATTTTGTTTAATACTATTAAATAATTTACTGGTATTAAATATGAGTAGCCGGATCAGAAGACAGGAAGACACGGAAAACTTCAAAAAAAAGGTATTGGATACCGCCCTTCTTTTAATGCATGAGGAGAACGACTGGTCTATGGTTTCGGTGAATAAAATAGCTTCCCTGATGAGATATACCCCACCCAACATTTACCATTATTTTGAGAGTAAGGATGATATCCTGTTTCAGTTGGGTTGCAGGGGATCTTCTATCCTCAATTCCAAATTCAGGGCAGTGGCTGAAAACGCGGAATGGACGCCCCGGGAAAAACTACTGCAAATAGGCGTGGCTTACTGGGATTTCTCTGTAGAACACGGCGAGCTTTACGATCTGATGTTTCATATAAAGCAGAAAAAATTACCTAAAGAGCTTATATATAATAATATAAAAACCATACAAGGTATAATAAAAGAGGTAAATCCTGTCATCACCACTGACATGGAAGCATACAAAGTCTATAATGGTTTGCACTGTGTATTGCATGGATTTATTTCCATAAAAAGAAATAACCGGATTCCCATAGACGATCATAACTACTTCAAAGTGCTTTTTGATGAGGCTTTGAGTAAGTTCGTGGAGCAGGTGTAATAAACGATTCTCAGTAAATATTAACGATAACCCGTAAACGTTCTATGAAAAGAGTACTTAAAAAAATCCTGATCGGCCTCGTGGTCCTGGTGGCATTGGTCGCTATCGGCGGATTGATCCTTGCCTATCTTCCCGTTCCGTCACAAAACAGTAACAAAGGAATTACCCCCGGGCAGGCCACTGCTCTAAGAAAGGAATATACCGGCCCCCATCATCAGTTCACCACCACCGACGGAGAAACGATCTTTCTGAGAAGATGGGATCCGGATACCCTGAGTCCTGCAAAGAAAGACATCGCTGTTTTGATTTTTCATGGCATTACAGCCCATTCCGGAGCCTATAATATGGCAGGAGTCCCTATTTCTGCCGGAGGGTATACCACATTTGGTATGGATTGCAGGGGTCATGGATTATCCGGTGGTAACCGGGGTGATAATCCCGGCAGAGATCGCTGGGTAGCAGATTTAGCCGAGTCTGTCCAATATGTAAAGAGTCTCGGCTTTTCAAAAGTAGTGATCTTAGGGCACAGCCTGGGGGTAGCATCTGCGATATGTACCACTAACGCTATTCCCGATGAAATTTCCGGGTTAATATTACTCTCCGGAGCTTATGAAGGCAGAAAAGGACTTTCGAAACCTATCCCCTTCTTTAAAAAAGCCCGGATCCTTGCCAGTTCCGTATTCCGTCCCACTCACCCGGCCGTAGAATATTACAGGGAAGGAATGTCGGGAACGAGTGATACTCTTTTTACTTTCCGGTATACGCTCCGGTATATGACCATGCTGGATGTAAAAACACTCCGTTTGCCCGAAAACATGAACATTCCCGTGCTGGTAGGTACCGGTGACAACGACGAACTTTTTGAAGTAGAAAAAGTGAGGGAGCTATATGACCTGGTTCCGGGTAATCAAAAGGAATTTGTAGTCCTGGAAAACACCACACATGCCGTTTTCCCTGTGGAAAGCTGGGAGCGACTGGTCGTTTGGCTGGATAAGACCTATACTCCCTGATCCTGCCCCGTATGGAATCGCACCCGGACCTCCGCAAGTCATGGTATGTAGTAGGCATTCTGACTCTGGCTTATGTATCCTCTTTTATAGACCGGCAAATCTTATCTCTCCTGGTAGAACCGATAAAAAGGGACCTGCAGATTTCCGATACGCAGATAAGCCTTTTAATGGGGCTTTCATTCGGTATTTTTTATACCCTTCTGGGCATTCCCATTGCCCGGCTGGCCGATCTGCGAAGCCGCAAACAGATCATTTCATGGGGCATTGGCCTGTGGTCGGTCATGACGGCCGTTTGCGGCCTGGCCGGTAACTACATTCAGCTCTTCCTTGCCCGTATGGGGGTGGGGGTGGGAGAGGCGGCACTTTCTCCTGCTGCGTATTCCATGATCGCCGACCTCTTCCCGAAAAGCAGGCTGGCCATGGCCAACAGCGTCTATAACATGGGGATTTTCATTGGCTCAGGCTTGGCCTTCCTGATTGGAGGATTCGTGGTTAACCTGGTGAATGTGCACGAAATGTGGCATATACCCTTGTTTGGAAGTGTGTTCCCCTGGCAGGTGGTTTTCTTTTTTGTGGGCTTACCCGGCCTTCTCATCGTCTTCCTGATCTCCAGGATAAAAGAACCTGTCAGAAAAGTAAATGATGCTGAAAAAGCATCGGTTTCGCAAACCGTTTCTTACCTTCTGAAAAATGCTAAAACCTACCTCAACATTAACCTGGGTCTTGGCTTCTTAACCCTGGTAAACTATGCCAACGCCGCCTGGATCCCGTCGTTTTTTGTCAGAACCTACGGCTGGACCGCCTCAAAATCAGGAGCAGTCTATGGTCTTTTAATGTTTATATTCGGCACTTCAGGTTTATGGTTTGGAGGCCGGTTAGCGGATAAATTAACGCAGAAGGGATTCAAAGACGGACGTGTCAGAGCCTGCCTGTACCTGATGACAGCTCTTTTGGTTTGCTGCTGGATATTCCCGCTTATGCCGCATGGAGAATGGGCGGCCCTGGCGTTAATCCCGGTAGCCTTTTTTTCATCTTCCCCCCTTGGAGCCGGTACGGCAGCCATTGCAGAGGTTACACCCAACCGCATGCGGGCAATGGCTTCAGCACTTTATTTATTTATGGTGAATATCTTAGGCCTGATCTTTGGTCCCCTGTCTGTTGCCTTATTAACGGATCACTATTTTCACGATACCGGTATGATCCGTTATTCTATATTGTTGGTGATGGTGGGCGGGATGATCGCCGCATTATTTTTCATGTACTTATCCTTAAAACCATACCGGGAAATGGAGCGACCGGAGTGAGCCGGGGTAATAAATCCAAGAAAGTTATAACTTTTTCGGAATGAAATCCGAAAAAGTTATAACTTTCTTGGATTTCGTTCCCAAAAAATCTAATTTTGAACTAAATCAGAACAAACTTATGATAGATCGTATTTTAAGAGAACGGATACAATCCAAACTTTTTAAAGGAAAAGCGATCATCCTCATGGGGGCGCGGCAGATTGGAAAAACCACCCTGCTTAAATCGGTTTTCGGCACCAGAGAAGATATTCTATGGTTAAACGGGGATGAAACAGACGTTCAGGAATTATTTGCTACCGCTTCTGCCACACGTTTAAAAGCATTTTTCGGTTCAAAAAAGATCATTGTTATCGACGAGGCTCAACGTATCAGGGATATCGGATTGCGAATGAAACTTATAACAGATTATATCCCGGAAGTACAGTTGGTAGCTACGGGAAGTTCGGCATTTGAACTTGCCAATCGCGTAAATGAACCGTTGACAGGCAGAAAATGGGAATACAAAATGTACCCTGTTTCATTTTCCGAGATGGTAAATCATCATGGCCTCCTGGAAGAAAAACGCCTGATTCCTCACCGGCTGGTATACGGATATTACCCGGAAGTGGTTACTCACCAGGGCGATGAGATCGAAATCCTGAAACATCTCTCTGACAGTTATTTATACAAAGACATTTTGGCCTGGGAACAGATACAAAAACCTGATAAATTGCTGAAACTCTTACAGGCCCTTGCTTTCCAGGTCGGTTCGCAGGTTTCTTATAATGAACTTGGGCAATTATGCGGCCTGGATTCTAAGACCGTGGAAAAGTACATTGTATTGCTGGAACAAACCTATGTGGTGTTTCGGTTGAGTTCTTTCAGCAGGAATTTGAGAAATGAACTTAAAAGCAGCAAAAAAATATATTTCTACGACAATGGGATAAGAAATGCCGTGATCACTAATTTCAACCAGGTAGAAAGCCGGGCAGATACCGGTGCCTTATGGGAAAATTATGTTGTTTCCGAACGGATCAAGTTTCTTAATTACTCCCAAAAATGGACAAACTACTGGTACTGGAGAACAAAAGAACAAAAAGAAATTGACTGGATAGAAGAGGCTGAAGGACTACTGGCCGCTTATGAGTTCAAATGGAATGCCCGGGCCAAAACAAAATCCCCCGGACTTTTCCTCAAAAGCTACCCCGGTAGTGATTTTAAGGTAATCAGCCCTTCTAATATAGAAGAGTTGTTGTTATAACTGCACCGTATTCCACTTTTGCTCGCACTACCCGGATTCTGTTATCGACTTCCGTCTGAAATACATCACCGAAAACAGCACCAGCACAAAATACGCTATACTTACCGCATACGAAATGGCAATAAAAAAATTCAGATTAGAGATGGAATGTTGAAAGAAGTTCTTATAAAACAGCACGCCCAGGCTTCCGAAATAAGCGTAATAGTCGGCCAGGGTGATCATAAATCCTACCGTGCCCACATACTGAAAACTGGCCAGCATCCGTTCAAAATAGATGCTGTTGCACATGGAATAGGCCAGGTAGGCCCCGAAGCCCACGGCGATCAGCCAAACGATGGCGCTCATTTGTCCTGTCTGAAATAAAAGCGTAGCGGCCGCAATAATGACCGCTCCCAGCAATAAAAGTCCCTGGATAATATTAAACGCCCTGCGGTGATTCCTGACCAGCTGCATCGCCGCCATGATCAGCAGGATGGCAATGGCGATGGGGATCTCGGTTTGGATAAAGAGCTCCGGCTTTCCCGGGAAGCCCAGCTCCTTAAACATTTCGGGCATGAAATTATCCCTGAACTCGCGATAAGCCGTAAGAATACAGTAAGACACCACAAATAAGACCATGCCGAATCCAAACTCTTTCATAAAGCTTTTCCGCTCTTCTTTACTCATCGGGAGCCTTTCGGCCCGGTCGCGTTTATCTGTATCGCCGGGGGGCGGCGCCTGGGCAAGAAACCAAACAAAAATCAGTAAGGGCCCATACATGATGGCATCGGCCAGAAACGGCATCCGGAACTCATCGGTGGTCAGGTTTTCCAGGACCCAGTTTCCTACTGTTTTGGCAAATCCCGAACCCACAATAAATGAGGCTGTCAGCGCCGCCACCAGGATATCCGTACTCCTTCTTCCTTCCAGGAAACCCAGGATCACCCCGTAAAACAGCCCCAGCGGCAGGCTGGCAAAAAACACAAAAATCAGGTTATACGGGGCCGGGGTGATTGAAAATAAAAACATACTGACCAGGGAAAGTCCGGTAAATATCAACAATCCCCCGGCCCTGCGCTCCGGCTTCATCTCCGACACGATCTTCACCCCGATGCCTTTCGATACCGCAAAGCCCAGCACCTGAGCCGTGATGATCAGGATCTTGAAATGTACACCGAAAAAATACAGATCATCGTAGGTAGCAGCCGTGTAGGCCCGCCGGAACGGGTAAAAGCACAGGTAGGTACAAAATGCGGCCACGGCCGTAAAAAGTGTGGTGACCCAGGCGGGGCTATTCTCAAGCCGCGATCTTATCAAACTACTCATTTAATTATTCTGTCTTCCCAGGATTGAGGATCACTCTTTCCATGGAATACTCCCATTAGCATTACTTTATCATCCTCATATAGGTAGTGAATCTGATGTTGTTCTCTAAACCTTCTTTCAAGATTTTCAACTGACGTC
>CAZLXI010000017.1:64180-68414 GCA_964563435.1 uncultured Lacihabitans sp.
AAGATTTTCAACTGACGTCCCGAAATAATAACTACGGGCCTCCTCAATGTCGTAAAGAGCTTCTTCTGATATCCATAAATTCATTCCGTTGTGTTTATTTTTTCAAGAACTTCTTCCCACGAATAGAAGCGGGTCTGGCCACTGTTATACTTTTCTATTCGCTTATCCAGTTCTTTTTTGTGTGTGAATGGTAATTCCTCTTCGATCTCTCCTTCCCGGTAGCTTTCTGCCAATGCCTGAATCATTCTCAGCAGGCGCTCATCCGCTGAGTCAATATATTCCATTATCCGGATTTTTAACTTTGCCGTTGCATTCATAACTTTCAGGATTTAATTCAAAGATACAAAATATTTTATTCGAATATCTTATTCTTTACAGATACTTCATGTACGTACTCAGGTCCTTATCCCCGCGCCCCGACAGGCCGATCACCACTTTTTCGGAGGGTCCGGCAGGTATATGTTTCAATGCCGCCAGTGCGTGCGCCGACTCTATCGCCGGAATGATGCCTTCGAGCCTGGCCAGCTCAAAACCGGCGTTCATGGCATCCTCATCAGTAATGGCCATGAATTTTGCCCGGCCGGTTTCCCACAGGTGGGCATGCAGCGGCCCTATGCCCGGATAGTCGAGCCCGGCCGATATCGAATGCGGCTCTACCACCTGCCCGTCTCCGGTCTGCATCAGCAGGCTCTTGCTCCCGTGAAGGATGCCCGGCTTTCCCAGAAAGGTGGTAGCGGCCGATTTACCGGAATCTACGCCCAGTCCGGCGGCCTCTGCAGCCACAATCTTCACGTTTTCGTCGTCCAGGAAATGATAAAATACCCCGGCAGCATTGGAGCCTCCGCCCACGCAGGCCACCACATAATCGGGTAGTTCGGAACCGGTTTGCTCCCGAAGCTGGCTCCTGATCTCTTCCGAAATAACCGACTGGAAGCGGGCCACCATGTCGGGGTAGGGATGCGGCCCCACCACCGAGCCGATAATATAGTGGGTATCCACCGGGTTATTGATCCAGTGCCGCATAGCTTCGTTGGTGGCGTCCTTCAGGGTTTTTGAACCGCTTCTGGCGGCCCTTACCTCTGCCCCCAGCATCTTCATGCGGGCTACATTGGGCGCCTGACGCTCAATATCCACTTCCCCCATATACACTATACACTCCAGACCTTTCAAAGCACACATGGTAGCTGTAGCTACTCCGTGCTGGCCCGCGCCGGTTTCCGCCACGATCTTCTTCTTGCCTAAGCGTTCCGCCAGCAGGATCTGTCCTAACGTATTGTTCACCTTATGTGCACCGGTATGGTTCAGGTCTTCCCTTTTCAGGTATACCTGCGTGCCGTACTTTTCCGAAAGACGCCCCGCAAAAAACAGGGGTGTGGGTCGGCCTACATAATCCTTCAGCAATTGCTGAAACTCCGCCCGAAAGCCGGGGTCATCCATGATGCCAAGATAATTCTGTCTCAGCTCCTCCACATTCGGATAAAGCATTTCGGGGATAAACGCCCCGCCGAAATTTCCATAATAGCCCCGGTTGTCTACTGCGTACTTATTCATTTTCTTTGTTTTATTAAGACCTTGGGGTTCTTCCAAGGCTACTTATATTTTGCCCCCCCAGGGAGAGAAATAAGTTAAAAGATAAAAGTTAAAAACTAAAAGTTATGGTACATAAGTATATATAATATGAAAGAAATATTCCGCAACTTTTCACTTTTAACTCTTAGTTTTTAACTTAATAAACAGCTCCCGCACCGCCCCCACATCCTTCACCCCCGGCGAAATCTCGTACCGGCTGTTTACATCAATACCGTAAAACCGGGGGTGCTCCAGTTTCAGGAGTTCCCCGACGTTATCATTGGACACCCCCCCTGCCACCAGAAACGGCGTATTTCCTTCATAACCTGATAAAATATCCCAGTCAAACTTTCTTCCGTGCCCACCGTATCCGTGGCCTTTCGTGTCAAACAAAAAATAGTCAGCCACCCCTTCAAACGCCTTCAGCTGCTCAAAATCAAAAGACGCCTCCACGGCAAAGGCCTTCAGAATTTTCAGCCCGGCTTTTTTTATTTCAGCACAATACTCCGGTGTTTCATCGCTGTGCAGCTGTACATAATCCAATCCGTATTGCTGAGCCAGTCGAAGTATATTTTCTATCGACTCTTTTACAAAGACTCCTGTTTTCCGTATCCCTTCAGGCAAAGCGGGCATCACAAAACCTTCTCCCACATACCGCGGTGAACGGGCGTAAAAGATAAATCCCATAAAGTCGGGACCAAGTTCCGCCACATCCCGGATATTCCCGGCATCCCGCATGCCGCATACTTTGATCTTCATAAGACTATTTCTTCTTATACTATTCAGCTGCTACAGCCTCTATAAATTCTCTTAAAGCCACTGCCGGGTCTGCCGTTTTCATAAAATTTTCACCCATCAGAAAGCCCTGATACCCCACGGCTTTCAATTGCATGACCGTCTTCGGCCGGCTGATGCAGCTTTCCGATATTTTCACCAGGGCTTCCGGCAGATGCGTGATCAAGTTCAGCGAAGCATTCACATTGTTTTCGGCAAAATTCTTCAGGTTGCGATTATTTACCCCGATAATGTCCACAAAGTCGAGGGGACTCCGGTCCAGCTCTTCCCGGTCATGGATCTCCAGTAAAACCTCAAGGTCCAGCTCCTTTGCCTTCCTGCTGAGGTGCACGATCTCCTCCGGCCTGAGATTGGCCGCAATCAGCAGGATCACATCCGCTCCCCATGCCCGGGCTTCATGAAGCTGGTATTCATCGATCATAAAGTCCTTGCGAAGCAAAGGCATAAACGTGCTCACTTCCCGTGCCTTCAGCAGGTCTTCCCGGCTTCCGCCGAAGAAATCCGTATCGGTCAGGACGCTGATGCCCGCTGCTCCGTTTGTGCCATAACCCGGTACAATAGCCTCTACGGAAGCCCCCGGATGGATCTCTCCCTTCGAAGGTGACTTCCGCTTAAATTCAGCGATAATCCCGGAGCTGTCTGCGGCGAGTAAGCGCTGCCTGAGGGACAGGGTCGGACGGTTATAATACGCCGACTTTTTCAACTCCTCCACCGGCACTTCTGCCCGGGCTTTGGCTACCTCCTCCCGCTTATTCGCTATTATTTTATCTAAAATGGTCATCATTACGCAAAGATAGTGGATAGTTGTGAGGGAGAAACGGGTAAGTGAAAAGTTAAAAACTAAAAACTAAAAGTTAAGGTACATAAGTATATATTAATGTTCCGAAACTTTTAACTTTTAACTTTTAGTTTTTAACTTATAAAATATTTCACCGGACTATGCAACCTCCATCCCCGTCTTTTGCATCTTGAATATGAAAACCAGTTTTATGGCAAGAATATTACCTCTTTTCAAAA
Organism: uncultured Lacihabitans sp.; assembly: GCA_964563435.1. Classification (GTDB taxonomy): domain Bacteria; phylum Bacteroidota; class Bacteroidia; order Cytophagales; family Spirosomataceae; genus Leadbetterella. Next base: position 67,562 of record CAZLXI010000017.1, read on the forward strand.
CAGAGCACGACCTGGCCCGGGCGATCATCCGGGGCGAAGGTAAAGCCCAGCGTGCTTTCTATGAAAAGTATTCCGGGAAGTTTCTCGCCATCTGCTGCCGCTACGTCAAAGACCGTATGGCCGCTGAAGATATCATGGTCGACAGCATGATGCGGATCTTTGAAAAAAGCAGCCAGTTTGACTTCCAGGGCAGTTTTGAAGGCTGGAGTAAAAGATTGGTGGTTAATCAGGCACTGGGCTACCTGAGAAGTAAAAAAATGCTGGAAGTGGATGTGGAAGAAGTGCGGGAAGCCGCCGATACCACAGAAAGCTTTCTGGAAGCGGAAGATCTCCTGCGACTGATTCAGGAACTGCCCTCGGGCTACCGGGCCGTGTTTAACCTTTACGCTATTGAAGGTTATTCCCACGCGGAGATCGCAGAACTTCTGGGGATTTCGGAGGGAACATCCAAATCCCAGCTAAGCCGGGCCAGGGCGGTCCTGCAGGAACGAGTAAAAAAAAATGAATTTCAAATTACCTCTAATTTTTAAGGATTATGAATCAGACAGATCATCATTTTTCGAAAAAACTAAGAGACCTGAAAATAGCTCCTTCCGAGCGGGCCAATGAGCTCTTTCGCAACCGGATGGAGCAGATCTCTCCCCGAAAAGAAAAACCGGGGAAATATTTTGCCACGGCTGCTGCCGTACTACTGGCATTGGGCTTCCTGTTCGCCTTATATCTGAACAAAAACGTTATGAGGACTGATACGGCCGTTGTTCTTCCTAAGTCAACAGAGGAAACTGCCGAACCTAAAAACGGAACCGGAACAGCCGCCACGGAATTGCCGATGGCCGGAATGCCGGCCACCGGA
>CAZLXI010000017.1:68514-86055 GCA_964563435.1 uncultured Lacihabitans sp.
CGGAACCGGAACAGCCGCCACGGAATTGCCGATGGCCGGAATGCCGGCCACCGGAATGTCGGTAGCAAAGCCCCCCGTGACACAGCCCCGGCTGTCGGCCGCCGGATCGCCGGCCGCCGGATCGCCGGCCGCAAATGCACCTGTTATTATTTCGGAAACCCCTGCCCCTCTTATAAAAAATCTTTCAGACCTGCAAAGCCTGAGCCCGGAGATCAGCTACCGGTACCATAGCATCGATCTCACAGACTTTGCCATACTGGATGCCCACAGTCAGCTGGAGCTGGAAGCCCCGTTGGAAACCCGGCGGGAAGCCCCGAAACTCTCTTTCCGGGAGCCTTCGGAGAAGGCAGCACCCCTGCTGACCCGGGTGGTCCGGGAGGTAAAATATATAGTTAACGGCGAAAAACCCGACCTCGACCGGGCGGGAGTGAAACCGACAGCTATTGCTTTTGCCCAAAACCCCGACGGTCTGCTGGCCAATGAATCCCGCCAGATCAGAGAAGGGATTCACAAATTCAAAGAAATATTCAGATAATTAATATGAAAAAGCTATTGTTCCTCTTGTTAATGATAAGCGCCCAAGGGTTTGCTTTTCAGTCGGATACCACCATTATCGAGTATAACGACAACGTCTTTCATAAAAAGGTCAAAGTAAAAAGTGACAAATCCGTGAACGTGGTCTATCCACGTATCCTGAACATTAATCATGTACTGAAGGCCTTTGATGTGGATTCCGCCGAAAGAGAGCGGGTTTGGATACTGCTGGAAAAAAGCCGGAGCTCACGGGATACCCTTGTGGCCGTAAGCCGCAGGGGCGACCGGATCACCGTCACCACCCGGAATCTCAACGCCGGCGCAGAACCCGGACCGGATGAGATCGTTTCCTTTGAACCCAATACCCGGCGGGATTTTGATGTACAGATCTCGACCGATGGCTCAGGCCCCTCAAAAAGTTCCCGTCCCGGCCGGTTCTTCTCCCGCAGCGACTTCGGTCTCTACCTGGGCCTGAACAGCTATACGGGTCAGGCCGACGTAAGTCCGGATAACCTCAGCGAACTGCGGGTATGGCCCTCTCGCTACGTGGCCCTGTCCTTTCGCGGAAATGCTACCCTGGCCAATACCCGAAAAACCCACCTTGTACTAAGCTACGGACCGGAGTTTGCATGGCACAACTTCATGCTCACTAACAGCCATATCCTCCTATACGAGAACGGGCAGGCCCTGTTTACCGAAAGCAGCAGTCTTACCTCCAAAAGCAAGTTCGTGGTTCCTCATGTCAATCTACCGGTTCTGCTGAACATCGGCCTGAAAAAGGAAGGCTTCCACCTGGGTGTGGGCGGTTATGTAGGCTACCGAATCGGCGGATATACCAAAGTGGTCTACAAAGACAATAAAAGTAAAGAGAAATACAATGAGTCACTGGGTCTGAACGACCTGAAGTACGGTCTTACCGCAGAGTTAGGTCATAGAAACCGGGGCACGCTGTTCTTCCGATATGACCTGAGCGAACTCTTCCGGAGCAACCAGGTAAATGCGCGGGATATGCAGGCCTTCAGCTTTGGTTTCCGGCTTTAGTCAACAGGGGGCTACACCGGATGTAATTGACGAATGCGGTTCTTGCGAGCGAAGCTCTCGAGAACCGCATTTTTTACACATCTCTACACCACCACTTCCGGCTCTATAATCGTCACTTTCTGAATCACATCCCCCGCACGGATATCATCGATGATATCCAATCCTTCCACCACCTTCCCGAAACAGGTGTGGTTCCTGTCGAGGTGGGCCGTGTTCTGACGGTTATGGCAGATAAAAAATTGGGACCCGCCGGTGTTTCTTCCCCGGTGCGCCATAGAAAATACCCCCCTGTCATGGTACTGCTTCGTACCGTCCAGCTCGCAGGCGATCGTGTAGCCCGGTCCGCCGGCCCCTGTGCCGTCAGGACAGCCGCCCTGCGCCATAAAGCCGGAGATCACCCGGTGAAACTTCAGCCCGTCGTAAAACCCTTTCTTAGACAGGTCAATAAAATTCTGCACCGCCAACGGGGCATCGTCATCATAAAATTCAATTAACAAAGTACCCTTATCGGTTACCATTTCTGCTTTGCGCATAATCTATAAATTTGATTGTTCCAATGTATGACCGCCTTTCCGGATCACCACCTCTTTCACCAGCTTTACGGCATTCAGGTAAAGCACCAGGCTCTCTGCTCCGGTTGGTGACTGTATCTGTTCACATTGCGGACCCGGCTCGAGGTAATATACAAAAACCTTTTCATTTTTCCGGTCCAGCACCTGGTAATCATAGCGGCCGATGGCTTTGAAGATCTCATTCTCCGAAATGCCCGTGAAACGCTCCCTGTTTTCTTTCAGAAGAGTGATCTGCCGCTGTCGCCCGCCGTTACATCCCCCCCGGTCTCCTTTAAAAGCGGCTGTGTCCAGCCCGGGAATTTCCAGCGGGTCGGAATATGAACATCCCGCCACAAAAAAAACAAAAAGAAGTAAAAAGAGTCTTGACATCATTACTAATCCTGGAAGCTTCCCACAATACTGTTGGCAATCGATAAAAGAAAACTGAATATCAGGGCGGTAAAGAATCCGCTTACCTCAAACCCGTCTACCAGGTAAGTGCACAGGTAAACTACCACCACCGAGATCACCAGTGAAAAAAGCCCCAGGGTCAGAAACGTGATCGGTAGCGAAATAAGGTGGAGTAAGGGCTTGACAAAAGCATTCAGAATACTCATTACAAAGGCCACGATGACCCCTGTGGTGAGGGTATCCACGGTGATCCCGCTAAATAATTTAGGCATTAAGTAAATCAGCGCCCCCGTCAACACGAGGCGTATCGCATAATTGATCATGAGCTATGTCGTTTAATTAAAACATTCAGTACTTCATCCAGCTCCACTTCCTTGGCCTCCAGCAGCACCAGGTAGTGAAAGAGCAGGTCGGCGGCTTCGCCCACAAACAGGTCTTTGTTGTTATCCTTGGCCTCGATAACCAGCTCCACGGCCTCCTCGCCTACTTTTTGCGCTACTTTATTGATGCCTTTGGCAAAAAGCGAGGCGGTGTACGACTGCCCTGAGGGGTTACGTTTCCTGTCGCGGATGATCTCCGTCAGGTAACGGATAAACACCACCTTCCCTGTATTCTCCTCTTCCCAGCAGGTATCTGAACCCGTATGGCACACCGGTCCTGCGGGCTGCGCCTGGATCAGGAGGGAGTCGCCGTCGCAATCGATCGCATGACTTATATAGGTCAGGTAATTCTCCGAAGTTTCGCCCTTGGTCCACAGACGGTTTTTTGAGCGGCTGAAAAAAGTTACCTTCCCGGTGGCCAGGGTATGCTGCAGGGCCTCTGCATTCATATATCCCTGCATAAGTACCTTACCGGTAAGGTGATCCTGAACAATGGCCGGGATCAGCCCGTTTGAAAAGTCTGCTTCTCTTGTCATAACTGAGTACAATATTAGCGATTGAAGTTAAGAAACAGATAAAATTTTATTCAGAAATTTTGACAGGAAAAAAACTCCTTCTATCTTTGCACCCACATTAAGCGGGAGAGATTCTCCGAAATGCGGAAGTAGCTCAGTTGGTAGAGCGTAACCTTGCCAAGGTTAAGGTCGCGGGTTCGAGACCCGTCTTCCGCTCCAACAGCAGGAAAGTTCCTATGAAAATGGGAGCTTTTTTTGTCTGTAAGTGTCGTGTCAATGTGTTTGATACGACACTTGGGCCGGGGTGGTGGAACTGGTAGACACGCAGGACTTAAAATCCTGTGAGCAGTGATGTTCGTACGGGTTCGATTCCCGTCCCCGGTACTGAAAATCAGAGAGTTACAAAGAAATTTGTAGCTCTTTTTTTATGGGCAAAATTCATTGGTACAACATAGGTACAACATTTTTAAGATTAGGGCTGAACATTCTTTTTTGATTACTTCGCCCAATAGCCCAGTTTCTATAGCTCAACACTACAGCAAAACATGAGTTATAGAATGTGTTTCTATAACTCAATCCGGTTTTCACGACACTCCGTCAAAAGCCCAAAACTGGGAAAACCCTTGCATCAAGTCAGTTAATTTCCTAACTTTGTTAATAAACCCCTATAAATTATGCAAGTCATCTGCCTTGAAGAAGACGCCTTTTATAGTCTGGTCGATACGGTCGTCGCTCGAATAAAAGACAAGAACGATATCAAAAGTGACCGCTGGATTTCCGATGAGGAAGCCATGAAAAAACTGCGGATTACCAGCAAGACGACATTACAGAAGCTCCGTGATGAAGGCAAAATCAGGTTTTCTCAACCCGCGAAAAAAATCATCCTCTACGATAGCCTTTCGATAGACAGCTATTTGGAAAAACATGTTCGTGAAACTTTTTAATCTCTAAGACCGATGGAAGAAACAAAAGTAGACCCCTCATTTCAGAAGGGGTTTAATAACGGCTACTACATGTCCGAGCATGAGCCGGATTTAGCCCGACAGATAAGCCAGATTGAAAATGCGACAGCCCACCTTGATGGGTTCAAGGCCGGACGTATCGAGTATTTCAAGGAACAGATAAAAGACTTTGACAAGTCGTGGGTTCAGGAATTTTCGGTCAATGAACAGGATATCACGCAAAACAAAGATAAGGATGTAGGGTTGGAGCCGGAACCCTGAAACTTAGTTCGGGAAAAGTTTTTGGAAAATCGCGTTATTCCCGTAGACCCTCGTTGCAAGTATTTCTTCTGATTGGTCTTGGAAGTATCTTTTTATAATGACTGCACCTGGATTGAAAGGATCCCGAGGATATCTACCCATCGCGGCGCCTGCATTAACACGCATGATTTTCAGTTTTTTAACGGAAACCTCTTCCGCATTTGAGATGTCCAGAACACCGTCCACTTTTTCAAGATTATCGGCATAAAACTCCCTTGCGTTTCTTGCATCGAGATTTTCGCCTACATACTCCAAAGAGGGGCAACCAAAAACATCCACTCGTGACGCTTCCAGAAAACCATCCACTCTTTTTAACATTGGCACATTGAGACTTGTGGCCACATCTAATTTCAAATCATCACCAATTGTCTCCAACTGCAGAGCGCTAAAGGAATGCGCATCCATTGCCCATAAAACTCCCTTTATCTCTACCAAAGCTGGCACATGCAGTTTTTTGGCATCGGTAGCAAGCCCCACTGCTTTTTCAAGAACAGGGAAGGATAGTGTTTCCAGTTGTTGCTTAGAAAAAATACATAAAAGTTCGGCATCTTTCAATTTTGGCAATTCAACCTGACTATCTTTAGTCCTTATTGTCAAATAACCACTTATCTTTTCCAGTTGAGGCAAATGGCAATCTGAATGCCACATCATATCGGCACGGAACTCACCATATACCGTCTTTAATCTATCTAGCTTGATACTATCGTAATCTACGGGTATAGAAATATCACCATTGACAGTAATCAAGTCATCTGTCTCATCATATTGATAAGGAATGTTATTATCTTCTAAAAAACGCATGAGTGCGTCATCATTGAAAACGGACATAGTCATTGGGTGGTACCATATAGGTTAGTTTGTAGTGTAGATATTGAGACAATACCCCAAACTGAAAATATGTCAATAATCATCATATATACTCTTATCTTATACTCACTGATTTAATTGCCTTAATAATTTTAATCTTCATATTTTGTCCATCTTTGCCGCATACTGCTTCCATTAAGCGAGGAACTAAAATCGGTTCAGGCTTCGGTAAGATAATTTGCAATTTTTCCAAAGGTATCTGGTAGGTATATCTTATATACTCACTGAATGATGTGTCAAAAAGTCTAGGCACTCCTACTTTTAGAACATTTTCCAGACCTACTTCTTCTATCTTACTTTGAAATTTTCTGACCTTTTCAACAAATTCCGGAAGCCTATCAATCGGAATCTCCTCCAAACCCGCCAGGTCAGGCGTTATATATAAACGAACTGTATCTTCGTAATAGAATTTACACTTCAAATTAACTTCATCAATATCAAAAACATGAACGTTTCTGGTTGAAATAGTATTTGAGTATCCTGTAGAAAATCTATTAAAATCTTCCTCCCAAAACATATTTTGAAACTCTGGATGAATTAAATCCCATGCTTCCTTTAACTTCTTGTCATCAATACACGCATAAAAGTTGCACACTAACTGCGATATTTCTTCTGCTGTTCGGTTAGGTAAGGATAATGCTTTATAGTTTTCTTTATTCTCTTTTTTTATACCAAATTTTAATCGCTCGCACTCCTCTTCAAGGTATTCGGGACAATACTGCTCCACAAATAACAAATATAATTTATGCGCTTTCTTACGAGGTTCCTTGAATTCCTTTTTCTCCTCATCAGGAATAGAAACCCCTATGCCATTAACTAATATATTAATTTGAACGTCATCTTTAATTGTCCCATACTTCTTTTTACTAGGATTAAACTCATACTTCTTGGTATAAAAATGGAGAGGTGCGACATTAATACCAGGAAAAAATTCTGTAAAAAGTTCTTTTCCTGTCTTAGGATTTATTGTGAGCCAAAAGTCCCTTGAGGTATTGCTTTTATAGGATACCACTATCGGCTTTATCATTTCCTCAAAACAATCCCGTAAGACCTCATAAAATTTTTGATATACCAGAGTAGAAACTTCCATAAGCAAGGGCAATAATACACATTTTGTAAATATGCAGAAATTTCTGAAATCATTTCTGAAATTTCTGGTGAATTCCTGAAATTCCCAATGAATTCCTGAAGTATACAACCTGTTCAATACCTCCTTAAACTTGTATCCGAAAAGGAAAAACACCGAAATCCTAAACATCAGGTAGGGGAATCAGAAAACCTTATAGAGTATGAGCAATTCTAAATTTTAACAATCATGGCGTTCACAGATGAACAAAAGAAAATCCTGACGAACAATGGTTACACCCAGTCTTCGAAGGACCCGGACAAGTACATTAACCGTCATCACTCGATTGCCAGTCGGGAAGGAACGACAATCTTTAACACAGACCATCATTCTTCCAATGGTAAAAACATCACGAACAAGCTGTTTGACAAAAAAGCCTGGTGATGGCTGCCCTACGTTAGCCTTCCACAGATTATTGTGGGAGGCTTTTTTATGTCCCACCTCATCAATAAACAGAATGAAAATTTTCGACTTAGACACCGCCATTATCCAATTCGGGAAAAAAGACAGCATCAGTGACTGGACAATACGCCATGCCGTGGAAGGCGTACAGATTTTCGGCGGCATTGGAAGCGGTAAAACCAGCGGTTCGGGAAAAATGCTCGCTTCAAAATTTCTGCTTAACGGGTTTGGCGGTCTTGTACTGACGGCCAAGCCGGATGAAAAAGATTTATGGATTGAGTATTGCCGCAATACAGGTCGCCTTGACGATTTGATTATTGTGGAACCGGACGGAAAGCACCGCTTCAATTTTCTCGACTATGAAACCGGAAACTCGCCTGACGGACGGGCGATGACCGAAAACATCGTATCGGTCATGAAGACGGTTATAGAAGCGGCTCAACAACAGGAAGGCCATAGCAATGATGACAGTTTCTGGGAATCAGCTTTGGATATGCTGTTGTTTCATATCATTGATTTGTGCTTGCTGGCATATGGTTCTATTTCTGTGGACAGGCTCTATGCCATCGCCCAAAGCCTTCCTAAATCGGGGCAGAAAGTTATCACACGCAAAGAAGAATTAAACGCCCTGTGGCAGGACGAAAAATCGCGGGGTAGCGCACAAAGAGAACTCACCGCTTTTGAGCAGGCCATGATTCAGGCACATGAACAGGTGAGCCAAAAACTTGCCGATTGGGAAAACAGCAAAGACCCCGAAGAGGTCGCCAAGATTTACAAAAGCGCGGATTACACGCAGTGGCTCAATGACAACTTCCCTCAAGCACGGCTTTATAACCATGTGCGGCATTTCTTTTCCGGCAACTACGCCCTTCTGAATGAAAAGACCCGCTCCATCATCGACTTTATCCTGTCGGGTTTCCTGTTCCGTTTATTGCGCGAACCGGTATATTCCCTGTTCTGCAAAGGGCAATCCAGCTTCTCGCCCGAAGACAGCCTGCAAGGTAAAATCATCCTGTTAAACCTGCCTGTCAAAACCTATTTCAAAGTGGGTCGGGATTGCCAGATTCTGTTCAAATATATCTGGCAACGCGCGATGGAAAAAAGAGATGTCAGAAGCAATGAACGTCCGGTTTTCCTGTGGGCGGATGAAGCGCAGAATTTCCTGCATGAGCATGATGCGGTGTATCAGGCCACCGCCCGTTCCAGCCGGATAGCCACCGTCTATATTACCCAGAACCTTCCCAATTATTACGCAAACATGAGCGGCAGTAAAGCCGAGTATCGGGTCAAGAGTTTTTTAGGCACACTGGCCACCAAGATATTTCACGCCAACGCGGATATCGAAACCAATCAATATGCCTCTGACCTTATAGGGCAAGTCTATTTTGAGGATGTGCAAGACGGTGTGGCCATCGCAAAGGATTTCTCACGCTCGCGCAACCGTTCCCTTATTCTCGAACAGGCCGTACGCCCCGAAGAATTTGTGAGCTTGCGCACCGGCGGCGCGTTCAATCGCTTCGCCGTTTCGGGCATCATCCACAAGCAAGGGGATGCCATTTTTTCCGGTAAGAACTACAACAGAGTAGTTTTCTCGCAACAATGAATTTTTTGTTTCACCATAAACCATTTATACCATGAAGAAGAGCATCTACTACAAAACCGTTTTCCAGCGTAAGAATGTCATCAAGGATTTCCTACTGAAGCTGTTTCTTTCCATCGCCTCTTATCCGCGTATGATTTTAGAAGTGTTTATCCGAAAGAACTTCGGCGAGCGGTATTTCTCGTTTGCCACCGCCATAACCATTTTTGTTATCCTGTTGCTCATCCCCGCTCTATCTTCGCGATACTATTTTAATGACTTTCGATTCGACGGTTGGGATATGCTCATGGAAAATAAATTGTGGTATATCTTCGCCTGTGCGTTCCTGTATGTGGCCAATCAAAGACGGCTTGAAATCGAGCGGTTACCTTCGGTTTTCGACTTCGCCCGTTTCAGCCTGTCCAACGGTATTATCCATCCCTTTTTTCAAAAGTTAGTGCTGGACAAGAGTAATTATACAATCCGGCAAATTGAGATTTTTATCGAGCCGCTTGTCTTCTTGGCTATCGGCCTGCTTTTAGCACCCATGGGGCAGGCACCTCTGTCAATTTTGTTGGTTGTTTGCAGTATCATTTACTCGCTCAGCTATAGTGCGGCGTATTACTTGGGCGACCAGTTTATCATGGATAAAATTGACGAGATGATAGCTTCGGAAGAGATGGTCAATGCTTTTGTCAATGACCTCGACCCCTCCCAAACCCGAGGATTTAACTTCATCGGCAGAAAGCCTGCCAGTCCGGAAAGAAGGCGACAAATGTGCGACGATATGGTTTCCGACGACGATGATGAAGCATTAGCAGTGTAGGGTACGCATCAGAACTCTTCCCCCTTAGCTGTGCTAAGGGAAGATGTCTGATGATAAAATAGCGGGCGGAAGGGATGTTTTTCCTGCACTGCTTTTTGGGAAGGGTGAACACTGCTTGAGGGGTGCGCCTGAAATTGGGTTCGATGCGTTGCATTGAGTGTGGGGTTATCGGGGCTTATCCGGTGTGTGGACATGTCATGATTTATCGCTCGGGGAATGCGATTTTATATACTCACGCCTATGATACGGATGATACAGAGCATGTCTGCCGCGGGGGCGAAATCCTATTTCAGTACCTCGCTTGCGCAGGCGGATTATTACATCAATGACCAGGAACTGCAGGGGCGGTTTTACGGTCGCCTGTCCGAGCGTTTGAGGCTTGGTAACGAGGCGACGAAAGAAGCCTTTTTCTCCCTGTGCGAGAACCGGCACCCGCAAGAAAACACGCCGCTTACGCCGCGCACCAAAGAGGAAAGAACGGTCGGGTATGATATCAATTTTCATTGCCCGAAATCCGTTTCGTTGCTTCATGTCTTGAGCCATGTCGGGGGCAAAGACAGTCATATCCTCGATATGTTTCAAGCCAGTGTGCAAGACACCATGAAGGATATCGAACAGGATGTCATGACCCGCGTGCGCAAGGACGGGCGCTATGAAGACAGGCGCACCGGTGAGCTTGTATGGGCGGAGTTTACGCACCAGACCGCCCGACCCGTCAAAGACCATACGCCTGACCCGCATTTGCACAGTCATTGCTTTGTTTTCAATGCGACATGGGATGACAAAGAGCAAGCATTCAAGGCGGCGCAGTTTCGCGATATCAAGCGCGACATGCCCTATTATCAGGCGCGGTTTCATAAGCGGATGGCCGACCGCTTGGTCGAGGCCGGATATCGCGTCCGACGCACGAAGTCGTCGTTTGAAGTGGTCGGGGTTCCGCATGAGGTGATTGAGCATTTTTCCAAGCGGACAAATGAAATCGGACAGATTGCCGAAGAAAAAGGCATTACCGATGCCAAGGCCTTAGATACTTTGGGGGCGCGCACCCGCACCAGCAAGCAAAAGGGCTTGGGAATGGAAGAGTTACGCCAAGACTGGAAAAGGCAGATACGGGAGCTGGAACAGAGCGGTGGCATTGCAGACCGGTCGGAATACAACGCGCCATTGCGTGACAAGGAACGCCATAAAGATATCACGAAAAACGGTCTAAAAGCAGAGCATTGTATCGACCATGCCGTACAGCATTCTTTTGAACGTGTGTCGGTCATGGCTGACCGTCGCATCCTGCAAGAGGCTTATCGGTTTTCTTTGGGTGAGCATCCTGTTTCCCTGCAGGACATTGACGGGCAGTTTCAACAGGATGAAAGGCTTCTTCGGGTCAAAGACCGTGGGCGGTCGGTTTCCACGACACGTGCCGTTTTGGCCGAAGAAAAGGAAATGGTCGGTCTTGCCCGAAACGGCGTCGGCAAGATGCAACCCTTATATGCGACACCCCCGAAACTGAATCTAAGCGGCCAACAAGCCGAAGCGGTCAGGCATATCCTGACCACACGCAACCGTGTGTCGATTATTCGGGGTGCGGCAGGTTCGGGCAAGACCACACTGATGAAAGAAGCCGTGGCGAAGATGGCACAGGCCGGAAAGAAAGTCATGGTCGTCGCCCCGACGGCGCAAGCCTCGCGCGGGGTGTTGAAGGATGAAGGATTCACCGGCGCGGAAACGGTGGCAAGTATTTTAACCAATACCAAGATGCAGGAAGCATTGCGCCATCAGGTGTTGTGGGTCGATGAAGCGGGGCTTTTAGGAACGCAGGACATGACCCGCCTCTTGCGTATCGCAGAAGAGAATAACGCCCGTCTTATCCTTGGCGGGGATACGCGGCAACATGCCAGTGTCGTTCGTGGTGATGCCTTGCGTATCCTCAATACGGTGGGCGGGATACGCTCGGCGGAAGTCAGCCGGATATACCGCCAGAGAAACGAGGCTTACCGGTCGGCGGTGGATGATTTGTCCAAAGGCGATGTGCGGACGGCTTTTGACAAGCTGGATAAGATGGGGGCTATTCAGGCGGTTGACCCGCTGAACCCCAATGACGCGCTTGTGCGCGATTATGTGGACATTGTGAAGAAAGGCAAATCGGCCTTGGTGATTTCGCCGACACATAAGCAAGGGCAACAGGTGACGGAAGAAATCAGAAAGACCCTGCGAAAAAACGGGCTTCTGGGGAAAAAGGAAATCGAGGCTTTGAAGCTGTCCAATCTTAACCTGACACAGGCACAAAAGAGCGACCCCAAGAATTACAAAGCGGGGCAAGTAATACAGTTTAACCAGAACGTCAAAGGGATTAAGCGAGGCAGTCTGTGGCGTGTGGATGATGTTGGGGTGTCCGGCGTTCAGATTTGTAATACGGAAGGGGAAACAACCTTTTTGCCCCTGACACAATCGAAACGGTTTGACCTTTTCGAGGCGTCCACGATTGCCCTTTCCAAGGGTGACCGCCTGCATATTACGCGCAACAGTTTTGATAAAGAGGACAAACGCCTGAATAACGGGCAGGACTTGGAAGTCACGTCGGTCAGCAAAAAAGGAACGATTACGCTTATCAACCCCAAGAGCAAGAATACCTATCTTCTTGATAAAGAGTTCGGGCATTTGAATCATGCTCATTGCGTGACGTCTTATGCGTCACAAGGCAAGACGGTCGATGAGGTCTTTATCGCACAACCCGCCGCCACTTTTCCGGCCACGGATGCGAAACAATTCTATGTGTCGGTTTCACGCGGGCGGGATAACGTCAGGATTTACACGGACGACAAAGAGCAACTCCTGCATCACGCCGCAGAAATGGGCGAGCGGGTTTCGGCGATGGAACTGGTGGACAGAAAGCGTGAATCGCATGAGGCCGATATTGCCCGAAGATTTGAAAAAGACGGTAAGGACAAAAAAACCGACAAAGGACATTCGATAGATAGCACCAAACCCCCGAAACATTATGAGCCAGAGCTTTAGGGAACGCTTTAACCAGCCGATGTCAAACGACATCACGGGCAACGAACAGGAAAACGCAAAGGTGAGAGCCAACGCCCCCGACATTGAATTTTACGACCAATACAGCGGCATCCGCAATGTATGCTTTACGCATTTGGACGGAAGCCGGATATTCCTGAATTACAATTACCTTGTTTCGGGTGAGTATAATCCTGAACAAAGCCAGATTGTTTTAGGCTTCACCACGCATCAGATAACCCTGAAAGGCGTAAACCTTGAAAAGCTGTTCGAGGAGTTGATGTTTCATTCGGTTAAGGTCATCGGGACGCGTGACCAGAGATATAATCATTTGGTAGGCGAGGATGCTGTTGTTGTGAACAATATAGTAGTTAAGGTTCTTTAGTCTTAAAAAAAATTACATAGGGCCAAGTAGCCCACAGTAATAGTTATATTGTTTATAAATTATGTCCCAAAATTTTTTTCTTTTCGGCCATTTCTTTTGTTGCTCTTTCTGAAAGTCCCTTTTTTTCAATCTTTAACGGCATTGTCTTTTTTATCCTAATTCCCAGTTTGGATATATAGTCTGTTTTTTGAGGGCTGTTTGTTAAAAGGATAATTTCATTATTAATATTCAGGAATTTGAAAAGTTCGGGAATTATGGTCAATGTTGTAAAATCTTCGTATTTTATATGAAACCTTTGAGCTGTTTTGATTGGTGGTTCATTTATCTTTCTTTGAAGTTCAAGAAACTTTATTTTATTATCTAATCCAATTCCGCGACCGTCATCGTCTGGTAAGTAAATAAATGCTCCATTGTCATGGTCTTTAATCTGTTTTAAAGATTCCTGAACTTGTAAATTACAATCGCAATCAATTAAATCAAATGTCGTTCCGAAAAAGCAACCAAATTGAACTCTAATAATTGGATTAGATTTGCTATTTAGGTTTTTAGAAAGAACAACTATTTTCTTATTAAGAGTTCTAGTCTCAAAGTATTGTAACTTAAACTCTCCTGCAGCAGAAGTTGTCGCAATATCTTCAAAAGTTTCTACGATTGTCATTATAAAGCGTTTTATCTTTTAATGTTAATATCTGTGATGATTTCGAAAGAATGAAATTGTCATGCGTTATTACAATAACAGCAATATTTTTGTTTAATGCTAACTGAATGAACTCGACAACTTTCATTTTATTGTATTCGTCCATATTAAATGTTGGTTCATCAAGTATGATTAAATCATAGTTTTCTGATGTTACTGCAATTTCAAGTAAAATCAATTGTGATGAATGAAGATGAAGAGTATTGTCGTTTCGTTCTAATTGAGTAAAAGATAATGACCAGTCCAAATACTTTCTTTTAACATCCTCTCTAAGTTTTCGTTTAAACGTTCCAAAAAGAAGTTCTTCTTGGACTTCTTTTTCGATTACTTGTAAAAAAGGATTTTGAAAAACATACCCTACATTTTTACCATTTCTGACTGTTACTTGTCCTTTAGTTGGTTGCTGGATACCTGCTAAAACATTAGCCAATGTCGTTTTACCGACACCATTATTTCCTGTTAAAGCGTAATAGTCTCCTTGATAAATTTTTAAATCTAAATTTTCAATCAATTTTTTCCCATTAATGTCAACGGAAACTTTTTTAGCCATTAAAACAATATCTTTTGAGGGAGATACAGTTATGCTCTTTGAATCTGGGTCTCTTAAAGGTAATGTGGAAAGGGGAGAAATTCGTCCGTTTTCTAATAGATAGTATTTGTCAATTAAGGTGTGAAAAGATTCCATATCATTATCACAAACAATAATTGTGGTTCCTTTTTTCTTTAAAATTTCTAATTCAGATAGAAGTAGGCTTTTGGACTCTGCATCTAATGGAGTAGTTATGTCGTCAAATAATAGGATTTGGGGCGCTTTAATTATTGAGCATACTATCATCAATTTAATCGTTTCGCCACCCGAAAGAGAGTTTATATTTCTTTCCCAAAAATTACCTAAGCCGAACCTATTTAAAGTGTCTTTTGCTTTGGTCTCATCCTCTGTTAAACACATCAGTTGATGCTTTACCCTTAAACCAATAAAACTGCTTTTAACATCGCTTGAAACAAGAGAAATATTTGACAATATTGTATCAAAAAATTGCTCATTATCGGAATCTAGGCCTAATATTTTTATGTTACCTGAAATTTTAAACAAACGTTGATTTGCATAGGGAATATATCCGTTAAATGTCTTTAGTAAACTTGATTTCCCTGAATTATCTTTGCCAATTAAGCCGATTGTGGTTCCTCGCAGAATATCAATTTTAATATCTCTTAGGATTACCTCTTCTCCTTTTTTGACCATAAGACTATTCGCTTCAATAATCTTATTTTCGTTTAATTCAATATTCAAATAGGGATTAAGTTGCGAGTAGTATTTAAATAGGTAATTCAAATCATTTACCATTCTCAGGAAATAGGAAACGAACAATTTTAACACCGCAAAAAGAGTTGTAAAAAATTGTCTAATTCGCCAAAATTTAAAAATATCCAGCCCCTTTATTTTTAAAGCTCGAATGGCATTTAACAGTTGGTGGCTTTCATTATCTATTACTTTAAAAAGAATTAGTGCCCAACGTTTTAGAAAATATTTGGATTTCTTTGGAAGAATAAATTTAATGGGGGTCAAGGTATCGTAAATATCAGATATGCTTGTAGATACCACCCAGCATAGACCTATTAACACTCTACTTGAATTGAAATAAAAACTCTTCAACCCTAAATCAATTCCACATTGATTGAACCAAAAGGTAAAATCCCGTTTTGCTATCGAAAAGGAATAACTATATCCACCGCAATCTTCTGGGGAAAAAACATAGTTCCCAATAAAGAAAAAAGATGATGCCGCCAAAACAAATAACACCACCTTAAACGGCAATCTGCTATTGATTGCTGAAATAAAAAAGGAGAAGAGAAAGAAGTATAGGTTAAAATTCTTTTCGTGATGATTAAAAAGAATACCGCATAAAATAACTAAAGCCACAACAACACATAGCCGCAGCCTACTTGGAAAGAGGTCAAAGAATGAAAATTTCAATCTTATCATTTAATACTTAAACTCAGGACAGATACCAGCTTGCCTAGCTTCTTTAGTATATGAAGCTAATATTACCAACCCTAAAAAGCAAGAAACATTATCTCCCAAAAACCAACCTGCTGCTGATATTAACGCAGCACTCGGCTCTTGCCCTGACTGAATAATTCCATAATAACCAATTGCGGCGCTTACGGCAGAACATATAATTACAATCAGCGTTGCTCCAAAAAATTTGTTCTTGTTTAAGTTTAAATTCTTCAAATATAATGGTGTAATAAGAATAAATAATAGTGGTGGCAAATATCCCCAATTACCTAATTGGTAAAACCAAAATATTAAAGTCAAAATGACTGTAATTGCTAAAAGAGTGCCAATAACTTTTACTCCTCTTTTTATATCAAGTCCCCGACTGCCCAAATCAGGATTGATTTTGAATACAGCAAATAGTATTGCTGGCAGCATTGAATTAGCAAAACCTCCTGCAATTGGATTCATAATTATATCGGGTATAGCCACCCAACCGCCATAGGCTAAACCTCCTGCAAGATACGCACCAAGCCCGCCCGCAATTAAACCCCTAAATGGCCCAAGCCAAACACCAGCTATCAATTGTAATGCGGCTGGAAGCCACAAGAAAGCAGCCCCCTTCATTAAGGGACTACTTGTAACAGTCATCATTAACCAACCAAGTAAAGCAATAGCCGCAGTTAGTATTATTGTGGCTATTGTCTGATTTGTTTGAGAATTATTCATGTCAATTTTGTTTTTAAATTGCGAAATTTCGTGACAGTGTTCCAGTAATTAATGCCAACATATAAAGGAAAACTTGAGCAATAGCAATGAATAATATATTTAGTTGGAATTGATCACCTAGGTTATCTAGGGGTAAATTATTAAGAATTACTGTATCAATAGCATAAAACACGGAAGAAAAAATAGCAACAAATACCAAAATTAAAATAGACCAGGCTTGCCCATCGCGATTGATTTCTTCTTTCTTATTAAACAGAACATCACCAAAACTTGCGATGCAAACCACCGAAGTTATGGCAAACAGCTCCCCAGACTTAAAAAAATCTTCCCAGTGAAATGGTTGGGAGAGTATAGTCTGAATAATAAATTTCACACCAATAGGCAGTAATGACAATAATCCTGTAAATAAGAACCAAACTAATTGTTTATTCATATATTAATGGTCTTTGAGTTCATTTCTTAGTTTCATCAATAGTTCACCCATTCTATTTTTGCCTGTTCCATTATTCCCGATTCCCCAATAATAATCTTCATCACTTTTTTCAATTAGCACTTTTTCATCTGTTAAAAGTAACAATTTTTTTAATTCATTGTATTGAGAGAATTTTGTTTTTATTCCTCTATACATTATTTCTTCTTTTATTATACCCCAGTCAGTTCTCCTTATATTCCGCTTCTGCTTTGCAATTGCTTTAGCTTCCTTAGGTGTTTGGGCATTCAAGATTTCATTAACTATAGCTTTTTCAGAAAATTTCTGAGCCTGAAAAAAATGTTCGACGGTTTTGTAAATAACTCCATCTAATTTAATAGGGTGCGATGAAAAATTAGCCAACCAGCCGTTTTCTGCATTTGGGTCATAAAAATAAACTATATCTGCTGTTATCTGTTCCATGACGATAAAGTTAGAAATTCATATGAGCAAAACCAAATATTTTACAACCTCAAGGACTTGCCCTTTTAATGGGTGATGAGCAGAAAACAAACATAGGAGATAAAGAAGTCCGACATTTCTGCCGGACCTCTAACTCACTAGCAACCTAACCTACCGCCAACTCCTTCATAAAGCCAACCGCCTTGCTGGCGTCACTGGCCGCAGAAATAATCGCGTGCTTATTCTCTTTCAGCACCTTCATCCATGAGGCAATGTAATTGGCATGGTCGCCTTTTTCGGCAATCGCGATATCAAACTCGGCACAGAGGAAAGCCGAACCCAATTCGGCGACAAGTTCCT
>CAZLXI010000018.1:0-83563 GCA_964563435.1 uncultured Lacihabitans sp.
GTTTTGTATCGGAAAGTAACCCATCAAAACAAACAAATAACAAAAGTATAATAATTCTCATAAAGCCCTGATTTAAGGGCTTTTTTGTTGTATTGATATTATTATTTGTTTTGTGATGTTATACGTTTGTTAAGTTTATTTTTGTACCTTTATTGTACCTTATCGGGTTGAGGTACAAATTCAACTCTTTTTTTGGAGAAATTATGTCCCTTAATTACTCTTATTTCTCCTTAAACACACTTAAATACTTTTAATTGATTATGAGTAGTAATATCAGAGTGCAGAGGATTTGCCAGCATTGCAATACCGAGTTCACTGCCAAGACCACGGTGACCCAGTATTGTTCTGATAAATGCAGCAAACGGGCCTATAAGGAGCGCATAAAACTGCACAAAATTGAGAAATCTAATAAACAGACTAATTCGATTGTACACAAAGATTTGGAGTCTGTAAAGCAACAAGAATACCTCAGGGTAAAAGATGCATCCTTATTGATCGGATGCTCAACTAAGACCATCTACAGATTAATTGACAGTGGAGGCCTTGTTGCAAGTAATGTCTCAGAAAGAATGACCCGGATCCGGAGAAGTGAAATTGATAAACTCTTGTCCATCCCTTCTATTCCGGCCTCCAAGGAAAAAGAAACGCTTCAATCATTCACCTGGCCGGTAGAGGAATGTTACACTATGAACGAAATAATGACCAAGTACCAAATTTCGGACAAAGCCCTGTACGATGTAATCAAACGCAATAAGATTCCGAAAAGGAAAAACGGATGGTACACATACGTGCCCAAAATTTTAGTGGATAAACTATTAAATTAAACACAATGGCAACGAAAGTAACTCTTAGAAAGAAAACGATAACAAATGGCAGACTGTCATTATACCTGGACTTTTATCCCCCGATTATCAGCTCTAAAACTGGGGAGCCTACCCGGCGGGAGTTCTTGAATTTGTATATTTTCAGAAAGCCTAAAAATGAGATAGAGAAGGCCCATAACACAAACCAGATCAACCTGGCCAATAGCATTTGTAACAAAAGAGAAAACGAACTCAATAAACCGGAGATTTACACCGAGTTTGAAAAGGAGCAAGTAAGGCTAAAGGAGCTCGCCGATATGGATTTTGTGCAGTACTACCAAGAGCTGGCCAACAAGCGCAAAGAAAGCAATCACGACAACTGGATTTCGACCTTAAACTATTTAACGGACTTTACCGGAGGCCTGTTAAGGTTTGGTGATCTAAACGAAAAGAAGCTGGAGGAATTAAAGGAATATCTGCTGACCACAAAAAGCCGCAGGAGTGAAAAATCAAAGCTCTCCCAAAATTCGGCTATGTCATACTTCAATAAGATCAAAGCAGCCTTAAAACAGGCTTATTCTGACGGTATCCTACAATCGGATCTGAATAAGAAAGTAAAACCCATAAAAGAGGTTGAAACCCGTAGGGAGCCCTTAACCATCGAGGAGCTTAATAGTTTGATCAAAACGGACTGCAATAATCCTTTGATAAAACGGGCGGCTTTATTTTCAGCTCTCACGGGCCTCCGCTGGAGTGACATTGAAAAATTAAAGTGGAGTGAAGTGGAATTCGTTAAGGGCCGGGGATATTTCTTGAACTTTGACCAGGAAAAGACAGACGGTGTAGAAGTGCATCCAATTTCTGAACAGGCGTTCCGGATCCTGGGAGAAAGAGGAGGCAAGGACGAACGGGTCTTTGAGGGGTTGAAATACTCGGCATTCGAGAATAAGCAACTATACCAATGGATTGGCGCGGCCGGAATAACCAAGAATATTACATTTCACAATTTCCGGCATACGTATGCTACATTACAACTGGCTAATGGAACAGACATTTACACCGTGTCCAAGTTGCTGGGTCACAAGTCGCTCAAAACTACACAGATATATGCGAAGGTAGTGGATGAGTCGAAAAGGAAGGCGGCCGAGAGAATAAAACTGGATATTGATAAATTGTAAAATAATACACCATAAAGATGCAATTAGACTTCTCTAAAGCCGATCGATTAATGCACTTGATCTATGATAGCCGTCGAGTGCTTTGGGCTTCTATGTATGATGGAGCTTACGAAATGAAAAACAGCACCAACAAATCATTCAGGACGTTATATGCTGATTTAGTTAAAATTACCAGTTCAAATAAAACTAAAGAGGAAAAAAGTAATCTCCGTAATTTGGCCTTTGCAAACGTCTATCAAAAAATGAATGATCCGGTAGAAGGTGGACATTATTTGAAATGTACTTTTGACGAGGAAGCAACTGTCAAACGTATTGCTAAAGCATATTGGCAACTACAAACAAACTTAACTATTGACTGGAATTATACATCAGACGATAACTCACGGGTGACAAACTTAAGGGCATTTGTTGATACGTATTTCCCAAACGAGCCATTTAAAGAAGTCATTGTAGAAACAACTCTTCTAAGAGATCCCAAAATACAAGACTTGGAAACTGAATTTTGGAACAATTGTCCAGATCTTAAATCAATAGATGATTTATGCAACATATATCGAGAGCGACTAAAGGAAGAGGAAAACCTTATACAAGTAGATCTTGATTTTTATAAGTTTGATAAGCTATGCTTTGACAACAACAATCTTTTGAATCAATACTTGAAAGAGTTACGTCTTTGCGGGTTATTAGAAGTTAGCGAAGCTTATGTTGAAGCAAGAATTAGTCATATTGCCGAGGAAATTAACAAAACAAGTAACGGTATTGTAGAGCTATTCAAAAGGTTAAGAGCCTCCTCGTCTCCTACAAATACACGAGACAATGCCCCACAAGTTGACGAAAGTAAATTGCCCGTAACGGCTAAAGACACAATTCAGGAAAGACGAGACAAAGGAGGGCAAAAAACACCTAAAACGCTTAGTGGTTTAATAACCCATAATAAAAGTAGCGAAATCGTTGAAGGTGTAAAAAATCAATATAAAAATATAAAAGGTAAACGACTAAAACTACTACTATTAGCTTTTCAAGATTTAGATCTTTTACCGAAAGAAAGGATTGCACGTTCATTTCATCAATGTTGCGAGACCGGGTTTACTTGGGATATTGGCTCCTATAACGCAATGAATAAGTATGTGTTTAATGAACATATTGACACAACCGAACTCGAGAGTATAAAACAATATATCAGCAAACTAATCAACGGTTAGTAAAAAGGTTGTATAAAGTTGTATTTTGTTTATTACAACTTTATACAACTTAATATAAACAAACTATAATAAACTACCGATGTAATTTTGCTTCACAAACAACTTAAAACTGGAGCAAATTATGGACACACCAACTTTCGAACAACTACCATCCTATGTTGCCTCTCTTATGAAGGAAGTACGGGAAGTAAAAGAACTTTTGTCAAGTCAGAATAAAAATTCCGAACCGAAACCTGACAAATTGGTCCTTTTACCTCAAGCTGCCGAGATTCTTGGTATTGCAGAAACAACGGTATATTCCAAAGTGTCTCGCGGGGAACTTCCCTACATGAAGCGAGGAAAAAAACTTTACTTCTCGGAAAAAGAACTTAGGGAATACCTTATGCAAGGGAAGGTAAAAACAGCCGCTGAAATTGCAATGGAAGCAGGGGTTTATCTATCAACACACAAATAACACACAACGAAAATGACAAAGCTACCAAACTGCCATCAGATCTACAATGTAGACCGTGGCAAAAGCACGCCCAATCGAAGGCGACCTAGAACAATCCATGAGTTTCTGAGGGATAAAGGTGTCGAGCCAACGAAAAAAAACGATCTACCTAAAGGCGTTGTTCGACTCGGAGATTTGATCCAAGATTTTTTATCAACACACAACAAATAAAAAAGGAGTAAAACGATGAAAAACAACGATTTACCCCCTATGGCATCTGGGACGGATGACAAGGGCAAAGATAACGATTTTTCCCGGAACGAGCAATCGATATTAGGCATACTTCGAGCAGGTGGAGCATATTCCGCAAAAGAACTTGGGAAAAGAACATTTGACCGTGATCCGCGTAGCACCATTAGGTATTTGCGTAAACGCGGCATACCAGTGGAGGATGTATGGGTTACCAGTGACGGGCCACGATATAAGCACTATTTTTTAGGGTCTGGGCCATTTTCAGCACAACTAAACCTTTTTCCAGTAAAATGAGCAAGGCATTAAATGAAGCGCTGGAGTGGGGTAGCTCTACACCAGCGCAGGGGAAGCCTGTAGCTTTATCATATATTGTTTACAAAGAGTGGCACGATGCCACCAAAGACCTGCCGGATGAAGTTCAACTCGAAATATTCAAAGCACGAGATCTGTATGGTACAATAGGTATAACGCCAAAACTATCACCTATGGCCGCAGCAGTCTTTCGGTTCATTCAGGGTGATATTGACCGGGATCGGGAAAAGTATTCCAAAAAGGTACAGGAGAGGTCGATTGCGGGAAGATTAGGGAACCTAAAAAGGCATCATCCGCATTTACACGCCCAGGTGGATGCCGGGGAAATCACCCTTGAAGAAGCTGAAAAGGCTATCTTATCGCAAACAATCGCAAATGCCGCAAATGCGAGTTTTGAATCGCAAAGTTCGCAAACGGTCGCAAATGGTCGCAACGCTCGCAAACCTCGCTTAGATGAAGATGAAGATTATGATTATAATGATAATGAAGATTATAATAAAGATGAGGATAAGAATGATAATATAGACTGCGCCTTCCTTGTCGATTTGTGGAATTTAGAGTTACCAATGCACCAAAGGGTTTCTGCCTTGACGGAGAAGCGGAAGAAAAAAATCAAAACAAGGATTGGGGAGTTTGGGAAGACAAAAAAGGAACAGGAGGAAACTTGCAAGATAATAGTAGGCAAAATCAAAGTATCTCCCTTTTTAAATGGGCACAATGATAGAGGATGGAAGCCAAATATTGATTGGATAATTAAGGATAGTGACAATTGGCGAAAAGTATATGAAGGTAACTTTGATCAGAAAAATCAAAAGCCAGCCTCTGCCTCCACTGGTACCAACACGGCTACCCTTCCGGATGGAAGAACTATTACACTGGGGGTAGGTGAGTACATCCATGAACGTGGGCACCGGACATTAGGTCAAGGATTCAACGAAATCCCTTTTGATGCACCGCCCCGGCCCGGTAATCAATACTACTGGGACAGGGTTAACGGAATGTGGAATTTCAATTCGATGATGTAATGGCTATGAACTGGGACAAATTAAACATTGACCTAAAAGGTCGGGCAAAGGGAAAAACGAAAGTACATTGCCCAAAGTGCCACGACACCCGGGCAAATAAGCAAGATAGATCGCTTTCAGTAGATATCGATGCAGGCCTATATAAGTGTCATTATTGCGGCTGGTCAGGATCGGCGGCCGAAAAGGAAAATAACGAATGGAGGAGGCCGGTGAGAATGCAGGCTAAAGAGTATAAGCGACCGGAAAAAATCGGATCCACAGAGTTGTCAGAAAAAATGATATCGTACTTTACCGGTCGGGGAATCAGCTTGCCGACTCTTCAGCTGATGGGAGTTACTGAAGGAAAAGAGTGGATGCCCCAGAAAAACGCGGAGGTTAATACAATTCAATTCAATTACTATCGGGATAGTGAGTTAGTGAATACCAAATTTCGGACAGCGGACAAGCATTTTAAATTAACAAGCGGAGCGGAACTTATCCCTTACAACGTAGATGCGATTTTAGGCACCAAGGAGGCGATAATAACAGAAGGTGAGATAGATACCCTATCCTTTGTCGAGATCGGCCTCCTGAACACCGTTTCTGTCCCAAACGGAGCCAGTTCAAACTTGTCATACTTTGACGCGTATATTGAATCGCATTTCGACGATAAAGAGGTTATCTACATAGCAGTGGATGACGACCCGAAAGGTGAGATTTTGAAAAACGAACTTATCCGGCGGTTCGGGGCGGAGCGATGTAGAATTGTCGAGTATGGGGAGGGGTGTAAGGATGCGAATGAGCATTTGGTCAAGTATGGGAAAGAGAGCCTACTGGAGTGCTACCACAACGCTAGAGAGGTCAAAATCGATGGTGTGTTTAATCTAACAGATTACGAGAAAAGCTTAGATGCTCTTTTTGAGAATGGATTACAACCCGGGGCGACAATAGGTCATAGGAATTTTGACAATCTTTGTTCGTTCGAGACTAAACGTCTTTGTATCGTCACCGGAGTCCCATCTTCTGGAAAATCAGAGTACATCGATGAGATGCTGCAAAGACTGAATCTAAGGTACGGGTGGAGGTCGGCTTTCTTTTCGCCGGAGAATGCGCCACTAGAGTATCACGCGTCAAAACTAATTGAGAAGTTCACGGGAAAGAAGTTTAAAAAAGGGGTCTTAAGCGAGGAAGAATATAGAGAGGCGAAGAAGCATTTGGAGAAGGACTTTTATTTTATCTCACCCGAAAAATACACATTGTCTCACATATTGGACGCCGCTAGGTCATTGGTAAGAAGGAAAGGAATTAAGTGCCTTGTTATTGACCCGTTCAACAGGGTTGAGGCGGAGGCCTCCTCTAAAAGTGAGACACTTCAAATAAGCGAGTTTTTAGACAGACTGACCAATTTTGCCCAACAAAATGACGTACTGGTGATCCTAATGGCGCACCCCAGTAAACGGCCAAAAACGAAAGATGGTGCAATTGAAGTGCCCAACCTATACGATATATCAGGTTCAGCGAATTTCTATAACAAGGCCGATTACGGAATTATTGTTCACAGGAACTATGCGGAGGATCTCGTGGAGGTGCACGTCCAGAAAGTTAAATTCCGGAACCTTGGACAGGTCGGTATTGCTCAGTTCAAGTACAATATCAACAACGGACGATACACGCCGGTAATAGGTGGAGTCCAAGACGATTGGGACAACAGTAACCATCTCCGTAGATCAATCAAGGACGTAAACGAAAACGAGCAAAAACTAATACCATTCGATTACGATTCCGGAGATATACCTTTCTAATTTTTAATATTAACACACAACAAAAATGAATAAGAGCACAGCACTAACAACGAACAAGAAAACCGGCGACATATACAAATGGGAAGGTGGACTTCGATTTAAGAACCTCACCACCGGCAGAGATGGTGAATTACAGACGAAGGAACAAGCACAACAAGCGTTCGCAATTCCTTTGCAGTTAAACGCGCTGGCTAATCAGAATGAAAACCTGATCACGCTTATTCAGGTGTTAGGATTGTCGCTTGACCTTTAACAGAAACAAATAGTAAAATCAAAAAACAAAAAAACGAAATGAACACGAAAATCACCCCTGAATTGAGACAAATATTGATAGCTGCATTAGTAGACGGCGAAGTCGGTATGAAAGAATGCGGATGCACTTTATTGACGATTGACGGTATTCCAGCTACTGAAAGAGAAAAAGAGTTATGGAATGAGTATGTGCTTATTACTCACCTAAAAAGGCGGATAATAAGGAAGGGACTATCAGTTGGTTTTATTGACCTTTCACTGATAACCAGTGAGTAAAAAAACTGTCAAACATTGCCAAAAAAGTTGATTTTTCTTTATACATTTAGGTTAGTTTTATGGCAAAACCAGCAACTTTTCCCACGATAATAGACAGCATTAGGACTGTCACGATATCTTTTCTTAGTAAGGAGGGGTATTTGGATCATGTTGGTACCCGCAGCGGAATGCTATATTGGACCGTGAGAGGTCAAACTACTGGAAGCGTGCAGTTAAGCGTAGAGAGGTTTGAGGCCTCCGCACTTCTAACTCTGGACTATAGATCAAATGGCTCGGCAATGTCCTACGAAATCGAGTTGGTTTCAAGGGTGTCACCCTTCGGAGGTCTTGTTTGGCTCTTTGTATGCCCAGTGACTGGGAAGAAATGCAGGCACTTGTATGAATCAGGTCATTATTTCCTGCATCGGGATACATTGACTCACGCGATGTATTCTTCTCAAGTTGTATCAAAACACTATCGTGAAATCGCGAAAGAATACGCAATCATCAAATACCAGAAAGAACATGAAACCTTTTTAAGAAAGTACGCCAAACGATCGTATAGGGGTAAATTAACCAGAAGGTATTCGCAGTATTTGAAGAAAGTAGGACTCCTAGAAAAGATCGAGGCGGCAAGAGCGGGAAATAGATTTTAACACAACATTTTTAATCAAAAACACACAACAAAATGAACAATTTTCAAGACCAAGACCCTCTTTTATGGACTGATCAGATCCTGGAAAAAGAAAGGGTAAAGTTACTAAATGAAGTAAAGGATGAAGCAATTGAAGCCCTCCGTAAAACCATTGACAGCCTCGATGTGATAAACAACAGTTTGAAACCCTTCGGGGAGATATTCCCGGATCAAAAGACCACCATTGAGAAGGCACAAACCGGATTCTCAATAGCCAATTCTTACCTTGCTGAGGCCTTAAACGATATGATAGTCAACCCGCAAACGATCAAGGTATCTAGTCCGGATTTGCAGGAATAATTTTCATAAACAATTTTTTTAACTTTTTAAACACACAATTATGCCAGTTACCACAACAGGATCGTACAACGATCTAGACATCCGCGACGCGGTAATCGAGGGGGGCGGGAGTGTCCCCAGCGCCTTTTCATGGGAAGACCTTGTAGACGCCGCCGATTGGTCGAAGTTTCACCCTTCATACCTCGACGGCGCGACAAGCAAAGCGGAAATTGTCCATGACGGACAGTTTCGCGGGTATCCGTACTCATCGCCTTGCCCGAATCCGATCTTTATGGTAACATATCATTCCCACAGCGTTTCTGCTCTGACGGTAGACTACATTTTAACAGTTACTAACGTGGGTACCAGAGACTATTATCTTTCCTTTAGCGGAGCAAGTGCAAGTGTTATTAGCGACGATGGACTCGGTAGTATCAGGATCCGGAAAAATATGACTGACAGCCTTTGGGTTAATATCTATTTTGAACCGGGCGGCGCTTGTGGAATGAGCGAAACTACTAGCCAATCAATCACCCCGATGCAAGGAATGATAGGCCGGCCAGGCTCGCCTGATCCAGCAGTTGTAACCCAAAATAAATATTGTGTCGATGGCGGCAATCCGAGCGATTATGCTCTATTGACGAGTTCCGCGCCATCCGGCGGTACCCCTGTTTGGAACGACGGTAGGGTTGGTAGTTCGATGGGTATACTATTCCGGAATGGTTCCTTCTGGGCTTGGGTGATAAATAGCAGTGGGGCTTCCTCGCAATCTGTAACATTGACTGTGGGTATTTGTTGATACCCGCAGTCCTCAAATTTAAAACGCACAACGAAAATGACTGAAGACTCAACTGGAGGTATATACTTCCAAATTCGTCTAGATAATGGTAAGCTAAAGGCTGACGCTGCCGAAGCCCAGAAAGTAATCAAAGGTGTCGGGAGTACTGTTGTATCCGAGGGCGCAAAGCTAAACGCATTCGAACAGGGTTTCAGCCGAGTAAAGATCGAACTTGATGCGTTAGGTGCCTCCGCAATGAAAAGCGGATCGGGAATAAATAAGTTCTTTCATGACCTCCTCCAAAGTATCTCTAACCAGAAAGGTATCATTAGGGCGATGGAGGCCGATTTTAAAGAGTTTAACAAGCAGGTGGAGGCCACTGCTCCGGGACAGGTTAAGCAGGGTTTGATGAAGGAAAGTGCAGCGCTCCGGAGTGAACTCGATGCAGAACGGGGAGCCTTAGCGGCTTTGGAGGAGGCAGCAAAAAAGATGAACTCCGGATATTCAGACCTTACCCGGCAATTGCGTACATTACAGGCCGAAATGATCAGGCTGGAACAAGCCGGGCAGCGGGATACTACACAGTTTCGGGAGTTGGAAGCGGAGGCGTCAAGATTGAGTAATTCTATTTCAGGTATTCAAAAGACTGTTCGTGACGCAGCAAATTCGGGCGCAGCGTTTAAAGGGTTGTCAGAGGGTATCCGCGGTGTGGCTGGGGCGTTCGCGGCAGGTACAGGTTTCTTGTCTTTATTTGCGTCAGAGAACGAAAACCTCCAGCGCATTCAGGTACGTCTCCAGTCCGCTATGGCCATGACAATGGGACTCCAAGAGCTAAGCAATACGTTAGACAAAAAATCCACCTTCCAGACTGTCACATTGTCGGCCGCAAAAACCGCTTACACTGCCGTGTTAACCCGTCTTACGGCTGCTTTGGGAGGCTCTGCTATAGCGGCAAAGGCTCTGATGGGTACCTTGACATTAGGTCTTTCCGTAGCCATTGGTGCGGCTGTAGCGGCTTGGGATAGGTATACGGCTAAGCAGGAAGAAGCAAACAGGAAATTGCAGGAGCGGTTTGACCTGGAAAGGGATGCCCTGGAAATAATGTACAAAACCCAGCTTGCGATTGATGCGCAAACGGAATCGATCCGAAAGTTTAACGGAACCAAAGACCAGGAAAAGAAGAAGGTAAAAGAATTGAACGAAAGTTACGGGGAGACGTTCGGCTACTTCAAGACCTTAGATCAGTGGTATAACACACTGATTAGTAGGGGCGGCGCCTATGTACAGTCTTTGTATTTGCAGGCAAAGGCTCAGGCATTACTAAGCAAAGCAGTCGACTCGGAGGTGTTAGCCCAGGAAGCGCAGAACACGCCGGCCGCAAACTACAGCGACTTTGGTAAGCGTCTCGGAATGAGATTGCAGGGTAAAAGAATCACCCCGGAGCAGCAGGCTGCGCAATCAAAGAAAGAGGCCGTATTGATAGCGAAAACCGAAGCGAAAGCCTACCGGGATCAGTGGCAGGCCACTATGACCGAGCTTGAAAAGCTGAATTCGTCTTTTGATTTTGGTGGCTTTTCAAGTCCAGGCAAGGGCAGCAAGACAAAGGCTGATGATCCGTTTTTAACCCTCTTAGATGACCGGAAAAAGCAGTATGAGGAATATGCTAAATGGGTAAACGCCACTGATGGCGACATAAACGCAAACGCCGGGAAGCAGTTCAAAAAGCTCCTATCCGAAGGTGATAGCTGGATAGATTATCTGCAAAAGACCCGGACGAACCTCCAAGTGAAATTGATAGAATCGCCAGATAATGGTGAGTACATTAAGCAGCTTGCAACCGTTCGTAATCAGCTTGCAGAAGCCCAGGGCGAGACCGTAATGGGTGGGTACGAAGCAACGATAAATAATATCCTGAATGCTACCGAAGTATCGGTTAAAGACAAGATCGCAGAGATTGAAAGGCTCCGGAATAATATCGTGGACGATGATCCCCTGAAAAAGGAAAAGGTGCAATTGTTAGATACCGAATCTGATAAGCTGAACGCCGACCTCGTTAAGCAACAAAGGGAAGACCTCCAGAAGCTATTACAGGAACATATCGGATTTGTGGAACAACGTTTGAAGCTGGAAGAACAGTTAAATAATGACCTTTCTATCCTCGAGTCCAAAAGAGCCAAGGCGACTACCGAGGCCGACAAGAACGCTCTTACAGCGGTTATTGCCAACCGGAGAAAAGCCTATAATAGTGACCTGTCAAAAATCATAGAGGCCGAGGGTAAGAGTGAACTAAAAACCATTCTGAAAGTCTCCGAAGCGAACGAAAAAGCAATTTCTGCAAAGCGTTTCAAGTGGGAAGCTGACCGCCAAAAAGCCCTATTAGAAGCGAAAAAGGAGGGATTTGAGAAGGAACTGGAATACTATGAGAAAATCCAGGCAGCAGCCCCGACCGAAGAGAACGCGGATACAATTGAAAAACTCAAAAATAAGATTGCCGAACTGAATAAAGAGTTGGGTAATATCCCCGCCGAAAAGACCAAAGAACTGGTAAGCAACTTACAGGGCGTAATGGGTGCGCTTTCCGGACTTGATGGGGAAATCGGAGAAGCGGCGGCAAGTATCGGTAAGGCCATTGATTCGATTGTAAAAAGTTCGCAGGAGGGTAGCAAGAAATCGGGCGGCTCCTGGGCGGCGGTTGCCAGTGGCGTAGTTGACTTAATTAACTTGGCAGTCACTGCCTCGAAAAAAAGAAAACAGGCAGAACGGGAGCATATGCTGGAGCAAATAGCCTTCGCACGAGAATATGCACTTGCCCTGAATGATCAGTTACGCCTGCAGGGAGAGCTTTCCGGTGGCGGGTTTATCAGGGATTACGGAGCGGAAATTGAATCTGCTTATGCCGCAATGACCGATGCTACCACCAAGTACAATGCCGCAATGGACAAACTGGCAGAGGGGCGAGCCAAGACAGACCGGAAGGATGTGATAGACGGTAATGCGGTTCTCAAAGGTGCCGCTATTGGGGTTGCTATAGGTACGGCTATCCCCGGCATAGGTAATGCCATTGGCGCGGTTGTGGGTGGGGTTGTTGGTGGTATTGTCGGTCTCTTTTCAAAGAAAAGTAAGGATATATTCGGGGGATTACTCCAGACATACCCTGACTTGATTGATGCGAATGGTGACCTCAATACCTCACTCGCCGAAACGCTTATTACCACCAACCAGGTGGACGACAAGACCAAAGAGTTACTAACGGACACAATCGAATGGCAGGGTGCCATAGACGAAGCACGGGAGGCCGTTGGTGATATCGTGCTAGAGCTGGCCGGTGATCTGGGCAACAGTATCCATAACGCTTTGAAAGAGGCATTTGAAGCCGGGGAAGAAGCTGGTACACGGATGTTTGATGCGCTAAACCAATCTTTGGGTGACTTTATCGATAACCTGATCTTTTCGGCGGTATTCTCAGACTACTTTACAGGTTTCCGGGAAGAGCTAGAGAAAGCCATACTGATCCCGAACCCGGATCAACGGCAAGCGGCGATAATGGATGTGTATGACTCGTTTTACGATGGGCTGCCGAGCAAAGAACAGATTTATAACGAATCCAAAAAACTGGCCCAGCAAGCGGCCGAGGAAAGGGGTTTGAGCCTCTGGAACGGTAACAGCAGCGACACCCGAACCGGAATGAGCAAAGGTATCGCCGGATTAACGCAAGATCAGGGAGATGAGCTAAATGGGCGGTTTACTGCAATACAAGGGCATACTTTTGCCTCAATGAATAGTCTTTCCGAAATACGGATAGATATGGCGGCGGTTCATGCCAATACTGCGGCCCAATTGAGGCATCTTGCAAATATCGATACGAACACAAGCAGGCTCGCAGCGATTGAAAGTAGTATGGCTCGTATGTCTGGCAATATCGAGGTTATAGTAGACCGGGGGGTAAAAATGCTATAGGTCTGCCGGGTTTTCGGCTGACGTGGATGGGGTAGTTAATAGCTACCTCCATCCTCATTAGATGTAAACAGATAACAAAAGTGAGTTTCGGGAGTCTATTAATAAAGAGAAAAATGCAGAATTCGCAGACCTATTAAAAAGGGATGAAAAGCGGCTTTGATAGTACACCTTTTTTATTTTACCATTGCACTAAATTTATTATTACTTGTATATATTTGACAATTGATAAACCTTAAATAACAAATCATTATGGCTAAATCATTAAGTTCAGGCGAGGAAATAATAGCTTTAAAGCTACAAGTTTCAGTTTTAACCAAAACTATTAGTGAAATTTCCAAAAAGAATCCAAGTATTAACTTCCCTAGTCAGACCGAAATTCAAAAATACAAGGAAGAATCTAAAGTCGAATTAGAAAAAGAGTTTGAAGGATCGTCAGAGGCTTTAATTAACATTATAAAGAGCCTTTAGGCAAAGAGAGAAGGGGGTGGCTTCAAAACACCTCCTTACTATTCTTGTACTTTATCTAATTCTTGTTTTTTCTTTTGGATTAGCTCTTTAACATCAATCAAAGGGAAAACCTGGCCTTGAAGCGGGGTACCGCGAAGTTTTTCGTATAGGATTCCACGAACTGTACCAGCTACAATGGTTATCAAATTGGATACCACTGCATCAGGGATTTCAAAATCATCCTCCTTTTTTGTAATAACTTCGCTTAGAGGTGTAATATGAAACTTCATTAGTACCTTTAATTCTCCAAGCAAGGCATTAAGGTCCGTGTTTTTTAACTTGACCGTTATTTCAATTGCCACCTCGCTAGATTCTTCTAATACCGTAAAATTAATATTAGATTGATATTCAATTAAGTCCTCTTTATCCGCCTCAAATCCCTCGATATCATATTGAGAGAATTTTAATACATTTAAAGAAGATATACGCATTTGAAATGTCACCTCTTTAATTTTATTTTCCATTTTCATAAACTTTCTACTTCTTCATTAATCATACAAATAGCTGATTTTCTATTATTTGTAAACGAAAAATGAGACTGGCTTTTGTTTAATAAAATCACTTTAACAGTAGTAATATTTAAACTAAAATTGTTCTTCTCCTGCAACCTATGCAAGTTTGATTCTTCGTCTTCTAAGTAAATATTAAAACCGTATTTTACAGAGAACGCCCTCTCGAACTTATTCAAGAAAGAGACATTTACACTTTTTACACCCGACATTAACTGACTAATATATGATTCCGAAAAGCCTAAAGAATTTGCTAAGTCTTTATTGGATAGTTTTTTGTAGTCGAGGAAATTGTCGATCTCTTTCATTATTCGCAGACTTACCAAAGACTCGTCGATTTTTTCTCGGTTTTTTTCAACGTAAGATTGAATTGAAAAACTTTGCATTGTCTCCTTCATAATTTTACTATTTCAATTTCTATTTTTTTTATTGTATCTATGGTGTCGTTGAGTTTTTTATCATTTTTTTGAGTTTCCTTTTTTGCGTGGCGGTATATAAATAGCTCTCTATATCCATCATTACTACTTCTTTGCAGTGTGTATAATCTGTGCTGGTCAACCTTGATAGCATAAACAGAACCTATAGGAAAGCTCCCTTCGAGATTATATTGAGATTTATTAGCGGCTTTTACTTTGACAGCTTCAATCACTAAAATGAATTTTTTCTTTAAAGTTTCATTTCTATTTATTTCAGTAAACTTCTTAGTTAATTCATAATTGCTTTGGTTGAGATAAACTCTAAATTTGTTTTTAATGCATTCAAGAATTAAATAAAAGTTTTCCAAGACTTAAGCTATTAGTAAAGTACAAAATTACAGTGTATTTTTTCACAAAACAAATTTAATTAAGCAATAGGTTAATTTTCTATAAGAGACTGCCCACTCCCCTTTACCTTCCCCGCATCTAATGGCTAATAAGAGGGGCAAATCGCCTCCCACTTTTTTTGTCTGAAGGCACCATCCAATAAAAGTTTGGTGACATCTATGATCACTAAACACTTATCTTCATGCACAACCCTATTTTGTATTAAATCACTAGTAAGACTCTCCGCAAGTTGGGTAGTGCAGTACCTTGCCCATAGGCTTAAAAGGAATATTTACAAAACTACCCACCAGTAGTTCATTTCTCGAAGTAAGATAATCCTCCCCATGAATCTCAGATGAAGGTGCCAGGCTTCTTTTAACCGGGATATCAATAGTTTTAAAGCAATTAAACCGTGAATCGTGTTCAAGTATTAACTCTTCCCGGATCACGATAGGGCCAAAACTATCTATAGTTAACTCTGAACCATCTAAAAGCGTCAAGCTTTCAATCTCTTTGAGGTTAAAACAATTGATAATACAATTGCCGCTTTCGATTTTAAGAAGTTTTATTGAGGCTAAAGGAGTCGTGAATGAAGCCCCATTCTTTAATATTATTTCGTTGGGAAGTGTTGTTAAACGATACGCTACGACACTAACACTGTCAATAATTAAACAATCTGTTTCAAACGATTTAACATCTGTTTGAAGACTTAATAAACCGGAGTCGTCTATAACTCCCTTGTATTTCAAATCAATAATCATCCCCTCTACCATTTCTCCTCTATTATATTACTAATGAAAAAAACAGAATTACGAGAACGTGAGTTCCCTCACCCCTTCAATAGCTTGTAGGCTGTATGGTATTTTTTTAACCTTCGCAGGTCTTCTTCTTCAACTTCGGAAAGTCTTGTTAAATCCATATTGTCTTTAATATCAGCTATCTTAACCGAAATGGCTACCGGGTTCGTTTTTACCCGCTCGATGAAATCAGAATAGGGTTCATTATCCTTCTTTGTAAGGCACTTTAAAGCATCGATAACTTCTTTTGAATAACCCAGGTCGTTTAACATTTCAAAAGTATATTCGGTATCTTCAACAAGGTCATGTAATATCGCAACTATTTTCGCTGTTTCTGATTCTACATTGGTCATCACCCGGAACAGATGTAAAGTATAAGGCTGCCCGGCTTTATCAAGTTGTTCTCTGTGTGCAAACATTGCTAAATTAATAGCCTCTTGGAGTGTTTTATTTTTCGTCATATTCTTATTTGATGGTTATTTGGTCTTACTAACCCAACGCGCCCACTTATGATTATACTTATCGTTCAAAGAAGGGTATCGGCGTTTTGTCCCCGTTCTTTATAGCTTCATTTAGTTTTTTAGTTTGTTCGCGCATAATTTTATCAGCTTGTTTTCCGATAGCTTTTGATTCGGCTATTGAAATTTTGCCGTCTTTAAGATCATTAAATGTATCAAGCAGTATTTTGCTAAGCTCCTGATTCGTCTTTACATTCTCAAAGTAGTTTTTCTCTGGCTTTTTCATCGGCTTCCTGTAAATTTTTACTCATCAATACTTGATAAGAGACTTTTGATGCGCTCAGGTTGAATGTATATTATTTCATACTCCTCTCTTTCTCCGAAATATGCAATTACGTCTTTTTTGTTTACAGTAATAGAGTGCACCGTCTTGTCTAAGTGGTTAGTACTGAAATTCCTTACATATTTATCAGCGAAATGCTTAGCAACTCCTTTTTTTAGCGACCACGATACACCAAATTCACCTTTTTTTTGCTCATACTTAGTCATTCCCCTGTAGATAGTAATAGTGTCAGGCAGTGAGTTCAAATATTGTAACTCTTCATTGGTCATTAAGCGGTCTCTATCTTCATCACCTCTTGTGAAACACCTTAAAACGTCATCGGAAAATTCATAAAGATTGTCGCTCATTTGATAAGCGCGTCGCAATGCGTACCAATACAAATCGCCGTGTAGCCAATCTGCTAGTTCATTGAGAAAAAGTAAAAATCTATCTTCGGAAGAAACTGTTAATAATACATTGTTGACGGTTTCTTCTGTCGCATCTTGATGAAATTCATCTAATGCTATTTCTCGGTATTCTTCTATAGTCATATATTATTTATTTTATTATAATCACATCCAAACCGCCCCACTTCCACCAGTTTGATACACAATGACATAACACTTTACTAAAAACGTTTGTAATAGGAACGTAATTAACTTATTATCAATAATTTATATACAATTTCTTTTCCAATATTCGTTATTAAAGATGAATATAGAATGCTCATTTCTGTTTGCCGATCTTTGACGTATCAACCTGGCCCACCTCAACCATTCTTTCGCCCTGCTTCATATAAATAGGCTCCAAACTCTCCACTTCCTTAGTTGAAACAAACAGATCCTTTACATCCACGTCGAGGGCGGAGGCGATGGCTATAAGGGTTTCAATTTTGGGATATTGATCTCCTTTTACAATTCGGGAAATACTGGTTTCGGTCAGCCCTATCTTATTGGCTAAATCTTTTCCGGTAACACCCTTTTCGGTCAAAACCTCTTTGATTCTTAATACGCTCATTCAGTATGTGTTTAATAGTACAAAGATAGTTAATTTACTTTAAATGTAAATTTATATGAAAATAATTTACATAAAAATTGCATTATATTGTACTTATATGTAAATTTGTTTCATAATAATTTACATATTAGTATAATTTAGATCATGAACATTCTATCAAACGACCGCCTTCAAAGAATCGCCCGAAATATCAATGCGATGGAGATTACTGATGACCCACGGAATTACCTGTACTGGCGCAGTGTCTATGCCCGCATATCAAGGGTAACAAAACAACTGACAGACGGGGACAAAGCCGCCCTGCTTCCTTTATGTGATCAAAGAAAAGCTAAATGTTTCAACCTTATCTAACCTTCATAATTATGAAAACAGAACAGAATATCAATCAAGCCACGGTTCAGCTCGAAAGTGTTTTAGCCTCCACTAAAAAGCACGTTGCAGAGAATGGCGATCCTTTCGGAATTGCGGAGGCCAGTTACAAAGAGTTAGAAGGTCTCCTCAGGAAAGCGGGTGCGCTTATCCGGGAGCTTGCTAATGACTATTCACCAATCGTATAGAACATCAATTTTAAATCAAATCAATACTATGGAAAACCAAATTGTTTTAACCGGAAAAGAGGCGATGGAATATCACCTCTTTAAAAGAGAACTCGATAAGTTTTACAAATACAAGGGGTACGAGTTTAGCATTACGGGACTCATGAATACGGTCTTTGAGATATTCCGGGAGTACACAGCCGCCAGAGCCGCCCTCGAAGAGGTTCACCTATATCTACGTGGCCTGGATTTTGGTGAAAATGAAGATTTTAACAACGCCAGAGATGTCGCCGTTGAAGCCGAATCGTGCAAGCCGGAAAACTCAAAGATAAGGGATTGGAATAGCGATCTTAATCTCTTAACGAAGGCGCTGACTATACTGTCATTAATCTCCTGGAAATAATTATTAACCCAAAACAAATACAGACATGAGCGAATCAGAACTTCAGATATTTATGATTAATACATTTCGTGAAGAAGTTAAGAGACTCGAAGCCTCGAACAGGCGCCTCCGGGAGCTTATAGAAAGCCTCCTTGCGGCGAACAGAAGCAATTAAGTATATCACCATTTAAACAGTAGCAAAATCATGAAAAACGAAGCAGTACACCCGGCACTAATTGAGGTCCGGGCTATTCTCGAAGAAGCCAAAGTAAAGTTTGATAAATGGTACGACAAGCATATTCCTAAGGGAGACGAAGACAACGGACTGGACAAAGGTAATGCCAGGGAGGTGTCCGACAATTTGGATAGTGCTATTGTTGACCTAAATATGGTCATTGGCAGCGATATCGTTCGCAGAAAAATATTCAATGAAGCAGGAGTAAAACTTTAAACCAATTTCAAAGATGAAAAACCAACAAATACACCCCGAGTTGGTCCGGCTGTTCGTAGCACTTGAAGACGTGTATAATAGTTTCGGAGCATTATCGGATGAAGAGGGTTCATTCTTGAACGAATCCGAATACAACCCTTTTACACGTGACTTTGAAAACGCTTTAGGCGATGCCCGTGTGCAGCTTTCCGAGCTGATCAATGTAGATATAGTGCAACGAGCAAAAGCGGCCAGCACAAGGCCTGAAATAGAGTTTAAAACTAATGAAATGTTTTGATTATGGGAATGACAGTAGAGAACGCAGTAGCGGAGATAATTGATTGGGGTAAATCTGAATATCTTTTTGATTTGGTTGAGAAAAATCAGGAATTAATATCAATGATTGCCACGGCAACCCTGATTGCGTACGAAAGTCTCGACAAGCTCAAAAAGTATCCCGAAGCAGTAGGTTGTATAAGCTCCATACTTGAAATACTACCTTCGAGCAGTATTTTAGACAACACAATGTTTGACTTCCGAAAGATCAATAAACTTCTTACCGCCATAGCCATAGAGCGACTGGAGCATGAAAAGAACGTTATAGGAGCGGCCAAGCTGGCCTGAATTATTTATTAACATTTAAATTTTAAACAGTTATGTCACAGATTGTAACAAACTCAACATTAAATCTCGTACCAGGAGAAGACCTACAAAACATCTACGATTTTATGCACGACACCCGTGCAATGCTAATCCAGTACAAGCAGGAAAACGAAGCTCTGAAACTTGAAAAGCGCCGGTACACTATTGCACAGTTAGCGGAGTTGTGGAGCTGTTCCGGAGATGCAGCACGTAAGCGCGTCGAAGCGGCCGCAAAGTATCTAAAGATTACGCCGATACGATTTGTTAACGATAAAAGGAACGATACATACACTGGAACGGATGTTGTACGAATCGAGGACTTATATCGCAAAGGAGTGAAATTGTAGCATTAGTACTAATCGCACAACCGGGGGGGCGTCATTTTGTCGACCCCCTTTTTGTGAATAATAACAATCCTGAAACAATCCAAAACAACGTACGAGAGGCGTTAACGCAGGGCATTGAGACACTGATAGCGGCCGGAGCTGTTCAGGCCAGTAGAAACGATATCATAAAGGCTATCGAGAGCGCTAAGCACATCCGGACGGTTCTTACAGAATAATTTCAGGTAGATTGTATACCTCTGTCCAATTTTGGACAATCCCCCATTTCATTGTTTTTTACAACGAATTTACAATGACTGCCCAGTTTTGGGCTATCGTCAGCTTCCTGTTTTTTACAGCCTTTTTACAGGTTAGCGGAAATTTCCGCCGACCTGGTCGAGGAATTTTTTCCCTGACCTTATTAATCCAAACCCTTATTAGTGAACGAATAACCAATTTTGGGTAGATATCGGGGTGTCGTGAAACACGACAGGTCAAAGGGGGTGCTTTGAAAGCACATCCCAAAAGGGGGCGGTTTCAAAACACCTCCTTTTGTGACGATCAGTAGACTAAAGGGGTGAACGAAATGGACAGCCCTATGGGGTAATTTGAAATTACCTCATAGATGGGGTACCTACTAGGTACCTCATAGCGTTGTCCAACTTTGGATAGACCCCCGCACAGATTTGAGCAAGGGTAACCAATCGAGATTCCGGTTGGTTGAACGAACGGAAATTTTCGTTCGTTAAGGGGTGCTATAGCAAGGCTTAAAGGGTTGCTTACTTTTTGGTTACAAAAGGTTACAATATTCAACACTTTCCGACAAAAAAGAATTGGCAAGAATTGGCGAAAAATGGCGAACATTTTCAGATGTGTAGAAGCAATAAACCCGAGTTTTCCGAGACTATAAAAAAGGTTCGGAACGTGGCAGCCTATTGGGAAAAGTTGGGAAAAATTGGGAAATGATTTGCCCTTCCTCTCTTCCATAGCCCTTTAGTAAATTGCTACAATTACTATCAACTATTTCGATAATCATTTACCAGCCGGTATTTAGGTTTGCACAAAAAAACACAATGGCAAGATTTATCGAAATCATCGAGAAGTGTATGGAGCCGAGATTTAGGGATGAGTATCGATATATCAGTATGACCTACCGGGACGAAGGAACAGAGGCAGGAGTAACCAGCTTTCGCATTGACGGAAAATCTTTCAGCAAGATGCTCAACAATCGCGACGGATGGCTTCAGTGCAAACGGACGGTCAACGGAATTGAGGTTCCTTTCGTTATCCGTATGGTTGAGAGATGATTCCCCAAAGTTGGGGAGTTGTGTAATTGGCGATAGCTACTCATGAGTAAACCTGACAAAAATGCAGAAATTGCATACCTATAAAAAACAGGTTTTTTGAATTTTTTTACACTATAAAAAAGGCCTCCATGATCCAAACTTGACAAAACTTGACAGTATGACAAAAAAGAACCCGATTCGATTGCATAATTCGATGATGTATTTATACATTTGAGTGGTAAACCATTAGAATATGAAATCTTATCTACTGCTCCTGTTGTTTTTTATTCCCTTTGTCAATTTCGCTCAAATATCAAAGTACGAAAAAGATAAGTTTACCGGTAAAGAAATTATCGAAAGTGAGTTCGTGAAAATTCATTCGGATAAATTTGGTGGTGCAACTGATGGCGCCCGTCTCACAAAAAGACTCTGGTTAAATTGCACCTCACTGGACGGAAATGATTTTTTGAGAATTAAATGGGCCACAAATAAAGCGCTTCTTTATATCCCCGCAGGCTCAGAAGTGATTTTCTTAGATGCAAAGGGGGAGACTTATAAATTCACCGCTCCAGAACAAATTACTGCGCGTAAGGGAGATGGAACAGTCGGAAGCTTTGGTTCAACATCCTATGGACTTGATATATTTTTAATTGGCGATATACAATCTCTTTCCGAAAAGCCTTTGACTGATCTGCGTATTTATACCGATGATGGGTATTTCGATTTCCAATTGGCTAAGAACTCCGATAAGGAGGTCACAAAACAAATAAAATTTTTCTTTGATGCAATTAATGGAAGTGTAGTTAAGAAGAAAACTTCCGCCAGATACGACGACTACCGATAACAATAAACCAAATAAAAATGAAAAAACTACTATTATTATTGATTGCAAGCCCCTTTGCCGCTTTTTGCCAGTTTTCGCTAACACCTACCGGGCTGGCAACACAAGACGAGAGTAAATACATCACATACGAACTAGAGGGGCTTAGTAAGGAATTTCTATACTCTTCTGTTAAGGAATTTGTAATTAAATCTTATAAAAACCCTGATTTAGTTTTAAATGAAATTGAAAATCAGTCTATCACCATCAAGGGCGTTCAACCAAGAGTTGTTGGTGTTAGATATATAAAATCAAAGCTCGATAGAAAAATAAATGGACGAGACTACGCTCTTCTTTACAGTATAGACTATTCTATAACAATTCATTTTAAAGATGATAAATTAAGATTTGACATCCCGGATTTTACGTGCTTTAGAAATATGGACAAAGGATCAAAGGCTGATCTTTTTCTATCGAGCAAAAAACTAGGTTTTATGTCCAATGACGATAGGATTTACGACGAGGACGGGAATATTCTAGAAGAAGGCGCAAAAGGCCATATAGAGTCTTTTTTTAATGATTTCACAAAACTTACTATCGCATATATTAAAAATAGAAAATCAGAAAGCGACTGGTAAAAACGATTAATCAATATCGCAAGAAACCACATTGTGCTAATATCCTTTAAGTCTCGTAGGAACTGCTCAACCTGAACCCAAAGGATATCTCCCGGTACTTTGGCGGAGAAAACCGGGTTTCCGAAGTGCTGAATAAGAAAAGACAGCTCACCTTAAATATGGCTAAGAAGCTTCATAAGCACTTTGGTATTCCGGCGGATGTATTGTTAGCCTGAATCGATTTGTAGACTTATTTAAATCCTTCAAAAAACGAATAGCATTTTTAAAAAAATGGCGTTTTTGTGTTTAAATAGACACTTTTTCTTTTAAAAAAATGTTACAAAAAACCTTTTATCAAAAAAAGTATCTAATTTTGTAACATAATCAATTTAATACTATGGAAAAAACTATCGGAAAAAACGTAAAATATTTGCGTGAAAAACTGGGTTTAACTCAGCAATCTCTTGCAGATTTCCTTGGTGTTAGTAGAGAAGAGATAAGTTACTTTGAAACTGGGGCTAGATCCATCCCCACTACATTAATGACTAAGATTGCTGATTTGTTTTGTATTGAAGAATATGACTTATACGAAGAAGACAATTCTTTGATTCAAACAAATGTTGCTTTTGCGTTTAGAGCTGGAAGTCTTTCGGCAGAAGATATAAATACAATAGCATCATTTAAAAAGATTGCTATCAATTATTTAAAAATGCAAAATGCAATAGTAAAATGAGTAGTAATCTTTTATTAGAGAAGCAAGCGAATGATTTTAGAAAAAAAAATGGAATGGGGTCAAACGACCCTATTCGCTTTAAAAGCTTATTATCAAATCTTAATGTAATCACTATATTCAAGAATTTGAGTAGTAATTTCTCTGGAATGGCATTAAAAGTTTCTGACAAAGATATAGCATCTCGATTTATTCTTATAAACTCCTCTCATCCTTTGGGGAAGCAACATTTTACTATTTGTCATGAGCTTTATCATTTGTATATCCAAAAGGAATTTAATTCTATGGTATGTACAACAGGAGCTTTTAATAAAGGAGATAAAGAGGAATACAATGCTGATCTATTCGCCTCCTATTTATTATTGCCGGAAACAGGAATAATGTCTTTAATTCCAGACTATGAACTGTTAGGTAAAGATAAAGTCTCGCTCAGTACTATTTTGAAGATTGAGCATTATTATTCCTGTTCTAGAGCAGCGCTACTTTATAGACTTAAAGAATTGCTTATAATTACATCGAAAACTTATGACGCATTTAAAGTTAATGTTCAGAAAGGAGCTATTCAGTATGGATATTCTACAGACTTGTATAATGCAGGAAATCACGATGAAGTAATTGGGGACTACGGGGTTTTGGCTAGGGATTTATTTGAAAAAGGTGAGATTTCGGAAGCACATTACATTTCACTGTTAAGTGATTGGGGGGTAAACAGCGACCAACTAGAAAGGCTTTTCAATGGGAATGAGTAATAAAAAGTTAATATTAATAGATGCAGATGTTGTTTCTCACTTTATTTCTGCTGGGAAAATCCTGCTTATTGGTAAAATATTTCATCATAAACTAAAAATATTAGATAAAGTATA
This sequence comes from uncultured Lacihabitans sp., assembly GCA_964563435.1. Classification (GTDB taxonomy): domain Bacteria; phylum Bacteroidota; class Bacteroidia; order Cytophagales; family Spirosomataceae; genus Leadbetterella. The sequence continues at coordinate 24,244 of CAZLXI010000018.1, forward strand.
TTCTGAATTAGAACGACATCGAAGCCGAAGAGTAGAAGTTGACAATTTGTTAAATCTTAGGATTCTTGAAATTCACAATTTTCCTGAAGAAAACTCCGAAATAAAAAAAGAATATTTTTACCTTAAAAATAAGTTGTTTAAGGGAGAAGGAGAGAGTGCAACTTTGGCTGTTGCAAGATATAGCAATACAATTGTTGCCAGCAGTAATACTAAAGACATTAAGGGTTACTGCGATCTACATCAAATAGAATATCTCACTACATTAGACTTCTTATGTGAGGCAAAAAGAATTGGGTTATTTACTCAAGCAGATTGCATAGAATTTGTTGAATCTGTTTGGGAAAAAGGTAGCTATCTTTCAGTAAAATCTTTCACCGAATATAAATGTAATTAGGGAAGATTGTACTAAATGTCAGCCAGGGGCTAAGTGAGAAGTTTTTCTTAATTTGATATACTTCAAAATCCACTATAAAAACCAAAATTTGTACCCTATTTGTACCTAAAAATCATAAACAACTGGTAATCAATACCTATTACTTTTTGTATCGGAAAGTAACTCATTTAATCTTAAGTTTTGTCTTATAAATTTTACTCAACCCATTTTCGCTGCCTGAGATATATTTTTGAAAATCTTTCAGATCCTTAAACTTCCCGGGTGAGAGATTGTTTCTCCGGCTGGTAAAATAAAGCATCTCCGTCCGGCTGTCATAAAAAGGACAATATTCCATATACCGGGTATTGATATTATTGCCCAGGTTTTGAGCGGTTTGCCATTCTCCTTTTTCATCTTTTCTCGACATGTATAAATCTCCGCTTCCGAAACCTCCTTCTGCATTGTACCTGGTATAGATCAACATACTTTCATCTCCGGAAATGAATGCATTAAATTCATACCCCTCGCTATTAATATTTTTATTGAGCAGAACAGGACTGGAGTATTCTTTTCCATTCCACTCACAGTAATAGATATCGTCTTTCCCTAAACCTGATTTTGCTTCCATGGTAAAATACAGGTTGTTATTGTCTGCAAGGGTTGGATAAAACTCATCATTTTCACTGTTTACCGAGGGTCCCATATTGATGGGTTCAGACCATTTACTCTTCTTATCTTTTCTTTCCACATACCAGATGTCAAAATCACTTTTAAGCGTTCCGGATTCAGTTTTAGGTCTGTCAGACGCAAAATAAAGCCTTCTGCCATCCCTTGATAAAAAAGGTTCCAGATAGGAATAACCGTCGCAGAAGGAGAGTAACTTTGGATCTTCCCATTTTTTATTTTTAACACATACAATCTGGGACAGATCCTGACCAGGGCTTTGAATAGTAAAATAGGCTTCATCTTCATTGGGTGAAATACAAAAGTCCCGTATATTTTGAAACTTATTTAAATCAGGACTAACTACTTCTATGTTTTGTCCATATACCGATTTTGAAATAAAGATTGTAAGTATTAAGATCGCTGGTATTTTCATCTGTATAAATTTGCTATCAGTCTTCCGTTGTTTCATTACATTTTAAAATAGCTTAATAGGAATTTGTGGGTACGGGCAAATATCGACATTTTATTTCATGAAAGCCTAAAAACTTGTCATGGTCGAAACCGACAGGCTTGGTTTTTGCGCATTTAAAGTAAATCATTAAAGAGGGTTCATGCACCTTACCAGCCCGTAAAGTACTCTTTTCGTCGAGCTGTGTAAACCGGATGTCAGCCAGCCCTGAAGGGGAAGGACCTGCCCAGCGGAAATGTGTATTTCACTCTACCCCATATAAAAGCCGCCACCGATCAGATATATCCTGCCGACCGTGTTTTCTCAGCAGGTCGCGATAGGTATGCCGGGTAGGATCCATATCGAGGATTCGGATAAGGTCGTTGCAGACATCCTGTAGTTCGTCTTCCCATCCGCTGATCTGCTGGTATGGCCAGCTACTTACATCCCTGCCCAAAAATGAGGTCAGGTAATCCATTGCTTTATAGATTGACCTCCCATCTGCCGATTCGCTGTTCAGCAGATCGATCCCCAGCCTTTTGGCGACCGCGCAGACATCGATCATATGGCTCAGGTTGTACTGTGAATAATGGTAAGCAAGGGTACGCCATAGTTCGTTAGGCTGTTTTCCGTCCGGCTCGATCTGGGCAAATATTCTTTTTCGGGGGAAATCCCGGATGATGTCTCCGGCTGCTTTTTCATTTCCGGAAAACAGGTGGTAGGAGATCAGTTGCGCATCGTAAGCTGTGGAATGGTTGTTTTTAGCGACGTTTTCCATTTTGCCCTGCCTGCTCGTCTGAAACCAGATGGCAAAGTCAGCAAACCACTGTCTCAGCGCTTCCTGGTCTTGCAGGGTATAACCGGGCGATCCGTTCAGTAATTGTATACTGTTCAGCATATCCACAAACGAATAACTGTCGATAAGACCTTCCGGCCGACCCTTTGAATCGTTCCTCCCGGGGATGAATTGAGCGTACTCCAGGTGGGGATTCATACGGGTATCCCGGTCTACAAACCAGCCCCGGAGGATTCCGACAGCTTTTCGGGCGTATTTTTCCTCTCCGCTGTAGAAGTAGGCAAGGGACAAGGTGTTTACAGCCGAACACATATTGCCAAGTGTATTCCGGTCGTAGTGATTAAGTTCTGGATTAGACTGGCCATCTTTGTATATGTAGGGCAGCGCATCGGGGGTATCCGGGTTGGGCCACCAATAACGGCTCAGGCTGACGTAATCATGCTTATCTCCACTGGGCGCTATCCCTTCTTTTTGAGTCACGGAATAGGTGTTCCTGTTGAGTTCCTCATCCGCCTGCGAAAGCAGCGTCTTATACGCGGTGGCATACTTAAATGAGGCTAACCGGTTTTTAATGGTATGCATTTTCTGCACATCCCATAACCATTGGGCTTGCAGGTTATTCGTTATTGTGGATACAAGTAAAAGGATTATGCAGATTTTCCTTGGGGGACCTATCTTTAATTTTTTATGATCGAAACTCATTGTTTTTTATTTTTTCGGGAATAGACCGCTTATTCTGCAAAGATATCGGGTGGGTCCTGTCGCGTAGGGGCAATTATCGTTTACTTTAGTAGTAAAAATCGTTCAACTATCCTTCCTGACGTTTTCTATGGGGTATGAATCTTATATTTGTCACATGCCTTGTTGAGGAATGCTATAAACCGATTTACATATAAACCTGTTAAAAAATGAAACATTACTACTTATTGCTGCTTTTCCTGGTGCTTACGGGCCCAAAAGCAAGCCAGGCACAGTTTCCTCGTTTTAAAGTACTTGCTTTTTATAATAAGCAGGTGGAACGCGCCCATGTGGATTTTGCTCATGATGCGATCCGCTTTTTCAAAGATCTCACGATCGGTAATGGCTTTGTGTTTGACACTACCAGTAATATGGCCGACCTGAATGAGGTAAAACTACGCGACTACCAACTGGTGATGATGCTGAATGACGTGGTGCATAACCCGGCACAGCGGCATGCCTTTCAACAATACATGGAAAACGGCGGGGGATGGTATGGTTTCCATGTGGCGGCTTACAACGACCGCCAGACGAACTGGCCCTGGTTTGTGGATTTTCTCGGTGGAGCCGTGTTTCACCGTAATAACTGGCCACCCATGCCGGCAAAGCTGGTGGTGGAGACCCACGGGCACCCCATCACCAAAGGGCTTCCGTCCTCGTTTATCGCGCCCATCAACGAATGGTACCAATGGAAACCCAGCCCTCGCGAGCGCAGTAATATACAGGTATTACTCTCCCTGGCGCCGGAAAACTACCCGTTCGGCCTGAAAGACATCATCCCAGGCGGAGATACCCCTGTAGTATGGACCAACACAAATTACCGGATGATCTATCTCAATATGGGGCATGGCGGCAATATTTTCAGTGACGCCACGCAAAATAAACTGTTTATCGATGCCCTGCGCTGGGTGATCGCAAGTGATAAAAAAGGGAATGTGTTCGGAGATAAATAATCCGGGATTGCAGCTGCAATCCCGTCATGTATAAAGAGCTACTTCTTACCCCATTCCGAAGCAAGCGCCTTAAAGCAGGCGGCTTCACTTTCTGGTGAGGCCTCTTTCCTGCCGTAAAATTCATCCAGGAAAGAGCCTGCACCCGCCCAAACGGTCTGCATCATGCCCTGATAACGGGGCGCCAGCTCTTTGGTAGACTGTTGCTGAAACTGAAGCATGTCTTGAAGCTGCCTGATCGCCACATCCCCCTTTTTCCACGGGCAGGTAATCACAGAGAAGCCTTTCATGGCGAAATACACAGCGGTTTGCAAAGGCCGTTGATAGTGCCAGTCACAGATCATCACATCCTTGTTAATAAGATCAATGGCGCGATGGGTATTGTTCATGCTCGCTTCCCACATCCCAATGCCGGTGGTCTTGCCATCGATGAGGCGGTCGCCCCAGATCCACAGCTGACGATTGCCTAAGGCCAGATGGTTCGCAATTTTATTGATCTCCCCGGCATATAGCTCAGCTTTGTCTCTTCCTGCGCAGCGCCCGCAACTGTCGTGACCGATATAAAACACTTCATCCATACCGGCATGGAAAGCGTCGGCTTCAAAAACTTCGCAGATTTCGTCCACCAGGTCGAAAACCACGCCGTGTACTTCCGGATGCAGGGGACAATAGCTCTTGCAGTATAAACCATCGGCATTCGGCCACTTGTATTGTTCCGGCATTTGCACATGGGGCGTTTCATCAAATTGCGGATACACCTGTAGCAGTTTGCCTGTCCGGCCGGCCCAGGACTGGTGACCCAGCAGGTTGATCTGTGGGATGAGCCGGATGTCGTGTTTCCGGCAGATGGCCACCAGTTGCTTGACCTCCGCTTTTGACAATGCTCCTGCATCGACCAGTTCCGGCCGGCTTTCGAACTGGTAATGATGGTCGACACGGAGCACCAGGGTATTGACACCGCGTGGTGCCAGTTCTTCGTCGATAAAACGGATGAATTCCGGTAACCTGTCAGGGCCCGGCGCCGCGATACAGAATCCGCGAACAGGTAACGTGTCATTAGCTCCTGCCGATGGAAAGAGGGAAAAAATGAAAAGGCTAAGAAGGACGAATCGTGTCTTCATGGGAAAAAGAATTAAATTTATCGGTAATAATTTCTGCCTGCTCAATAACATTCAGTGAGAGATATTCACTGGGCGACTTTCCAAAATAATTTTTGAACGACTTGCTGAAATACTTAGGGTCACTGAACCCGATCTGGTAGGCCACCTGGCTGACCTGTGTATGGCCCTGGGCAAGGAGTTGAGCTGCTTTTTTTAGCCGTAGAATATTGATGAGCTCGATTACGCTTAAGTCGGTCAGCTGCTTCAATTTCCTGTAAAGTACCGGCCGGCTCATGCTAAGCTCCCTGGCCAGTACGTTAACATTGAAATGCACCTCCGCGAGGTTATCCTCAATCAGCCGGATGACCTTATGCAGGAACTGCTGATCGGCGTCCGATTCACCGGAGTCCTGCTGAGGGGTGAGCACATAATCGCGGATAAACTTTTTGCGGAAACGTTCACGGGCCGCTAAAATGTTTCGTATTTTGAGCGAAAGGACCTCCGGGTGGAAGGGCTTGGTCAGGTAGTCATCACTGCCCGATTGCAGGCCTTCAATAACGCTCTCCATGGCTGTACGCGCCGTGAGCAACAATACAGGAATGTGGTTGGTATCCAGCGTTTGTTTGATGTTTTTCAGCAGCGATATACCGTCGGCCACGGGCATCATAATATCGGTAACGACCAGATCGGGTAAATGCAACCTGACCATCTCCCAACCCTCCTGCCCGTCGGACGCTTCCAATATCGTATAGTCGCCGGGCAGGCTCTGGGTAATGAACTTTCGTATCTCTTCATGGTCTTCCACTACAAGAATAAGCGGTCGGTTGAACGTATTTCCGCTATTCAGCGGGGTATTTACAGGGTAGCCAGCCTCATCCGGATCGTCCGCCACCGGCTCCTCCATTCTGTTTTGCGCTTCCTCTTTTTCGGAGCGGGCCATATCCTCAGGTTTTAAATGCACACTCCCCAGGGGCAGTTCCACCGTGAAACAGGTATAGGTGGGTCTTTCATCGCCATCGTAGCTTTCCACATCGATTTTTCCGCCATGCATTTCCGTCAGGTTTTTGGCTAAGGCCAGGCCTATCCCTGAACCCAGATTTCCCCTCTTTTTTTCGTGCCCGGCCTGGAGCTGGTAGAAAAATTCAAAGATGGAAGACAACTTGTCGCCGGGGATCCCCTTGCCGTTGTCCCATACGCGAATGACCACAGACCCCCGCGGGTAGTTAACGGAAGGTTTCATCTTTTCAACTATCAATTTCACACTGCCTGCCACAGGAACAAATTTGAATGCGTTGGAAAGCAGGTTGTAGATCACTTTTTCCAACTGGTCGGTGTCAAACCATACCTCAATGATTCCTGCAGGTTTATGGTATTGAAAACGGATTTGCTGCTCTTTGGCATAAGTAGTGAATTCCGCAGCGATCCGGTCAATAAACGTCACGAGGTCCCCGGCGGTTACCGCCAGCTGAAAATTCCCGCTTTCCTGCTTCCTGAAGTCAAGCAGCTGATTCACCAGATTGAGAAGTCGTAAAGAATTGTTTTTCACTGTCGCCATCATGGTCCGGGCGCTTTCGTCCAGATTCATGTGGGTGAGCAGGTGCTGCACAGGTGCCAGGATAAGTGTGAGCGGAGTACGAAACTCATGGGAGATACTGGTGAAAAAGTTAAGCTTGATCTCATTGATCTCTCTTTGTCTTTCATTTTCGAGGTGTTCCAGTTGCAGCTCGTGCTCCAGCCCGCTCCTGATTTTGGTAAACCGGATGATCATATAGACGCTTGCCGCAATCAAAGCAAGGTAAATGGTATAAGCCCACCAGGTTTTCCAGGGTGGCGGCAGGATCCTGATGGTCAGCGTAGCAGGCACCTCGTTCCAGATGCCGTCATTGCTCGACCCTTTGGCCAGCAGCGTGTAGGTACCCGCATGCAGGTTGGTGTAGGTGGCCGAGGGCATGTTTACGTAGTTCCACTGATTTTCCAGGCCCGCCAGGCGATAGGCATATTTATTCTTTTCCGGCAATACAAAATTGATCGCTGAGAATTCGATGGTGAAAATATTCTGTTTATGTGTAAGCACAATGGTATCCGTGACGAAAATAGGTTTCTCCAAAACATGCTTTTTGCCGGGAACCACGGGTTCGTTAAACAGCCGGAAATCGGTGAATACGATCGGAGGCACGTAGTTACTTGCACTGAAATTCCGGGGATAAAAAGAAGTGAGGCCATGTGTGCCGCCGAAAATCAACTGGCCATCGCCGGCCTTGCAATAGGCCCCGATAGAAAATTCGTTGCCTCCGATACCGTCTTTGATATTGTAAGACCGGACGCTGCCCGATTCGGGATCAAAACTACAGATACCGTTGTTGGTGCTGAGCCAAAGCTTTTGCTGATCTTCCAATATGCCGAAGACGTTATTGCCGGGCAGCCCGTCGCGCTCGCTGAAACGGCTGAACGATCCCGTGTCAGGATGGTATTGGTTCAACCCGTCTTTGTATGTGCCTAACCATACCCGGTTGCGGCTGTCTTCAAAGATACTGATAACGACATTTCCGCTGATGCTGTTGGGATTGTCTGCTGAGTAGCGAAAGACCTCGAAATGGTCTGTGCCCGGACGTTTGAGGTTCAATCCGTCTTCGGTACCCACCCAAATGTTGCCCCGGCTATCGATGAAAACCGTGCGCACCAGATCCGAGCTGATGTGGTAACGGCCCGTTTTGCCTGCCCGGTAGCTTTCGAAATGCATCTCACGGCCGGGCTTTTTAAGATTCAGGCCGCCGCCATACGTGCCAAACCACATATTTCCCTGCCTGTCTTCTTTGATGGAATACACGTTGTTATGGGATAAGGAATGGGATACAGACGGGTCATGCCTGAAGTGCTGGAAGCTGTGGCTCCCCTTCCTCAACAGGTTCAGCCCGCCATGATAGGTACCTATCCAAAGATCGTCCCGCTGATCAAGATGGAGTGATTTGACGTGGTTGTGGCTGAGGGAGCCCGGATTCGCGGGGTCATGTTTGAATTGTTGGAAAACATGTCCGAAGCGATTCATGTAGTTCAGACCACCGCCCTCCGTACCCACCCACAGATTTCCCTTACCGTCTTCCAATATACCGCTGACCACATTGTAGCTCAGGCTGCTTACATACGGGCTGTATGCATAGTTCCGGAAGACCGGGATATGCCGGTCGTAGACGCATACTCCGCTATAATACGTGCCGATCCACACCGATCCGCGGGCGTCCTGGAAAATCGGCCGGATGGAGTTACTGGTGAGTGAAAACTGGTCGTAATCATTGGCAGAATACGTCAGGAAACCCTCCGCTTCGGAATAATAGTTTAAGCCGTTAATGGTACCTATCCAATATCCGCCAAAGCGGTCCCGGATAATAGACCGCACATCATTTCCGGCCAATGATTTCCCCTTGGAAGGGGGTTGATGAACAAGATAGGAAAATCGCCCGGTGAAGGTGTTGTATACATTGATACCGCCTTCTCTCGTGCCAAACCAGAAGATACCGTCCTTCACCTCCTGCACCACCCGTACTTCTTCGCTGTTTAACTCACCTTCGCGCTGCCGGAAGTGCCTCCGCAGCCGAAGAGCAGATCCGCTGCGCCAGGGTTCAAAAACCAATACCCCGTTGACCGTGCTTATCCAGATATTCCTTTTATTGTCTTCATAGAAAGACATCACATTGTTACATCCCACGGGGAGGTCGCGATACATGCCGGCTTCAAATACAAGCGTTAGCGGTTCGGTTTTCGACTGCTCATTGAAGCAGTACAGGCCCTGATTGGTGGTAAACCAGATCCGGCCGGCGTGATCCTCCACGATAGACCATATCATAGGCTCGGGTGAGGAGTTACCGGATGAGTTATCAGGAAGAGGTACGCGTATGAAACGGTCACGGAGGCGGTCATACCGGTTGATACCGGTTCGGGTACCGATCCACAGCCGCTTTTTACTGTCTTCGAATAAAGAAAGGATGTAATTGTCGGTGAGCGAAGTGCTATCCGAGAGGATATTGCGATAAGTAAAGAATTTTCGGGAATCGTAACGGTTCAGACCATCACGCGTACCTATCCACATAAAACCGAGGTAGTCCTGGCACAGCGCAAAAACACTGCTTTGCGATAGCCCTTCCCTTAGTCCGATCTGCGTAAACTTGACGGTTTTACCCCTATCCTGACCAAATGTGACGGTAGCCAACGATAGGGCTACCGCCAAAAGGACAGAGGAGACAGCAGAACGGCACATGTATTGTTTTCAGGTATAATTGTCAGGGACAATATCGAAAAAAAATAGAATATATCTATATTTTTTTGTACTTAAGGGGTGCTTTTTTTTCGGCTCAATGCTTCCAGTAAGTAATAATCCGCGTAAATCAGGGGCACATCCACTTCGGAGTTGGCAGGCTTCGATCCTGTACTGTGCAACAGGGTAAATCCGCTGTGTGTTCCCGCGCCGGCCATATAAGAGGTAACGAGACTGTGTACAATATGGTCTGCCCGGTCACGAAGCCTGTCGTTGTCCGGTGCAAAGCTATGGAGCTCGTATAAAGCTGAAGCGATGACAGCGGCGGCTGAAGCATCCCGGGGCTCATGGGGAATACCCGGTGCATCGAAGTCCCAATACGGCACCCCGTCTTCCGGGAAATGCGGATGATTCATGAGCCACCCGGCAATGTCGAGCGCTTTCCTGAGATAACGTTCATCCTGCGTCTCCCTGTAACACATCGTATAACCATACAGCGCCCAGGCCTGTCCGCGTGCCCAGGTCGACTCATCGCTGTATCCCTGATGCGTATGCCGGTTCCTGATTTCGCCTGTTTCGGGATCGTAGTCAATGACATGATACGTTCCGCCATCGGGTCTGAAATGGTTTTTCAGGGTGGTGTTGGCATGGGATACGGCGATCCGGTAAAAGGTGGAGTCGCCCGTAAGCTTTGTTGCGGCAAACAGCAATTCCAGGTTGAGCATGTTATCGATAATGACGGGGAAGACCCATTTATCCCGGTTGTGATCCCAGGAACGGATACACCCTATGACTGGATTAAACCGGGTAGCCAATGTCTGTGCCGAACGGATGATCACTGCCCGGTAAGCCGTATCGCCGGTCAACCGGTAACCCTGGCCATAGCTGCAGTAGATCTTGAAGCCCATATCATGGGTACGGCCGTTGTATTGCTCTTTGTCCAGCTTTGCTGTAGCCTCCCGTGCCGCATCCTGCCATTTGTTATCTTTCGTGAAAGCATATAATTGCCACAGGATACCCGGGAAGAAGCCACTGGTCCAGTCGCCGGACGGAACCAGTACCAACCGCCCGTCGGTGTCCACCGTACGCGGTGAGACACGATCGGCCGTGGTTAAGCGACGGACCTCCTGTAACTGTAATGCAGCCTGCGCTTCGGTGAAGCGGAAGGCCTGTTCCACGTCTGTCGCCTGGGAGCGACAAACGTGGGACAGGGATAGCATTCCTATTGCCAAAAAACTTGTTCTGATGTAAAGGTTCATCCGGTTTAATCAATATTGAGGGTCCGTCTGAACGCCGTTGAGAAAATATCCACGCGATAATCGGGTGTAATGTGGTCCTCAAAGTTGATTTCCACGATACGCCTCCCCGGTACAGGATTATTAAGCAGCTTTACATACACCGTATCGGTGGCCTTTTTGGCCTGGGGGAACAGAAGCGGATACTTCCCCTCACTGTTCGGCTGGAGGGTATTCCCACTCTTATCCACGATCTGGAAGTCCACCCCGAGCACCGCCGGATTGGCGATATTCGGTCTCACTACAGCATAATGCGCTACGGCATCGTAGGGGCGTGTGAACGAAGAATAAAACTGAACGGGTAATTTCACCAACCCGGCCTGCGCCTTGTTCACCGTAACCGCACTGTTGTTATTCGGTACATAGACAATGTAGTAATGGTGCTCGTATTCCTGCAATCCGGCAGGGTAGCTTTTGTCCTCGCAGGCGGAAAATAATCCCCCGGATAACAATAGCAGTATAAGGAATATGTTTTGTATTTTCATTGTATTTCTTGTCTTGTTAGTGTTATTGCCAATTCGGATTCTGGCTTACATTTCCGCCGCTCAATGTGATTTCCTGTAGTGGCACCGGGTAGAGGTAGTCTCTTCCGGGGTTGAATGAACGTACGTTCGTATCCTCGGTAACGAGTACCCCGTCGCTGTTGATCCTCAGTGTCGACGGGTCCGCTCCTACCCAATCCACAGCATTGAATTTGGCGCCCAGCAATTGTCCGGGCAAATGGATTTCTGCCGTTTTCCAGCGGATCAGGTCGTCGTAGCGGAATCCTTCGAGTGCCAGTTCCACTGTGCGCTCCCGCCGGATCTCTTCACGCATATCCAGGTTATTCGCTGTAGCAAAAGCGTTGGTGAGCCGTGCATCAAAGCCCGCCCGCTGCCGCAGGGCATTCACGGTGAGGTTGAGGTCGGCATCGCTTATTGTGCCTTCCAGCTCATATTTAGCCTCCGCATAGATAAGCAGCACTTCACCGTAACGGATCAGGATTTTATCCACTGTACCGGCGCCTGACGTTTGCCAGTCAGTCAGGTTGAAGCCTTTTTTTGCAGCATAGGCTGTTCTTGATCCCAATGTGGTGGTGGGTATCCACGGCCCCTTGTAAGCTTCTTCCCTTGCCTGGAACAGCGTCATGGCCAAACGCGGATCGCGGTTCTCAAAGACCGTATTGTAACCTTCTTCGTCTTTTTCTTCAACGAAATAGACAGAACGCCTGGCTGAAGGCTGATTTTTATCATTGAAAGCCGGAAGGCCGTCGGCATACAGGTATTGACGGACCAGGTTACGCGTGGGTGCGTTGCGTCCGTTTTCCATATCCCGGGAGTATCCATGTCCCACGATGAGGTTGGACACGCTCACACCGTAGATTTTCACAAAGATATTTTCGGTATTCGAAGGTCCCTCGGCCTCGTGCTGGAACAGTCCGTGGTAGCTGCGGTAGAGTTGATGCCCCTGGGTCATCACGGCCTGAGCAGCCTGTACCGCGATAGTCAGGTGCGATTGCCAGTCGCCATCATTGTGGAATTTGGCCCGCGTGCCGATATACAGGGCCACCCGTGCCTTCAGTGCCAACGCACTGCTTCTGGTTACCCGACCATACTGAGCGGCAGGCAATTGCTGGCGAGCAGGAAGCCATTGCGCGGCAAAATCGAGGTCGTCATAGATAGCCTGGATAACTTCTGCCTTGGGCGTACGGGGCATCGACAGTTCGGGAGAATTGACGTCGAGCGCTTTCAGTACCAGGGGTACATCTCCATATTTCTGTACGAGACCAAAATAGGCGCTTGCACGGAAAAATCGGGCCTCACCAAAATAGCGGTTTTTGATTTCGTCGCTAACCTGTGCCTTTCCTCCCTTTTCGAGGATGTTATTGGCCGTGAAGATGTCGCGATAGGCGTTAGACCAGTCGGCGCTGGTGGCCGGAACGTTCCGGGTGCCATTACTGATGCCGTTGGCCGTTTGATTCACATTGTCGTCTCCCCGGCCATCGAGTTGGAATCCGGCCAGCAACTGGTAGTGCCGGTTGGCTGCATTCATGAGATCGGTTTCCGTATTCCAAAAGGCGGCATCGGTGAATTGACTTTCGGGGAAACGATCCAGGTCACAGCCTCCTAAGAAAGCCATGCCACAGAGGAAAACGAGCATACGAATATAGCCGGCGATATTGGGATAATTCATGTTCGGAAAGATTTTAAAAGGTTAGATTTAAACCAAATGAATAGGATCTGTAGAAGGGGTAAGTGGTGGCACCTACGTTATTGCCCACTTCGGGATCAAATACCTTCATGACATCGGTTTTCTCCCACAGGTCCTGCCCGGAGAAGTAAACACGCAGCCGTTGTATCTGGCTCCACCGTACCGGCACCGTATAGCCGAGCTGGATGTTTTTCAGACGGAGGTAGTTGCCATTCTGTGCCCAGCGGTCCGACGCCCGGAAGTTATGGGCGCTGGTCTGGTACATACGCGGAAAATACGCGTTGGGGTTTTCGGGTGTCCACCGGTCCATATGAACCGTCCAGGGCATATCTGCCGTGCCCAGCATAGGGGAAAGGGTACCTTCGTTAATGAGGAAGCGACGCTGCGCGGCTCCCTGGAAGAATACCGAAAAGTCGAAAGCTTTCCAGTTGAGTCCGAAGTCAAATCCATACGTATACCGGGCGTTGGTGGTGCCGAGGTAAACGAGGTCGCCCGGGCTTTCGGGCGTAGCTTCTCCGGGTGAGATGACGCCGTCTCCGTTCAGATCCAGGTACTTGATGTCACCGGCGCCCGCATTGTTGGGGAAGAACGGTGTTGACACGGTTTGCCGGTAGGCCTGGTATTCTTCGTTGGTCTGGAAGAAGCCGTCTGTACGGTACCCCCAAACGGTATTCAGCGGATAGCCTTCCAGCAGCGGGATCACTCCGCCGTTGCCGAGGGAGTTCCGGCCGTCATATTTCACGAGCTCGTTTTGGTTGTCGGAGATATTGAAGCCGATCTTGTAATCGAAAGTATTGATTTTATCGCGCCAGCGGAGGTCCAGCTCCCATCCCCAGCTTTTCAGCTCACCGATGTTCATGACAGGCACCGTCACACCAATGAGGCTGGGGAGGTTCAATGACGCCAGCATATCCTTGTTTCGCTTTACATAGTAATCTGCGGTGAGCGTAAGCCGGTCACGCAGGAACCCGGCGTCGACCCCGATGTTGGCCTGCTGTACGGTTTCCCAGGTTTTCTGTGGCGAAGCCAATTGTGACTGATACATATATTGGGTACGGGTGTCGTTGAAAACCAGGTTACCCGATTGTGTAAGCCCGCTGGTCAGCAACGCGATATAATCATACAGCCCCAATACGGCCCCATTGCCCAGTTGTCCCCAGGAGCCCCGCAGCTTTAGTGCCGAAAAGAGGGTCTGATCCTGCATGAATTGCTCCTGGTCGAGCCGCCATGCTGCAGAGAAAGAAGGAAACAGCTGCCAACGGTTTTCAGGTGCCAGCCGCGAGCTTCCGTCGTAGCGGGCAGACGCCTCGAAAAGGTACTTTTCGCGGAAGTTATAATTGAACCGTCCAAAGAAAGAGCCCATAGCCCATGTGGCATTGTTGTCTCCATTGGTTTTGGTCAGGGGATCAGCAAAGTTGAAGCTGAAGAAGTCGTTGGTGATCATAGACTGGGCCCCTGCCGAGAACTCATCGCGCCGGTAATCTTCGAAAGAGGCTCCGCCCAGAACGGTGAAATTATGTGCATCGGCCAGTGACAGGTTGTAGGTCAGCACCCCCTGGAGGTTATTGTGGTAACCCCGGTTCTTTACCATACGCTTGGTATTGGGGTCATTGATACGGAAACGCACGGTACCGGTAGTACGTCCGTACCATAATAAGGTACGGCTGTTGTTTTCCATGGAGTAGTAGTCCTGGTTGCGCCAGCCCGTCAGGTCAAAAGTGAGCCCTTTCACAAGGTTCTGCACTTTGAGGTTTACCCGTCCGGTAAACGATTCGTAGAGGCGTTGTTCCAGTCCGGCGTTCTTTTCAATATCCACGGCATTGATCTGCAGGTCACCGTTATACGGCTGGCCGGTGATGTCTTCTTCCGGTACATACAGGCTCTGGCGCGCCCGGCTGCGATAAAGCCGGTTGATGATCTGTTCGGTACCGTAAGCGTTTTCGTTGACGGTGGAACCTATGTATCCGGCTACTATCTCCACCTTCATGTACTTGTTGAGGTCCGCGTTAATGTTTGCTTTGATGTTGTACCGAGAATTATCGTCCGGCCCGTAACGCAACACACCGTCGCGTTTATAGTAGCTCCCCGACACCAGGTAATCTACCTTATCGGCTCCGCCACTGACAGACAATGTATAGTTTTGCATCGCGTTGTACTTATCCATTCCCTCCTTGAGCCAGTTGTTGTTGCCGAAGTACTCCCAGCGGTCCTGTGTGGGATTGGGTCTTACCGAGAAATTCGGATTGCTTACCCATTCCATTTGCTCCGCACTGAATTCGGGATTTCCAGTAGCATTGAGGCGTGATTCGTCGATGAGCATCTGTTCATCCCAGGAGTTGAGTCTTTGGGGCTGGCGGGCCGTGGCGTTGATGCCATAGTAGTTGTTGAAGTTGATCCGGGCTTTTCCGGCTTTGCCTTTCCGGGTGGTGATCAATACTACACCGCCCGCGGCACGTGCACCGTAAATTGCCGATGCCGATGCATCTTTAAGCACGGAAATGGATTCGATGTCATCGGGGTTCAGCAGGTTCATGTCCATCTGGATACCATCCACCAATACCAGGGCATTCGTGGCATTCGCAGACGAAAAGCCCCGGATACGTACCCCATAACCTTCGGCCCCGGGCTGTCCGCTGCCCCTGAATACCGTAACACCGGGCAAAACACCTTGCAGCGCTCCCGTCAGGTTGGCCACAGGCCGGTTAACCAATACGTCGCTGTTGATCTGGGCAACGGCACCGCTGAGGTTTACTTTCTTCTGTGTACCATAGCCCACCACCACCACTTCTTCCAGCACAGCTACATCTTCCGCAAGGGTTACGTTGATCATTGAACGGTTATTAACGGGGATCTCCTGGGATACACTGCCTAATAAGGTAAATACAAGGGTACCATTCCCCGGTGCCGAAATGCGGTAACTCCCTTCCGCATCCGCTATTGCAGCCGTGCCCGTTCCTTTAACGGTTACAATGGCCCCTACGGCGGGGGTACGGTCCGGATGAAGGATTTTCCCGGTCACACTGATAGGCGATTGTGCGTAGGCAACGCCAATACAGGCTATCCACAGTGCCAATACGAAGCCATAGCTTCGTTTTTTTGTAAAGCATTTATTCATACTGTAAAGGTTGAACGTTTGTAAAATAGTTACAGGGAGCAAATGTAGGGAGCAGCAAAGCCTGTGACGGGGTAATTATCGGTCGAATGTGGGGTAAAAAATGTTCAGGGTTCCCGGGTCAATTCCACGTAAGCCACACAAAACAGCCGTTTTCATAATCAATAGCCTTGCATCCAAATATTATCCCGGCAAATTGGAAATAACACAACCTGAAATTTCTTCAAACCGGGAAAGTGCAGTATTAAATTTTGCAATATTTTGAAAACACATGTAAATTCAATTGAATATATATGTTTTTGATAAAAAAACAGAATAATATTTATGTTAATTCAAAAAAATCAATTAATTTCGCATGTCTCAATATACAAAAACATGAACAGTCTGATTAAAATTCTCGGATGCTCTTTTGTCATCCTTCTCGGTACGTCAGTTGAAGGATTCGCTCAGCGCAATGACAATCCTCTTACGCACCCATCCAATTATAAAACCCGTTCGGCAGGGCAACGGGCATTTACAAAGGCGGAAGGCACCGGTGTTCTGACCGAAACCGTGGAAGCCCCAAACTACAAACGGCCGTATTCTAAGGCTAAAGCTCAAAAAGTAAGTCTGGAAGTATCCGTAAATCCAAAGCGGAGTTACAAGATGCCTTACACCCGCTGAGATTATAAAAGAGCTCCGGTCAATAATCTTCCGGGGCTCTTTTAATTGATGATATATCCCCTTCAGCGGGGGCACTATTCTCCTGGATGCAATCATCTTTCAGAAGTCAGCCATATAAGAAAAGCTTGTATGTCTTACTATGACTATGTGGTTCAGATCTGAAAATACCGGCTGATCTTTTCCAGCCTCAGCTCTTTGTAATCTGACACGACCAGGCCGGCCAAAGAATAATCCTGCAGATGCGTGTGCGGACTTTTGAAGGCGGCACAGAAGATTCCGGCCCGGTGCGCGGCCAGGATACCGTTGGTGGCGTCTTCAATGACCATGCAGCGCTCCCGCGGTTCGCCGGCCAGTTCAGCCGCTCGTATAAAAATCTCCGGATCCGGCTTGGAGGCCGTGAGATCGGCTCCGCTGATCCGCCCCGTGAAGTACGGCTCCAGCCCGAATTTTTCAAAGACCATGGCAATGGTATTCCGGCTGGCCGAAGAAGCGACCACCAGCCTGATCCCTTCCTGATAATAATGCATGATCAGGTCCTTCACCCCGGGGAGCAGGTCAAATTCGGTATCGTTATAGAACAATTCACTGAAATACCTGCGCTTAGCCCCGATGATCGCTTCCGGGGTCTGGTTCAATGCATACATTTCGATCAGTTGGTCTGCAATATGCCGGGTCGATGCGCCTGAGAATGAATAATAGGTTTCCTTAGGAACATCAATGCCCAGGTCTTCAAAAACCTGATGAAAGGCTTTTCTATGGAGAGGTTCCGAGTCTGCGATCACCCCGTCCATGTCAAACAAAACTGCTTTTAAGGCCATAATCTCACTTTCCCCCAAAGATCCGGCTTAAAAACGAAAATCCGCCGAAAAGGCGGAAATTCATCGAAATAATATAAGTTTTCACTCTAATCATTCAATTAAACCCAAATCATACGTTATTTGGATTTAACGAGCCGTATCTGCAGGTATTCCTGTCCGTCAGCATGCTTCTCGTATTGATTGTACACAATGAGATCGTCGTGGGGAGAAAAGGAAGGTGCCCCCACTATTTTACCCCCGGAGTGATCCGGGGTCAGACAACGGGATTCCCGCTTTTCCAAATCGAAGATATACACGCTGTTCAACGCCACAAAGCAGACCTTACGCCCGTCATGACTTAAATTAAAGGAATAATCGATGGAAAAATCATTATGGCTGACGAATTCTGTTTTTCCCGAATTAACCTCTGCCCTTATGATCTGGTTTCGTCCTTTGTTATCCTTTGCCAGCGCATAAATATAGCTGCCGTCAACACCGGATCGAAGCCAGTGGCGGGTGTCTGAAATCCCGTTTTCCGTGAAGGTCAGTCTTCTTTGCCGGATCCCCGCAGGTACAAGGGGCCTCTCCCCTTCCCTGCCCACAGCCTCCGGATCATCGGGGATTTTTTGAGGGTCAATATCGACAATAAAGATCTCGGTAATTACTTTTCCGCCGGCAGTAAGCACATTTCCCTGAAATGCGATGGCGTAGGGTATCTTCTGACCGGTTTTATTGGTATACCCGTTCTTCCCCACCCAGCATTCGTCAAAGGCTTTGCTGATCTGGTCTGAGCCGGGCGAAGGCTTCCTGATCACCTCCGTTACGATAGCCGAATAGTATGCCCCGGGGTTATTCCCCCGGGCACTGTCTACCCGAACACCCGGTTCATAAGGCAGCATCACTCCCACTACCCGCAGGTCGGGATCTACCCGTTCGTCGTTATAGGTAAAACTGATCAGTTGACCATCACCACTCCACCCGTGCGAGTGGGTTCCGCCCCGGAGCGACCCGGGTGCATAAGGAAAAGTGACGTCACGGGCATCCATTATCACCGGCTGAAAGGGTTTATGAATATCGATCCCCACCCCTGTCCGCCGGCTCATGGCATAGGGCTTTTCCGGGCCGGCATCCGGCAGCCCGTGAATAAAGATCACAAAATCGCGGACGGGACTGAAAGATGCCGCTCCCACACCGGGTCCGTAAACCGTAGGATTTTGGGTTTCATAAATAATACTTTCCTCTCCGGTAGAGACATTGACGAGGCCTATGACGGAGGTCTCCCCTATTTTCGTGTCATCGTTCCGGCCATCAAAAACCACCCACTCACCGTCGGGTGAAAATACCCCATGGTGATGAAGCATGTGTCCCCCGGGCAAACGGGTAAGCGGCGGATTTTCCTTGTTGTCTGCTACCATACAACTTTTACAGCTGATAAATATAAAAAGAATGATTAGCGATCTCGAAACCATATTACAAACGGGCCGGATCAATGATCACATGCTTGATCGACCGCCTCGAGTAAGTGTAAGTGATATGCACCCTGCCGTCAGCAGCCTGAATCACCGCCGGGTAAGAATACCCTGCCCAGATGGGTTCATTTTCAAGCGTGGTCACCACTTTCCATTGCTTACCGTCTTCCGAGATGGCAATATTCAGGATATTCCGCTCTTTCGGCTCCGGCCCCTGTTTGGTCGAATGATTATAGACCAGGAGATGCCGGCCGTCTTTCAGGGTAAGGGCATCGGTGCCGGCATCCGGGTTCGGCAGCCCACTGCTTTGCAGTGGCGACCAGGTTTCGCCGTTATCCTTTGACCAACTGGTCACCAGCACATCCTGCCGGGTGCGGGCCAGGATCTGGAGGTCTCCGTTTTTATGGATAAGGATACTGGGCTGAATGGCATCGTATTCCACGCCGTCGTTGATCGGCGGGATCACCCGCCAGGTCTTCCCGTTATCCTTGCTGATTTCGAAATAGATCCTCCAGTCACGCCCGTTCGGCGTGCCCCGCCTTTCCAGGCTGGTGGGCGAGATGATGGTGCCGTCTGCCAGCTGAACCGCTTTATTTTTTACCGGGCCCAGCAGATTCCCCACTAACGCATGCCTGCCCATGACCACGGGTTTTGTCCAGGTCCTGCCTTCGTCCGATGAGGTGGTATATGCACCCCACCAGTCATCTATATCGGATCCTACCTTATAGAACAGGTAAATGGGTCCGCCTTTCGGCCGGAACAATACGGGATTCCAGGTAGGATGCTTTACCGAATCAGATACCCATCCATTCACTACCTCTACCGGCCAGCTCCACTTTCCGTCTCTGTAGTGAGATACACGAATTCCAACATCCTGATCTCCTTCTTCGGTTCCGGCAAAGAATGCACACATCAGGCCGTCAGGGGTTTCAATAATGGTGGATGCATGGCATTGGGCGGTGGGCTTCTGATCCAGGGGATAGATGAGCTCTGCACTAATTAAACCCTGCCGGCCCGGTACGGCCTTTTCGGGGATAATCCATTGCTGACCGCTACAAACCTGCACAAGCCCCCATGCTACAGCAGATAAAATCGTATTCCTCTTTACTTTTGATACATTCATTTTTCTATTATTTAACCCGTAGTACAAATATAAAAAGATACTCCTAGTTATAATCCAGTAATGCCGTAGCTACACAATCTTTGTCTGTAGAAAAGCGTATCCACCGGGCCTGAAAGTCTTCAGGGAAAACATATTCAAATTTCTCTCCCGGTTTTACGGTCACCTGCTTATACTCCATCCACGGGCCGTGACCTATGGGTTCCACCTCTATTTTAAAGGTCACTGGATCTTTGCTTTCGTGCGTTACAGTAAGCGCCTTTTTGTCATAAAACCCTATAAGATAAGGATCAGACGGTATGTTGGCCCGGGTTGGGGTTTCTGCCCACGGGCCGCCTTTTCCTCTGGGTTTCCCAAGCTTCCATAAATCATCTATAGTTCCCGCCCAGATCTTTGCTTTCCCGTCAGCAGAAGCCATCACATGTTCTCCCGCAGGTGCATTGATATCAATTCCCGTCATCACTAATAATCCTCTGTACGATGCGTAATCATGTATCGTAAGATGATGGGAACTCACCGGGCGGATCTTTGCATAACCATCTGCATTTTCAGCGGGCAGCTCGTAGAAGGTACCGTGAAGGTTCATCAGGTCTCTTTCCGTAGCCACTTCTCTGCATATCCGTACAGCCGCTTCATCTGTTTTCTGAGTATATTCTTCCGCTCCTTTCGGTAGCCGCCATCTTCTTCCCGCATCATCCACTACGAGCACGGAAGCGGCATCGACTGAAACTACATTTTTGGGAATCGCAAACCGGGTTCTGATAAAATCAGCCGTTTGGGCATCTTCCTTTCTGACCAGGTTCATTAAGCTATCTAACTCGTAGTATCCTGTTTCATTGAATTTCCCGTTTTCAAACTGTCCGCCCAGCAGGCCCAACTGTCTTCTATTATCCCCCAGCCCGTACAGTAATCCGCCAGTATAATTTTTCGCCTCAACGTCTGCCAACCCTTGGAAGATCGCGTCCTTTTTGACTGCAAAACGGCTATGATCTGTATAGTTGAGTGCTATAGTACCCACCGTACTCTTGTCTGTTTTTGCCCGGATCCACTCCCCTTTGTCAGTGGCTTTAAATGAGATCCGGGCAGAAGCGCCAGGCAGGACAGTGATGGCTGTTAATTTTCTCCAGGTGTTATTCCCGGCTTCGTCTACTTCAAATGTAAAGTTCACTTCCTGAGCCCCCGCATTATGGACCCAGGCCGTGCGTTCGTCCCAGCCGGCAAACAAAAACGGTTCTGACCAGGTATCGGCTTTTATCTCTTCCGAGATCCATAGCGCTCCCTGGGCCGTATTGGGGCCAAGCAGATCCGGCGTATTCACGGCGGTAAACCAGAGGTTCGAATTGGATTGCCCCGGCCCTTCGATCCCGCCTTTTGCTTTGCGCCTGTTTAAAAACTCCCGTTTGGCGGAATCATCGCAACCAAAAACCAGGCTGTTCTGCCAGCGTGTAAAATCTCCGATCACTTTCAGGTAAGCCGAGCGGGGTCTTATACCGGCTGAGTTTTTAGAAGAAAAGGTGGAGGGAAACCGCCAGAACATCCCGTGCATGGTCATGAGGTAATCCGGCTTACCGGGCGTGCCTACATCTCTTATTCTAGGCCATTCGGTATTCCAGCCGTGGGCGCCGTCATAACTGTGGCTCGCTTTGGGCAAGCGGTAAAATTTCCAGTCGTTGTTTTCTCTCACTCCTACTAAAACCGACTTAAAGTCCCAGCCTGTTGTCCAGACAGGATCTGTTTCCGGGTTTGTATTTCCATAAATCCCTCCGGGACCCGTTACTTCTACAAACTGGTTTCTTCTGACATCCCGCCAGTCTGTTCCGTTCCATTCGGCCAGCAGGCCAGACTCTATATCAAACTTCTTCTCGGCGAGCTTAACAGCCTCCCCGTTATTGGAGTAGACCATCACTCCCTGACCTGAATAGAGGCCTTTGCCGTGTGCTCCCTTTAAAAGCGCGGCTTCCTGGGCGGGCTCACCCTTCTTACGTGAAACATTCCCATCTTCATATAACATCCGGGGTTCCAATGTATGAACGTCCACTTCATAAAAGCCTTCTTCCATGGTTCCGTAATAAATCTTATTTGCCGGGTCAGACAGGTGCCGGGCATTTCCGGTATGCCTGCCCGGCATTTTTGTATAGGGAATAGCTCTTACATTTCCTGTATACGAAATGGCGTAGGGCCCGATAAAAAGCTGATCTGATTCCCTATGAATCATGCGGTTTGCCGGTGTTCCTCCTATACTTTCAGATCTTATCTTCATCTCCAGATCACTGCTTACTTCATAAAGCTTATCGGAAGAGCCGAAAGGAGAATGGGGTCCGTAGGTGATAAACCAGAGTTTTCCTGCCCACGGAACCACCGCGCCCGTTCCACATTCTCCTTCGTTATTGTATGACGCAAGATGCGGATAAATACCACTGATCTGCCTGTAAGAAGAGCTGATCTGAGCCATTGACAGCAGGTTACAGAACACTAAACAGAGTATTGTCAAAAATAGGGTTGGTTGTCTCATTTCTTTAATTTCCTGAAATTTTCTATCCGGTGAAACGTAAGGTAATTGGCATCATGATTATTTCGGGCGTTTTCCTTTCCGTCAAAGTATGCCGTTCTGGACAAGACAATGATATCCTCTCCCTCAAAAGACCAGTCCACGTATTGAAATCCGTGATTGAGCACGTCTTCATGCTCCAGGAGCACCTTCACTTCCCGCCAGCTTTTCAGATCCTCTGAACTCTTAAGCACCAAAACATTCCTAAAACCTGAAGGATTGCGGTCCGGGAACTGCGCACGGTATTTTTCCTTAACGACATTGGCGAGTGTCCAGTACTTTCCGGTCAGCGTATCGTATCTGATCACAAATTTCTTGCTTCCGCCTTCAAAAGGAATAAAGCCGGTGGCCGGGTCAAAACTCAGTGTTTTCCCGTCAGGAGATATCGTCACCATCGCTGCTTTTTCCTCTTTCGACTGCTTATTGGCTACCCGCAGCATATTCCACATTTTCCTGTCCTTGTCTACCACAAAATTACCCTCCAGCCATCCGGCGAAGTCGCTCCCGTTATAGGTGCTGTCGTACAGGAGTGTGGTGCTGGACTGCCACGACTTCGAATTCAGGAGATCAGCATCGACCGGTGCAGACATTACCATAGCACCGTACCGCTTACCCCACTGCAATACGGGGCCGTGTGCCGTTTCCATAGGGCGCCACAGCCGGCCGTTATATTCCACCACGGGCATGGGGGCGCAGTGAAATTCGCCGGTCAGCAAAACACCGTTCTCCCGGTTACGGGGCTTCGTCCAGGTCATACCACCATCTACCGACTTCCTGATCAGTACTGTGCCATGATGACGATCAGGCCCCATCAGATAGAGGGCTCCGCGATGTACAAATAAGGAACTCCAGAAAGCTCCCTGAATTTCTGTCAGGAACCTCCATGTTTTCCCTTTGTCGCGGGAGGTATAAATACGACTGACCGCCTGCTGCCATTCCGAGCTCTGCGGCCCGAAAAAGTCATGTGAAGCCACATAATCTCCATTGGGAAGGGTTACCAGGCTGGGCGAACCGATATACCGCTGCGAGGAGCTTGGCTCATAACATACGATATTACCCGGAACGGTCTGAGCCACTACCTCTCCGATACCTAGCAAAAGTAAAAATACAAGTCTTTTCATGGGTATAAATTTTTTTAATCCTCACCGGGCCCTTTTTTCAGCATAACGGCCTGTTACCTGTTTCTGAAAACTCAGGGTTATTTCCATAAAGCAATGATTAGTTCCTGATCCCTGCCTTTAGCCAGGTAATTCCCATTCCCGTCAGAAAAATAACCAGGGTACCTACCACGATAATCATATTGGCATGCAGGCTGTTTTTCAGGAATTGATACTCCTGAGGTATCAGGTGGCTTAAAGCCATCCACAAGATAACCAATATTCCGGCAACCGTAGATATTATGGCGGTAGAGTTGCTTACTTTATCGCTGATAAATCCGAGCAGGAAGAGACCCAGCATACCACCTGCAAAGATGCC
The DNA here is from genome assembly GCA_964563435.1 of uncultured Lacihabitans sp. Lineage (GTDB taxonomy): Bacteria > Bacteroidota > Bacteroidia > Cytophagales > Spirosomataceae > Leadbetterella. Next base: position 48,234 of record CAZLXI010000018.1, read on the forward strand.
GGAAAGTTCCCACCAAAGATCAAGGATACTTTTTGCGCCAATCATGGCAATCCCGAAACCCATGCCCGCCAAACCGAATACGGTGGTAGCCACATACAATAGTTTGAGTCCCTGCTTTTCATTGATATCCGGGTTGATATGCCTTTTGTAAATATCCTCCAGAAATACAGTGGCAGAAGCGTTCATTCCTGAGCTTATGGTACTCATAGCAGCAGAGAGCAGGGCGGAGATGATCAGGCCTACCAAACCCACCGGCAACATGCTGACAATAAAATACGGCATCACCTTATCGCCATAATCCGAAGGTTTTAAAGTGGCCGCCAGGGCAGAAATTTCCGGAGCAGTGGCCCCGGCCGGAAGCATTTCAGAGGCCGCATTCAACTTTACCGGAAACAGGGCTTCAGGATTCTGGTCATAGTAAGCATACAGACAGCTTCCCAAAAAAAAGAACATGAGAGAAATAGGCACATAAAGTTTCACACAAAGCCACACCGAACTTACGGCTTCCTTCTCTGAAACAGCCGTGTGGTATCGCTGTACATAGTTTTGATCAAAACCAAAGGCTTTGATATTCATGAAAAAACCGTATAGAAATACCACCAGGAATGAAGAAGTGGTAAAATCAAAACTGAAACTGCCCAAACTAAACTTTTCGTCCCGTAAACCCACTTCAAAGATGGTCTGAACGGGAGCAGGAAGCTCAGTAAGAATGATCAGAATAATGGCCAGCCCTCCTACGGTCTTTAGAACGGCCTGAATAACTTCTGTCCAGATTACGGCTTCGATACCGCCTAACACGGTATAAATAATAATACAAATTCCAGTCACCAGCATGATGGATGCCATAGGATACCCCGTAAATGCCTGCAAGGTGAGAGCGGTGCCGAAAAATATAGAACCCATACGGGCAAATTGCATAAGGATAAAGCAGGCTACGGCGTATATTCTTGCCCAGGACCCAAAGCGGTTCTCGAGGTTGGAATAGGCGGAAATGCCTCCGATCCGACGATAATACGGCACAAAGAATCTGGCCGCTACCCAGGCAGAAAAAGGCATAGCCAGACTAAATACAAGGGAGCTCCAGTTGCTTCCGAAAGCTTTACCGGGAACACCTATAAACGTGTTACTGCTCAGGAAAGTAGCGTAAAGCGAAATACCGATAGCCCAGCCCGGTATCTTCCCTAAAGCCCGTGTAAAGTTTTCCGAGGTTTTATTTTTCCTGGAAAACCATAGCCCCACCCCGATCATCAGGACCAGGTAAACAGCTACGATGCTCAGATCGATCAGTGAAATATTCTCCATAGTATTTTTAGCTTAGACTCCAGGGAAAACCGTTTTCGGCCACCCAGGGTTCATTAAAATCCGGCCCTTCGTTCATGTAGGAAATCTGACTCCGCACCCAGGCTCCGGACACCTGCGTAAGGGACACTTTCTGTTCGGTAGCCGCCGAAGCGGCGATTCCCGCTGCCTCACCAATACCGTGCATGGTGGCCATCACCCGGATTGCGGCCGAAGCTTCATGGGTAGCCGAAAGCGCACGACAGGCTACCAGCAGATTAGAGACTTCCGGCGCTATGAGACTACGAAAAGGTACTTCATAGAAGTCTCCTGCAGCAGGACCGAAACTGTGATCAAGAGCTCCATGGGTACCTTCTTTCTGCTGTACATCCTTGGCTCCGGTGGGATTGTGAATATCGATAAAATAACGCGAGCGAACAATCCCGTCATCAAATTTCCTTGCAGCCAGGATATCCTCGCTACTCACGGTATATAAACCGGTAATATGGCGGGTTTCCCGCACGCCCACCTGGCAAGCCACCTTTTCAATGTAGGCGTTTTTGAAATAGGGTACATTTTTAATCAGCCATTGCCCGATCACATACGCCTGACGCCGGCCTTCCGTCTCGGAAAATGTAAGATCCTTTACAGATAAACCGGACACCTTGTTAATACGGGTCATGTTAAAATGCAAGACTCCGGGACGGGGGTAATCATAAAAATGGATGAATGGCCGGTAAGGATAGTGCAGACTTCCTTCCTTCAGGGCCTCCTGGAAATAAGGTTCAACCAAATGGCGTGCTTTACGGATATGCCGGGTTTCCTGCATAGCTGTTTTGTCAACATTGGCCATACGAAAACTCACGGTCATGGCCTGGGTCAGACCATCCGATGGCCGGCCCACATGGAAACGCACCCCGGCAAGCGCAGCTAAATCGGCATCTCCGGAGCAGTCAATAAAGTGATCGGCGTACAGCACTTCTTTACCGCTCTTGGAAATCACTTCCAGCGCCCGTACCGAAGAACCCTGCTTTTGCACCCCGGTGAGATAAGTATGGTATTGTACTTCAACCCCCGCTTCCATCAGCAGCTGATCATACACCACCTTCAGGGCCTCCTCATCAAAAGCAGCGGGTGATAATACCGAGCCAAAACCACCATATTCGTTTAATCCTAAAACAACGTCACGAAATATACCCCCGATGAGAGAACCGTTTTTCCCGGTTTCCGGATCGGTATATTCATGTCCGGACCATGGATTTACCAATGCTGCAGTGGCCATTCCGCCACAAAACCCATATCTTTCCACCAGCAATGTCTTTACTCCTCTCCGCCCGGCTGCAATGGCCGCGGCTACTCCCGAGGGGCCGCCTCCACAAACAATCAAATCATATTTATTCTCCATAATAATTTTACGGCGGGTCATGCCGCACCACAAAGGTAGTATAGGTTGACAGCGTCATTAATATTACATTTTTTCTTTCCTATGTACCATTTTGTCATTTTAAACAAACTTTCCTGAAAAATGACAGTTTCCGGCACAAAACGGAGAGGCCCGGTTTCTCTTTCCTCGCTGTAATTGACGAAAGTATATACAATATTATCCTAATATGATAATTATAATGAGCTCTGTTGTCAATTTCCAATATAATTCTTATCTTAGTACTCAACAAATTAACCTTAAACAAAAAAACATGAAACCTTTATTTCACAAGGTTCCGATCAAACTTCAGAATTCCTTCAGTATCAGGAATGACGTAGCGAGTAACTTCGGAAACGTCTGGCATTATCATCCCGAATTAGAGCTTCATTATGTCAAAAAAGGTACAGGAGTACGTTTCATTGGCAATGATGTCAGTAATTTTTCAGAGGGAGAGATGATTCTTTTAGGCGCTAACCTGCCTCACACCTGGCGGTGTAACCAGGAGTATTACCAGGGCAATCCTGACCTTAAAGTCGAAGCCAGTATTGTACACTTTTTGCCCGATTGTCTGGGAAATGATTTTTTAAATCTCCCGGAAGCCCATCAGATTCCTCATCTGTATAAGCTGGCTCAACATGGCATGACTATTAAAGGAAATACCCGGGAAAAATTAAAGGACCTGATTTCGGAAGCCCTTAATGCCTCTGATCTCAAACGGCTGACTATCCTGCTGTCTATCCTGTCTACGTTGGCAGAATCAGATGAATACGAACTCATCAATACGTCATATAAGCCGATCAATGCCTCAAAAATTGATGCAGACCGGATCAACCGGATCTGCGACTACACATTGAGTAATTTCCGGAAGGAAATTACGCTTAATGAAATTGCCTCCATCAGTAACCTGAGCACCACCTCTTTCTGCCGGTATTTTAAATTGATGACAAAGAAGACCTATTATGATTTTTTGATCGAGATCCGTGTTAGCCATGCCTGCCGCATGTTAGTGGAAACCAACCTCACTGTAGAAGCCGTATGTATGGATTGCGGATTTAATAATGCCTCCAATTTCTACCGTCATTTTAAGAAAATTACGGGCAGCACCCCTGCTGATTATAAGAAAAAATACCTGAATCTGGAGATCCAGATTCCCGAACCCTCCCTCCAGCTGATTGCCTGAAAGGCTGATCCGGAAATCCCTGAAATAAACTTCTTACTCTACTTTTCTTAAAGCCTTGTTCCGGAAATTCTTAATCCGGTGGAAGGTAAAATAGTTCACGTCGTGCTGATTATACGCCCCATTGTAAGCATCATCATAGGCCGTTCGGGATACAATCAGCATATCTTCTCCCTCTAAAGCAAATGTGGGGTACTGAAACGCATGCCCGAATGTTTTCGGATGATAGAGTACTGTTTCCTCTATTTTCCAATCGCGAAGGTCTGCAGAGCTCATCAACGCCAGGGAGTTACGGATAAGCGCTTCGCTATAGGCAGCGCCATTGTGCCTGGCGGGTACGGCATTGGAAAGGGCCCAATAGCGACCCGATTTCTGATCGTATTGAATGAAAAATTTAGTGCTTCCGCCAGGAAAGTCAATAATATCCTTTTCCGGATCAAAACCCGCCTTTTTGCCGTCTTCATCGTAAGAGATGATGGCCGCTTTTCCGCCCCCGTCGGTAATGCTCAGTCGCAACACATTAACGATGTTTCCTTCCGGGCCCGGCACAGTGTTTCCTTCCAGCCAACCCTTTAGTTTGCCTTTTTCCCAACTCTGATCGGAAGGAAGAATATCTGATATCGTCCAGCTTTCAGCTTTCAACAGGTCGGAATTCACATCGGCGCTCAACACGAATGCCCGGAAATTGGTCCCCCAACCCCCTACTCCTTTTTCGTCTTCCATAGCTTTCCAGACTTTACCGTTGTGAATCACCACCGGGGTAGGTGCGGTATGATAAGAGAGATCGGAAAAGATAATGCCCGAGTTTTTGTCCACCGGCCGGGTCCAGGTCAGCCCATTGTCTGCAGAGCGCATAATGATGGCATGACCTTTTCGGTGACCGGCACTTGTGCCCAGCATGTAAACCTGCCCGTTAAGCTGAAATAAGCTGGCCCAGGTCATCCCCTCCACTTCCGAAATTTTGGTCCATGTTTTTCCTTTATCGGTGGAACGAAAAACAATCACTAGCTCGCTATCCCCCACTGCCGGGCCGTAATGGTCTCCTTTGGCAAGATAAGAGCCGTCTTCCAAAACAATTATGGCCGGAGAGCCCGCTACATAACGACCCGTAAACGCAGGGCTGTATTCAATCACAACACCGGGAGCCCGCGAAGTAAGAGTGGTAAACCCGGGTATCACCGGCATTATACCGTAGAGATCCTGCAATTCGGCCGTTTTCTGATAAACACGGGCCTCATCTACGTACATCCGGCTTCGGGAGGCTGTGGTAAAGTCTTCACCGATCTGAAAAGCATTAATGGGGCCGCCCTGAGCTTCTAAATGTCCTATATACACCCAAAAGTTACGTTTATTGTCACTATTCGACGACGAAGCCTCCGGATAATAATAGAATTTGTAAAAGCGCTTGCCCTGAGCATTGACATAAGAAGTCAGTGCGATCTGGGTCCACAGACCGGCAGGAATGCGGATTACCGGCTGAGGCGTAGTGCCCTGCAGACCGTGATAGGCTTTGAGTTCCAGCACCTCTTTGCCCTTATCATCGGTGAGAGGAAAGGCTTTCACCTGAACGTTTCCGTCATTCAGCAGGGGGATTTCTCTGACATCGCCATAAGTGGGCGGAACCTGAAACCGCATCCAGTAGGTAAGCTCTCCGGAGTCTGATCGGATCCCCCCCGCCTTTAAGGCTACTCCTACAGGAAGATGAGCTATACCCTGATCTGCCCGGATGGAGATCGGAGCGATCAATTTTTCTTTGCTTCGTGTATTTCTTAAGGGATCGGTGGCCTCTTCAAAGTTCCATTCTGCTATTGCTGGGGCTTTCCAGAAAGAACCTTGCGCCATAACCCCTATCGTGGGCAGAAGAAGGAAGAATATGATATTTTTCATAATGCAATATAGATATTTAAAAAATGAAGATGTCTGAAAAACACTGAAGCTGACCTATCTCTCAAACGTTGGCCGGGAGCAGTAGTTTATCAGACATCCTACCTGTTTTACTCGTATTCTGCAGGATTGAAAATCGTAGCAGCGATGTAACGATACTTATCGCCCTGATCTGCCTGGTTATAATAATATGTGGTGATCACATGACCATTGGGCAGTACGAGCGCCCGGGGATAACCGATGTCCCAGGTACCGCCGTCTTTGCCTCTCAATAACGTAGGCTTACCCCAGGTGAGTCCGTTATCTTTACTGAATACCACATACATTCCAATCCCATCCGGCATAGTTTGTGTACGACGGATCCCATAAACCATGCACAGCCGGCCGTCCTGTACTCTCACCACAGCGGGAGGATGCCCGTTGGCATCTACTGTTACCGGGTCCTCCAATTGTTTCCAGGTCTTCCCGTTGTCTTTCGACAGGAAGCTCACCATTCGGGGAGGGGCGGTTCTGCGAATGACAGACAACAGGGTATTTTTGTCGACACGAATTGAAGAAGGCATGATAGAGTTAATTTTCGGTTCCCCGATCCAGGACTTTTGTTTCCAGGTTTTACCGCCGTCAGTAGTTTCGATACAAGCCACCTGGCGCCAGTTAGTCTTTTCTTCCTCTTTAAATCCCACGGTGATAAATGCCGTCATTTTATGTTTGCCATCCACTATGTAATCGGTACGCGACACAATTCCCTCGGGTTCAGGCCCTGTAAAATTTACCTCCAGCGGAAAGGGCCCTATCCAGTTCCTGCCCCGGTTATAGGTATAGTAAAAAGAACTGGGCCCGTAAAGTTCGCCATGCATGCGAAAGGTCATGGCGAAATCGGGATGCCTGAAGTTGATCTTCTCTCTTAGCACTTTCTTATCCTTGGTTCCGATATGATGCTCCCAGGTGGCATGGGTTATTCCACGCTCGAATGCATCTTCCACCGTCCACGTTTTACCGCCGTCATAACTCCTGGAAAACTGAGCTACCGAACTGGCGTTATCATAGGTATGACCGCTTTTGTCGAGGTGATTCGCACGGGTATAACCTACCAGAATTTCATTGCCCCAATTCCACATTCCCCAATTGGCAGGCCAACCTGCAAACTTCCCCTCCTCACCATACACTTTCACATTTTGGGTAGAAGGGCGGACATTTTGGGCCATCGTCACCGAACCCGAACACCCCAGCAATATCGCTACTAAAACTCTTAAAATCAGATTCATATATTTGATTAATAATTAGGATTTTGAACCATCTTTTTATTAGCATCTAATTCACTAAGGGGTATGGGCCACAGGTAATCGCGGTTAGGGTCGAAGATCCGGGGTTCTACCACGCTCAGTTTATCCTGGTAGGAACTGTAATCAGGAATGGTGTTGGCAAGGATGACCGGAGTACCCTGATCTTTGTAACTGTAAGGCTTTTGAGGTCTGCCGTAAAGTGGTCCGGGCATTACTTTATCCGCAATTTTCCAACGACGGATGTCCTGTAATCTCAGTCCTTCCATAGCCAGTTCTATTTTACGTTCTCTGCGAATAATCTCCCGCATCTCGCTTTGGCTCTTGCCTGCCGTGATGGCGGGCATTTTCACCGATTCCCGGCCGCGAATGGCATTGATAGCATCTAATGCCGACTGGTCAATCTGGTTCAGCTCTATTTTTGCCTCTGCATAGATCAGATACATTTCTGCCAAACGGATCAGGATATAGTTAAGCGACGAAGCACTGCGGAAAGATCCTTTGTCTTCGGCATCAGTAAACTTCTTCCAGCAATAACCGGTAAAACTGGCAAACGGGTTAATTGCATCCTGGTTGGCAATACGACGGGCCGGTGTTACGGTATAATCCCAGCATTGCAGGCTGTCTTTGTGAGTTTCAAACTGAAAGCCCAGAAAAGTATCGCCCGGCACGGCGATCGTTTGTTTCAGACGCGGATCACGATTTGCAAATGGATTTTTAGGATCGTAAAGGGGTGACTTATCAATAGTCTGGCCGTCAATGCACTCATATGAATCCACCAATGTCTGGGTAGGGACTTTGGTGGAGTTTCCCTGGGCATTCCGCGAAAAGAAAGCGATGGGTCCGTTATGTACTCTCAATCCGTATTTATAATTCACTTCAAAGATCACTTCATTGTTGCTTTCTCCTTTGTACGTGAAGAGTTCCTGGTAATTGCCGTACAGGGTGTAGGCTCTGGAATCTATAACGGTTTTAGCTGCCTGCGCTGCTACATCGTAACGACCGTCTGCCAGGGCTACTCTCGCTTTCAGCGCCAGCGCCGTACCCGAGGTCACCCGTCCCTGCAAGGCCTGGGGCCAGCTGGCCGGTAATTTGGAAGCAGCAATATCGAGATCGTTTAGAATAAAATCGACCACATCCTTCCTCGGCGTACGGCTCACTTCAATATCGGTAATGCTTTGCACGTGTTCAATCAAAGGCACATCACCAAAAAGAGTTATCAGCTGACTGTACCAATAGGCTCTGAGTACTCTCATCTGCCCTTCGGACTGGTTCAGTATAGTTTCAGAGGCATTTTCTACTTTGGAAAGGTTGTCGAGAACGTAATTAGCGCGCCCAATCCCCGCATAATAATGCCCCCATACGTTGGCAACGTTAGCTTCCGCCGAGTTAAGTGTTCCGTTTCCGGCGGAGGTAAGAATGCCTCCGTTTCTATCCCATGAGATATCACTGGCGCAATCCAGTATATATTCCCATTGTCCTCCCGCGCTTATGCCCGTATGCCATAAACGGGCATAAGCTCCGGTAACTGCCAGATCCAGCTCGGTGGTATTCTTCAGGAAGGTGGAGTTGTCCGGCTTATCCACAGGAAATTTCTCCAATACATCCTGGCAGGAAAAGCTCATCCATCCCAAAAAGAGTATCGCTCCTTTTTTTCTTATATTGATCATCTTCTTCATCTTAAAAATTAACATTTAAACCCAGTGAATACACTTTCACGATCGGATACCGACCTACGCCTCCCGTAGGAGTTTCTACATCAAAGCCGCTCAGATACTTATCAAAAGTGAGGATGTTTTGCCCGCTCAGGTTAATTCTCAGATTTTTTATGGAAAGCCTGTCGGTAATATTCTTAGGCAGGGAATAACCCAAAGCCACATTCTTCAAACGCAGGTAAGCTCCGTTGATCATCCAAAAATCAGACACCTGGTAATTACCCGTCTCATTGAAGGTCAGTCTCGGATAAGAGGCGTTAGGATTATCGGGCGTCCAGCGATCCAGGTGATGCTCATAGGCCGTACCTCCCGTATCAAAGGCCCACACTCCGGGACCATCCAGGTAGCCGTTTACTTTGCCTACCCCCTGAAAGAAGGCATTCAGGTCAAATCCTTTAAATGTCAAACCCAGGTTTAAACTATAGGTATATCGCGGAATACCTGAGCCCAATACCACCCTGTCTTCCTGGTTGATGATACCGTCCCCGTTCTGATCCACATAACGGATATCGCCGGCCTTCACAGTACCGAACTGCCTGGGAGCGGCAGCCGCCTCTTCATCACTTTGGAAAAGTCCGGCCGTTTGGTATCCGAAAAAGGCATCGATCGGCTGACCCACTGCCCGAATCGTCCGTCCGCTGATAAAGGGGCCGGTACCTTCCAGGCTCACAATTTCATTTTTTACATCGGATAGCGCCAGGCGGGCGTTATATCCCAACACTCCTGCTTTGTCAGCATAAGCAATACCCAGTTCCCATCCTACATTTTTTACTTTCCCGGCATTCTGGTAGGGAGCGGCAAGACCTACCGTAGCGGGAATCGGTAAGGTCAAAAGAATATCCCGGGTATTCCTGATAAAATACTCGGCTGTTAAGGAAAGCTTTTTGTACAGGCTGGCATCAACTCCAAAATTTAACATTTCAGTCGATTCCCAGGAAATGGCCGAATTACCTAAGGCCGTGATGGCCGCTCCCGGAACAAACACCTCATTGAAAATATAGCTTTGACCAAGGTCAACGGTAGATGAGAAAGGATAGTTACCTATGCTCTGGTTCCCTAAAATGCCCCAGGAAGCTCTTAATTTCAGGTTATCAAAAACCCGCTGATCACTCATAAACTCTTCTTCCGTTAATCTCCAGCCCACAGAGAACGAGGGAAATAAGCCAAACTTATTGCCCTGAGCAAAGCGGGATGAGCCGTCGTAACGCAGGTTACCTTCCAGAAGGTAACGATCGTCAAAGTTATAATTTAGCCGTCCGAAATAGGAAACCAAACCAAATTCAGAGCCTCCTGCACCCGTAGTTTGCTGGTTGATCTCCGAGCCGGCATTCAGTACCTCATAATCCTGAAGAAGGAAATTCTCCCGCCTGGCACTAAAAGATTCGGAGAAAGATTCAATGACCTCCCAGCCGCCCAGCACATCAAAGTAGTTTTTACCCCAGTTTTTGGTATATGTCACCAGGGTTCTGAAGTTGCTGTCTCTGCTCAGGCTGCTCGATTGGGTGAGGAAGTTGGTATTAGAAGGGTTCTGGTAGGCAAAGTTTCCGTTGCCGTAGTAGGTAATATAGACCTTACGGAACAGGCGGTTATGGCCGTTGCTGATTTCCGGACTGTACATAACGTTAATGTTCATTCCGGGGAAAGGCTTCCAGTCTCCCTGTAGGTTGATCGCTGCCGCATAAGTTCTTTCTTTGTTCAGACCGGAAGAATTGGCCGCCGCCATAGGGTTATCCCCCAACCACCCCTGTCCGTAGAGTCCATTGGACAAAATGCCTTCCTGGTTAGCCGGAACTCTGCCGTTCATGTAGAAGAATATCGTGTTAAGCGTATAAGACGGCTCATACACATAAGAGCTGTTGCCCCTTACATCAAACCGGAAGCTCAATTTATCATTTACTTTCAGGTCGGAGTTAACGCGAAGCGAAAGACGGTCGTATCCCGTGTTTGGAATTATCCCGTCCTGCTTCAATTGCGCTAAGGAAACGCGACTGCGAATAGTTTCATTGCCCCCTGACACATCTATCGCATTATTGGTCATGAAACCGCTGCCGGTAAGAGTTAAGGCTTGCCAGTCGGTATCCGGGTAGAGGTCAGAAGGTGCATTTCTCCGGTATTCTTCGATGTACTCTTCCGAAAAAGAGACGGCCTGGCCGCTGTTACGCTTAGCTTCATTCTGCAGAAGCATGTGATCCAGGCCACTCACCAGTTTAGGCATATCGATAGGTGACTGACGTCCCGCATAACCGCTGTAATTCACAGAAATTTTGCCTGATTTAGCACGCTTAGTGGTCACCAGAACCACCCCATTGGCCGCTCTTGACCCATAAATGGCCGATGAGGCTGCATCTTTGAGAATAGAAATGTTTTCGATATCGTTGGGATCGATATTATTCAATCCCATTTCCACTCCGTCTACCAATACCAGCGGGGCCTGCCCTGCGGTACCCAACGTACCGATACCCCGGATCCTCACCGTACCGGCATCATTGCCCGGCTGTCCGGAAGCCTGGGTGATCGTTACTCCGGGAGAAACTCCCTGCATGGCCATGGAAGTCTGACCTACCTGCTTCCAGTTGATGTCTTCGTTAGCTACTGTAGAGACCGAGCCGGTTAAGTTCACTGCTTTTTTGGTACCATAACCTACCACCACTACGTCGTTCATCAGCGAAGCGGAAGGTTTCAGACTGATGGTTATACCGGCCCGGCCATCCCAAAGAATTTCCTGGCTGTCATACCCAACATAAGTAGCCAGCAGCACCACGTTGGAAGAACTTACCTGAAGACTGAAGTTTCCTTCGGCATCGGTCATGGTTCCCTGGTTGCTGCCCTTCACGGTCACACTGGCTCCGGGAAGCTTTTCGTTTGTCGATTGGTCTACGACCGAGCCTTTGATCACATTCTGCGCACGGGCCGAAATGACCGTCGTCAGAATCCAGCATACAATTAATAAAATTTTAGATTTCATATGATCCTACTTTAAGCATAAAATAAACTGCTGATTTGTTTATGCAAAGTAAGGCTCAAAAGAAGACTTTATATTTATATCACTTTTCCCAAATTATATAGGATTTTAACATAATATATACCTATAAGGAGAAGAAATAGTATTCATTGGGGAAACTAACACAAAATACCCTCAAATAATAATACTGAAAATTTCAAAAAAAAGGCTATCCTCTTGCGGATTATCTGGCAGTTGGGTGGAAAAACCGTGTTGTTATTGGGATATTCCGGGAGGAAAATAAGGTTTTTTTTTAAAAAGGAAACAAAGGAGTGCCTTGAGGGCCGGGAAGTGATTTATGGAAAAATAATGCACAAAAGATGGTGTGATCAAATGCCTGACCTCCCGGTTTCCCGGGAGGTTTCCAGACAAGCTTTAACCAGGAGATTCCTCCAGGTCTATTCAACCATTTACCAATTGCAATCCGATCTGATCGGCAAGCGTGTGATAGTTCTCTAATAACGCATCCAGCGCTTTCCGGTCCACTTCCCGGTTAAGAAAACTCCCGTTGCGACATACAGGACCTATGTTCAAACCCCTCTTCCGGAGGATATATTTGGAGCTTGCGGGGTAGGTATCGTGCATGACGTCCATATTCTCTGTAAAAAATTGCTGCACAGCCCCCACCTCGGGAGAGTCGTCCAGATAATGATCACAGAGCCAAACCACGAGTTCCGGAAAATAATTGCCCTGAATGCAGGACAAACCCGCGGAACCCGCTTTGAGAGATTCCACAGCATGTACCATATAAGCGTCATACAGGCCGAAAGAAGCATCAGCGTGCGACCCTTCCAGCTTTCTCCGGATACCCTCCATATCGAGGCAGGTATCTTTATGGTATTTTACCCGGCCGGTGGACACCAGCTCGCTCAGAAAACGGGGGTCTATCAAACGTTTATAAGGCACAGGACACTCATAGAAACCTAAAGGTATATCGTCTGTCAGATCGAGTAATTGCCTCACCCTGCTCCGAAAAACCTCTTCACTCTCCTCTTCAGCCGCTAACAAGCCGGTAATAACGATCACACTGTCGACGCCTGCAGTATAAATTTGCCGGATAAAATCTGCCTGTTCTTCAACGTTTACACCAAAAGAGCCGCTGGCTACCACCGGCACCCGCCCCCTTACTTTTTCAACGACAAAACGTACTGACTCCAGCATTTCTTCCGGTGAAAGCTGAAACATTTCGCTGGACAAACAATTGGCAAATAATCCGCCGGCCCCGGCGTCAAGATAAAAATCGATCAGCTCATCCAATATCTTATAATCAATAGTCTTATCCTCCTGAAATGGTGTGAGCATTACAGGCACATACTTTTTTGAAGCCATATTTTTTATTTTTTTATAAGTTTTTTACTTAGGTTACCCGCCAGAAAAATGGTTAAAGTCCCTACCACAATGATCATATTTGCATGCAGCGGATTCCTCAGATAGGAATACGATTCCGGGATCAGGTAAGAGAAAGTCATCCATAAAATAACCAGGATACCTGCCAGCGTGCCGGCCAGCGCATCCCTGTTCTCTGTTTTTTTACTGATCAGGCCCAGCAGGAAAAGCCCGAGCATTCCCCCGGCAAAAATTCCCGACAGGGTCCACCAGGCATCCAGCAAACTCTTGATACCGATCATCGCTATTCCGCACAGCATACCGATAAGGCCCACAATCACCGTAGCAATGTACAGGACCCTCAGGCTGTTTTTTTCAGAAGAACTCCTGTTGAAATAACGCTTGTAAATGTCTTCCGTGAATACAGTAGCGGAAGCGTTCATTCCTGAACTGATAGTGCTCATGGCGGCCGACAGTATGGCCGAGATGATCAGGCCCAGAAGACCCGTAGGGATCATGTACACCATAAAATGCGGCATCACCTTATCTCCGTAGTCAGCCGGTTTCATGGTGGCAGCCAGCTTAACCACTTCCGGATGGTTTATGGCCAGCCCTAACCGTTCAGATGCCGTCTGCAGAGTGATGGTCTGCAGGAGGTCCGGATTCTGCTGGTAATAGGTATACAGGCAGGTACCGATCACAAAAAACAACAGGGACACCGGCACGTAGATCCACACGCACAGCCATACCGATTTGTTGGCTTCCCGCGCGCTGCCGGCCGTATGGTAACGCTGAACATAGTTCTGGTCCATGCCGAAATTGTTCAGGTTAATAAAAAAACCGTAGAGCAGCACCACCCAGAAAGAAGAACTCAAAAAATCCGGTGCCAGAGAACCCAGGCTGAATTTATGGTCTGCCCTGCCGGTTTGGATAATTTCCGCAAAGCCTCCGGGCACCTCTCTGACCACCAGGTAAATGATGATCACCGCCCCCAGCGTTTTAAGAACTCCTTGCACCACTTCTGTCCAGATCACCGCCTCTATTCCACCCATAACGGTATAGATCACAATACAAATGCCGGTCACTACCATGATAGTCACCATGCTATAGCCAGTAAGTGCCTGCAGGGTAAGTGAGATCCCGAAGAAGATAGAGCCGATACGGGCCAGCTGGGTCAGGAGGAAACATACCACGGCGTAGGTCCGGGCCCACGTTCCAAACCTCTTTTCCAGGTTGGTATAGGCCGAAACTTCGCCCGTGCTCCGGTAAAAAGGCACAAAATACCGTGTGGCGATCCAGGCAGCCAAAGGCATGGATAAACTGAAAACAAAAGCATTCCAGTTACCTCCATATGCTTTTCCGGGCACTCCAAGGAACGTATTCGAGCTTAAAAAAGTAGCATAAATGGAAATCCCGATAGCCCAGCCGGGGATGCGCCCGGCTGCCCTGGTAAATGCATCAGCGGAGGTATTTCGACGGGAAAAATACACACCCACAAGCACCATGCCTATAAGATAAGCGATGATAATGCCGATATCTAACAAGGGCAAATTATTCATTTCTGTAATCGTGTTAGTTCCTTATAGGTTTTGTACAACTTTTCGTATACTTTTCTCCGTTCCGGGTCAGGTCGGTAAGTCTTTATCGTTTTCGAAGCAATCACCTTTTGGGCAGACGGCACATCCGGATACACGCCGCTTGCCACCGTGGCAAAGACGGCTGACCCCAAAGCACAGGCCTGGTCGCTGTCTGTCACCTGTATATCCACACCCATTACATCCGCTAATACCTGGATCACATAGGGCGACTTACCGGGTATCCCTCCGGTAGCAATCACATTTTCTATAGGTATATTGTATTCGCCAAAACGCTCCATGATAGCTCGTGATCCAAAGGCGGTAGCTTCTACCAGTGCTTTGAAGAAATGGCCCGCGTGGGTAGAAAGACCAAATCCATAGGCAGAAGCTTTCAGATGAAAATCTGCATCAGGTGTTCTTCTTCCGTTATGATAATCCGTAAATACCAGATCCGACCCTGTCACCTCTATTTTGGCCGCCTCAGAGGTAACATAGTTAAAGAAATCATCGTCCAGCTTTGTACTTAACTCCGCACTTAATTCATTGCCAAGGATATCATGCGCGGGTTTAAGCATCATTTTCCTGAACCAGTTGTAGATATCACCAAATGCCGACTGCCCGGCTTCGAAACCTGTCATGCCAGGCTCTATAGAACCGTCTACCTGCCCGCAAATGCCCTCTACCAAAGGGGCATCCCCCGGGGCCACCAGCATATCACATGTAGAAGTGCCAATCACTTTTACCAAAGTATAAGGCGAAATTCCGGAGCCTACAGCCCCATGATGAGCATCTATGGCTCCTACAGTAATTATAGTAGAAGGATCAAATCCGAACCTTTCTGCAAAATCGGGTGAAATAGTCCCGAAAATATGATCGGAAGTGTAGGTTTCCGTATAAAACCGGCCCTCCAGCTTTTTAAAACTTGCGTCCAGCGTATTTAAAAAATCTGTGGAAGGTAAACCTCCCAAACTCTCATTCCACATGGCTTTATGCCCTGCTGCACAGCGGTTTCTCTTAATCTCTGACGGATTTCCGATACCGGAAAGGTAAGCCGGTACCCAGTCAGACTGTTCCACCCAGGTAAAGGCGCTTTGATGAACCTCTCTATCGTTACGGTTAATATGCAGGATTTTTGACCAAAACCACTCAGAAGAATAAATTCCGCCACTGTATCGGGTATAATCTGTTGTCCACTTTTTTGCTAAATTGTTAATTTCATCTGCTTCTTTGATCGCAGTATGATCTTTCCAAAGCACAAACATGGCATTGGGATTTTCCGAAAACCCTTCCGTTAAAGCCAGCGGCCGGCACTTCTCATCTACCGCCACCGGTGTAGAGCCGGTTGTATTGGTTGCAATGGCCACGACGCTTTCAGCATCACCGTTTTTCAGAAGTTCTTCAAATATTTCATCAATAGCCTCAATATAATCAAGAGGATGCTGCCGGTATTGGTCGTTTTCAGGCTTACAATACCGCCCCAACCTCCATCTTTTGAAATAGGAAACCGCAGATGCCTTAACCGATCCGTTGAGGGCATTCACCAGCAGTCCGCGAACCGAGTCCGTGCCGAAGTCCATTCCTATGACCAGGTTCCTTTCCATAAGTTAAATACCGCAGAAGTTCACTTTGATTCCCAGGTTTTCCAGCGTAGCCGCTTTGATCTCAGCCGCTTTGCGCACGTCATAGTCCCCGTCTACATACACCACCTGAATATGATTGGCCTTGTGTTTTGCCATCATCTGGTCGCGGTTCACACCATCCAGCACCCCATGCATCACAGGCCACTGAGGATCAGTAAGCTTCCAGAGACGGTCTACATCGGTATCCGTAAGCTCCACGCACCTTCCTGTACCCACGTCACACCAAAGCTCATTATTTTCAATATACACGCGACTCCAGACGATCTTGCCCGGCCGGCTTACCCCGCGAAGGGTCCCTCCTCCTTTCCGAAAGAACATAGGGGGCTGGCGCATACTGTCTGCTCCCGCATATCCCCCCTTAAAATGCGATGCCGGTGCCGCTCCGGAGATCAGGAACACCCACACAAACTCTTCTTTCCCATCTATTGAAAACGTTTCGCCGTATCTCAGATCGTGCAGGGTATTATCTCCGTTCAGGCCCAGTTCTCTCCAA
The DNA here is from genome assembly GCA_964563435.1 of uncultured Lacihabitans sp. GTDB lineage: Bacteria > Bacteroidota > Bacteroidia > Cytophagales > Spirosomataceae > Leadbetterella. Next base: position 65,028 of record CAZLXI010000018.1, read on the forward strand.
AGATGGTAAGTCACATAGCCGTCTATTCCGGCACACTCATCTACTTCATTAAAATGGGGTAATGCAACATTCGGATAAAGTTCCCTGCCTTTTTCGTCCGAAACCGGCGGACGCTCCGTATTATTCAGTAATCCTTCTGCCAGATCACTGGCAGGCGTTAAGTCTTTGAGCCCCTGCTGATACTGAATTCCGATGGTATCACAACCAAATTCATCCGCCAGGCGGAGGGCAGCAATGTACATTTTGCACTGTTCAAGTGACTGTTCTCTGGTAAGTTCATTGAGCGGGTCTGAGCCCCAATGAAACTTCATCCCCTTCTGCAACATCCAGTCGAGCACTTCCCCGGCCTCCCCGTCAGATACGGTCAGCATTTTTGCATATAAAGTGGACTGGCTCAGGCGTTCCTTGTAAATCCCTAATGCATGAATCAGGTCGTCCGGAACTATCGCGTTATACATCCCCATACATCCTTCGTCAAACACCCCCATGATGACCTTATTATTCTTGATCCTATCGGCAAAATTCCCGGCTGTGAATGAGTCTTCCTTACTTATGGAATGAACATCAAAGCGGCGAACATGGGAATAATCGTGTGTTACATTTCCTGTATCCAACCACTCTTTTAAGCGGGTATTGAAAAACACATCGCTAAAGTCCTTACTCCACAAGAAACTGTATTTAACGCCTGCTTTAGTAAGGGATCCGGTGAGATTCAGCGCTCCTACCAGTCCGGGATAGGTTCCGTCCCAGTTCGCCACCACGAGTATCGGGCCCTCATGAGAGCTCAGGCCGGCCAATACATGATGACTATACTGCCACACGCTTTCCGCTACAATGAGGGGTATTTTTTTTTCTATTCCGCGGAATATTTTTACGCCCAGGTGTTGATAATCAATAAACCCATGACCTTTTTCCGGGTCAAAATCGTGCGCTCTTTTCACTGACCAGCCGTACCGGCTGAGCGCTGCGCCCAGGCTTTCTTCCATTTTTTGCTGCATTGGCCAGCATTTTTGATTGGCTGATGGCCTCAGATCTCCGCTGCAGACCAGCATAACCGTATTTTCTTCCATGAGAGTGGGTTTTTTTAGGCAAATATGGAAGCCTTTCGATGAACAATCACTTCTTCAGATTTTCCAATTTATCCAGCATATTATCATTTTATAAAAATTCACCCGGAGAGGGGGTCATTTTTATAGAAATACTTACATTACCCCGATTAGGACTATCCCATTATCTGTTTTTTAGCCGGTCAGGAGCAGACCCCGGAAGGGTACTGAAGCGATGTGTGATCTATTATTAGATTAATGTATAATTATGCAAATAATAAAGTGATTAAAGTCCTGAAGGCTATATTGGGTTTTTAGGTTAAAAATCAAGAACTTTGCAGCCAAATCCTGCCACCTGAAGGGATCCGGGGAATACGACAAAATGGATAAAATAAAACTTCTTTCCGATGCCATAGCTAACCAGATCGCCGCTGGCGAGGTGGTTCAGCGTCCGGCATCCGTGGTAAAAGAGCTTTTGGAGAACGCCATTGACGCCGGCGCCGGGCAGGTCACCCTGATCGTAAAAGATTCGGGGAAAGCCCTCATCCAGGTGATCGACAACGGCTCGGGCATGTCGCCGGCAGATGCCCGCATGAGTTTTGAGCGCCATGCCACCTCTAAGATCCGGGAGTCGATCGACCTCTTTAATATTCGTACCATGGGATTCCGGGGCGAGGCCCTGGCCTCCATTGCGGCCATCGCCCAGGTAGAGCTCCGGACCCGGCGGGAAGAAGACGAACTGGGGGCCCTGATCCGGATCGAAGGGTCGGAAGTGAAAGAGCAGGAGTTTATACAGACAGCACGGGGCACCAGCATCGCCGTTAAAAACCTGTTTTTCAACGTGCCTGCCCGCCGGAAATTCCTCAAAAGCAACCCGGTGGAAATGAAGCACATCATTGAAGAATTCCAACGGGTGGCCCTGGCCCATCCGGAAGTGCAATTCACCCTGTTTCATAACGATATCGAGATCCTCAGCCTGCCGCCTGCCAAGCTCAGTAAGCGAATCACCGACACCCTCGATAAGTCGTACCGTGACCAGCTGGCAAAATGCGAAATAGAAACCGACATCGTCAGGGTCACGGGATACGTGGGAAAGCCACAGTCGGCCAAAAAAACGAGAGGTGATCAGTATTTCTTTGTCAATCACCGGTTCATTAAAAGCGCCTACCTCCACCATGCCGTGGTCAGTGCCTTTGAATCGGCTATCCCCGAAGGAACCCATCCGTTTTATACGCTTTTCCTGGAGATCAGCCCGGAAAATATCGATATCAACATCCACCCCACCAAAACGGAGATCAAGTTTGATAATGAGCAGGCCATTTACGCGGTCCTCCGCTCAGCCGTAAAGCAGTCGATAGGCGTTTACAACCTCACCCCCAGCATTGATTTTGATTCCGACATTAACCTCACGCATTTCACCGCACCTTCTCCCGGCGAGCGGCCTGAACGGCCCGCACCGGCCGGCGTTTACAGGGCCTCGGAGATGAACAACAAGGAAAACCTCGAAAACTGGGAGAAAATGTTCGAATCGTTCAGCTCATCGGTCAATACCGAAGCCGAACCCCGGCAGCAGGTTTTATTTTCCAGTAAAGCGAACCGCACGGAGGATTTTCATAAAACCGAGGAAACCAATATCATCCAGATCCACCATACCTATATCCTGACCCAGGTGAAGAGCGGCCTGATGATTATCCACCAGCGCTATGCGTTTGAACGGGTCCTGTATGAAAAATACCTGAAAGAGATCCAGTCCTCCCAGGCGCATTCCCAGCAGCTGCTGTTTCCCAAAACCGTCACGCTGAGCGCCCTCGACTACGCCCTGAGCCAGGATATCCTCGACATGATCCGGAGCATCGGCTTCAGCATAGAGGAGTTTGGCACGCATACCTACCTGATCAACGGGGTGCCGTCTCAATTTGCCGATGAAGACGAGGCTGTCCTCTTCAAAAGCATCCTGGAAGCTTTCAAGGAAAACGAAAACAACCGGGCACCAGACAAGAAAGAGACCCTCGCCCGCACCCTGGCGAAGAAATATGCCGCCCGGATGAACAAAAACCTCGATAAAACCGAGCTGACCCACCTGGTTGACCAGCTTTTCGAAACCGCTATGCCTGCGATCAGTCCTGACGGCAAGCCCGTTATGACCATCCTCACCCTCGATAAAGTGGGTGAGCTCATTTTTAACAACGGAAAATTAAATTAAAAGATATGTTCTCGAACCTTACACCCATGGTAAAAAACCTGCTGATTGTCAACATCGTGATCCACCTCCTGGCCAACCTGGTTCCGAACGACTTCATCCGGCAGATCTTTTCCTTTTACAACCCGGTTTTACCCGGCACAAGTGAGTTATGGAATCCCAATTTTAAACCCTGGCAGATCATTACCTATATGTTCCTGCACAGCCGCGACACCTTTATGCACCTCTTTTCCAACATGTTCGCCCTGCTGATCTTCGGTCCGGCTATTGAGGCTTATATGGGATCAGGGAGGTTTCTGAAGTACTATATCATCTGCGGTATAGGAGCCGCGTTCTTTAACATGGGGATGGATTATATCGGCTTTTTTCAAAGCTCGCAAAGTGACGCGCAGCTCGCGTTCCTGGCCATAAAAAGCATGCTGGGGGCGTCAGGGGCCATCTTTGGAATTCTTGTGGCCTTCGCCCTTCTGTTCCCTAACATTGAAATGATGCTGCTCTTTTTCCCTGTACCTATCAAGGCAAAATACTTTGTGGCCCTTTATGCTGTTTTTGAGATCGTACAGGCTTTCGGAAGAACCTCCTCAGGCATTGCCCACTGGGCGCATATCGGCGGGCTGATTACCGGTTTTATTTTATTGCAGTTTTTTCACTTCAAAAAAAGAAACTTTTATTAAATTCGTAATTGTTTTCGTTAAGGAGATTATTACCAATGGGCAAAGTTTTCACTGACATAGTGGACGTTTTCAAAAGGAACAGCAACCAGGCTACCCAGTTGATCATTATCAACATGGTCGTTTTCTTTGGGTTTACCCTGTTCAAATTCGGGGTGGGCCTGTTTCCTGATGCTGTCCTGACCAGTGAGACCATTTCCCGGAATTATCTCACCGGCAGCAGCTTTATGGAGCTGATCCGGCGGCCCTGGACCCTCCTGTTCCACCCTTTCACCCAGGAAGGCCTCTTCTCCATGTTGTTTGACACCATCATCATCTACTGGTTCGGAAATATGCTTGCCGATTTCATCGGTGGCAGGAAGATGCTGATCACTTATCTTTCCGGTTCCTATGTGGCTGTCGTATTTTTTCTGCTGGTGTGGGGGTTTTTCACCCTGCTCAACAAAGAGCTGAACTTTAACGGTTATCTCTACGGTGCTTCTGCCGGAGGCTTTGCACTGATGTATGCCTATGTGGCACTGAATCCCGAAAGTGAGATAATGCTTTTTACCCTGCGTATAAAAACACGCCTGCTAGTGCTTGCCCTGCTTATCCTTTCGATTTTCAGGAATCCCCCGCTGGGTGTACTTGACCTCGGGGGAGCGGTTTTTGGATATGTACAGATGAAACTCCTCAGAACCGGTATTAACCTGACGTACGGGCTTGAACGCTTTTCCATCTGGGCCACCGAAATTTTTCAGCCCCGCAAACGCTCCATTTTTCACAAATACAGCCAGAACAAAAGCATAGACAAGGGAAAAATCATCAAATTCGGTGAATTTACTAAGGATAACACCCCTTCTGAGGAAGAGGTGGATTATCTGCTGGACAAAATAAACAAAGGGGGCTACTCCAGCCTCACCCACGAAGAAAAAAACAGGTTGCACAAAGCCAGTCAGAGTGCAGATTAAAAACATGATAGCAAACCAAGGCGAACTCCTGAAAAAGGTCAATAACCCCGACGACCTGAAAAAACTGACTCCTGAGCAACTGCCCCTTTTCTGCCAGGAGCTGAGACAATATATCATCGATATGGTATCGGTTAACGGGGGGCACTTCGCAGCCAGCCTTGGCGTGGTGGAACTTACCACGGCCCTTCATTATGTTTTTAATACCCCTTATGACCAGCTGATCTGGGACGTAGGCCACCAGGCTTACGGGCACAAGATTCTCACAGGTCGGAAAGATGCTTTCTTTACCAACCGGATGTACGGCGGAATCTCCGGTTTTCCCAAAAGGAAAGAGAGCGACTACGACTCTTTTGGTGTAGGTCACTCCTCTACTTCCATTTCTGCCGCACTGGGTATGGCCATGGCTTCACGCCATAACGGCATCAAAGACAAACACCATATCGCCGTCATCGGCGACGGCGCCCTTACGGCCGGACTGGCTTTCGAAGGAATGAATCATGCCGGTATGGAAAAAGATGCCAACCTGCTGATCATCCTGAATGACAACTGCATGGCCATTGACCCCAATGTGGGTGCCCTGAAGGAATATCTCACCGACATAACCACCTCCAAAACCTACAACAAGGTCAAGGACGATGTCTGGAACCTGCTCGGGAAATTCAGCTCTTTCGGCAAAAGTGCCCGTGAGGTGGTAGCAAAAGTAGAAAACGCGGTAAAAGGAGCCCTTCTGAGCCAGAGTAATATTTTTGAGGCTCTGAACTTACGTTATTTCGGACCCATTGACGGCCACGATATCGACCATCTCGTTTCGGTCCTGAATGACCTTAAAGATATCCCCGGCCCCAAGATCCTGCACTGCATTACCGTAAAAGGCAAAGGGTATAAACTTGCCGAAGAGGACCAGACCAAATGGCATGCGCCGGGTCTGTTTGACAAGGTGACCGGCGAAATAAAAAAGAAGGTTCACGCCGTGCCTGTGCCTCCCAAGTTCCAGGAAGTATTCGGGCATACTCTGGTGGAACTGGCAGAGAAAAATTCCCGTATTGTGGGTATCACCCCAGCCATGCCTTCCGGCTCCTCGCTGAATATTATGATGAAAGCCATGCCTGACCGCGCTTTTGATGTCGGCATTGCCGAGCAGCACGCCGTTACCCTTTCAGGAGGAATGGCCGCGCAGGGACTCACCGTATTCTGCAATATCTACAGCTCATTTATGCAACGGGCCTATGACCAGGTGATCCACGATGTATGCATCCAGAATCTCCCGGTAATCTTCTGCCTGGACCGCGCCGGATTTGCCGGAGCAGATGGCCCCACCCATCACGGTGCCTATGATATCGCTTATATGCGCTGTATTCCCAACATGGTGGTGGCTTCCCCGATGAACGAAGAAGAGCTGCGAAACCTGATGTTCCTGGCTCAGTCCGACAGCTTCCAGAGCGGTGACCAGGCCATCACACTACGCTACCCTAGAGGAGAAGGCGTGATGCCCGACTGGCGGAAACCCTTTACCGAAATTCAGTTGGGCAAAGGGCGTAAATTAAAAGATGGCAGGGACCTGGCGATCCTTTCTTTCGGGCCCATCGGCAATGAGGCTGCAAAAGCTGTGGCACAAAGTGAACACAGCATAGCGCACTACGACATGCGCTTTGCCAAGCCCCTTGACGAAGAGATGCTGCACGAGGTTTTCCGGAAATTTGAAAACATTATCACCGTGGAAGACGGGTGCCTCCAGGGAGGTATTGGTTCGGCCATCATTGAGTTTATGACGGATCACGGGTATACTTCCCGGGTAAAACGGCTGGGAATACCCGACCGTATCGTGGAACACGGCGAGCAATACCAGCTCTGGGCCGAATGTGGCTTTGATGCAGCGGGCATACTGAAAACAGTAAATGCCATACTTCCTGCTCAGGTCAGCCAGACCGCCTGAGCATCCCTGGCGGAGAGGTACCGGCTAAACGTTTAAGAAGACGCAACAGCCCATATTCCGCGGAACTGCCTTATAGTATTTTCGGCTACAAGATTACAAGCCCGACGGCTCATTCTTTATCTCGTCAAGGCCCTTTTTTCTTTGAAGCGACATCCCGTACCGGTGCCTGTCCCTCAAAAACGGGGCAGGGTTCCACGGATCATTGGAAGCTTGACGGCTTCCACCTGCTTAAGCGTTGTACTGCCGATTCCCGACGGGGTTCTTTTTCAGGGACATCACTCTCCCCGGAACCCGGTGGATCGCTGATGTCCGTCATCTAAACCTGCCGTAATCATCGTACTACGGTCTTTATCGCCCCCGGTAACCGTACCACTACGTAAGAGAAAACCTGCCATTTCCGGGAGAGAGCCCGGCAGGCAGCAACTGGCCCGGTAAAGCTGAACCGGCTCCCCGATAGAGGCGGAAAAAAGCGACACAGAGAAAAGCAGTCTAATGCGTTGACACCGCCTTCAGTCCCACAATAGATCCTATCAAAGTTACAATGAAGAGAAGCCTAAGAAAGCTTGCCGGCTCTTTGAAAACCCATATTCCGATCAGGACGGTTCCAACCGCTCCTATACCGGTCCATACCGCATAGGCGGTACCGATAGGCAATGTCTGCGTGGCCTTGATCAGGAGGCCCATACTGATGCTAATTGCCACCAGGAAGCCACCATACCACATATACATTTCCGTTCCGGTGGTTTCTTTTGCTTTTCCCAGACAAAAGGTAAAACCAACTTCAAAAAGACCCGCAAGAATCAAAATAATCCAGTTCATTTCTTTGTTTTTTTTTTCAAAGTTCGGAAGAGATGAGTAGCCGAAATTTTACAAATGATAAAAAAGCATTTTATCTGATTTCCGCCCGTATTCTGCTGAGACTCACCTGAGTGATGCCCAGGTACGAAGCGATATGCCCGAGCTGAACCCGTTGAAGCAGATCGGGTCTGTTGGTGAGAAGCTCCCTGTAGCGTTCGGTGGCGGTAAGGAACTGGTGGGCAATAAGCCTTTCTTCTGTTTTGACCAGCTCGCTTTCGGCCAGCTTACGGCCCCAGTTGGCGATGTGAATATCCTCCCGGAACAATTGGCGGAGGCTTTCCGTGTCCAACCGGTAAAGTACACAGTTTTCCAGCAACTCGATATCTTCATATCCTCTTTCGCCGGCCACGTAGCTTTTCATTGAAAGAATGGTATCGCCTTCTTTCCCGATCCAGAACGTGGTCTCTCCGCCGTCTGTACGGGCATACGCCCTCACAATCCCCTGCCGGATGAAGTAGATATTTCTTTCCACCCTTTCCGCTCTGAGCAAAACATGTCCTTTGGGAAAGCTGACTTCCGTTACATGTTCCCGGAGCGCCTGTTTTGATGGTTCGGGAAGCGCGTAAACACGATCGATTATCCGGTCTATGGTCATTATTCTGCGGCTCTCATCCGGGTACAGCTCCTTCATCAATTCTTCAGACTCGCCATATCAATCACAAACCGGTATTTCACATCCCCTTGGAGGAGGCGTTCGTAAGCGGCATTGATATCCTGCATTTTGATCAGTTCAATATCGGAAACAATATTGTGCTCCCCGCAGAAATCAAGCATCTCCTGGGTTTCCCGGATACTTCCTATGGTAGAACCGGCCAGGGTGCGTCGGGCAGGGATAAGACTGAACGCCGCAATGGGAAGCGGATGTTCCGGTGCCCCTACCAGGGCCAGGGTGCCGTCTGTTTTTAAGAGTCGCAGGTAAGCATTCACATTGTGTTCGGCAGATACGCAATCGAGTATAAAATGGAGCGAGCCGGCTCGGGCTTTCATTTGTGCTTTATCCGTAGACAGGATAACCTCATCCGCTCCCAGTCGCCGTGCATCTTCCACTTTTGACGGCGAAGTGGTGATCACCACCACGTATGCCCCCATGGCTTTAGCCAGTTTTACACCCATATGGCCCAGCCCGCCAATACCGGCCACACCCACATGGGTTCCCGGCCCTACTTTCCAGTGCTTCAGCGGGGACCAGGTGGTTACGCCGGCACACAGCAAAGGAGCCGCTGCTGCCGGGTCCAGGTTTTCCGGCACACGCAATACAAAATCTTCGTCGACCACTATACGCTCCGAATACCCTCCGAAGGTCTGTTTATCGAGGTACTTTTCATATCCGTTGTAAGTTTGCACATTTCCTTTTTCACAATATTGCTCGCTCCCTTTCCGGCACTGCTCACACTCACGACAGCTGTCTACCATACAGCCCACCGCAGCAAGGTCCCCGGCCCTGAACCGGCTTACTTCATTCCCTGTTCTGGTAATCCGCCCCACAATTTCATGCCCGGGTACGTTCGGATAAACCGTTCCCCGCCATTCATTTCGGGCCGTATGCAGATCAGAGTGACACACGCCGCAGTAAAGAATTTCGATCTCCACATCTCCGGGCGTCACTTCTCTCCGTTCTATGTTTAACGGCTTAAGGTCTTCGGCGGACGATTCCGTACCGAATGCTTTAACTACCTGTATATTCATGCCTGTATTTATTTATAGTTCATTTACAATCGTCTAATATACTAAGCGGGAAACGGCACCCCGGTCAGCTCCCCGCAGATGCCGAGGAACTTTTCCTGGAGCAGAACATTCCCGGCTTCCGGGTTGGCGCGCTGAATTTTACGGTGATAAAAATACTCGCCGCTTACGCGGGCCTGCGGGTCATTGCCTGTAGCCAGCCACACCTGGGTTTCATACCCCTTCTCCAGATCGTCTGGCGCATTCGCTCCCCCCATTTTTGTAGGTACCCAGCCCGGATTCACCCCGTTGGCATACACGTCTGTCCACTTCCGTGCCACGGCCCTGCATAGCATCATCAGGTGCAGCTTGCTGTCGGAGTAGTTTATGCTGCCCACGTCTGTTTTAAAATAGTCCAGCTTGGACTGCCCGCCCAGATGCATCTGAGAAGTCAGGTAGATCAGCCGCTCCGGTTTTTGTATGAGGCAGGTGAGCATATAGGGAGCCAGCACATTGACCGAAAAAATCTGCTGCGCCGGAGCATTGTAAACGCCGGCGTTGTGAATAACGGCATCAAAACGTCCCAACTTATTTACCTCCCCGGCAAGCGCCTTCGTCTCTTCTGTATTTGATAAGTCGCCGGTTAAAACCGCCACACCCTGTATTTGTTTCAGGGTGTCTTCTTTGCGTTTTTCATTCCGTGCATGCAGCACCACCTGATGTCCCTGTGCGGCAAGTGATTTGGCGGCCAGCAGGCCCAACCCGTCCGACGAACCGGTAATGAACACCCTGGCCATTTGACGAGGGGATTGTGAAAAAGCCTGAAGCGAAGGGTTCAGTAACGCCCATCCTGCTCCGGCCAATGCCGCCTGCTCTATGAACTTCTGCCTGGTCATCATAAATAAAGTTCAAAAGTAACCCTTATGTTTTCTGAAAATGTGCGCGTGCTCCGCCCGGCCTCTGCTTTCCCTGATACTGTACAACTGAGCCCCCTGAATGCAGGCGGTGTACCCGTACAACGAATCCCTGTGCCATCAGAGGCACTCTTTGGTTGTTCCGGGAGCAGCTCCCGGAATCGCTAAATCCGAGACGGATGGTACATTACAAATATAACGTATTTCTTCCTGCCTTACTTTGCCGCGAAGCTCATTTTTACTCTTTCCGCCAGTTTACCGATCTGCTTTTCGAATAAATTGAACACCAGGCCGCCCATAATAAAAAAGGAGGCCCAGAGTTTCCAGCTCGTCAGTTGTTCGCCCAGAAACACCGCGGAGCTGAGAAAACCCACCACCGGGATCAGTAACGTAAAGGGCACCACCGCTGACGTGGAATACGTTTTTATAAGAAACCCCCAGAGACCGTAACCCAGGTGGGTAGAGAGGTAAACCACATACGCCACTGCCCCCAGGGTGACCCATGAAATATGCCGGAATGAGCTCACAATTACTTCCGTACCGTCTATAAAAAAGGAGGTTACAGCCATAAACGGAAACGCTAGCAGGTTACCCCAGACCACCAGTGAAAGCGGCGATTCCGCATTTACCTTTTTGGTAAACATATTTCCCGAAGCCCAGGAAAATGCCGCCAGTAAAGTCAATAGAAGTCCGGTGATGGTCACATCTCCGCCCACATGCGCGCCAACAATCCCGATCCCGACAAACGAAATCAGCGAACCCGCTATTTTGAAGAAACCCGGCTTTTCTCCGAAAAACAAAAAGGCTAAACCAATGGAAAAGAATACCTGTACCTGCAGGACCAGTGAAGCCAGACCCGGGGATAATCCGAGGTAAATACCACTAAAGAGCAAGCCAAACTGCAAGACAAAGTTAAATACCCCAAACCCGATAATGTATTTTAAAGGAGCCCCGGGCCGGGGCAGAAAGAACACAAAAGGGAATGCGGAAAGGCCGAAACGGAGGGCACAAAAAAGAAACGGGGGAAGCTCCTTTAAGCCCAGGTATATGGCAATGAAGTTCACTCCCCAGAGCAAAACAATCAAAAGAGCCAGAAGAAGATGCCTGGGCGTTAAACCGGCCGCGTTACCCATATTCACTAAAAATTTGAAGGGCAAAAATACGCATATCCTTTCAGATTAACTTGAGAGAAGTGGCTCATGCTGGCGGGTTTAAATTAACTTTGTGACTTAGATTATTCAGGATATGATTCTTAACGGCTTCGGACTGCGAAATATTCCCGACGAAAAAGTATTCCCCTTTACACTGGAACTGGTAGAAAACCTGCGCGACATTTCCTTAAAACAGCCGGTCACCTTTCTGGTAGGAGAAAACGGCTCGGGAAAGTCCACGCTGCTGGAAGCCCTGGCCTATGCCTCACGCGTACCTGCTGTGGGCGGGCTTTCACTGGAAGAAGACCCGTTGATGGAACCTGCCCGCAGGCTGGGTAAAATGCTGAGCCTGCGGTTCGGGGAGAAGACCTCGGCCGGGTTCTTCGTGCGGGCCGAAGACTTCCTGGGTTTTGTAAAGAATATCCTGAGAAACATCGCCGAGCTGGATGCTGAAATGCAGGAGATCCGGGATACCTGGACCGGCGGCGACCTGGAAAGGGCTCTGGCCACACTCCGGGCGGAGCGCAAAGGCTATACCGACCGATATACGGAAAACTTTGACGGCATGTCGCACGGGGAAGGTTTCCTCCGTTTTTTTAATCAGCGCATCACCGGCAAGGGCCTTTACCTGATTGACGAGCCGGAAGCGGCACTGTCTCCGGCGCGGCAGCTAAGCCTGATCAAAATGGTCATGGATGCCGTAAAAGAAAGCGGGTCCCAATTTATTATTGCCACTCATTCGCCCCTTATCATGACTATGCCCGAAGCAGAAATACTGGAGTTTAAGGACGGGCAGATAACCCCCGTTTCTTATCGTGAAACAGACCACTATCAGCTTACCAGGCAGTTTCTGGATAGCCCGGAGGCGTTTCTGACAAGATTGTAATTTCCCTGCATTAATCTTCTTCCCATCTGCAAGAACTGCCCGAATAATCAGAATATCCTGAGGCCGCATACCACTATGTTTTTTCATAATTCAATACATATTATTTGCGATTTGCAAATCGCAAATCCAAATAATACGCCTAAATTTCAAAGGATTGATTTCTCCAGTGCTCTGGCATTTTCAATCCAATGACCCTTCCTTTTTAACTGTGTCATTCTGAAATTACTGCATTGCTTAAACAGCTAATAAAGAAAGGCATACTTTAATTTACTAAATCTTTAGCGGAAGTGTAGACAAGATACATCGCGGTAGTAAACAGGGAAGTGATTGATAATTTAAATATTTATAATAATATATATTAAAATAATTTCGAAATTATTTAAATATTAAAACTAATTCATTAATGCATAATTCCACCTACTTATACAGCCGATAAAACATCTTACTTATGTCTGTCTATTCTTCTCTTTTCTGTTTATCTTGCACCTCAACCGGAACAATATGAACAGAACCGACTTCCTCAAAACGGCATCTCTCGCCGCCGGCGGAGTACTCGCCCACCCGTTCATTACCTACGCCCGGCAGTCGAAACACAGGCTGGCCCTGATCGGCAGCGGCTGGTGGGGAACCAACATCCTGCGGGAGGCGCTGCGGCACGGCGAATGCCGGCTCACGGCCCTGTGCGATGCCGATGAAAACCAACTGAAAAAATGCCTGGAGGAAGTTCAGAAAATGAGCTCTGACCGCCCGACCGTCTATAAAGATTACCGCGAACTGCTTCGAAAAGAAAAGCCCGATATCGTGATCAATGCCACGCCTGACCACTGGCATGCCCTTATCGCCATTGAAGCCCTGAAATCCGGTGCACATATTTACCTCGAAAAGCCCATTGGGCATACCATAAACGAAGGCAAAGCCATTGTGAAAGCCGTGCAGGATACCGGAAGGACCTGTGTGGTGGGTTTCCACCGGAGATATTCCCCTCACAATGTATCCGGCATGGAATTTTTAAAATCCGGCAAGGCAGGAATCATCAAAGAAGTGCGGGCCTTTGTCACTTATAATTTCTGGCCGGGAAATTTAGTGGAAAACGAAACGGTTCCGCAGGGACTCGACTGGGATTTATGGTGTGGCCCCGCCCCTCTCGTACCCTACAGCGCCAGTATCCACCCCAGAGGCTGGCGGCAGCGGCTTGAATTTGCCAACGGGCAGGCCGGCGACTGGGGGCCGCACTGGTTTGATCAGATCCTCTGGTGGACGGAAGAAACGGCGCCCAAACGCATCTATTCCACTTCCTCCGATAAGATCAAAACCGATCATTATAACGCCCCGGAAAGCCAGGTGATCGTGTATGACTTTGAAGATTTCAACTGCATCTGGGAACATTCCAACCTGAACGGCCGCCCCCAGAGCCGCACCGAGAACGTGGGCGTCTATTTTCATGGCACCGAAGGTACCTTCCACATGGGGTGGCAGAACGGCTGGAGTTTCTATCCCAGAGATAACAAAAAAGAGATTATTCACCAGCCCGCTAAACTGGATCAGCCCGACAGCCAGAATATCGCCCTGGTCTGGGCTGACTTTATGCAGGCCGTCAAAGCTAAAAAACAACCCTTTGCCGACATTCTGAAAGGCCACCGCGCCACTAACATGAGCCTGCTGGGCATGGCCGCGCTGAACGCCGGCAGGAGTCTGGAATGGGACGGACAAAAAGAAGAGTTTATCAACGATCCGGATGCGAATAAGCTTCTTGGCAGGGAGTACCGGGGCAGCTGGAAATATCCGGGGTAATTTAAAGTTTCTACAGGCAGGTAAAAACCCTTTGAAGGTAAACCAGATCACCCTGTAGCCCGTTTGGTAAAGACACCCGCATATTGCGGATATATTCCCGGACCCCAGACTTCAGTTATTTGTTTAATTTCTCCAGTTTACTTTTAGCATCGCTGTTATCCGGAGCCATGGCCAAAATCTTCTCATAGCACATTTTGGCTTTATCTGTATAGCCTTTAACCAGATAAGCATCCGCAAGGCTGTCCCAAACATTCAGTGACCGGGGATAATTTTGGGTGTTAATTTCGAAAATGGAAACGGCAATATCCGGTATCTGCCGGTCATATAGGGCCACATACCCGATGGTATTAACAAAGTTCTCGTCCGGTTTCTGGTCGAGAAACAGCTCTTTCTTAACTTTTTTGTCGTAATTGGCCAATACTGCGGGGTCGGTAGTCACTTCGTTTATATCAATTTCATACGGCTGGAAGATATAACGAAGCCCGTAATAGGTAGCCGGAATGGTCACCGTCAGGTGCTTTTCATCTTCAAAATATTTTACCTCTGCCATCAGATCAGCCGATTTGTTTTTCTTCAGCAGTTCATAAAATTCCATTCCCCACCGGTAATGCCGTGGATCTTCATGAGAATTATTGGCTAAGGCAATAAATACCCGTGCTTTCAGGTCGGCCCGCTTTTCCAGCACTTCCCTGCCTCTTTTCCCTATATAGTTATGGTCCCAAAACCAGGCAGGGTCAATCAGCAGATAATAGCTGAATAATTCCGGCTTCTCCAGCATACAATGCAAAGCAAAAAGTCCGCCCATGGAGTGCCCGATAATCATATTCTGCGGAACCGTCCGGAACGAATTATTAATTTCAGGCATTAATTCCTTCTCGATAAAACCCATAAAATCGTCTGCCTTTCCGCTGCTTTTGAATGCGGCAATATCTTCCTTTTCCAGGTAATTCAAGGAATGGGTAGGGGTAAAATCCCGGGTCCGGTTCGTATTTTCGATAGAAACAATAATGATTTCAGGAATTTGAAGCTTCAGGTTAAAAGCGGAGTGCATGGATTGCGCTATGCCTGAAACCTCCAGGAATTTACTCCTCTCGCCGTCAAGCACATACGCCACGATATATTTTTTGTCTCCGTTGCTTTTATAGGAAGCCGGCAGATAAACCGAGTAGGCCCTGTTTTCGTTTAGTATTTTGGAATGGAGGGTGTGGCGCTGTCCTGTAATAATTTGGCCATCAGTAGATTGTGCATGGGACACCCCTGTATTTAGGGTGAGCAGGGCGAATACCACAAAAATTTGTATGGTATTTTTAAACAGATTTTTAAAGCTCATATAGGTTGAGTTTGGTTTTAAACTGCGCCGGCTTTCAAAGTTACAAAACTTACGCTGAATGATACCCATGTACTTAAAGTACATCGGGAGAGGTTAAGGAAATGATTGTTTTTAGGGGGATAGTTTTCAGACTTACCCTCTCAGTAATTTAGAATAAAAATTCACTTTTTTAGTGAATAATAAAAAATATACTTACCTTTGCTGCACGAAATCACACACGCCTATGGAAATAAAATTCACCAAACCCTACCTGGAAGAATTGAGGCTGTCTGAAAAGTACTGGTTGTTTGGTCGCATTGAGGCTGTTTAAAAAGTATCCAAAATGCAAGGCGTTGAGGATGAGGATAAAGGAGCATACTAAAGGTATGTGACTGAGACCGAATTCCGAAACAACGCAGCAGTTTGTATACTTTTAGACAGCCTCAAAAAGTACCGGTTTCAGAAAGATATCATCAAAAAATACAAAAACACCATCGATAAATTAAGAGCCGCTACAAAAATCGAAGATCTGTTTCCTGTGAAAAGTTTGAATTATGAAAAGTTAAGCGGCAACAAAAAGGGTTTGGAATCTGTTCGGGTGAGCGACAAATATCGCATTGAATTTATTTCCTCCATCGAGGGTGAAGAACCTGACACGATAACGATTTGCGAGATTGCAGAATTAAGCAATCATTACTCTTAAAGATCAAACATTATGGCAACAAACACATTAATACCATTCGAAGCTACCCACCCCGGAACTTTAATCAAAGATGAACTGGAGGTACGCCGTGACATAAGCCAAAAAGATTTGGCTGTTCTCCTGGGTGTTCAGCCCTCCTTCCTGAATGAAATCATAAAAGGAAAAAGGCCTGTAACTGCGGATATCGCCATATTATTAGAAAAGGCTCTTGGAATCTCTGCTGATTATTGGATGAAATTTCAATCTCAATATGAAATTGACTGTGCGAAAATCAAGGAAAAGAATATCGCAAAGATTAAACTTATTGAGATTTGGAATATCATAAACCAGTATGTCCCGATTAAATTTTTCAGTAAAAAGGGATACCTGATCCATGATTTACCTTCGAATATATCTACCATTCAATCTATCTACGGTGTGGAATCCATAGACGGGCTGATTAATAAGTTTTCAGAGAGAAAATTCGCTTTTTTTAAAAAGAGTGAGAAACTGCAGATCGATGAAAAAAACCTGATTGCCTGGACCTCTATCGTAGAATACGAGGCAAAAAGAAAGAAAACAAACACGTTCAATTTTGAAAACCTGCCTCACCTAAATAAAGAATTAAGAGAGATTTTTTACGCCAATAGCAATACAATACCGGCTATTGACAGGAAATTAGCTCAATACGGCATCAAACTCCTGATCATGGATAAACCGGAAAAAACGCCGGTTGACGGATACTCATTCTGGTCTCAAAATAATCCGGCCATTGCTCTGACACTCCGGTATAACAGAATTGACAACCTGGCTTTCACCATTTTACACGAGATAGGGCACATTGCATTGCACCTGAAAGATAACAGGGAAATCAAATTCCTCGATTTGGATAAAATGGAAGAAAATGAGTTTGAAAATGAAGCAAATCTCTACGCCCGGGAAAGCCTGATACCTGGTCACTGGTGGAATGATTTAGTAGAAAATTACCTGCCTTTAAATGATAAAATGATTATACGGTTTGCGGAACAATACCGGATAAATCCGGCAATCATTCTGGGTCGTGCCTGCTTTGAAATGGACTACTATGGAATGAAAACCAATATTGACAGAAAGCTGTATTAATGCCTTTGTTCCATCAGAGACTAGGCAGGCCGAAGACTCTGCTTTGAATACAGGGTAATTTTAAGCCTTTCTTTCCCCGAGCCGTTCTATTTCAGCCAGCCATTTTCTCCTTTTTTGTTCGTCGGAGTTTCGGACAAACGCTATGTATTTCACTTTTACGGGTTTTACCCCGCAAAACCGAAGAATGGATTTTTTCAACTGGTTTACACTGGGGCGTCCGTAGGCAAACCAATAGTACCAACCCGGCTGATCAAGTGTAGTAATAATAAAGGCTGTTTTCCCGGTCAGAAGCTTGTCCCACCAAATGGAGTTTTCCCTGTACCGAAATGCAAACCCGGGAAGAAACAGGCGGTCAATAAACCCTTTCATTAATGCCGGAAATCCACCCCACCAAACAGGATGAACCCAAACCAGGTGCTCCGCCCATTTTATCTTTTCCCACGCTTCAAGCAGATCGGGCTCCAGTTCCGTTCTTTTTTGATACCCGAATTTCAAATTGGGGTTAAAGTTTAATTCAGAAATGATGATTTCCTTAATTTCCGCACCTAACTTTCTCGCCCCTCTTTTATAAGCCTCTGCTATTCCATAGTTAAACGATTCCGGGTTGGGATGCCCGTTTATCAGTACTATTTTTTTCCTCATTTATCCGATTGATTTATCGGACAAAATTAGAGGGATGATTTTCCCTGCTTCAGGACATTTGTCTAAAAAGAGATGGCTTTCCTTATTCTGCTCAGATGCCTTTGTGTAATTCCTAAGTAAGAAGAAAGATATTGCAAGGGAATCTGCCGGATATATTCCGGCTGATTTCTGAGCAGGGTTTCGTATCGTTTCTGCGCATTCTCTCTTTGTAGTTGAAATACTCTTTGTTCCAGCTCGAGATAGTTTTGTTCTGCAATGATTTTCAAAAACCTTGTCCAGTTAGGGCTTTGGGTCACTTCTTCCAGTTTGCTTTTTTTAATGACCCGTAATTCGGCAGGAGAAAGCGCCTGCATATTTTCTAAACTCCCGTTTCCCGTGATAAATGAAGAATAGGCAGCCATTAATTCATTTTGAAACCTGAAGCAATACGTTATATCTTCCCCTTCTCCTGATACATAATAGGAACGAAAAACGCCCGACTCAATAAATGCGATTTCCGTACATCGCTCCCCTTCCTGAACGAAGAAATCAAACTTCTTGAGTCTTCTTGGTACAAAAAGAGGAATAAGGGTTTCAATTTCCTCCTCTGTCAAAACCCCGAAACTTTCAAAATATTCTTTTATCATCTTCGATAAGATTACCTCAGCAAATTTCTGAATTTCACTTCCGAATATCCATCTTTATACCCAAAATTGTTTTTTTGTTCAATCAGAGTCTTC
>CAZLXI010000019.1:0-76931 GCA_964563435.1 uncultured Lacihabitans sp.
CGGTCACCAGTGTGTAGTGGTTCGGGAATGTATTGCTGGGGTACGACGGGATCATGCCTTTGGAATGCACACCCGTCTCTGCCAGTTTCAGGAGATTTCCTGCATTATACTTCCTGGCGTAATCGTACCGGAAGCCGTCGGCGGAAATCAGGATCACATAGGGCTTGTTGTAATTTTCCGGAGCATTTTTTCGGCCGGCTATCCGGTATTGAACCGTATCCGCCTGGCTGAAACCCTGGAAATGAATTATACTTAAAACAAGCAGAAGCAGTTTTTTCATCGGAAGAATTTTAAAATCGCAAGAAAATTAACATGTATCGGGGAGTTTTTGGAATTTTCGGGTTTATCCTTTCGTTATTTTTTACAGAAAATAAAGTTCAACTTTATGCGTCTTCTCATTCCATAGCGACCACGCATTATATTCTCAAAAAATATCTTGATGAGAAAAGTTTAAGGGAAATACTTCCTGGATTTTATACAGGTCATCTCCATTGATCCGGACACCCTGAGAAAAGGCCTTCGGTCCGCTCATCCCGACTTCGAAGATGCTTTGCAAATATTTTGCGCCTCCTCCATAAAGGACACCGGTTTTATCATTACCCGGAATATCAAAGATTTCAAAAATTCACAAGTACGTGTCCTGGCACCGGAAGACGCCATTGCAGAACTCACTTATCCGTCATAAAAAACTGTATCTTCCCTCCTTTCACAATGTCTGAATGCTTCAGACGCAGCCCGCTGAGGGGCTTTCCGTTCAGGAGTATCTTTTGAACATAGACATTCTTCTCTCCCGGATTTATACTTTCCACGGTAAACGTTTTTCCGTTTTCAAGATTGACCACTGCCTCATGCACCAGGGGACTACCGATCCAGTATTCATCCGATCCGGGTGATACGGGATAAAACCCGAGGCTGCTGAACAGGTACCATGCGCTCATCTGCCCGCAGTCGTCGTTTCCCCTGAGCCCGTCGGCTCCGTTATCGTACTGGTGGTTCAGGATCATCCGCACCCGTTCCTGGGTTTTCCGGGGCTGGCCGGTGATATTGTACAGATACGCCACATGATGCGCCGGTTCGTTTCCGTGTACATAATTGCCGATGATGCCCTCCCGGGTGATGTCTTCGGTATGGGCAAAGAATTCGTCGGGCAGGTGCATGGTAAACAGAGAATCGAGGTAAGCCGTAAAGCGCTTTTCTCCGCCCATCACTTCTTTGAGGGCATCAGGATTGTGGGGTACATAAAGACTGTAGTTCCAGGTATTTCCTTCTATAAAACCCTGTCCGTGGGTATCCAGCACGTCAAAGTCTTTCCGGAAACTGCCGTCTTTTAATCGGGGACGCATAAAACCAATGCTCTTGTCGTATACATTCCGCCAGTTTTCCGACCGCTTCAGAAAAGTCCGGTAGATCTCGTCTTTCCCCAGATGAAGGGCCAGCATGGCAATACACCAGTCGTCATAGGCATACTCCAGCGTATTGGAAACCGAGGTACCGTTGGTTTCGGCCGGGATATAACCTTTGTCGATATAATCCCCAATGCCTTCATACCTTCGCTGGTTAGCGGTAGCCACACAGGCCTCCAGCGCCTCTGCCGCATTGCCCTTATACACGCCTTTGATGATGGCGTCGGCAATAACCGACACACTGTGATAACCGCTCATGCACCAGTTGTCGTTAGCGTAATGTGACCAGATAGGGAGCATCCCAAGTGTACTCTGGCGGTAATGTTCCATCATGCTTTGTACCATATCGGCATTTCTTGACGGGTTTACCAGGTTCATATAGGGATGAAAAGCCCGGAAGGTATCCCAAAGGGAAAAAGAGGTATAATTTGTAAAACCCCTAGCTTCATGAATCTCGTGGTCCAGTCCCCTGTATTTTCCGTCGGCATCCATATAAACCGTAGGCATAAGCGCCGCATGGTACATGGCCGTATAGAAATTAACATAATCTTTCTCCGAAGGCATCTTCACCCGGATCCTGCCCAATTCTTTCTCCCAGAGCTGCTGCCCTTCCGTTTTGGTTTTATCAAAATCCCAGTGGGGGATTTCTGTTTCACGATTGGCGGTGGCCCCTGACATACTCACCGGCGAAAGCGCCAGCTTAACCATAATCTGTTCACCGGCTTCCACGTCAAAATCAAAGTGCATTCTCAGCTGGCGGCCGGCCAGGTCCGGAAAATTATCGTTCTGATTAAACTTTCTCCAGAACCCGCGGTACACCTGCGTTTTCTCAAAATTCCGGCTTCCATACGATTTGAAAGGCCTTGAGAAAGTCATGGAGAAGTATACGGTACGGGTTCTCGCCCAGCCGTTGGTTTGCCGGTACCCCGTAATGGTGCTGTCATTGACCACCCTGACCACCGTCCAGACATTTTTAGCCTCGTAATTGTAAATCCCTGACATCAGATCAAGAATGATATGTGCTTCCTCTTTTTTCGGGAAAGTATACCGGTGGAAACCCGTCCGCATGCTGGTGGTGAGTTCCGCTTTTATACCGTGGTCTTCAAGCATCACCCGGTAATAATTGGGCTCCGCATGCTCCTGTTCATGGCTGAACCGTGACCGGAACCCCGTTTCCGGCTTATCGGCTGTTCCCGGGTTCAGCTGCAGTTTCCCGGTGGTGGGCATGACCAGAAAATCGCCCAGATCCGAATGCCCCGTGCCACTGAAGTGGGTATGACTAAAGCCCGTAATGGTGGGATCCTGGTATCGGTACCCGGCGCAAAAGGTATACACTTCCGGGTTGTATTTTGCGTTGAATTCATAAGAAACGGTATCCGTATCCGGACTGAGCTGTACCGCTCCAAAGGGTACGGTAGCCCCCGGAAACGTGTGTCCCATTTTGGCTGTGCCTATGAACGGATCTACATAACGAATGAGCTTCTGAGCGGTTACCAGGCCGGGAACCAGGACAAGGATAGCAATGAGTTTACGCATTTTATCTGTAAAGTTAGTTGAGGTAGTAAGTTTACACCCGGGAATCAGCCCCTTGTGTATTCCCCGTTGAAAACGGATGACTTCATGTACTTTTTATTCCTGTAAAGTTAAGGGGTTTTCCGGTTATGTACAGAAAAAACCAAAACGAACCTCCGGTTTCCGGGCGAAGAATCCGGCGACGGTATTTAACTCACTACCCTGGCGGTAACTTTCAATTGGCCAAGGTGGCGCATTCCGTGTTCTGCACTGTGAAAAAGCAAACCTATGAGGGTAACCGGTATTCTTTTGCGGCCCAGAAACCGGGGAGAGGTAAGATGCATATCATCTACCTCTTTTAGGCGCTCTATACTCCATTCTATCCTCCTGTCAAGATGATTAAGTAAATCGGAAAGCTTTGCATCCTGATGAGACTCGGACTGAAGATAAGCCCACTGATCTTCTGTGAGCCCTTTTTCTTCCGCATATGAAAACATCCTGTCAATTACTCCCGCAATATGCTTCAGATGAAACCCCACTGCCGCCATACCTTTCGGACATATCCAAAGGTGCTCCTCCCTGAACGCGGCCAGGTCAGCATGAACTTCCCGCTGTAGCTGCAGCAGCGCATGGGCGACCGGCTGCAGTAACGCAGGGACACCGGCCACGGGACCTTTCATCCAGAATTCCAATTCCTCAGACATCATTAAACTTATATCCCGGCAAATATATAAGAAACCTGCGACCTTATGAATTCTGCTTTTCCCGGAAACGGCTGTTCCATCGGGTTCTTATCCTGTGCCCCGCCGCGAATAAATAAAAACCAAAGCCCGCAGCGGATCAATGCAAACTAAATCATCTTATTATAAGCAACTTAAATAATTCAATATCTATTTTTAATCATACTTTAATCAAATATTTACCATAATCAGAAAAATCCTACTATTTTTACGTTTATTACAATTTTATAAGAGACGGTAGTCAACAGCAACCTGCTCATTTTCAAGCAAAATCTTAACCTATGTCTGTCAGCAAAAACGATTTCCCCTGGTTCAATCATTACCCCGAAGGAGTACCCCATGAGCTTAACCCGGAAGCGTACCCTTCCCTGGTTGAGCTCCTCGACGAAGGATTCAAAAAATATGCGGACCTGCCTGCCTTTACGTACATGGATAAAACCCATACGTATAAACAAATCGGAGAACAGTCTTATGCTTTTGCTGCATACTTACAGAGCCTGGGTCTGAAAACCGGCGACAAGATCGCCATCCAGATGCCAAACTGTACCCAGTATCCTATAGCCCTGTTCG
This sequence comes from uncultured Lacihabitans sp., assembly GCA_964563435.1. Taxonomy (GTDB): domain Bacteria; phylum Bacteroidota; class Bacteroidia; order Cytophagales; family Spirosomataceae; genus Leadbetterella. The sequence continues at coordinate 4,226 of CAZLXI010000019.1, forward strand.
GCTCTATACTGGCGGGGCTCGTGGTAGTAAATACCAACCCCCTGTATACTCCGAGGGAGATGAAGCACCAGTTTACGGACTCGGAGTCGAAAGCCATTGTCATTGTTGCCAATTTTGCATTCAACCTGGAAAAGGTCATAGGAGAAACGCAGATCAAACACGTGATCGTGACCGAACTGGGCGACCTGTTGGGTTTCCCTAAGAAGCAAATCGTCAACTTTGTGGTGAAGAGTGTAAAAAAAATGGTTCCGGCTTACCACCTGCCGGGCAGTATATCCTTTTCCGAAGCTATTTCAAAAGGGAGGGATTCTGCTTATAAAAAGCCGAAGTCAGGTATCCATGACCTGGCACTGATCCAATATACCGGCGGTACCACAGGGGTTTCGAAAGGTGCGGAGCTTACGCACCGCAATCTCATTGCCAACATGGAGGGGATCAGCCTCTGGTTTCAGCCCGCATTCAAATACGATATTCCGCGGAAAATCCTCGGGGCACTTCCCTTTTATCATATTTTTGCGCTGACCGTCAATGTGTTTGCCATGATGAAGCTGGGCTTACACAACATCCTGATTCCTAACCCCAGAGATCAGAAAGCCTTGCTAAAAGACCTGAAAAAGCACCAGATCTTTATTTTTCCCGGCCTGAACACCCTCTTTAATGCGCTTTTGAATAACCCCGAATTCCGGGCCCTTGATTTCTCGCATCTTAAGGTTACGGTGTCTGGCGGGATGGCGCTTCAGGCGGCTGTTGCGGAAAAATGGTATGAAGTAACCGGCTGTAAAATATCAGAGGGTTACGGACTTTCCGAAACTTCTCCCGTGCTTTCCGTTAACCCCGTGGGAGACGGTGGTCAGCAGTTGGGTACCATTGGTCTTCCCTTCCCTTCCACCATTATGAAGATTCTGAAAGACGACGGCCAGTGGGGAGCCCCCGATGAGATCGGCGAGATCTGTGCCCACGGGCCACAGGTAATGCGCGGTTACTATAAGCGGCAGGAAGAAACCGACAACGTGTTTTATACGGATCCCGCCGATGACAGAAAATACTTTAAAACCGGTGATATAGGGCTTATGCAGGCCGACGGCTTTTTTAAAATAGTAGACCGAAAGAAAGACATGATCCTGGTGTCCGGGTTTAACGTATACCCGAACGAAATAGAGGAAGTGATCTCACAGTGCCCCGGCGTACTGGAAGTAGCCTGTGTAGGTGTAAATGATGATAAGTCAACGGAGGCCGTGAAGATTTTTGTGGTAAAAAAAGATGCCGACCTGACCGAAGCGGCGATCCGCGCCTATGCCAAAGAAAACCTTACCGCCTACAAGCGGCCCAAATACGTGGAGTTCCGTGATGATCTACCGAAAACCAACGTAGGTAAAATACTTCGCAGAGAGCTGAAAGATAGTTGAAAGACCGGATTTTCCGAAATTGCGGTATGTGTTCAATATCCATGTGCGCGAGATAGTCCGGGACCTTAACAACGTCTGAAAGAACGGAACCGGCAACAAAAATGCTTTCATTACTGGGGGTTTAAAAAAGTTCGCCGGGGACCGGGGGCTGTTGTGCATTAATAAACCAAACCGCCGGACTCCGGCAATGTGGCCCGAAGCCTGCGAGCCATAGCCCGAATCCGGTGTAATCCCTGTTTGTCGGCAGGACACCCTCGTTTTAAAATCGAACTAAGCTTCGGCTATGTCGTTCTGGGTCTGTACATCCCGGCCAGCCGGAAAGCAAGCCGTAATTCTTTTTATGAATTTTCTGAACAAAACATTGGGCGCACTTTTCATCTTCCTGGTCAGATTTTACCAGGGGGCTATCTCCCCTTTCCTGCCCAACGCCTGCCGCTATGACCCTACCTGTTCACACTACATGATCGGAAGTATTCAGGAATGGGGGGTGATCAAAGGCACCTGGCTGGGACTGAAACGAATTGCCCGCTGCCATCCCTGGGGTGGATTTGGCTATGACCCGGTGAAGAAGAAAGAAAAGAATAATCCGGGTACGCAGGCAAATTAACAACGGCCCGGTTAAACCCAAATTACGCATCAGACTCTTTACTGCGCCAAAATTCTGTTTCATATCTGCTTCCCTGCCTCAAAAACCATAGCTCACTATGCTTTTATCGGCTGGTCACAGATATTTTGCAGAATTTTGTCTCGCTGAAATTTCTAATGCGTAATTTGGGTTAAACTTATAAGCTATCCTCTGACCCCGCTCAGGAACGGTTCACCCAAGCAGCTTTTCCAGCTCCGACTGCAGCTCGGTTCCCTTATCGGCATTGTACCACTTCTGGACCTCGGTCTTAACCGTTTCGAAGTCTGCCTTGTCAGCCGTCAACCGCGCATACACCTCCTGGCACCCCGCCGGGCGTGGCCCCCAAACGGCCAGATCCTTTCCTGCTGCATCCCGAAAAATCACCCTCGGAATTGATTTGGAACCATTGCTCAGGTAGTTATTTATCCGGAAAGGCTCGCTGTCTCTTAACTCATATTCCACCCGGATCAGGGGATTCAGCTGCGCCAGCATGTGAAAAAACGGTACGCTGTGCGCCGCATCGCCACACCATGGCTCGGTAATGACAATCCATTGCTGAGGCTCCTGGATACCTTTGATCAGGGCGGTTAATGCTTCTGAAAGCTTACCGGTTTTCAGCCAGCGGTTCGTACGCGACCAGTTCATACGGGTGTATTCTATATAGTCGGGGTTATCGTAGGGCGCGGATTGCTCTTCGTCAGGGGTTTCAATAACAGACCGAAAATAATCGAGATAATCTTGAAATGTCATATCCTGGAAATAAAACTTTGATTTATCAAATAACATCACGTACGATCAATAGGTGCATAAAACGCGTAATAATTACGGATGACCTTTATCATATTTATCTCCCGGGCACGACCCGGTTTTACCTTTCTGTGTACGAATGTGACCAGCATCATTTTTTATGGAGGTCTTTCGCGGGTTCTTTGTAATCCATTTAATTCAATTCAATGCCTCATACCTTTCATATCCCGGTACTCGGACTGGCCTATACCGTTGACACCCCCGTAAAAGTAGCTCATCTGGGCATTTCCTCCGTTACCTCTATCGTAGACGACTTCCTCCTCGAACGCATGAGAAAATTCTACACAGAGAAAGAAGGCCGGGAATACTCGCCCATTCCGGTAAAAGATACCGGCTACCGTTCGAAAAGAATTACCGCCTGGCTGAACCTTATGCTGCAGATCATCCGGCAGAAAACGGATGCCCTGAAACAGGAGTACTTCGATCAGAAGGGAGAACTATACCGGTATTTTGAGTTGCTGCCCGAAACCGCCGCTCTGAAAAACCGCTACCGCGCCTACACGGAGATGCGTGCCGGCGTTGAAAAACTTCAACTGGAAAAGGAGCTTAAGGCGCAGTTGGTGCCGGGGGCCATTGACGTGAACATCATGGCCAAGGTAGACAAAATAAACTATAGCCTTCATGGGGAAGAAAGCGGAAGCGACGCCCTCGAGGCCCTCAAAGGATTTGCCGACAGCGACCTCGAATCTTCGGTGGTGCTATCGGCCGGTATGAATCCGCGGCTGTACAGCTACATCGAAACCTTCCCTGATTTCTTTCCGGATCAACAGTACCGGTTACGGAAAAAGATCATACTGAAAGTCAGCGATTACCGTTCGGCCCTGATCCAGGCCAAATTCCTCGCTAAAAAAGGACTGTGGGTTTCCGAATTCCGGATTGAATCGGGCCTGAATTGCGGCGGGCACGCCTTTGCCACACAGGGCTATCTTCTGGGGCCCATTCTTGAAGAATTTAAAACCCACCGGGCCGAAATGACCGCAGAGCTGTTTCAGCTTTACAGCCAGGCCCTGGAGGCAAAGCAAATAAGCTGTCCGCAGCCAACGAAGATGAAAATATCGGTACAGGGCGGCATCGGCACTGCCGAAGAAAATACCTTTCTCCTGAATTACTACGAGCTCGACGCCACCGGCTGGGGCAGCCCTTTCCTGCTGGTGCCCGAAGCTACCACGGTAGATTCTGAAACCCTGGAGGCACTCAGCACAGCTGTGCCGGAAGACTTCTACCTCAGCCGGGCTTCACCGTTGGGCATCCCTTTCAATAATTTTCGACCGGCCACTGCCGAAAAACAGCGCCTGGAACGAATTGCCAAAAACAGACCCGGCAGCCCCTGTGTGAAGAAATTCCTGGTATCGGATACCGAGTTTACGGCTGAGCCCATCTGCACGGCATCCCGGCAGTACCAGGCTTTGAAAATCAAAAAGCTGCAGAAGGAAGAAACCGACCCTGCCGAACTGCAGAAAAAAGTGGATGCCGTCACTGAAAAAACCTGCCTCTGCGAAGGGCTTTCCGCCTCCGCCTACCTCAGCTATGACCTGCTCAAACCCAAAGAAAACAAAGCCGTAGCCATCTGCCCCGGGCCTAACCTGGCTTATTTTTCGGGCAGCTTCTCATTGGAAGAAATGATAAAGCACATTTACGGCAAACTGAATATACTTTCTGATACTCCGCGTTCGCATGTATTTATCAATGAGCTGCGGCTCTACGTAGATTACCTGCGAAAGGACATGGAAGCCAACCTGGAAGACCTCAAAAAGGCCAAATATTTTCAGAAGTTCAGAGAACAGCTACAAAACGGCATCGACTACTACAAAGAGCTGATTCCGCGGATACACCTTCAGACCGAAACCTTCCGGAAGAAGATGATGGATGAACTCCTGGAGCTGGAAACACAGGTATTTCAGCTATCCCGGATTTAAGGTGGGTATCCTGCGGCCCGGATCGTAAGCGCTTACAAATGGAAAGCGGCTCGGCTTGAATCCTGTTAACGGCTATCCGATTTCTGCGTTTTAAAACAGCCACAGATGAGTGTTTGTATATCTGTGTATCTGTGGCAGAATTATTTTGGCCGGCATCATAAAGGAATTCTCCCCCTGATCGTCCTGTAATTACTGAATAGCCTGAACCCCAGCAAATTCCAGTCTTCGGCCACATAGGCCTCGTAATACGGGCCCGCAAGCGAATTCTTCGGTTCAATACGGTCTTTGAAGTCTGTCTGCAGAACAGAAAACCTTTCGAGCCGCCGTTGGGTAAAGGCACTTAACCCGGTGTCACTCCATAAGGCTTTCGCTACGATCTTCCTTCCTGTACTGTCTTTTCCGTAGAAATAGTTTATTTTCCGGGTGTAGGTGAGCATGTCTTCCACCACCGCTTCATGCCCTTCCGGAGGGGAAGTTTCCATTTCCTTCGTTTCTGTATTTTGCCAGGATACTACTTCCTCTCCCTGCCCCCTGCCGGGCCTGAAGGCAAACGATAAAACCCCGAGGAGGAGAAAAATGAGTGTCAGGTACCCCATCTCCCTGTAAAGAATAAGAACGGCCTGCCCAACTGCCCGTATAAAGAAAACCAGCAGAACAAAATTCACGACTCCCCAGGCTACGTGCATCATATTTTATTTCAATTATGCACAAAAATAAGATTTCGGCAGCGCCAGCCAACAAAACACCTGTTTTTCTGTACGGTGAAGAGGTGGAAAGTAAACTAACAATATCCATCTTTCCTATCGGGCAAGGCTTTTAAGTGTTTTTTTGACTTTTTCGAGAGCCGTTTTATACTCTTGTTCTTTTTGCGCACCCTCTGGTAATGGCTCTATGATCAACAACTTTTCACGGGTGGTAATGCTTAACGTATCCCCTACCTTAAAGCCCAGTTCTTCCAGCCATACACCACTAATATTTAACCAGGGTACTATTTTCTGACCACACGACAGTTCACGGTATCTTGCGTGCAGTTTAATTCTCCTGCTTCGTATCCTTGACATAGTATAACGACATTATAAATTTAAAAAATGAACAATCATTCACAAATATAAAGTGAATATTTTAAAAAAACTAATTATAATTCATATTTATTACTTTTTATTATTAGAATATTGATTATTACCTGAATCATTATCTACTATTAATTACAATAATTCAGTTTATCAAATCAACTATTTTCTCCGGTCGAATTACAATGCATCTTGTTGCTTCTGAATTTACATTCCTCTATTTTTGTTATTCCATTAGTTTTTACCACTGAAAACTGAACAATCATGACGTTTGGACAAAAAGTAAGTTTCTGCCGCAAAGAAAAAAAACTCTCTCAGGCTGAATTGGGAAAGCTTTCGGGTATAAGTGGCGATATCATAGGTAAGTATGAACGTGATGAGATGAAACCTGCTATTGATACGGCAAAAAAACTCGCCGATTCACTTTCAGTTTCCCTCGATTACCTGGCCGGAGATGGGAATTTAAAAGTATTAGATAAAAAAACGCTCCAACGTCTAAAAGATATTGATGAACTGCCCGACGCCGACAGACAGAATATTTTCTATACACTTGACAGCCTGATTAAAGCTGCAAAACTCAAAACTATTCAGTAGGCCGAAGTCCATCTGATTCCGCAGGGATTTCAAAGAGACTCTGACATTTTGTTCCGACCCCAGTGAAACGCGGCCATCTTTCTTTATAACAACAGGGTTTTGATGTGATGTAGATTTATGAAACGAATAATATACGTATGAACTTTTACCGAAAAAAACACGTAATACGATATATTACATGTTACATTTGTAACTATGATTGAAACATTCCGACACAAGGGATTGCGGCTGTTCTGGGAAAAAGGCGACAGGTCAAAACTGCCAGCAGCCCAAATGGCTAGAATACGGCTTATTCTGACTTTGCTGCATGGGGCGAAAATAGCAGAAGATGCCAATTTCCCCGGGTCGGATTTTCATGGCTTAAAAGGCGACTTAGCGGATTTTTACGCCGTCAAGGTTACGGGGAATTATCGCATCATTTTCCGTTTCGAGGATGGTGGTGCTTTCGACATTGATTATATCGATTACCATTAACGCAGGAGAAAAAAAATGGCAGTACAAGGAATGGCTCCGGCACATCCGGGGGAAGTATTAAAGGGGCTATATCTTGACCCGATGGAAAAGACGATTACGCAGGCAGCCGCGGATTTAGGCGTGTCGCGCCGTACGTTATCGATGCTGGTCAACGGGCATTTGGGGGTCAGCGCGGAAATGGCTTTGCGATTAAGTACGGCGTTAGGCACAACGCCAGAGCTTTGGCTCAACATGCAGCAGAGTTATGATTTGTGGGAAGCGAGACAGAAAATTAAAACGCTGAAAGTGCATGTCATGCGTAAACCGAGTAGCGAAACTATTTCTGTATGTTAGTGAATTTTTGCTTTCCCGCAGAGTCTCTTTGAAAAAGGACATTTTAAGAAAAGCAGAGTACAACAAGATTGATACTCTGCCTGGAAGAAATAAACAAGGCTCCGAACCGGAGCCTCATTTAACTATATTCGCAAAACAATTACCCTTTCTTCCGTTTATACGCCCCGTAAAACACCTGAGGCAGAACCGTAAGCGACAGGATCATGCAAATCAGCAGTCCGCCCACAATCATGATGGCCAGCGGCTTCTGGATCTCGGAGCCCATGCCGGTAGATAAGGCGGCCGGAAGCAGCCCGAGTGAACCCATCAGCGCGATCATCACAATGGGCCGGATGCGGGAATACACTCCCTGGTCAATAGCCTCTTTCAGGCTCATCTTCCGCAGATTATCTTTCATAACGGCAATCAGTATGATGCTGTTGATGGTATTTACCCCAAACAGGATAATGAATCCGATACCGGCGGAAATGCCGAAGACGGTGCCGGTAAGCCAAAGCGACAGGAAACCGCCGATAAAAGCATAAGGAATAGTGCTGGCGGCAATCAGCGTATCTTTTACGGTACCGAAATTAAAATAGAGTAAAAACAAAATGAGCAACAACACTGCCGGTACAATCACGGCCAGCTGCGCGGTGGCCCGCTCCTTGCTTTCAAACTCTCCCGCCCATACCATTTTATGTTTGGCAGGAAGCTCCACTTTCTCTGCTACCTTTGCCTTGGCTTCTTCAATGGTACTGCCCAGGTCGCGGCCTTCGATGCTGAAGCCCACGGCAATGTAGCGGCTGCTGCCTTCGCGGTACACAAACGCCGGCCCGGTGAGGTACTGAATGGTGGCAATTTCCTTCAGGGGAATCTTTTTCCCGCTTTTGGAGGGAATCAGAATCTCACCGATCTTCTGCTCGTCATCGCGATACGCCTTATCAAAGCGGAGGCGCACATCAAACATCCGTTCATTTTCGAAGAAACGGGTAGCCGCCCGCCCGCCTATAGCCATTTCGATCACCGCCTGGGCGTCATGAATATCTACCCCGTAACGCGCCATCTTGCTGTCGTGCAGCTGCACCCTCAGCTCCGGCAACCCTATATTTTTATACACATTCAGATCCCGGATACCCTCTACACCGCGGATGGCATCGGCCACCTGGCCCGCATACTTTTCCAGTTCAAACAGGTCTTCGCCAAAAATCTTGATCACCAGCGAGCTCTTCACCCCCGCCACATACTCTTCCACATTATCCTGTATAGGCTGGCTGAACCCGAAAACCACTCCCGGATAAGTTTGCAGCCGGGTACGCATTTCATCAATCAGTTCATTTTTTGAGATTTTCCGCTTCCACTCTTTTTCCGGGTGAAGCTGAATATGAAACTCGGCATTGAAAAAACCGGTGGGATCTGTTCCGTCATTCGGCCGGCCCACCTGGTTCAGTACAAACTTCACTTCTTCAAATTCACGGATCTGCGCTTTCATTTCTTTCGCCAGCCGAACCGACTCCCGGAGATTGACGCTGTTGGGCAGCGTGGCCCTCACGTAGAGTGCGCCCTCGTTCAGTTTCGGAATAAATTCTGTACCCATAAACATAAAGCCCGTCAGGCAGCTGGCCAGAAAAACCAGGAACGCACCGATAGTGGCTCTCTTATGCCGGCTGCTCCATGTAAAAAGCCGGTAAAGATTATTCTTAAAAAAGCGCGAAACCGCATTTTCCTTTTCCCTGATGTTCCGGGTGAGCATCAGTTTGCACATGGCCGGTACATAGGTAATGCTGAGGATCAGTGAGCCCAAAAGGGCGTAACCCAGTGTGAACGCCAATGGAGAAAACATTTTTCCTTCCACTTTCTGAAAAGAAAAGATAGGAATCAGGGCCACAATCAGGATGATCTGGGCAAACACAATGTACTTGGCCACGCTGCCCGCACTCCGACGGATCAGCCCCGACTTGCTCATGGCATTGAACCTTTTCATCCCTACGGCATGCGCTTTCTTTTCCATAGCCACAAAAACTGTTTCCACAATCACCAGCGTGCCCTCCAGCAGCAGCCCGAAGTCAATAGCCCCCAGGGAGATGAGATTAGCCGGGAGCCCCTGGATTCGCAGCATGGTAATGGCGAAAAGGAACGACAACGGAATCACCGTGGCCACAATCACCGTGGTTCGCCAGTTAAAGAGGAAAATAAATACCACTACTGACACAAAGACGATGCCCTCCAGCAGGTTTTTGGTCACCGTATTTACGGTAGCGTTTACCAGCTCCGTGCGGTCTACAAACGCTTCGATCTTTACATCACCGGGAAGAATATCGTGGTTGAGCTCCGCAATTTTCTCTTTTAACCGGGGGATCACATCGCCGGGGTTTTCGCCCCGGAGCATCATTACCACGCCCTGAACGAGGTCGTCTTCGTCCTGTAGCCCTACCTGCCCCAGGCGGGGCTTGGCCGCTACCTCCACCTGCGCCACGTGTTTCACCAGCACCGGGCTGCTTCCTTTCACTTCAATAAGAATATTCTCAATATCTTCTATGCTCTCCAGCAAACCCACTCCCCGTACCACATAGGCCTGGTTTCCGAGCTCAATGATATCGCCTCCCACGTTGATATTGCTTTTGGATACCGCTTCGTACACATCGAGGGGAGAGAGGTCATAATTGGCCAGCTCAGTAGGGTTAATTTTAATCTCATAAATCTTTTCTTCTCCCCCGAAGCTCACCACATCGGCCACGCCAGGCACGGCCACCAGTTCCCGTTCAATCACCCAGTCCTGGATGGCGGTCAGCTCCTTCACCGGTCTTTTACTCCGGATCACATACCTGAAAATCTCCCCTGTGGCTCCGTACGGCGGTTCAATGGCCGCCTCGGCACCCTCGGGCAGCTCCACTCCCTGCAGCCGGTTGGAGGCATATTGCTGGGCATAAAAATCTTCTACCTTGTCGTCAAAAATGACCGTGACCACCGATAATCCGAAAAGGGAAATGGAACGAACATCCGTCTTTTTAGGGATGGTGTTCATCTCCTTCATCAGCGGAAGGGTCACAAACTTTTCCACTTCCTCGGCGCTTCGGCCGGGCCACTGCGTGATGATCCGCGCACGGGTATTGGTTACATCCGGAAAAGCCTCAATGGGCGTATGGATGTAGGAAATGACACCGGCCACCACCAGCAAAGCCGTCATAAAGAAGACAATGACAGAATTTTTGAGGGAGAAGCCGACTATATTTTTAATAAACTTTTGCATATTTCTTTTCTGTACTTCAGGTTAAAATCCCGGGCCCCGGCCCTTCAAGTTCATATTCACAAATCCGTATTTATAAAACATTTCTTTTTTAACAAGACTACTCAGAAACAGGCAGGTTCTTTTAACCCTGGTCTGATGGTTCATACTCCTTCGCCCTTCGACAGGCTCAGGGTGACAGTGGGGAGCACTTGGCGTGACAATAAGGAGAGCTTGGGGTAGCGACGCTTTGCCTGACAGCAGGAGAATTCAACAATAGATCCCCCAGCTGGTTCTTGAACCTGGTAAGCATCAGGAGAAAAACCTTTATCCTGAGTCAATTGGTTTTGTCTTCCTGAACGGATCTGTTTTGTACCCACAGAAGTCACTTTTGTCACCCTGAGCCTGTCGAAGGGTCAAAACCCGAGCGACTCAAAAACCAGCAGTTGATTTTTAGAAATAATCTGTTCACCTGCCTCCAGGCCTTCTGAAATAAAGGAAGTATCCTCATTTTTTACTTCCACCTTAATTTTTCTGGCTTCGATACGGCAATCGTCTTTATAGACCAGCACATAATACTGGTTATCGGCGAAAACCACCGCAGCAGTGGGTACTGCCACAGCCTGACGGCCGGTTTTACGCCAGGCAGTGACATCTGTAAGCATGCCGGGCTTCAGTTTGAAATCGGTGTTGGGAAGAATCACACGGCCTTTCAGCACCCGGGCTTCTTCATCAAAGACCGGCGATATCTGTGAAAGATTGCCCTGAAATATCTCCCCCGGGTAAGATAGCGTGGTAATACTGACGTCCATTCCCTGATGAACACGGTTGACGTTCGAGGCATAGATATTTACCATTACCCAAAGATTCTGCAGATCGGATATCGTAAAAAGAGCCGCTCCACCGCCGGTGACCTGCTCACCGGGGTTAACATTTTTTTCGGTGATGATTCCCGATGCCGGCGCCCTGATCTGAAATACTCCCTTCTGGGAGTTTCCGCTGTACAGGTTCATGTCTTTTTGCGCTCTTATTTTTTCGGCCTTTAATACTTCCATTTCCGACACCGCCTCCGCCAGCTCGCTGCGGGAAGCAATCCCGTCATCAAATCTTGACTGCACAGAAGCCAGGGCCGATTCGGCTGCTTTTATTTTACTCTCCAGGCTGATGATTCCAGCCGACATCCCGCTCAGTTCTGTGCTCTGCATTTCTGCCAGCACCTGGCCCCGGGTTACCCTGTCGCCCAGTGAAAAATACGTGGCGGTCACCACCCCGCTCACCAGTGGCACATAACTCACCACTTTGTCCGGGTTGGCCTCCACGCTTCCCGTAAGATGAATCCCTTCCGTAACCGTCTGAAGGTCTGCTGTATAAAGCTCTATCCGGGCTTTAAACGATTCATCAAGGCAAAATTTCTTTTCCTCCGTTGCCTGCTCCTTTTCTCCGCATGCTGCTGCAAACAGGGCCAGGGCAGCTATTGACACTATTTTTTTCATATCCTGATGGGGTTATAGGGATGACTTATTTCTTTACATTCCCGCATTTAAGTCTTTTCCTAACACATAATTAAGCTTCTCCGCCTGTTCCCTCACTTCTTTTCCTGCCTCAATGAGTATTTGTTTACTGTTTCGGTACGTATCTGAAAAATCGAGATATTCGAGCATGCTTATATTTCTGTTCATAAAATTCCGGGTATATACGCCCAGTAATTCGTCAAGTGTTTCATTATAATTCTGCTCCATACCGTGGTAAAAATCGAGGGCATTTTTTAAAGCCTGCCGGGCCTGAACGATTTCCGTGTTTATTATCAGCTCCTGCTGCTGAACCCGTACCCCGGCTTTCCGGAGATTGACCCCGGCATGCTGAATATTTCCCTGATTACGAGTAAATACCGGCAGATCAATGCTTGCACCGATACCGAAAAAATTAAGCATGGTATTACCGTTCCGGTCATATTGTGCCCGCAGGGTAACGTCAGGAACCCGCCTGGCCTGCTCCAGAGCCAGCACCTTCCCGTAATACGTCTCTTCCAGCTGTGTCACCTTCAAGTCCGGCCGGTCCGTTTCACTCCGGAGCTGCTCTGCGGAAAGTAAACGGTAGCGGGCCGTATCCGGGGTCAGCGGATCAGTGATCATGAGCACCCTTTCAGGGTCCAGATTTAACAGTTGCTTCAGTTCGACCTGCCGTTCGAACGAACTCTCCGCTATTTCACGAAGTTCTTTACGGATCTCTAATTCCAATGCCCTCAAACGCGCGGCCTCATTCCGGGGTATGTTTCCCTGATTTACCTGGTTCTGATAGGCCTGCGCCAAACTCCTCACAGAGCTCAGCCGGGCTTCTTCATTTAATTTTCTTTCCTGCACCACCTGCAGGCCGGTCATGCTGTTCCTCAGTTTCAGTTTTAACTCCCTGAGCAGATCACTAAACTCTGCGGCGGCCATTTCTACCCCTACCCGTTCTGCGGCTACTTCCTTCCTCCGTTTTCCCGCGGTTTCAATAAGCTGTTCCAGTTCAGCACCAAACTGCCGGTTACGGCCGAAATTCCCCCATAGTGGCGGCACCACCTCCTGGCCGCCCGTCTGCCCGCGGGTAGCCCAGAGATTCACCTGATCTAAAGTAAAATTGGGATTGGGCCATAGTTTTGCCTGCTGAACCAGCGCTTCGGCCCCGGAAATTTTCATTTTTTCGGCAACCAGCAACAGGTTCTCCTTCAGGAACATTGCTTCAGCCTCACTGCGTGAAAGCCGCAGGGTATCCTCCTGCGCAAAACTTCCGAAAAAAATAAAACTGCTGATAAACACTACCATACTCCGATACATCCCTCTTCGTGATTTAGAGGAACAAAATTCGGCCGGATAACCTTAAAAAGGGCTTAAGGCTGATAAAGATAAACTAAAAATGAGGGGAGGAATGTTATAATTCTTCCACGTACTTTTCATTGGTTTTATACCCCTGTTCAGGATGATTATGGGTATAAGGATACCGTTTATCCAGCTTACCGTCTTTTATCATTTGTGGAAATATCTTATTTTTGAGGTAATCTTCTGATTTGCCGATTTGTCGGGCTATCTCATCCATTTTTATATAGTCGTGTGTGCAGACCCTCATAATTAGTTTTTCCAAATCTGTTCTTAATAACCGGATTGCAACCATTGAGGTGTCAACCTTTCCGGCCGAGGTGTCAACCTTTCCGGCCGAGGTGTCAACCTTTCCGGCCGAGGTGTCAACCTTTCTGTCGGGGGTGTCAACCTTCTCAGAGCTTACAGCACTTTGCTTTAGTTTATAGATCGTCCAGCGGCCGTTATTATCTGACTCGAGATAATCTTCGGCACACAACTTCTTCAACATCCCTGTTATGTCTGAAGGGTGCATATTAAGCACATACTGTAATCTGTGGTTTGAAATAGAGCCCTCTATCAGGCAAAAGGACAAAGCGGTCAGTTCATCGGGAGGGAGGGAGCTCAAATCGTCAAAAAAGACCCTCAATTCACTCAGTATCTGCTCGGGAATAACACTAAACATGGGTAAAGTGAGTTTAATCCTGTCGGGCTGGTTTTCTACTTCCAAAAATGGTCTTCGCCAATGCGACTCCTGCCACCCTGTCATAATTTTATCTACACCACTACCCGCCTTTTCAGCACGGCCTATCAACATAAACATTTGTTGTAACGCCGGGTTACGACATTCACTTACGCCCCCCGCATAATATTGCTCCAATGACACGAGAAGTGTACCCGGATTTGAAAACACAAACTTTTCAATATCCAGCTCAATAATGATATTTCCGCTTAAAGAATAATCTGTATGCACCAGAGCATTAACAAAAGCCTCCCGGAGCGCAATATGTGTAAGGGATTCATCTGTGCGTTCATCATTATCCAAACGAAAGGGTTTGGGCAAAGTAGAAGACAATTTCGGCCATACTTTCAGATAAAACTGGAGGAGATTACACTCCCAGGAACCATCAGGATAAACGCGGTCCGTCCAGCGTATTTTTTCATCTGTCGACAAACGTTCCCTGAAATCCGGGAAATAGTCGGGTAAAACTTCCTGTTCTTTGATACTATCTTCTTTACCAAACATCAGAAGACCGGCAAGTGTAATGCCTTCCTGTTTCGTTTTTCTATCCCTGCGATAAGCCGATAGCTTTTTAAGTAATTCAATATCTTCCAATGCCAGCCAGGGATGTCCGGCACGGGTCGAAGAAAATAATTGCCGAAACTGTCGTATACTAACGGGGTCTAAATCCTCCATCGTAAAATTTTCAAGGATAAGGTTGTCTCTCTTCAGTTCAGTACCGGAATCAGCAAGCATTCTTTTTACTTCATCATCCGTACATCGGTAATCCCCCTCATGATTCCTTTTGTATGTATTTCCTAACGGATTCCTTGTCAAGTAAACCGGTCTTTCCGTACGTCGGGCAAAAGGCACCCGGATAGCCATTAATTTCTTCCCCTTAATATCTACTACTTTCAGATCTTCATTTCCCAGAAGATTTATGCTCACGGTATTGGGATTGTTGCAATCGTCCCAAAACTGCTTTTTATATTGGGTAATCTGATCATCCGACAATCCTTCAAGTGTAAAATAGTCTCTTCTGTCTTTGATTCCGATTACAATAATCCCGTTATTGGTATTAGCAAAGGCGGAATACGATTTCCATAATTCTTTAGGGAATCCGTCTTTCCCGGATTTATACTCGATCTCATAATATTCGCCCGGCAAAAATTCACTTTGCAGGAGTCGATATAATGAATAGTCATCATCAAAATCAAACAAGTTCAATTGTTTCATCCCAGATCAGTTTTATCCCGTATTTCTTTAAGACCTTGCTTTTCTTTGTCTGAAATATACATCTTTATATTTCAACAGGATCATATTTTTCAAATATCGGCCATTTTCTGAACTACAGATAAAAAATGCGGCAATATCTCTGATTTTCGCCTGCTACTGAATCGGTAAGTTCTTATAATTCATTATCTTTGTTTACCCTTAAAATGCGATTTAAAGGGAAGGAGTCAGAGTGCTCCCTATGGCTTACAAATGTATTTAATCCGCGAGAGTCAATTGATTAAAACAACATGACAGAGACTACTAAAAACATCCACGAAGGCCGGAACGTGAAGCGCTTCCGGGAGATGCTCGGCGTAAAGCAGGATGCTTTGGCGTTTGAGCTTGGCGAAGAATGGAACCAGCAAAAGGTTTCTCTTTTGGAGCAGAAGCCCACTATTGATACCGCGCTTTTGGAGCAAATTTCTGAGGTGCTGAAAATTCCGATTGAAGCATTCCGTAATTTTGATGAGGAAAAGGTGGTGAACATTATTTCCGGCACATTTCACGATGAGTCGGTGGCGTATGTTAACAACTATAAATTCAATATCAATCCTTTAGAAGAAATCAAAAGACTACACGAAGAAAAGATCGCGCTTTATGAACGCATGCTGAAAGAAAAGGATGAAATGATGGTGCGGATGGAGCAGCTGATTAGGGCGAAATAAGGCTAATCTTCCTTTTAACTATTCAGAAACCAATTCCTGGGTCGGCAACCCAAGAATTTGTGTCGAAGCAGATTCTTCGGCTTGCCTAGACTCTGCTTGCTTACCAAAAATAGCATCAGGTCAAAATTTGCACACGTTACACACAATCCGGAGCATTCGGGGTTTAAGCTGAGATATTACCGTGTCTTTTTATAAGGTAATCAGAGTTTCGGCAAGCCGAAGACTCTGATCGAAGAAATCTTTACTGACCACACAAGAACCCATGAATTTTAAAAATTTAGCTTTTCGCATACAGCGAACCAATGATTTTTTACATCAAAATGCCGTAAAGGCTGTCAACAGGCACATTACACTCAGAAACTGGCTTATCGGTTTTTATATTGTAGAATTTGAACAGAAGGGAAATGACCGGGCTCAATATGGAAACAGATTGATTGTTGAGCTTTCCAAAGCCATCAAAATAAAAGGACTCTCGGAAACTAATTTGAAATTATGCCGTCAGTTTTACAGTACTTATCCGCAAATTTCCGGCTTGTGTACCCCCCAACTCAATACTCAGAATGCAGTTCTCTCAATTGGTCAGTCGGCGACTGACGAATTGCAGGTTATTGAACGTCTGTTAAATTTGATTAGTCAGTCAGCTGCTGACCCATCTACGAACAATGATAATTATCTGCACACGTTTGTTTTCTCTACATCGTTCACGCACCTTGTGGAGCTGATAAAAATAGACGATCCCACGAAAAGGCGATTTTACGAGTTGTTGATTTTGCAGGTCCAACCTTCCGTAAAAGAGCTAAAGCGACAGATCAATACCCTCACCTACGAAAGGGTGGGATTGTCGGGAGACCTCAAAGGTTCATTTGATGAAATAATGCACAAGATTAAGCCACATCAAACTACTGATCTGGTAAAGTCACATTATTTTTTCGAGTTTCTCGATATCCGGCAGCCGCATTTAATAGAAGAGGGTGAATTAGAACATGCCCTTATTGAGCATTTGCAACAATTTATTATCGAACTCGGTAACGGATTCTGTTTTGAGGCCCGGCAAAAACGATTACTGATTGGGGATGAATACTACTTTATTGATTTGGTTTTTTATCATCGAATTTTGAAATGCCACGTTTTAGTTGAACTGAAAACGGAAATTGCCAGACATGAACATATCGGGCAATTGACGTCGTATCTCAATTACTACAAGAAAAATATCCGGGAAAGCACTGACAATCCGCCTGTCGGAATATTGCTTGTTACGCATCAAAATAAAGCCCTGGTAGAGTATGCTATTTCCGATAGTGATCTTGATATTTTTGTAAGCAAATACCAGTTGCAGCTGCCTGATAAGGCGAAACTTGAGGCTTTCATAAATAACGAATTAAAAAACACAAAATAAATCCTCCCGGCCGCGGAAAGTTCTGTTATTCGGAAGTATGGTGGATTCCTGATTTTATCCTCTACCTGAGCTCCTGCTCCGTCATCGGAAGCGCCGTCACAAACCTGTTCAGCTTCTCGCCGGGCGTTTCATAGTGAATACTGCCCGAATGTAGCTGAATGATGCGGTGAGCCAGCACCAGCCCGAGGCCGAAGCCGGGCTTGTCTTTGCTGTTCATGCCCCGGAAGAAATGGCTGAAGAGAAACCGATGTTCATCCGGGGAAAGGGTTTTTCCGGTATTGGTAAAGCTTACTTTTACGGTTTCGGGATCCGGAAGCTCCAGTGTTACTTCCACTTTCCGGTCATCGGAGTAGGTTACTCCGTTAAGCAGCAGGTTCTGAAAAGCCTGCTTCATCAGCAGGCGGTTAGCACGGATATAGAGCTGGCTTTCTTCGAAGGGCTCTGCGGGGTAATTCAGCTCAAAGGTATATTGCGGATGTACTCGGTTAAGTTCGCCGATAATATCAAACAGCAATTCATCTACCCGCATACGCACTTTATGCACCTCCTGGCCGGAATCAATTTTTGAAATTTCCAGCAGTACATTAATAATGCCGCCCAGCCCCTTGGCGTTATCCGTCAGCCGGGTGAGCTGAAGTTTTAGCTGATCGATATCCTCCTCTTTCTGCAGCTTCTCCAGTTCAGACACCAGGATGGCCACCGGCGTTTTCAGCTCGTGAGAAATGTGGTGGATGGTGTGCTTCTGAAACACAAAAGATTCACGGGTTCTGTCGAGCAGCTCGTTAAACTTATCGGTGAGGTTTCTCAGCTCGGAGGTGGTGGTATCGACTTCAATTTTGGAAGAATCTTCTACCTCCAGCTTACTCAGCTTTTCAGAAAGCGCTACAATAGGCCGGGAGATAATATGGGAAAGATGCCGGGTGATCAGCCATACCACCAGCGTAAAAACCAGGAACATTCCGATGAGCAGTTTGCCCAGAAAATCTCTTTTGGAGTACCCTTCTGAGTCAAATGCCTTGCTGATGGCATAATATGCCCTTCCCTCAAATTCAAGGTACACACCCACTATATCATAGTCACCGCTCTTGGTTTCGATCCAGCGTTTCCCCGGCGACAGGTCATTGATGATCTGTGCCGCACTCCTGATCTCAAGGTTGTCGATACTGGAAAACACCAGCTCCTTGGAGCGGTCGTAGATCAGGAGTTTCTCATCATAAAAATCATGAATATCCTGCTCGTCGAGCAGCAGGGAAAGCTGCTCGCTCTGCTTCTTATGCTCATTCACCAGCCTTACGGTATAGGTGATCTTTTCAAGCTGCTGCTGCTGGAATTCCTCCTCGCGGTATTCCGAAAACAGGTACCAGATCACCACAAACGAAATAAGGGTCAGACCCGTGACCGTAAAGGAGAAGTAAAGCAGTATTTTATTCCTTATTTTCATTCCGGATCAATGTAGTAGCCGTAACCTACTTTCGTTTTTATAGAGTTTTGGTCAAAGGGTTTATCGAGTTTGTTTCTCAGGAAATTAATATAAACTTCAATGGTATTGGTATTCACATCAAGAGAAGTTCCCCATATCTCGCGGATCAGCTCATTTTTGGAAACCAGCTCGCCGGGTGTTTCACACAGTTTTACCAGGATCTGGTACTCCCGGGGGGTCAGCGCAATCTCTCTCCCCTGCCTTTCCACCTTCCTTTTCGCCGTGTTTATCCGGATATCCCCCACCGAAAGACAGGTTCTCTTTCCACTTCCCGGGGAACCTCCTGCCGAAGGGTTTCTTTTCAGCAATGACTGCACCCGCAGCAGCAGTTCACGCATATAGAAAGGTTTGGTGAGGTAATCATCCGCCCCGAAGTCAAAACCCCGCACCTTATCTTCCAGCTCTCCGAAAGCGGTCAGCATAATCACAGGAGTATAGTCATTCTGTTTCCGGAAAGACTGTAGCAGGTCAAAACCGGTTTTGCCGGGCAGATTGACATCCATGATAAGGCAGTCATAGGTGTTTTTCTGCAGCATCCGCTCCGCCAGCAGTCCGTCATACACGTTCTCCACCCCGTAATCTTCTGCTTCAAAAGCTTCACGGATGTTGCGGCTAAGGGTCGGATCATCTTCGATAATCAGGATTTTCATACAGGTAAATATACGGCTGAAAACAGAATAAATTTATGACCGTTAACTAAGTTTCCGGAACACATACCTTTTTTAACCGTTAGCTTTTTGATAATTTGTCAGCCAACAAACGTCAAACATACTATGCGATCAGCCTCCTTATTGTTCGTTCTTTTCTGCATACTAAGCTGCCGGAAAAACGATCCCGGCAACGTACCATTGCCCGGATCCTGCGAATTCACAAAAGAAAGGGGATGGACCGTAGAGGTTAACCTCCATAATGTAAACGCACGGATAGTTCGTGATTTCCGCCGCGACAGCGTTGCGCGGTATCTCCTTGTCCTGAAGGAACCTCCCCTAACTGTCTTTTCCTGCAATCTGCCTGAGGCGTTTAAAGCAGACAGCATACAGGTTATTATTTCGGGTAAGATTTATACCCATCCAACCATAGACTTAGACTACCTCCCGCTGGAATTAACCGCTATTGCACTGGCCGACTAAGTAATCTGCCAAAGCCTTGTTTACAACGGCCTGTATTATTTCTCCATTAAAAAGCTTCGTGGAGTAGTCCTGCCATACCCTTTTGACGTACTATTTTCGTAACTTGCTTTCGTATTTCGAAGGTATGCAGAACTAATTTTATACAAATGCAAAGAAGAAATTTTTTCAGAAACAGCGCCCTTGCCATTGCAGGCACTTCACTCTTTTCCGGCCACGAGGTACTGGCCAATAGCTTTTCGAACAAAAAAGCGAAAAATATCATCTTCCTGATCAGCGACGGCATGAGCACAGGCACCCTGCACATGGCCAATCTGCACAGTGAAAGAACCTTTGGAAGGAGCAGCCACTGGATCAATCTCTATAAGGAAAGAAAGGCGGTACGCGCATTGATGGATACGCAGTCGGCCAACTCCATTGTCACGGACTCCGCCGCCGCCAGCTCTTCATTTGGCGGAGGTTTCCGGGTGAATAACGGCTCCCTGAACATCAGTCCGGAAGGAAAGGCAAATATGCCGATCTGGCAAAAATTCAAGAAAAAGGGGAAAAAGGCCGGCGTAGTAACTTCTGTAACCGTCACCCATGCTACTCCGGCAGGTTTCTGTGTGAATGTTAAAAACAGGGGATCCGAACAGGAAATTGCTGATCAGTACCTCGAAATCGGCCTGGATGTGATCATGGGCGGTGGCGACGAACATTTCAGTGCCGAAACCCGAAAAGATAAGAAAGACATGTATGCCGCCTTTAAGGCCAAAGGATACCAGGTCATGAAGACCCGGCAGGAACTTCTGAATGCCGATGCGAGCCGGCCGGCAGTAGGCATCTTCACCCAGGGGGGAATTCCGTACGCTATTGACCGGGAAAATGATGCCGACCTGAAGAAAAATACCCCCAGCCTGGCAGAGATGTCTCAAAAAGCCATCGATATCCTGAGTAAAAATCCGGAAGGATTTGTATTACAGATTGAAGGCGGAAAAGTAGACTGGGCCGCTCACGCCAACGATATCTCCGGCCTTTTGTATGATCAGCTGGCTTTTGATGAAGCGGTAAAGGTGGCTATTGATTTTGCTGAAAAAGATAAAAATACACTGGTAATCATGACCACCGACCATGGGAATGCTAACCCCGGCACCATCTCCGGCAGCAAGGCCAATGCGGGTTTCGACAGCATCAGGGGCTATAAAAAAACCAACGAGTGGCTGCTGAACCAGATCACAAAAGATACTTCTGCCGGTCAGATCAAAGACCTGATCCATGCCACCCACGGTATTTCGGCTGCCGAAGATGAAATAAAAAAAATAAAGTCATACTATGATGAGATTGTACGGGGAGAAGACGGCCTGTATAACTACCGGAAGGTGCCTTTTAAACTTTATTCTGAAATTCAGCAAAAGTACAATTCCATCGGCTGGATCAGCATGAGCCATTCCTCTGATCATGTGGAAGTAGCCGCGTTCGGGCCGGGGAGTGAACTTCTGAAGCCCTATTGCCTGAATACCGACCTGCATTACCTGATGCTGGAAGCCGCTGAAGTGGAGAATAAATTCTAAGGAGTGCCCGCGGGCTTCGACAGGCTCAGCCTGACATGGGGGTAGAATCTGCCTGACTGGGGGTAGATTAGTCTCACCAGGGGTAGATTAGTCTGACTAGGGGTAGAATCTGCCTGAAATGATATGGGTTCTGCCTGACATCTGATACGACCCAGCCAATAAAGCGTCAGCATCTGTCACCCTGAGCCTGTCGAAGGGTGCGCAGAACTGCCCGAAATACATGTAGAGATACGCTCTCAGGATTAATCGACAATCCGTACCGGCTTCTTGTTATCGTCGATTGCCACAAAAGTAAATGCCCCGGAGATGGCTTTCTCCCTGAAATCAGAGTACATTTCCTCTACGAAAATATCTACCTGTACTTTCAGGCTGGCATTGCCTACATGGGATATACTGCCCACCAGCTCAATGATGGTACCCGCCGGAATGGGGTGTTTAAAATCAATTTTATCGGACGACACCGTCACCATCTTTTTCCGTGAAAAACGGGTAGCCGCCATAAAGGCCACTTCATCCATCAACTGCATGGCCATTCCGCCAAAAAGGGTGTCGTAATGGTTGGTGGTGTTTGGGAAAACCGTTTTAAAAGTCCGCGTTTCTGCGGCGGCAATTTTTTCTTCTAAAGACATATTTTTATCAGTATAAATTAAATGTCAGCCTTGAACCGGGCGAACCGATATCAGCAAGCAGCAGCGGCTAAGCGTATCCCGGCAGGTTGCTGAGCTGACAGCCATCTCATCAGTATACAATGTAGCGATTAACAGTCAGAAACTATACGGGACCTCAGAACGACCTGTTCATTGGCGACCTGAGGAATGCCTCGTGGTTTCGCTCAGCCGGTGTTTCTAATTTCTACCTGCTAATCACTTGTGAAACTTTCAAATCCGTAGGCGCAGTGCCGGCATCCGTTGCCGCAACAGTACCCGCGGAGAATATGGTAAAATTCTGTAAACACGAAGAAGCCGTTCTCTTTGTAATAGTGAAGTCCCTCCACCAGTAGTTCGGGACTCGCCGGGAATTTGTAGGTTCCTCTGGCCTTTACGGCCCGGTTCAGCTCTTCGAGGCACTTTTTGCAAAGGCATCCGTAGCGGGTTTGGGCCAGGAATGCACGGGTTTCAGGCAATACCCTCACGGTACTGCACTGGCAGTTGGCCACATCGCCTGCCTTGCATTCGAAGCGGCTTCCGCATCTCGGACATTCGACTTCTTCGTGTTTCATTTCATGAGTATTTCCTATCCCATCGGGAAGTTTTCCCCAATCAGCTCACCCTTAATCTCCAGGCCGCCGCCACCATCTTCTGCAGCGCTAGCCGGGTTTCTTCCCAATGACGTGTTTTCAGTCCGCAGTCGGGATTTACCCATAACTGGGCGTCAGGGATTACCTTACGGGCCTTTTCCATCAGGTTTACCATTTCCTCTTCCGAAGGTACCCGCGGCGAGTGAATATCGTACACCCCGGGCCCGATCTCGTTCGGATAGGCAAACTTATGAAATGCATCCAGCAATTCCATCTGTGAGCGAGAACATTCTATGGTAATCACATCGGCATCCATATCTGCTATGCTCTGAATAATATCATTAAACTCCGAATAGCACATGTGCGTATGAATCTGGGTGGCATCTTCCACACCGGCCGCCGAAACCCGGAACGCCCGCACGGCCCAGTCGAGGTAGGTTCGGCGGTTTTCTTTCCTTAAAGGAAGTCCTTCGCGGATGGCCGGCTCATCGATCTGGATGATCCGGATACCCGCCTTCTCCAGATCCTCCACCTCATCGCGAATGGCGAGGGCAATCTGCATACAGGTATCCCGGCGCGGCTGGTCATTTCTGACGAAAGACCATTGCAAAATAGTTACCGGGCCTGTGAGCATTCCTTTCACCCATTTTGAAGTGAGCGACTGCGCATATTTCGTCCAGCGGAGTGTCATGGGCTCTGTACGGCTCACGTCGCCGAAGATCACCGGGGGCTTTACGCAGCGGCTGCCATAGCTCTGCACCCATCCGTTCTGAGTAAACACAAAACCCTCCAGCTTTTCGCCGAAGTACTCCACCATATCGTTCCGCTCAAACTC
Organism: uncultured Lacihabitans sp.; assembly: GCA_964563435.1. Classification (GTDB taxonomy): domain Bacteria; phylum Bacteroidota; class Bacteroidia; order Cytophagales; family Spirosomataceae; genus Leadbetterella. The sequence goes on from CAZLXI010000019.1 coordinate 27,773, forward strand.
GCCGTGCACCAGCACATCCATATCAATTTCCTCCTGCCACTTAATAGCTGCGGCGGTTTCTTCTTCAATCAGCCGGTCATACTCCTCTCGGGTCAGCTCGCCTTTCTTCCATCTCGCCCGCCAGCTTCTCACCTCCTGGGTCTGGGGAAAGGAGCCGATGGTAGTAGTCGGGAAAAGCGGCAGGTTCAGCACTTCCTGCTGCTTTTGTCTTCGAACCGGGAAAGCGTTGTTTCTCCGGGCATCTTTTTCCGTGATCCGGCTCACCCTTTCTTTCACTTCCGGGTTATGGATCAGTGACGACGTTTTGCGGCTTTCCTGCGCCTTTCTGTTTTCTTCAAAAGCTGTTTTCAACGCTTCAGACTCCTCGCCGTATACGTATCTTTTCAGCAGGCTGACTTCCTCAATTTTCTGCCTGGCAAAAGCCATCCAGTTTTTGATTTCGGGCGCAAGTTTTTTCTCCAGGTCCAGATCGCAGGGAGAGTGAAGCAGCGAACACGAAGGCGCAATCAGGACCCTGTTGGCGCCGAGTACGCCCGTGGCTTTCCGGATAAGCTCGGCAGAAGCTTCAAAATCATTTTTCCAGATGTTTCTGCCGTCTACCACCCCCAGCGACAAGCGGGTGCTTTTTTCCGGGAAGGCGGTTACCAGGATATCGTCGAGCTGCAGCGGGCAACGCACCAGGTCGAGATGCAGCGTATCTACCGGCAGCGCAATGGCGGTATCCAGGTTATTGCCGTAGCACTCAAAATAATTGGCCAGGATAATTTTTACCGAAGGCACCTTCCCCGCAAAGTGCGCGTACGTACGCGAAATTGCGGCTCTCTCGGTATCGGTAAGGTCCAGTGCCAGGGCCGGCTCGTCGACCTGTACATATTCTACCCCCTGTTCCGCCAGTAATTTCAGCAGTTGCTCATACACCGGCAGCAGCCCATCCAGCAGGTCGATTCTGCTGAACCCTTCCTCTTTTTCCTTCCCGATAAGCAGGTACGTCACCGGCCCGATAATCACCGGTTTGGCATGAATGCCCGCCTCACGGGCCTCTGCGAGTTCCGTCAGCAGTTTAACCGGGTTCAGTTCAAACGGCTGATTCGCCTTAAACTCGGGTACAATATAGTGATAGTTGGTATCAAACCATTTGGTCATTTCCATGGCTGTCAGGTCAAAACCTCCATTCTGATACCCCCGCGCCATGGCAAAGTACAATTCGGTTGCCGAATGCGTTTGTGCAAATGCCGCATAACGCCCGGGAACAGCCCCCAGTAAAACACTCATGTCGAGTACCTGGTCATAGAAAGAAAAATCATTGCACGGAATTAAGTCTATCCCGTTTTCCTGCTGGATTTTCCAGTTTTCCAACCGGATCTTCTGCCCGGTTTTCTCCAGCTCTTCAACCGGTATTTTTCCCGCCCAATACGCTTCCGAGGCTTTTTTCAGCTCTCGCCGGCTACCAATACGCGGGTAGCCCAGATTCTGTGTATGCATTTTTTAGATCGTAAAAATTTTAGAAAAACAGCTCAGAACTTCCGGCCTTAACCGGAGAGAGCTTCAGGGAAATGCATGCACAGGCCCGCCCAAACGGAGCGTGGTGTACATCAAAACTAACCGAAAGCTTCAATCCGCGAAAGCCACCGTCAATTCAGAAAAGGCAGGTCTCCTGGCTTGTGCCGTTTTTGTCGCCCTTCCCGCCGGAGCAGTGGACCCGTTAGGAGCTAGCCCCCTCAGACAAAAACCTGTTGCAGCACTTACAGTTGCGCGACAGCCCGCGATTCTCACACGGTTCCCTATTCTTCCCGGCAAGCGGGAACCTCTTCTTCTTTTGATGAAGAACAGAACTTTATCGACACCAATTTAGATTATTTATCTATATATACAAAATTATATGGATAATTTATTTATAATAATAAAATTATATAGACAAAAACAACAAAATAATACACAAAAATAGTTAAAATAACTTTAACTAGTAAGCACTAACCAAAGAGTAGCCTCCTCCCCAAAACAGGTTTTTGGAAGTGCTTGCAAAGTAAAAAAAATGAAGTCTCAGAATTCTGTTGGCCGTGTTCTGTTTTTAAGAATTCATAAGCGGAATGAAAACCCTAACCTTAACCTGCCTTTTTCGTTAGCATCATTTAAAACTGATGATTTTGAGAAAGCCCTCCAGTTATAGGCAGCGTCAATAGAAAACCTTTTACCAATCGGGAATCGGACCCCGCCTTCCACGGAACCAATCACACCAGAGGCTTTCACTTTTCCCATTTGGCCGGAAGTATTTTCAGTCTCCCCCCATTGGAAATTGTAGCCCGCGGATACCTGTACAAAAGGTTTTATCCGGATTCCGGGCGCATAATAGCGTACAAAAACTTCCGGCGCGAAAGATTTATGGTCGTACTCCCAGATACTGACCGCACTTCCACTTTTAAGTTCCATGGCATCCTTCCCGTAAGACATACGCAGGCCGGTAGCCAGGTTTTTAGCCACAAAATACCCTGCCCAGGGCGATAACGACCAGATGGGGCGTTTGTAGTAGGGACTATTATTAAATCCCCCCGAGCCGTAAAGCCCGGCTATATATTCCCCTTTCTCAAAGTCTTTGCCCTTCGCTTCGGTTTCCTGTCCGTTAGCAGCAAAAGAGAAGAATAAGGCAGCAAAAAAGAGGGTGTGTCTGAAGTTGATCATGATATTTTGTTTTTAAAATTGAACTGAATAATTAATGAATGGTAAAATCGGGAACATGGAGTATTGTTTGATCACCAGCGCAGGGTTCTCCCCGGTTTGCGGATCACTGGTTTTCCTGAAATCAAGATACAAAGGGTTAGCCCGGTTATAGGCATTATACACACCGAAGCTCAGCTTCGTTTCATACTTCTTCCAAAGGACCCCATAACGGGTTACGCCCAGATCCAGCTTGTGAAAAGCAGGCATGCGGCCGTTGTTACGTTCATGATAAATAAACCTTGGATTATTGTTATACAAAACAGCACCCACGGGTAAGGTCACCGCATGCCCGGTCTGGTAGATAAACGTAGCGTTCAGGCTCCACTTTTTATTGAAAACAAAGGTGGCCGACCCGTTCAGGTTATGGCGGCGGTCGTATTTCATGGGGTACCACTGCCCGTCATTGATATTATCAAACCTGAGCTCGCTCCGGGCCAGCGTATACGAAAGCCTGCCTCTTAGTTTGCCCGAGTTTCTTACGGCCATCACTTCCAGCCCGGTGCTCCGACCGGCACCTCCGCTGCTTACGATATTCTCCCAGGAGTCGGCCAGCATGCCGGTGAAGTTGGTGCCGTCGGGATAGTCGATCATGTTTTTCAGGCGTTTATTATAGAACTCCAATGAGATATCTATGTCGGGCTGCACCAGTTTTCGGGATATCCCTGCCGACCATTGCCAGGCCCTTGAAGGCGGGATTCGTGCGGTAGCCGGCAGCCAGGCATCATAGCCAAATCCGTACCCGTTATTGACCAGCAAATGCAGGTACTGATTCATCACGGTATAACTGGCATAAAGCTTCCAGCGGTGGGCAAATGACCAGTTGGCGGCCAGGCGGGGCTCAGGGTTACGAAAAACCGTACCGCCGGCTTTGTAGTGCGTATACCTCCCGCCGGCATTCACACTCAACCGGGGGTTAAGTTTTATATCCGTATCTAAAAAGAGGCTGGCCTGACCTGCCTTGAGGCGGGTGCGGTCTACGTTCGACTCCATGGCATAATTGGTGGTCATGTTAAAGGGATCAAACCGGTGGCGGGTAACCTCGGTCCCAATACGCATCTCTATCCATCGGTTCGGAAAATAGTCAAACTGGATCTTGCCTCCGATATCCGTGATACGGGTATCGCTGTAGCGGTAGAAGGCCTGGCCTCCATCACTGAAGTCGTTGGTAAACTGGCTGGTGTAATCAGAGTAGATCAGGATAGCCTTGGAAAACAGTTTGGGCGAAAGCATCTTACTATAACGGAGCGTGCCGGTATTATTGCCCCAGTTATTGCCTACAACTGTGCTCACCTCTTTTGTATCGGTTTTTGACCATTCATCGTATTTAAACCGGTCAAAACCGCTATAAAAACTGAGATAAATATGATCGGTTTTACTAAGCTGAAAATTTAGCTTGGTATTGAGATCATAAAATTTGTAGATGTAGTCTTCGCCCGAAGTTCCGGCGTGCCTTTTCTGGCGGAGCAGCGGTGTCAGGCCCAGCGTAGACACCCTGCCGGATACAATGAACGAAGCTTTATTCTTAATGACAGGCCCTTCCAGGGTCAGGCTTTGATTCAGCAGCCCCAGCCCTGCTTCACCCCCGAATTTCTGATTGTTTCCTTCCTTCATGGTCAGATCGATGATCGAAGAAAGGCGCCCGCCGTACCGGGCAGGAAACGCCCCTTTGTACAGGTCTGCATTTTTCAGGGAGGAAGGGTTGAGCACCGAGAAAAATCCACCAAGGTGCATCGCATTATACACCGGGGCGTCATCGAGCAAGATCAGGTTCTGGTCAGGAGAGCCCCCCCGAACATACAATCCGGCGCTGCCCTCACCCCCGGTAGCAACACCCGGAGTAAAGCTAAACGCTTTCAGAACATCGGCCTCACCCAGCAGCACCGGCATATTCCGGATCTCACTGACGGGCAGGGAGAGCGGGTTTCCGGGAATGGCTCTGGGGGCGGTGATCACCACTTCTCCCAGCACGGCCGCCCTTTTTAAACGGATGTCAAGCGGCTGGTCTTTCTCCGGTTGAAGATAGTAAGGCTGATAGCCTACATGACTGAATTTCAGTACGGGTGGTTTTGCTGCGAAAGTCAGGCTGAAAAAACCGTAGGTATTGGTGAATGTTCCGGCACCCGAAAGGCTGTCGGATACGCTTACCCCCACGAGAAACTCACCGCTGCTCTCATCCCGCACCTGACCACTCACCGTGAACTGCTGGGCAGATGCCTGGATCGAACAAAACCAAAGAAAGATATTTAAAAACCTCCGCATTTAATGTAACTCAATTTCCGTGGCATGGTAACCGTATATAATACCGTACCCGTTTTTAATATTGGTATAAGCCTTTTGAGGCGGAAGCACCATATGATCCAGTCCTTCGGGTTGCTTATATTCTATCTGGTTGTACAGAAACCATTCTTTGGTGGAAGAAGCCAGCAGCATGGTGATTTTCCGGGCTCTGTCGTACCCCCACGAACCGTCGGGAAGAGTTGTGAGGTTTCCGGTACTAACAAAAAAACCCAGTGAAGTATTTACAGAGATACACTCCCCGTTCATCATAAACAACTCTCCATACGACCGGTCGTAAAAACTACCCCATGTATGGCAGTCTTCCTCATTGGCCACTATATTATCCAGGGCAGGCCACTTGAAAGGCCAGTTGTTTTCTTCAAAATAAGCCATAAAACCCAGGGTCAGGTACGAGTTATGAAGATTGCCTGCGAACCGGAGAGAAATCAGATCCTGGTGTGGAACGGTAGCTGAATTTTTTTCAGGTTCTGCATCTCTTTTTCGGATGTAGGTGAATTCGGGAACTGAAGCCGGCACCGTCACGTCAGCAGACTCCGCCGGGGTCAGGCCCGGTGCTTCCACTTTTACCCTATAATTCTGCCCTGCTTCTATAATACTTTCCGAGCCGTACAAGCCGTTCTCATCGACAGAAGTCAGCAGGCTGTAAAATTTTCCGTTTTTATACAAAGAGACGGTAGCAGTATTCACCGCCGTTTGCTCCGGAACCGGGCCTACCGCCGGAAAAGTTTTCATCACCTGTATCCGGGCAGGCTTTCCGACCTCCAGTTTTCCCCATAACACCAGCTTTTCTCCTTCAAAAGCTAATGGAATTTCCACGTCCCGGCCGCGGCAGGAAGCGATCAGGAGAGTTATACACAGGAAGTAAAATGATTTACTGGATTTCTTCATGAAGACCTATCGCGCTGGAATAGTAACGAACAATTTTATTATGGCAATATAAAATCCGGTAAAATGACACAAATATACCATGACACAGTTCATGTTACACTACCTGAATCCTGGTGGTCTTGTCCTCTAGTATCTACGTAATAATGCGGGACACAAATCATTCCTTCAAAAAATTGCTGGAAAATTTGCCACGCTTTTCAAAACGTCTGATAAAATCTGACTGTAGAGATGTGTACTTAATTACGTTATTACTTGTCCAAAAGGAAGGATTGTACTCCTTTTGCATCAATTTACCCTGGCTGTTTCTTACATTTGACAATCCTCTTATTTTCGAATCGTAATTCTCAATATTATAAATCAATACATTTTCTTCAATATTCACTGATTTAACCTTTGCTTTCATAGTAATTTTAAAACTATCAAAAGTCGGGTTTTCCGCGCTATTCTCTTTAAAGTTCACCTCATACCTATACGTCTGATTTTTGGCTATATTATGCTTTGTTTTCTCCTGATAATAAATCCCCGCTACTTTTAAAATATTCTCTGATGAGGTATTTATAAATATACTTCCCTCAAAAAAAGGCTTCTCTCTCTTTTTTGGAATACATTGTATTTCCACTATCTCATTTCCATTATCTGTCTTATACCTATTCTTAATTTTCAGATTGTACAATCCTAAATTTGATTCCGGACTATTCGGTAGTATCTTACTATTTATTATGCTTCCTGTTCTGACAAAAGAACTGAAGAAATTGAATACCGATTCACTCTTATAGAGCATGTCCTCTTCTAATCCATAACGATTTTCTGATGGTTTCCAGTTTTTAATACCTACAGATGTCCATTCTCCATCAAAAAAAATCTCATTAAAACTTTTGGGTTTCGCGTTTTCTGTAATGGTACTTTTCAGATATCCTTTAAAGAATTTACTTAACTCCAGGTTCTGAATTGACTTTTCAATGGCTCCCTTTAAAATAGCATATACAGGATTCCCTACGACAGCCTCACCCAATTCTATAGAACCCGGAATAAGAAAAATCTCAAGGTTATTGATGTTTTTGTCTTTAAGGTTTAATAATTCGGGTTTATAGCCTAAAAACGAGAAAGAGATAACTTCCTCACGACTGAAAATACTTAATTCAAACTCTCCGTCTTCATTTGCTATTGTTCCTTTCTTATTCCTTTCCTGGAAAACCGTACAACCTGGGAGAGGCAGCTTTGTTTCTGCATCAAATACTTTTCCGGAGATTATAACTTGTCCAAACGAATATTGCGATATGATTAGTAAAATCAAGGTATATGGATAAAATTTCTTGCTAATTTTCATTATATATTGTTTTGGATAAAGAGGGAAACTGGCTGTTGGGTGTAAGGAAGTACACACAATATTATCCAATCTATCCTCAAGGTCATCCACCTGGAAATGAGCTAGTTCATTCTTCGTATCGGGGCTAAAAATTACTATGGAATCGCTTCATTTTATTAAAAACAGAGATTGCTTCCTCTTGTCCGGATGTGTAATTATAATCATCTAAACCATTCCAAAATTCTTCATCATAACTCTTGTTACGTAAACTGTCAGGATACTCTGAGACACTTATTAGATTTTCATTACGTATCATCGGTATTTCTTTCAGGGAGCGAATAAATGTTTTGTGGTCAACTATCATATTTTTTATCTTCGACCTCATTAGCATAGAAAAATCCTTGAAGTGAACTATTCCCTCTTGTTCTGTAAAACTAACAGAATATTTGTAGCTTCTTTCTTTTGCGATATCCTCCTTCTCTAATTTTTGAAAATACGCCCCCTCAACTCTAAGAATATTATACGTATTTGTATTAATTGATATAACACCTTCGAAATATGGCAGCGTTTTACTTTTGGGAGAACAATTTATTTCTACAATCTCGTCGTATCCATTTGTATAATATCTTAAAATTCTAAAATCAAAAAGATTCTTATCAGATTTTAAAGAGTAAGGTAAATAAACGTTATTTGAAATATTTCCTGTTCGGTAAAAAGACGCTCTTAAGTTAAAATATACACTAATATCATACAACTTTTCTTTCTCAATAGCATATCTCATTTGAGTTGGATTCCATAGATTTATTCCGGCGGAACTAAACTTAGCATCAAAAAAAATTTCATTTAAACTCTTAACCTTTTTCTTTTCTATGATTGAGCTTCTTAAATACCCCGAAAAAAAACTATAGTTTTCAATATTCTCTTCCGCTTTCTTTAATGCAGAGTTTATGTAGGACAAAGCCTTATCTCCTATAATTACTTCTGAAAGCTGTATGGAATAACGTTCTAAATAAACAGCAATTAGCTTATTATCCTCAATATGTAAACTATCCTCTTTAAAACCAAGATGGCTCACTTTTAAGGTAACAGGCAATTTCTCTGTTTTGATTTGGAACTCCCCATCTTCATTGGTATAAACTTTCCTATTATACTCTTTAATACCTATTACACAATTATGTAAAGGCTCTTTACTTTCCTTATCTAATACAAAACCTCTTATCGTCATCTGGCTAAATGAAGATAATGGTAAAAAAACTAAGAGTATTAAAATTCTTCTTATCATAACTATTCATTCAAAAATGTAAAGATAACAACATTTAAGATGCAGGATAGAGGAGGTTATGTAACTGAAAATAAGAAACATAACTTCCTGCTAAAATTATTGCTGCGCTTCGACTATCTCTGGTATAGTAGGTCCCGGGTCTCCCGAACAAGGGCAACTGGAAATATATTGCACCGTTTCACCGTTAGCATTTGTTCTGTCACATACACATGTATCACTAGAACCCCACTTATTCTCCAATCTCTCTTCAAGCTCTTCCACCTGAAAATGAGATAATTCAAATGGTAACTCTTTTGTCAAATTTTCCATAATAATAATTAATTTAAGTTTGAAGGGCGTATTTCACCGGTTTTTGCCTTGTCCGCCCCGAAAAACAAAGACCCGGATTTCCTTTTCAAATAATTATATAATAATCTTCCGAACATGAGATAAAAGGTAAGTATCAGAAGAAATTTGCGGTTGAGTGTTTCTATCCTCCAATTTGCCCCCATACCTTTTTGAATCAAATGGTAGATTGTTTCAGGGAATATAAGGATTTCATCCCTGTAGTTAAAAAGCATCATCCCGATAAAAAGAAAAAGGAATACAGAATTAATAAATCCGTAAATAAACAAGCCCACTTCCTGCCTTGTCAGGGTTATTCCTTTTCGGAAGTTTTTTAAAGTCTTTAGTAAAACGGCCTTAGATTTTCGCAACAGGTTAGGTGTATTACTCACATCAGAAAGTATCCAGTAACCATCAAACCTCACAAAAGGGTTCAGCTCAAACACTACCAAAGCTGCAATAGTTATAGCAATAAAGTATAGGTTAGGGTCACCCGTAACCCAGAATAATACCAATAACACAGAGCTGTACAACAGCTCGTTAAATATTCCGCCCAGATTAGCTATTACCCGCCGCTCTTTACTTGCCAGCCAGATATTGGTAACATCGGCATACATTACAGGCATAATAAAATAAAAGCCGAAACCGATACCCCCGTGTTTAATACCGCTGCTTTGGCAGGCCGCTATATGCCCTACTTCATGCACCAGCATGGTAAGGTAGAAAATTACGGCTATACCACCCAGGCTGGAAGCGTTGATTTCGACACTTGGGGCCGGAGCTAAAAAGACAGAACATACTATAAATAAAACAAATAACAAACCTGCTTTCCAGAAATATTCAGGAGTATACAGCCATGAGACCGGTCTGGCCAAAGCTGCCGCCCATTTCGCATTTATTAGCTGTATTTTCAACTTAAGGTATTGGTTTTTCATATCCGGGCGTTCCACCTTAAAATCATCCTTTAGTAAACCATACCCCCCGAAAATCTTAGCTATGTGCGTTTTAAAATCTTCCAGATTAAGCTGCCAGCCCTCTGCTACATTAAACCGGTTAAGTGCATCTTCATAGGTTTCTGTTTCCTGCATTATACGATACAAACCAAAGGATTTTTCATTCAGCAGGATATTCCGGTCTGATTCGGTATGAAGTACCCATTGGCCGTTTCCCCAGGCATGAGCCGTTATATTCTCGTTTATTAGCATCATATTAAGGATTTATAAGTACATAAGCTGTTTAGTACCATGGCCGTAGTAAACACCCGGTTATGGTCATCCGTAACACAATTCACCCCAAAAGAACTGCTTCGCCAATGACTCACCGTTTTAAGATCCTGAATATCTGTGGCTGGAATTTGCAGTATCCGGTCGGTCATCCAGCTTCCGTCACTAGTCTGGTTTCTTAGTAACCAGTTTATCCCTTTCTCAATCGTTTTGGTATATTGTTTTGAATCATAAACGAGCAAAGCTTTTAATGCCAACGCTGTATAAAAAGCATTTGGTTTTTCAGTAAAAGGGTTTACCCAGCTTCCATCTGAGTCCTGTAGATCATTAAGGAAAGCCGCCCCTTTGCCGGCTAAATCATTGTTATTTCCTGCCAAAGCCAGGACGGAATAAGACGTAGCATAAATCGGACTGGTCCATCAGTAGGAATCCCAATACCCTTCTTTATTTATCCTGTTTTTTAGAAAAGTTAGTGTTTTACCTAATATAGGGTCATTTCTCAAAGTCAGAATATACGCTGCTGCTGCCGAAACGCAATTTTGCGGACTAAGCCACGACTCTACGGCAATGTCTTCCGGAAGGCCCAAACGTTCTCTTAATGGTTTCTCTGCATTGTACGTCAGCCAACCTCCATTTCCTGTAAGGAACTTCTTCCATTTAGCAGCTAAATGATTATTATCCAGTTCGTAATAGTTTAGTAAGCCGATAATAAAAGTAGTGGAGTCTCCATCCTGAAATATGCTTTGATTATAAGACAAATAATCTTCCGGATTTTCTGTTATCGCTTTAACTGCATTTTTAACACACTCCTCGTCTTTGAAATACTCAGCCAACTGCATCCCTACATATCCGGTTACCCACGCCTTGCCAGCACCTGCGCTGGTCATAAAATCTGACCACGAAAAATCTATATTCTGATGGGCTTTAATATACCTTAACGCTATGTCAATACTCTGCTCAATAGTATTTGCAGAAACCAGATGATTACTTTTAACCGACTTAACCTTTGTTTTTTCAAACAGATAGTTAATCTCATCCAGGTAAAACTCTGCATTCTTTATTTGTTCATCTATATACTTCTCCAAACCAGAAAGATTAAGGGCTACAGCAATTTTTGCAGCTTTATGGTAATGGGAAATCGCTTGCCGGGTATTTTGCCCGGCGATACCGGATATAAACAAATATTTGTATAAGTCTGTCGGGTTGTCGACCACGGTTGATTTCGCAGTCAGAAATTCTCTTACCTGCGACTGAGGATAGGTCCATTGATTTTCACCAATATCCTTTTTGAAATCATCAATGTCGTCAAGATACTGAAAAGCTATATGAATTTCATTGATACTTTTAATCAGGCCTTCCTGATATTCCTTATTTTTGGCCAGCTCCTGTAATGAATATACCGCATTATGGCACATTACGGATTTACCTATTGCAAGTTTCAGGAAAATACGTTCATCAATTTTGGGCTTCTCTTTCGAGAGGGCTTTCTCATACACAACAGTTTTAAAGTAATGCTCCTTTGACTCATTAAACTTTTTCCAAAAGTTGCTGTCCGGAGGATACAATATAGATAATTTCTGAATGGCCGACTCAAGGTCTTTTACAGCATAGAGAAAATTCGTAAGAAAGGAATTGCTTAGATTCCGTATTTTCATCATCCACAAAAGTATCCAGGCCCAACAAAAAGGAAAAATATTTGTATGAAGCCTCACTCAATAAATCAACCCTTTCCTGATCGACATTCCTGTAAAGATCAGAAAGCATGTAGATCAGTTCTATATAGAAACGATGTTCTCTGGGAAGGATCACAGTTTTAGTCGTCATTCCTAATGGTTCAGTTTTTTAAATTTCGCACCACAAAGTTCGGTTGTTTATAAACCTTCCGTCTGAATCCAAATTAAGAAACGAGTTAATTCAAATTAAAAAAATCACTGAATCCTGATTCAAAATAGGATGAATCTGAATTCAAAACGAGACAATATATCTATTACTTATAAGACCTTCTTCTTCTGACTTCACTAAGGTTTTGAGGTGTAATATTCAAAAAAGAAGCGATATGACCCTGCGGTACGCGGTTGTAAAACTCCGGATGGAGGCGCTCAAAAGCTTCCAGCCTTTCTTCGGATCTCTTAAGTCGTAATATTTCTGTGCGCTTCTCGGCTCTGATGAGGGATTGTTCCAGCATAAGACTGATAAAATGCTCTATTTTATATTCCTTATTGCACCAATACTCCATGTCATTCTTGCTTATGGTAATTACGGTACAGTCTTCTACCACATCCACTATCCTATTTGAAGGAACTCTGCTCAGAAAACTCAGGGTGGAATAGAAAAAAGTGTTTTCCGCCACTAATTGGGTGGTGTATTCTTCACCCTTACCTTTCCGGATAAAAAATTCACGAAGTACCGCGGTTTCTACAAACCAGATCTTATCAGAAATGTCTACAGGTTGGAGTAAAATACTACCTTTGGAATATACGGTTTTACTTAAAACTGTGGATATCTGCCGGATTGTCTCAGGTCCGGGTTGTACATAGTATTCAAGCAGTGTCAATAATGATTTCATATCAGGTAGGATTTTACAGGTGTTCAGTTTGTGAAGGTGCAAAGGTACAACCCGGGAAAATACCGGAACACCCGTTAAAAAACGGTATTTTTTTACGTATTTCTACTTAATTATTTATCCGTATTTCTACTTAAAGCAGAGGGATTTCTACTTAAAAACTCATCCTTTGTTAAGTAGGGATCAGGGCCCATGGAATCCGGGATAAGGCCAACCCGCATAAAAAAAGGTCACCAAAATGGTGACCAATTTCTGATTCAATTAAACAACTAGATTTTGTAACTACGTTTGCTAAACCTCTATTATTTTTTCTCTTTTCTTGGAATCTTCTCTTCGCGTTGGGCAGCGTGATACACAAACGACGCAACGATGGTGGCGGCCTGCTTCAGGTCATCCGGATACAGGTGATCGTAGGTGTCCATGTTGGTATGGTGCGTACGGGTGCTGTATTCCATGGGGTCCTGGATAAACTGGAAGCCCGGGATCCCCACCCTGTCGAAAGAAAGGTGATCCGTACCACCGGTATTACTGATGGTCACCGTCTTGGCATCCAGGTCGTGAAAGGGCTCTAACCACTTGCTGAAGATCGGGCGGGCGGCCTCGTTCTCCTGCAGATAAATGCCCCGGATCTTACCCGTACCGTTATCAAGGTTAAAGTAAGCCGAGATCTTGTCTCCGGCCGCATTGCTCCATTGCTTAACGGTATCGCTGAGGTGGTTTTTTACATAGTTTCTTGAACCGTGAAGTCCCTGCTCTTCCGCACTCCAAAGCGCTATCCGGATGGTTCTTTTGGGCTGAAGGCCGCTGGCTTTCAATATCCTTACCGCTTCCAGCATTACTGAAGAACCCGCCGCGTTGTCGGTAGCTCCGGTGCCCGTATGCCACGAGTCGAGGTGGGCGCCCAGCATCACCACTTCGTCTTTCAGCTTAGGGTCTGTGCCTTTGATCTCGGCCAGCACGTTATAGCCTTTCAAATCGTCGGTATGAAATTTACTTTTTACATCAAGCTCAAGCTTCACCGGGATGCCCGCTTTGGCAAGGCGCACGATCGTCAGATAATCTTCAGTAGACATCACCATATCCAGCATGTTTTCAGGATCCGAAGCCTTGAACGAGCCTCCGCCCTGCACAAAAAGGGTACCGTCTTTACCCCTGGCATTGATGCTTATAAAGGTGATCGCTCCTTCGGCACGCGCCATTTCTTTGGTTTTGTTGGAAACATAAGAGGCTCTGCGCATATTGGCGATCATTTCCCGAAATTCGGCGGTATCTCTGCCGCCGCCGGCTCCGCCACCGGGCCGGGCCTGTATCTCCGCTTTAGCCATTTTTTCCAAGTCTTCATCGGTATATCTCCTCACATCCGGGTTAAATCCGGAAGGAAGTTTGGCGTCGCTGTACAGAAGTACCACCTTATTATTGAATTTCCCTTTGTATTGCTCCAGGCCGGTGGTATCTTTCTCATCTACCAGCAGCACCTCTGCCTGGCGGAGCCCGCCGCTCCCGGCCGTCCACACCTTAGGCAAAGCCACGATCGGCTTATAGTAAGGTTCGGTCATGGCTACATAGCATTTCTGCAACTCCCAGCCTTTTCCAAACTCGCCCCAGGGCTCGAGCTGAACATTCTCAAGACCCCATTCTTTCAGCTTGCCCTGTGAATACTTTGCGGCCCGCATAAAGCCGGGTGAACCCTGCAGTCTCGGCCCGCTGCCATCCGTGAGATGAAAGGCGATGTCCATTACTTTCGAATTTTCAAGGCCTTCCTTCCGGATCTTTTTAACAGCTTCTTCATCTACTTTTTCCTGAGCGGTAACCGCCCAGCCAAAGCTCATTAGTAATACAATTGATAAAAATTTTTTCATTGTTTAATAGTATTGTTACGAATAAATATATTCCTAAATATAGCGATTGATTTCGGGTCTGAAATTTGTTTTGCGATTATCGGCTTGATTAAGAAGATTAACCCCTCTTTTCAGCCGACTAAAAAAAGCGGGGCTTCTGAAATCCAATACCCGTTTTCCGTGGGATAACGAGCCGTGACAGATTTCAGAAAGCAAAAAATACCGACAAAAAATGCAGAATAGCAGCAGCCAGTACAAAAAGATGCCATATAAAATGGTTATACTGCCAGGTACGGATCTGGTAAAACAGCACCCCGAAAAGGTAAAGGAGTCCTCCGCCTACCAAAAGATAAAGCGAAGCCGCGGGCAACCCAGACCAGAATTTTTCTCCCATGGCCAGCACCATCACCCCCAGCCCGATATAGACCAGGCTGGATAAAAGCCTGAACCGGCCGGTAAACAGGACTTTGTTGATTACCCCGGCTGCAATGACGATCCACTGAACGATCAGCAGCCATTTCGCCCGGACGGGATCGGCATACAGCAGCACCAGCGGCAGGTAAGTGCCGCCGATCAGCAGGAAAATGCTGATGTGGTCAAAAATACGAAGTATGGATTTTGCCACCGGGTTTTCAGTAGCGTGGTAGAGGGTAGAAAATGTAAAAACCATCAGAAGTCCGAAAACGTAAAAGCTCACTGCCCCGGTCAGAAAAGGGATAGCGCTCTCATAAGCCTTTAAAAACAATAAAGGAGAAAATGCCAGGATCAGGATAATACCTATCCCGTGCGACAATGCATTGGCCAGCTCGGTCTTTAGTTTTCTTTCGTTTTCCAACAGCTTATATTTCAATCGTTGTTCCGGCCGAGCCCTGCACCGCTTCCGGAAGATCATCCGCTTCACAGATGATCACTTTTCTTACCCCTGCCTGCACCGCCGCAAAAGCGTTGTCGAGCTTGGGGATCATACCGTCATAAATGACCCCTTCGCTTTTATACTTTTCGTAGGTTTCCGGTACAAGCCGCGGGATCAGCGTATCATTGTCCTCCGAATCTCTTAATACTCCTTTTTTTTCAAAGCAATACACCAGGTTCACCGCTTCCGACCTGCTAAGTGCCCGGGCTATTTCGGAGGCTTGGGTGTCGGCATTGGTATTGAGGATCTCACCTCCTGCATCTAAGGTCAGCGGAGCAAAAACGGGGGTAAGACCGTTTTGCAGCAGCAGGATGATGAACGGGGCATTTACCTTTTCCACATCGCCCACAAAACCGTAATCAATGGTTTTTACAGGTCTTTTGTTCGAAAGAATGGCCGCCCCGTCGGCACCTGTCAGCCCGATGGCGTTACAACCCAGACTTTGTAATGCCCCCACGATACGCTTATTCACCAGGCCGCCGTACACCATGGTCACCACATCGCGCATGGGAGCGTCGGTGATCCTCCTCCCTTCCACCAGCTTACTCTCAACCCCCAGCTGGTTAGCCACCTTTGTGGCGATCTTCCCGCCGCCGTGAACAAGCATTTTTTTTCCGGGAAGACCGGCAAACCGCTGCAGAAAACCGGCCAGCTTCTCCGGGTCATCAATGACGTTCCCCCCTATCTTAACAATATTCAACTGCATGATGCTGTATTATGGACTCAAAATTAGATAAACCGGCGGTATAAAGATAAAAGTATATTAAAATAACTTCGCTGCAACATTGTTGCAATTGATTTATTTCCTACTTTTGCAACGCTATTACCTGTTTGGATACGCTGAATTTGTGGGTTTGAAACGTTTATTCTGGATTATCGCGCTATTTACTTTCTCTTCTGCTTCGGGACAAAGCTTTGGGCTTAAGGGAAGGGTCATCCACTTCAAAAGCGGAGTGCAGAACGCTGTTATTGTATTGAATGACTCTCTGCATCGCACTACCGACAAGCAGGGAGACTTTGTCTTCTTCCCCCTGTCTGCAGGCGTTTACAAGCTTCTGATCACCCATGCCGAATACAGGCCGCTGCTGCTGAAGGTGGAGATCGTGTCTGACACCACCTTGCCGGCCATTGCCCTCGAAGAGAGCATCTACGAGCTGAAAGAGCTGGTGGTTTCAGAAAACCGGCAGGAAAGGGCGAGGAAAGACAATCCGCTGAACGTAGAGGTGGTCAGCCACGATTTTATTCGGAAAAACCTTGGCGGAAGCCTGATGCAAACCCTGGAAAAAATTCCGGGGGTAAACGCCATGACCATCGGTTCGGGGCAATCCAAACCCCAGATACGGGGACTGGGATTTAACCAGGTGGTAGTGGTAGATGGCGGGGTCAGGCACGAAGGACAGCAGTGGGGAGCCGATCACGGCCTGGAGATCGATCAGTTTGCCGCCGGGTCGGTGGAGATTGTGAAAGGGGCCGCCTCCTACCTGTACGGGTCCGACGCCATCGGCGGCGTCATCCGCGTTAACCCGCATCTCCCGCCTGCCCTTCACAGCATGAACCTGTCGCTTAACAGCTCCTTTATGAGCAACAGCAACGCCTTCGGCAACTCTCTTAACTTTAATGCCCGGCAGCATTCCTGGTATATGGACGCCCGTGCCACATTCAGGGATTACGGCGATTACCGGGTACCCACCGAGCTGATCTACGTGTATGATTATGATGTTCGTCTGCCCGGTGGATATGTCCGGAACTCCGCCGGAAAAGAAAGAAACTTTCACCTGACCGCCGGCCGGATCACCGAGAGCTACCAGACCCGCCTGCACTTCAGCAATATTTACGCCCGGAGCGGCTTCTTTGCCAATGCGCACGGTCTGGAACCCCGAAGGGTGAATACCGAACTTCACGATGCCTCCCACCGTGACATTCAGTTGCCTAACCAGCAGGTAAATCACTTCAAAGTAATCAGCAACACCGTCCGCAGTGCCAGCAGGCATGAACTGAGCCTGGACGCTGCCTTCCAGCAAAACCTGCGAAAAGAAAGGAGTCCATACGTAAGCCACGGATTCATGCCACCGGTATTCCCGGAACCTTTCCCGTATGATTCCGAACTGGAAAGATTGTATGACAAGCAGGTGATCTCCGGAAATCTGCGCGATAAGGTACTCTTCAAAACCCATGAGCTTACCTTCGGAGGCAATTATGAGCATCAGAAAAACAGCATCGGCGGATGGGGGTTTCTCATCCCCGCCTATACACAGCACCAGGCAGGACTGTTTGTTTATGATAAATGGGAAGCAGGCAAAAAAACGATACTTCATGCCGCATTACGCTATGATCTCGGGTATATCCGTATCCTGGAATACACCGACTGGTTTCCTTCCGGCGATGAAGGCAAACACCTCACCCGTGTACAGGCTTCCTCCCCCTCTTTTGATAACCTCAACTGGACGCTAGGAGCCAACCACACGATCGGGAAGACCGAGCTTAAACTTAATCTGGGCACCAGTTTCCGTATGCCTCTGGCCAAGGAGCTGGCGGCCAACGGGGTCAATTACCATTACTTCCGCTACGAAAAAGGTAACAGCAGATTATCTCCCGAAAAATCGTATCAGCTGGATATCGGCATCTTCCGGAAAACAGAGAAGCTGGAGATTGAGTTTACCCCCTTTTACAATTATTTTCCCAATTATATCTACCTGAATCCCACTGCCGGGCATGATTATCTTTACGGAGCCGGGAACCAGGTATTTGAATACCAGCAAAGCAAGGTCATGCGCTACGGTGCGGAAGCCCTTATCCGCTATCATATCACGAATAGCTGGACGGGTCAGCTGTCCGGGGACTACCTCTATAACCGGCAGCTCTCCGGTAGCAAAACCGGGTTCAACCTTCCCTTTTCACCACCGCCGTCCTGGTCAGGAAGCATTTACTGGCGCCCGGGAGCCCGTCGTCCGGAAGACCGGAAGCCCGGCGCCCAACGCCCGGGGATACTAAAAGAAAGCTATATTTCGTTGGATATTAAACATGCTTTAAAACAGTACCGGATCGTTCCGCCGGAGAAGATCACTCCGGCCTATACCTTGCTGGGAATCTCCGCGGGTATGGAATTTCCTGCCGGTAAGCAGAAATGGAACCTAAACCTGCAGATCAATAATTTGTTGAATACGCGATACCTGAATCACACCAGTTTTTACCGGCTGATCGATCTGCCCGAATCAGGAAGAAACATTACGTTAAACTTAAGAGTACCGCTAAGTTTTGCTATATAGGCTCACTAACATATCGAAACTCCTGGCGCTGGCCGCCGTGGCATTGCTGATTGTGATATCGGTGCATGGTATTTTTTTGCACCATGATTCCCACGCAAACCCCGGAGAGAGTCATCCCTGTACCTTATGTGAAATAAATACCTTCCATTATACTTTCCCGGATACCTGCGAATTTGTAGCGCAAGTCACCGCTCCTCTCATTTCCTACACCTACCGGGAACACAAGATCTTCATTAAAACCGTTCATCGTTTAGGTTTAAGAGGGCCTCCGGTTCGCTTCGAATAATATACCAGGTCGGTTCATTTCAGCCGGATGGTGTTTTAAGTTCCGGGTTCCGAGTGGTGAGTTCCGAGTATAGTGGCAAGGAAGTTTAAACTAGCCACCACTCGGAACTCACCACTCGGAACCCGGAACTATCCGCGTAATGTCATAATCTTTTAAAACGATGAAAAAATACTTATTTCTTTTGGTGGCGCTGCTTCCGGGATGCGGCTCCGGTGAGCCTGAAATTGACAATACTTATCCCGTGATCAGTTCTGAAGGGTTGTTTCCGCAGCCTTGTACGGTATTGGAGCGCGGCAAAACACATACTTTCGTGGTCACCTTTTCCGATAACCGCGAACTGGGGTCGTTTAACTTTGATATCCATAATAATTTTAATCACCACTCCCACAGCACTACAGTGGAGGAGTGTGCGGAAGACCCGGTGAAAGAACCGGTCAATCCTTTTAAACTGATCCGGGGAGGCAGCATTCCCTCCGGGCTGAAAAGCTATACGGCCAATGTCCCCGTAGCTATTCCGGCGGACGCAGACGAAGGGGATTATCACTTCAGGATAGATGTTACGGATGCTACCGGCTGGCAGACCATCAAAACTATGAGTATAAAGATCAAATAATCAAAAAATGTCAATAATAATGAAAAATATAATTTTAGTAATATTCGCCCTGGCACTGTTTATTTCATGCAAAGACGAAGATGTCACGCCAGCTCCGGTTATTTCAGGAGTGGAAATCGGTAGCGGAAACAGCGGCAGGGTAGCCCGTGGAAGTGATCTGCACATTGAAGCGCAGATTGTTGCCGAAGGCACGATCAGCGAAGCCGAGGTACACATTCATGGTACCGGATGGGAACACGAGGTCGATTTCCCGCAGCTTGCCGGCAAAAAGAACGGGGAGATACATACCCATATCGATGTACCCGCCAGCGCCACTCCCGGCCATTACCATATTCATATCTCCGTGACAGACCAAAAGGGGCAAACCACGGAGGTGGAAGCTGACCTGGAGATCACCGATTGATCATACGCAGATAAGTGGATGGAGTTGGACAAACGTTCCGGTCAGACTTGGCCTATACAGCCCGGTTTGACCAGGCCGCGCAGCTCGGTCTTCGCGGCCTGGTCAGGATGACATTGGCAACGCTGTTCGGAAACTATCCGCTTGTCTGCATTCCGAAAAACTTTTTCCGCAAACGTCAGGTCATTTAACAGAAAACCCTATATTTACAGGTTTATTGTTGAAATCTGTAGAATGAAGCGGCTATTACAATGTTTTTTGTGCCTTTTTCCATGGGCGCCTGCCACTGCACAAACCTTAAACTCAAAGATCTATGACGGAAGGGAATATGTGCTAAGCAAAACTCTTATTTCCGGCACTCCCTTTTTTCATAATGGAGAAAACCAGGAGAATAATACACTCCGGTTTGACAGGGTGATCTACAGTGGTGTACCGCTCCTTTACGATATTAAGGCGGATCAGTTAGTAACACGGCGGAATAGTGAACTGACCAATATGGTCGTGGTGAAAGAAATGGTCGATTTTTTTACCATTGGCAAAGATACCATTGTTCATTTGAAACAAGCGCTCACAGGGCTGGAAGACGGCTTTTACCTTCAGATTTTTAACTCTCCTGCCTATAAAGGCGTGGCACGTTATAAAAAAGTGGTCAGAGACCCCCGAAGTGTAAATGAAAAAAGCTATTATTTCGAAACGGTGAAGTATTTTATAAAAACACCTGATTCAGGCCACTTTATACCTGTAGGAAATATACGAAACCTACTTTCTATCGATAAACAATACAAAAAGAATTTGAAACGCTTATTACGTGCTCAGGGAACCCGGGAAGACTTCCCGGCATCCATTGCTTTGGTTTTGGATTATCTGAATAAAGCAAACAAAGTACCTAGCCATTTACAAAGATGAATAAAACCTGCTTTTTCTGGCTGGCTATTCTTTTATCCGTAAAAGCAATGGCCCAAAATGATCCGGTAAGCCTGCACCTGTCTTCTGCCCGATTCAGTGAAATGATCCGGAGCCTGGAAAACCAGACTCCCTATAAATTTTATTATGTCCCTGCAGATACCGACAGCCTGCTGATCAGCTACTCAGGTACGAATAAAGCGCTGTCTGAAGTATTATCGGAAATACTCCACCCCCTGAGTTTCAGGTTTTCGGCAGATCCGCGTAAGAAGATCTATATTACCCGGGATGCATTTATTCTTACCGAATTCCGGGATATTCACAGAACAAAACCTGCCACTTCCGAAACTACGCCCGATGTGGTGATACAGGATTTCCTGGAAGCTCAGCCCGAGGATATCTCCATTGAAAATAAGGTTTTTGAGATAGGCAGTAAAGACCGGCCCGTAAAAGGTGAAAAGACGATCTCCGGCTATGTCCGGAGCAAAAACACAGGAGCTCCGGTAAGTTCCGCCACGGTGAGTATCCTGGGCAGAGCTTCGGCGGTACAAACCGACCAGCACGGGTATTATTCTATTATTGTGCCCGAAGAGCGAAGTGTACTCCTTATTACCAGTGTGGGCCTTCGTGACACCCGTCGACAGCTGGTCATGTACAGCAGCGGACGCCTGGATATCGAAATGACAGACCAGGTTTTCTCCCTTAATGAGGTAGTGGTAGCCGGTGAACGGGGCAACCAGGTAAAGAGGATGCAGATGGGTCTGGAAAAACTGAGCATAAAAACCATCAAACAAACCCCGGCCGTTTTTGGAGAAGCCGATGTGATCAGCGTGATCCTGACACTACCGGGCGTACAGACGGTAGGAGAAGCCGCCAACGGCTTCAATGTAAGAGGCGGAGCCACCGACCAGAACCTGGTGCTGTTCAGCGATGCCACCATCTTTAACCCCTCTCACTTCTTCGGCCTGTTTTCTTCCTTTAATCCCGATGCCGTTAACCAGGTGGAGCTCTATAAAAGCAGCATCCCCGCCCGGTTTGGCGGGCGGCTGTCGTCGGTTCTCGACGTAGCCGGGAAAGAAGGAAACCGGAATAAAATATCCGGGGCCGGCGGAATAGGCCTGCTCACGGGCCGGGTATCGCTGGATGGCCCTATAGGGGAAAAAACGCAGTTCCTGGTAGGTGCACGCAGTACGTATTCCGACTGGTTGCTTAAAGCTATCCCGGATGATTCTTATCGTAACAGCAGCGCATCTTTTTATGATCTCAACGCGCAAATTAGTCATTACGTTAACGAAAAAGATGCTTTTTACCTGACAGGATATGCCAGCCGCGACCGCTTTACCTTTCAGAACGGAATCACCTACGGTTACCGGAATACCAATCTTAACGGAAAGTGGAAAAGGATATTCAACGGGAATATCCACAGCATTCTTACCCTGGGTACCGATCAGTACGGCTTCAATATTGCCGACCGGAATAACCCCGTCAATGCATTTGACATGCTGTATTCCATCGGACAGTCGTTTTTAAAAGCCGATGTTTACCATCAGCCTCACGAAAAACATAAGCTCAATTATGGTCTGCAATCCACGCTGTATTCCATTCAGCCGGGCCGGAGGCTTCCTGTAGGTGAAGAGTCGATTGTAGCTAACCAATCCCTGGAAAACGAGCAGGCCCTGGAATCCGCTTTGTATATTTCGGACACCTACATGATAAATGACCGGTTCAGTGCAGATGCCGGACTCCGTTATGTGCTGTATAACTACCTGGGCCCCCGAAGCGTCAATTACTACATAGACGGCCTTCCCAAAAGTCAGGAGACCCTGGAGGAAACCGTCAATTACGGATCAGGGAAAAGTATCAAAACCTACCACGGTCCGGAATTCAGGCTCGGGCTTCGTTACGCCTTTTCGAACCAGAGTTCGGTAAAGCTGGGTTATAATTCGCTAAGGCAGTTTATACACATGTTGTCGAATACCACAGCAGCCACCCCCACCGACTCCTGGAAGCTAAGTGACCCGCACATTAAACCGCAGTTCGGCGATCAGGTGAGCCTCGGCTATTACCGCAATATGGCCTCGTCAAAAGTGGAAACCTCTGTGGAGGTTTACTATAAACGTATCCACAATTATCTCGACTATAAGAGTGGCGCCGTATTGCTGATGAACGAAACCATCGAAACCGATGTGCTGGGAACTGAAGCCCGGGCGTACGGTGTGGAACTCATGGCGAAAAAAAATACCGGAAAGCTGAATGGCTGGATCAGCTATACGCTGTCAAAAGTACAGCAAAGAACTACCGGTGAGGAGACCATCAACAACGGCAACTATTATAACAGCAATTTTGATAAGCCGCATAACCTGACCATGGTAGGAAATTACAGGTTTTCGCACCGCTACAGCTTTTCCATGAATACCACCTACAGCACGGGAAGGCCCATCACCCTGCCCATCGCCAAATATGAATTTGCCGGATCGGAACGGGTGTTTTACTCCGAAAGGAACAAATACAGGATACCCGACTTTTTCAGGATGGATCTTTCCGTCAATATAGAAGGGAATCACAAGATCAAAAAGCTGGCGCACAGCTCCTGGACCGTCGGCGTATATAATGTGACCGGCAGAAAGAACCCGTTTTCGGTGTATTATGTATCGGAAGAAGGCAAAATAAAAGGGTATAAACTTTCTGTCTTCGGTCACCAGATTCCTTTCATCACCTATAACTTCAGATTTTGAGGCTCATGAAAACGGTTAATAAAATATATCAGTTGATCCTGGGGGCTTTACTTCTTTTTTCCTGTGAAGACCCCTATACCCCGGCTTACGAACAGGACGATACCGCCCCAATCCTGATCATTGAGGGTTATATAGATATGAGCGGCAACTCCCGCTTCAAACTCAGCCAAACGGTACCGCTAAATGCTGAGGAGAGTACTGTTCCCGTGACAAACGCCGTTTTGTCTATAGAATCTGAGGATAATCAGAATTACGCTGTTCTCACTTCTGCAGGTGCCGGTGCCTACACCATCGTTCATCCGGCGCTGAACATGAATACCCGATACCGCCTGCGGATAAAAAGCAGGGGAAATGAATACCTTTCCGATTGGATCACTCCCTATGCCACATCGGAAATAACCGAAATAGAAAATCAAAGAACCGACATCGGTATGGATCTTTTTGTAAGTACCGTTAACAGCAACGATAACTCCCGGTATTACCGCTGGGAGTTTGAGGAAACCTGGAGATTTTCAGCCCGCTTCCTGAGCGTCCTCATTTTCGACGGGAGCCAGGTCAGATGGCGAAAACAGCCGGAAGAAAACATTTCAAGGTGTTTCAGCCAACAGAATTCATCTGACATCCTCATCGGCACCACCGATAATCTCTCAGACAATACCGTATCCCGGCAAAAGATACAGTTTATTCCCAATTTATCTGACAAACTGATGATCCGCTATTCTATCCTGGTAAAGCAATTCAGCATCAGTAAAGAAGCCTATCTTTTCTGGAGTATTCTGAAAAAAAATTCAGAGTCGGTCGGCGATATTTTTGGCTCCATGCCTTCTGAGCTCAAAGGAAACGTAACCAACACAGCCAACCCCGATGAGCCGGTAATTGCCATGATAGAAGCTTCCATGCCGGCTCAAAAAAGGGTATACCTGAATGCTTATGATTTTCCGCAGCCCTGGGCTGTTTCCATGCCCTTTTATTCCGCTTGTGAATATATGGAAGTACCGGTGGGAGAGGCATCGGCACTTTTCAGGAATCCCAATTTTATCCCTACCAATGAAGTTTACAAGATTGAAGGGAGCCCGCTACCCTCCCATTATTCCTATGCCACGAGGAGCTGCACCGACTGCTCGCTTATAGGCTCGCTGAACATACCTGATTTCTGGACAGAATTTTGATCAATATTATGCGATTTATTTTCAATATTATACTGGCGATAGGTTATTCTCTGTCTTTTGGTCAAAAAGCAGAAAATGAAAGCATCTATGTTCATACCGACAAGGAAACTTACTTTACCGGGGAGATTCTCTGGTTCAAAATATATGCCGTACATACAGAAGACCTTAAACCGGTAAACAACCCCTCTGTGGCGTACCTTGACCTCACTGACAGCCGGGGCACTTCCGTACTTCAGAACAAAACAGAGATTGGCCCGGCCACCCGGAACGGAGGATCGATATTCATTCCTCAAAGGCTGTCGTCAGGCACGTACACATTAACGGGCTCTACGCTTGTATCGGAAGCAGGCAGCCGCTCCTTTTCCAAGAAGATCACTATTCTGAATCCGTTTGCCATCCTGGATACCCTCCAATTGCCCTCTGAAAACACCTATATGCTCCGGCTGTTCCCCGAAGGCGGAACACTGGTTCGCGGAATACCCACCCGGATAGGTTATAAGGTCACTGACGCCCGGGGCAAGGGAGTGAAGGCTTCGATTGTCCTTCCTGACGGGACCCATGCGGTTTCCAACGCCTTCGGAATCGGCAGCTTCAGGGTAACGCCGGCGGGCGCTCCCGCGGGCGTCGATACGCCGGCGGCCGGCGATCCGGGCGTCGTAACACAGAAAGTGAAAGTCATACTTCCTGACGGGCAGGAGCTGGAACAACCCCTGCCTTCCGTGTCGGAAACCGGGTATGTACTGAACGCAGAAGACAAGGGAGATCACTATACGGTCCATGTGGCCTCTGCCGGCCATGTTGGAGAAATGCTCACGCTGGTATCAGAATCTTCCGCCGGGAAAGCGGTAAAATATCCCGTAATCCTGAACTCGACCGGTACAGCTGCTCATCTGATTCCCCGGGCGCAGCTACAGGAAGGCACCTCCCGGCTCACCCTGCTTCGGAATGACGGTACCCCTCTGGCCGAAAGAATAATTTTCCGTGCGCCGGAGAAATCCCTCAGGCTTAACCTGGCTTTGAACAAGGAAGCCTTCTCCACCCGCGAAGAGATTACCCTTTCTCTCAGTCAGATCACCCCGGATCCGGGTATCACAGCCGATATTTCGGTCTCTGTCAAAAAAGCAGATGATATTCAGCAGCCTGCCCACGAAAATATCCGGTCTTACCTCTACCTCCGGAAAGACCTGTCGGGTGAGATTGAAAATCCTGATTATTACTTTTCTGATGCAGAAACCGTAAGAGCTGATCTCGATAATCTGCTGCTGACGCATGGCTGGAGAAAATTCAAAAACCAGGACACAGAAGGAGAGAATCGTTATCACCGCGTAAGCATACGGTTTACCGGCAAGACCGATGGCATGCCTTTGACAGGTCAGGGAGCTATACTGAGCGTACCGTCGAGGGCACCAATGATCTATACGGCCGTAACAGATACCAATGGAGTGGCTACCTTTTGGTTAAAAAATATATTCGGAACCCATAACCTGGCTACCCGCCTGATCTCCGGTGAGCTTTCCAATGCTGAAATTTTAAATTTCCGGCCGAAGGCCGAACCTTCCTCTCCTGCCGATATAACCGGTATATCTCAGGGCAGTTATAATGAATATGCCATCAATGCTCAGGTAGAGAATATTTATTCAGGAAAAGAGCGTGCTTCTTATTTACTGCCGGCCTCCGTGGATTCCATTCCTTTCTTCGGTAAAGCCGAAGTACGGTACCGCCTCGACGACTATACCCGCTTTGTCATCATGGAAGAGGTACTGCGGGAATACGTGAAGGAGGTCATTGTCAGGAAAAACAGGGACGATTTCCGCCTGCGAATACTGGACGAAGCGAGGAGAGGTTATTTTACCAACGATCCGCTGATCGTGCTGGACGGCGTACCCGTGCCTCATGCCAATCATGTCCTGGCTTATGATCCGTTAAAAGTGGAAACCATTGATGTAGTTACCTCCCGTTTTTACCTCGGAGAAAATATCTATGACGGCATCGTAAGTTTCAGCACTTACAAGGGGGCATTGGAAGACTTCACGCTGGATCCTTCCTTCAGCGTATTTACCTATGAGGGCCTGCAACCCGAAAGGGAGTTTTACTCCCCAAAGACGCCGGGAGTGGCCTCCGTTCCGGATAACCGTACCGTACTCTACTGGAATCCAAGGGTGGTCCTTTCCGGAGAAGAAAGCCGGTCTCTAAAGTTTTCCTCCTCCGACCTCCCGGGCGAATATTGGATCGATATACAGGGACTGGACAGTTCAGGGAAGCCGGGGAGTAGTATCCTGAGATTTTCCGTGAAGTAGAGACGCAAAATTTTGCGTCTTTGCCAATAAAAGAGTATAAAATAAGCAACTTTTTGTACTTTTATAACTCATTAAGAAACTAACTCTAAATTTTAATTATGTTGAAGAAAGTTCTATTACTTCTTATGGCATTTACGGTGACCCTGAGTTTAAGCGCTGATGCCCAAAAGAAAAAGAAAAAAGAAGAAGAGGTCAAACCTGTGGTACAGGAAGTTAAAAAGCCTGAGCCTCCTAAAAGACCCGACGCTCCGAAAAAGGGCCCTAAACCCTACAAAGAGATCATAGACAGCACCGCCAGGACCAAAACTGGGCTGCATACCGTACACAAAGTAGGCGACAAGTTCTATTTTGAGATCCCGGATTCGCTTATCGGAAGAGACATTATTGCGGTGACACGTTACTCCAAGGTGCCGGCAGGTGGTGGTGTTTTCGGTGGCGAAGAAGTGAACCGCCAGGTGGTAAGATGGGAAAAGGGGCCTAATAACAATATCCTTCTCCGCTCGGTGAGCTACATCATCATGTCGCCTGACAGCACCAAGCCCATCGCTCAATCGGTGGCCAACTCCAGTGTGGACCCCATTGTAGGAAACTTCGAGATCCTTACCATTAACGGAAACACGGGAGGGAAAGGCAAAAATTTCGTGATCGATATAACCAGTACTTTCGATGGTGATTTTCAGCCGTTCTCTCTGGCGCCGATCAGAAAGCAGCTTCTGAACCTTGTAGCCTTCCAGAAAGACAAGTCGTTCATCGAGTCTATCAATACTTATCCGATCAACACAGAGATCCGTACGGTGAAGACTTTCACTGTAACACCGCCACGTATTTCCATGACTCCTGTGCCGCAGATCGGCACAAATTTTCCTTCCGGTTATGGTGCCGGTGTGGTGACCATGGAGTTCAACACCTCTCTCCTGCTATTGCCAAAAGAACCTATGCGTAAGCGTACGTTTGATGCTCGTGTAGGCTATTTTGCCAACCAGTACAGTGTGTTTGGGGAAGAATCGCACAAGTCTGACCGGGATATCTTCGCCGTAAGATGGAAACTGGAACCCAAAAATGCAGAAGATCTGGCAAGACTTAAAAGAGGAGAGCTGATAGAGCCTAAAAATCCTATCGTTTACTATATCGACCCGGCCACTCCCGAAAAATGGAAAAAATATATTAAAGCAGGGATAGATGACTGGCAGCCGGCATTTGAAGAAGCAGGTTGGAAGAATGCGATCCGTGGTGAATACTGGCCTGAAAACGATAGCACCATGAGTCTTGAAGACGCCCGCTTCTCTGTGGTGCGCTATTTTGCCGCCGATATTCAGAATGCCTATGGACCTAACGTTCATGATCCCCGCAGCGGACAGATCCTCGAAAGTCATATCGGCTGGTATCATAACATCATGAGCCTGCTGAGAGACTGGTACATGATCCAGACAGCGGCCGTGGATCCTGCTGCCAGAAATAAGAAATTCAGCGATGAACTGATGGGAGAACTGATCCGTTTTGTGTCTTCGCATGAAGTAGGGCACACGATCGGGCTTCGCCATAACATGGGTGCCAGTAATGCTACCCCGGTAGAAAAGCTCCGTGATCCTGAATTCCAGGAAAAATACGGTCATACCTCATCGATCATGGATTACGCCCGTTTTAACTACGTTGCCCAGCCGGAAGACGGCGTTAAGCATTTCTTCCCTAAAATAGGAGATTATGACAAGTGGGCCATCAAATGGGGCTATACTTACTTCCCGGATGCCAAATCGGCCGAAGAAGAAAGAAGCCTTCTTCATAAGATGACCTCTGAGGCCATCAAAAACCCGAGACTTCGCTTCGGTACCGAAACCAGCCCGTTCGATCCCCGCTACCAGACGGAAGACCTCGGTGATAATGCCGTAAAAGCCTCTGAATACGGTATCAAAAACCTGAAAAGGATTCTGCCTGAGCTGGAGAAATGGTCAAGAGAGGATTTGGAAAGCTACAGTGAGCTAAACTCCCTGTACAACAGTCTTACCGGCCAGTACAGAAGATATATGGGTCATGTTACCAAATATATCGGAGGTATTTATGACACTCCGGTAACCTACGATTCGGAAAGCAGCCGCTATGAGACCGTTCCGAAAGAATTGCAGGTGGAAGCCCTGAATTTCTTAAATTCGCAGCTATTCACTACGCCGAAATGGATCATTGACCAGAATATCCTGAGCAAGATCCGGCCTGAAAACGGGGTGGAAGCCATCAAAACCATGCAGACAGCTACACTGGCCAGTCTTCTCTCCACCGACCGGGCAGCCCGGCTTATGGAGGCTTCTTCGCAGGGAAATAAGTACTACTCCCTGGATGATCTGTACACCGGACTTAAAAACGGTATCTTCAGTGAGCTGAGGTCCGGATCGTCTATCGATATCTTCCGGAGAAACCTGCAGAAGGCCTTTGTTTCCAACCTGACGAAACAATTGAATGCCACCCCGGTTCCGGGAAGACCTGATTTCACTCAGACCGACCTGAGCTCGATCACCCGGGGTACGCTGGTTTCATTGAAAAGTGAACTGAGCACGGCCTCATCAAGAATAACCGATAAAGTGAGCAAATATCATGTTCAGGATTTAGTGGCCCGTATTAACGAGGCGCTGGAGAAAAAATAAATATATTGTTTATGAAAAAAGTGTCGCCCGGTAAACCGGGCGACACTTTTTTATTTATTTTCTTTTAAAATCTGTGAGCAAAAATAAACGCCTGCGATTCTGCTCTCACAGATCACACAGATATACAATATACACAGATAAAATATTAACTGAGATTATTCGCTCGGCTTCCCAACGTCTTTATTCCGCTCTTTTCCTCGTACTCTTCCGGTGTGGCAATGAAGCCGTCGAATTCCGAAAAACGGGTATACTTCCCGATAAACCTTAGTTTGACACTGTCTACCGAGCCACTGCGGTTTTTGGCAATGATCACTTCCGCCAGACCCTTGGTGCTCTCCCCCGTTTCCGTCTCCTCGAACTGGTAATATTCAGGGCGATACAGGAACATCACCACATCGGCATCCTGCTCAATAGAGCCCGATTCCCGCAGGTCGGAGAGCATGGGCCGCTTATCGGGACGTGATTCCACCGAACGGCTGAGCTGCGACAGGGCAATGACCGGGATATTCAGCTCTTTGGCGATGGTTTTCAGAGACCGGGAAATGGTAGCGATCTCCTGCTCCCGGTTCATGCCGGTCTTACCGTTCCCGGCCGTCATCAACTGCAGGTAATCCACGATCAGCAGCTTGATGTTATGAAAGGCCTTTAAACGCCGGGCCTTGGTCCGGAGCTCCAGCACCGACAGGGCCGGGGTATCGTCAATATAGATGGGGGCATTGTCGAGGTTGTTCAGGCGGGAGTGGATCGCCTTCCAGTCGTCGGTCTCCAGGTCTCCTTTTCTCAGCTTTTGTGAATCCACTTCCGCTTCAGCGGAGATCAGCCGGTACATCACCTGTTGTGACGACATTTCCAGGGAGAACAAAGCCACCGGCATTTTAAAATCTATGGCTGCGTTTCTTAGGGCGGAGACCACAAAGGCCGTTTTCCCCATGCCCGGACGGGCCGCAATAATGATCAGCTCTGTATTGTGCCACCCACCGGTCAGCCGGTCGAGAGTGGGGAAACCCGACGGAACACTGGTAAAACCAGCATCCTGCTCTTCCTTATTCCGAAGCTCCTGGATAGTTTTCTGTACCACCAGCTGAAGGTCGGGAATATTCTTATTCAGGTTTCCTTCCTGTACATCCCGTAAGCTCTGTTCGGTAACGTCGAGCAGGTTAAAAACATCGGTGGTATCTTCCTGGGCCCTGATCAGCACATCGTCCATGATGCGTATGATACTGCGCTGAATGGCGTACTGCAGGATGATCCTGGCGTCGCGTTCGATATGGGTAGATACTTTCCGGGCGGTGATCCGGGCCAGGTAAGCCGGACCGCCGATGAATTCCAGCTCTCCGCTCTGCCGCAGCTGGTTGGTCACCGTAAGTAGGTCCACCGGTTCGGATTTCCCGAAAAGGAGCAAAATGGCCTGGTAAATGGCCTCGTGCCTGTCAGAAATGAAGCTGTCGGGTTTCAGGATGTCGATGACCATCGTGAGGGCATCTTTTTCCCGGATAACGCCGCCCAATACGGAAGCTTCCAGCTCCACAATATGCGAAGACTGCTGAAACTCCAGCGTCTGTTCCGGATTTCTCCGCTTTTTTTCCGGTAATCTCCTTCTTTGCTTCATTTTATATCCGAACCCACCCCCAAAGGTATGCTTCCGTTATCCTTTTTTCTAAAGAAAGAATTGAAATTTCTCGAAATTATGAGACTTCCACCGGAAACCACCACATTCCCCTGGGAATAGAATACGTAATAATTGGTGGGCACACTACGTGAATACAGCTTGAAACGGTAGGCGCCATCGTCTGAAATAAGATACTCCAGCTCACCTCCTACCGACAGCTGCCCGTAGGTATTGGTGTTCTGGCTTATGCTGTTTTCCAGGCTGTTGATAAAAGCCCCTTTGCCGCTGAGTTTCACCCGGTTATTCAGAAACTTATAGCTGAAGTCGAGCTGCATATTATTCAGTATATTCTCCCGGAAGTCACCGAAACGCACCCCAAACTCCAGGTTGGGATTAAGCTTATTGGCCAGGTTACCGATCTGGTTGGAAAGCAGGCTGCTGATATTGTCGATCAGGAACTGTTGGGTAAGGGCATCGGCCAGGTTATTGTCAGGGAATACCTCGTTAAACACCAGGATACTCGACACATTCCTGCTGAGCAACTGCTCGTCATTACTCAGGCGCTGTTCAAACGCAAGAATATCGGTCTGCCCGCTGATGGGGATCTGCTTCGGGTCAAACTCAATATCGTAACGGATGGTAGGTGTCAGCAGGCGGTCGGCCAGGAACACATTCACATATACCGGAAAGCGGGCAGAAGAGTTGGTCATCTGGGGGGAAACCTTACTCAGCGAGATATTGGCTGTGTAGGTGGCCTTGATATCAAGTATAGCTTCAAAAGGATTGCCGTTAAACGTAATCTTACTATTATCCGCAATGTCAAACCTCCTCAGGGAGGCCAGGTTCTGAAAGCTGAAAAAGTATTTTCCCCCGCGCACATTGTAGGGACCGTTGATGGTAAACTCTCCCCGGCTGTCGTATAAAACACTCAGCCGGCCGTCGCCGTAAAGGCTGAGAACGTCATTATTGGTCCGGTCAAAGATAATTTCCCCCTGGGCCTCCGGTGTGAGGGTCAGGTTGAAAGCCAGCCTTACCCCGCCGGTCTTCACTGCCGGTGTTTTCCGCTTATTCGGCCGGAGGGTGCTGCTGTCCACCGGTACTTCCTTCTTCAGGAACGGGATACCCTCCACCCGGGTATCTATTTTAGTATCACCGTCGGTAGGAATGGTGATGGCGGTGCCCTCCCGGCTGCTCAGGTTGCCCGAAACCACCAGGTTGTCAAAGTCTCCGCCCAGGTTTACGTCTCCGTTCACGTAGGCGGTTCCGAAGATATAGTCGTTACTGAACGCCGGGATGTCCATGATCTTAAAGCCCGTGCGGCCGTTGATATCCGCCCTCAGATCAACGGTGAAGCCCGGTGTATCCCGGTAATAAATTCCCCCGCTGAGCCGCGCGGTATTTCCGGTGGGGGCATCTCTGACCTCCACACCGGCCTCGGGCAGCAAAAAGCCCCGGTCGGTCAGAAGTATCTTATCTTCAAAATAAAGGGAGGTGCCGGAAACGGCCACTTTAAGCGACCCGTTGCTAATATCGACTTCGCCGTTGAAAACCGGGCGTCGGGGCGTACCACTGACCCTGAAGCTGCCATTGGCCTCCCCTCTCAGTTCGGAGAACACGTCACCGGTCATGCCCAGGAAAATCTCCATATCGGCATTTCGTAACACCCCATCCAACTCCAGTCCCGTGTTACCTTTCCCTGGAGTGAAAAAGCCGTTCAGCTTAAGAATTTCCTCCATGTTCCGGAACACGCTCCCTTCCAGCTTCAGCCGTTCCCGGGTTTCGTCCCACAGAGCCGAAGTGGTGATGGTACCTACCAGGCTCTTTTTGTAATAAAAATCGGTAACGTGCAGGTTACTCACATACAGAACGTTCGTAAAGAAATTCTGCAAACGCAGATTCCCCGTAGCTATGCCCCGCACATCCACATTGATAAAAGGCAGCAGGTTCTCAATGTCAAACTCGTTGACATCGAGGGTCAGCGCCTCGGCAGGGTTGCTTGACAAAATCCCGTTCAGCCCGATAGACTGGGAAGTACCGCCGCGGATATTAAAATTATTGAAAGTGATATGCCGTTTCCTGAAATCGATCCAGTTATCGCGGGCAAAGGCCCAGTCCATGTCGATCAGCCTGACCACCGTCTGGTCGGGGATGAGGCTCAGACGAAATCCTTCCTGGTAAAAATCCAGCTTACCCCTCAGATCGATCAGGCTACCCGAGTTATTCTGGGTGATAAAGGTACGGAAATCAATCGTATTGGCTCCTTCCCAGTTGGCATTGACCACCAGTTCTTCGGTCAATACGTTGTTGCCGGTTCTCTGCTTATCCGATTTCACACGGATCTTATTCACCACCACAGGCGAAAGAATCTCTTTCGTGGCATAATAATCGAAGAATGTGGAATAAAACTCATTGCCCCTGACCGAAAGCGTATCGGTATCGCCGGAGATCTCCAGAGTGCTGGTCGGGCCGGCTTCATAGCGACCGTTAATGTATGTATTTTTCGAAACATAGACGGCCGGGGCAAAGAAATCGAAAAAAGGTCCGGGCCGGTTAAAGCGTACACTGAATACCGACCTGTAGCTTTCCGTACTGTAATCTTTGGTCTCCTTTTTTCGGGAATAATAGGCGTTTCGTTCATCTTCGGTGGTCTGAAAATACATCTGGTGCTCCGACACAAAGTCGGTGACATCCATCAGTAGCCTGCTGGGCACAAAATCGCCCCGGATGCCGGCATTGAAAAACTCCGATTCGATCTTGAAACTTCGCTCCTTCCCGATCAGATCGGAGAAAAAGTACATGGAGTCCACCTTCAGCGTTTTATCCTCTTCCCTCAGCTGAAAATTATAAAAGCTGGCCTCCCCGAGCCAGTCGTCGAGCCGGTTTCCCTTAAAATCAAAATTGAGATGTGACCGGAGCATGAAATCGCGTGTGGTGAAGCCCAGGGTTTTCAGGTTGGCATATCCTACATACCCTTCAATATTAAAGGCATTGACCTCGTGGTTAAAGTCTATCTTCCCTTCTACATCGGCCAGGATGTTAGGGTCGTCGATGTTCAGCTTCCCGTCAAAAAGCGATTGCCCGAGGTTCCCGTCCACGGCAATATTCCGGTAACGGTAACCTTTAAAATCAATGGTGCTGACATGTCCGTCAAGGTGCACCCGGGCCTCTTCCAGCTCTCTTCCCAGGCCGTTGATCTTGCCGTGAAAAGTGATCTCGTCGAGGTGCGGATTCTCCAGCAGCTCGCCTATCCTGAACTGATTCACCACCAGGTTTCCCGAATATTCCAGCTGTCCTTTGGCCTTCACTTTTACCTCGCCCACCACCTCGCCCAGGCGGGGAGAGATCAGCCGGGGCCGCGACTGAAAATCGTTATAAACCCCGTTAAAGGTTCCGGAAAAATCCAGTCGTTCTATCAGGGAAATGTACTTCTGAAAGTTCTCATTGCCCGAATACTGGGCGATATCCGGGGCAAGGAGAACGGAGGGCTTCAGGTCCAGGACGCTGTGGGTGGTCATGAGCTCCGGCAGCCCGGTGAGCTTTGCATTTCCCGCGATCCGGGAACCTTTCCCGAATTCGAGGGTCATGTCTTTCAACTGCAGGGCGGCCACCGGGCCGTTGAGACGGGCGCTGACCTTATATTCCTCCTTAAAGCTTTTCATAAGCGGGATAAAAAGCCCGATGTCTTTAGCGTTCAGTAGGGAGTTTCTCATGTCGGCATCGATATGCACTTTATTGAAAAAATCTCCGAAATCCGAAGGCCGGTCATAGCTGAAATAAAGCCTGTTCTGCAACTTCGATTCGTTGATCTGCACCTGGAAATTATCCAACCGAATCGCTTTCCGACTGCGAAAGAACCGCCCGGTGGCATTCCGGATCTCCAGTTCGCTGAACCCGTCTTTCGCCGAAAGATTGTGAGAGACCATCAACATGGTATCCCTTTTAAAGGATAGTTGTTCCAGGCGCGCGTTCAGGTCCCGGAATTCAAAGTTCGCAAAATCAAAGGTGCCGTCAGTATGCCTTTTGGTGTATTCCGTCACAATGCTGACGATACCGTCTTTAATGTTCAGGTTGTCGAGCGTAAAAGGTTTCACGGGCTTGTTTCCCTGTTTCTCCTTTTGGGTGAGCTTATTGACCTCCAGCAGCCAGTAGTCGAAGTTCAGCATGCCTTTCCGGTCACGGATAAAACGGGCCTCCGGGTTATTCAGGGTCACGAAATCCAGGTTATTGTCAAAACGGATCATTTTCTCCGGTTTAAACCGTAGCGACCTCCACCCCTGCCGGCGGTCGTATTCGAAAACGTTCCCTAAACTGACGTTGAGATTCGCGCCGGCATCTACATATACTTCCCGCACATAGATCATGTTCCGGTCCTGGTGATCTTTTATGTTCAGATCTTCGAACACCACCTTATCAAACCAGGTGATCCTGACCTTACTTACCGATACGTTTCCCCCGAGCCTTTCACTCAGCCAGTGCATGGCATTATGGCTGAGCCGGGTCTGCACTTCGGGAAGCTGTAAAGCGTAAAAAGCAATAAACAGGACAAAAAATACCCCCACGAGGGCATAAGAAACGGTCCTGATCACTATGGTTACTATACGCTTCAATTCTATTTTGCTATTTTTGCCAATGATAAAGATAGAATCTGCAAAAATCTTATATTTTACCGATAATAAAAAAATAATGAAAGACGATATTACCCTGCTGGCCATCGAGTCGTCCTGCGATGAGACCTCTGCTGCAATTATTAAGAACGGAAAAGTCCTGAATAACATTGTGGCATCACAGATCATCCATGAACAATACGGCGGTGTGGTGCCTGAGTTGGCGTCACGGGCTCACCAGCAGGACATCGTGCGTGTGGTACAGGAAGCGCTCACCTGTGCCGGAGTGGGAAAGGCGGATCTTTCCGCCGTGGCCTTCACCCGCGGACCGGGTCTGCTGGGTTCTTTGCTGGTGGGGACTTCCTTCGCCAAAGCCCTTGCCCTGGGGTTGAATATTCCCCTGATTGAAGTAAACCACATGCAGGCCCACGTGCTGGCTCATTTTATTGACGACCCTCATCCGGCCTTTCCTTTCATTTGCCTCACGGTCAGCGGCGGGCATACCCAGCTGGTACTGGTCAGGAGCCCGCTCGACATGGAGGTGATCGGGGAAACGGCCGACGACGCTGTGGGCGAAGCCTTTGATAAGGCCGCCAAGATGCTGGGACTGGGTTATCCCGGCGGGCCGCAGATCGACCGGCTGGCGTCGGAAGGAAACCCGGAAGCCTTTTCCTTCCCCCTTTCGGAGATGCCCGAACTGAAGTTTTCCTTCAGCGGCATAAAGACCTCGCTGTTGTATTTCATACAGGACAAAGGAGAAGATTTTGTAAAGAAAAATATGCAGGATATCTGCGCTTCCTACCAGCATGCGCTGATCCGCATGCTGCTGAACAAACTTCGTAAAGCCGCTAAAAAGCACCGGGTGCGGGAGATCGCCATAGCAGGAGGAGTTTCGGCCAACCGCGGGCTCCGGAAAGCGCTGGAAGAGGAGGCCAAAAAACAACAATGGAATATATACATTCCTGATTTTCAATACTGTACAGACAATGCCGGCATGATCGCCATAGCGGCCCATTACCAATACCTTAACGGTGACTTTGCCAGCCAGGGCATCAGCCCCCTGCCCCGCATGAAAATATAAGGCGCTAATATTTTCCATATTTAAACAATAAGTTTAATACGGAAATCATTTTAACTATTAACTTTACTTTTCTAACCAACCAACATCGCCCTGTAAGATGAGATTCTTTGAACGTTTCAGCACAGGTAAATACAAAAGTCTGATCAAGCTTTCCTATAAAATTATCTTCTACAGCCTTGCTGCAGCAGCCCTCTTCCTTATTGCCCTTAACCTGAACCTGTTCTGGCTTTTCGGCAAGATGCCTTCGGTAGACGACCTCGACAACCCCAAAAGTGAGATCGCCTCTGACATCATTTCTTCGGATAACAAGATCATCGGTAAGTTCTTCTTTGAGAACCGGAGCACCATGACTTATGCCGAGATCCCGGAGAACTTCAAAGACGCCCTGCTGGCTACGGAAGACATACGCTTTGCCATGCATTCCGGCATTGATGCCCGCAGTATGCTGCGGGTGGCAGGCGGCGTGCTGACCTTCAATCGGAAAGGGGGCGGAAGTACCATTACCCAGCAGCTGGCCAAAAATCTGTTCAAGCTGCGCAGGGACGACTCCTACGAGGGAGTCCTCTACAAGGTTCCGGGAGTGAGAATGCTATTGACCAAACTCAAAGAGTGGATCACCGCCATTAAGCTGGAAAGACGATATACCAAGCCGGAGATCATGACCATGTACCTGAACACCATTGAGTTCAGCAGCGGCGCTTATGGTCTGAAATCAGCAGCCAAGACCTATTTTAAGAAGGATCCCCAAAACCTGAAACCGGAGGAGTCAGCCCTGCTGGTAGGAATGATCCAGAACCCGTCGCGGTTCAATCCCAAGTTTTTCCCGAAAAATGCGAAAACAAGACGCGACGTGGTCATATCGCAGATGGTCAAGTTCAATAAGATCAGCCCGGAGCAGGGAAAAGAGTTGGCAGCCATCCCCATTGTACTGGATTATTCACCCGAAAGCCACAATTATGGACTGGCCCGGTATTTCAGGGAGCATCTGAAAGAAGTGATGAAAGCAGAGCTGAAAAAGCTGGGCTATTCGGAAAGTGATCTTTATACCAAAGGCTTTAAGATCTATACCACCATTGACTCCCGGATGCAACGCTATGCTGAGGAGGCCGCAATGGAGCACATGAAAAACTACCAGGGCATTTTCGATAATCATTTCAAAGGGCGGAACCCCTGGCTTAGATTAAGGCCGGGATCCACTTCCCAATATGAAGAACTGCCGAATTTCATTGAAGACAGAGTCAAACGGACGGGCTATTACCAGGCCCTGAAGCGCCAGTACGGCAATGATGAAGCAAAGATCAACGCCAAACTGAATGAAAAGATGCCGATGCGGGTATTCACCTGGCAGGGCGAGCGCGATACGGTGATGTCGCACATGGATTCGCTCCGGCATTACAAGCGATTCCTGAACATCGGTATGATGGCCATGGACCCCCGGAGCGGAAATGTCAAAGCCTGGGTGGGTGGCATAGACTATAAATACTTCAAATTTGATAACGTATACCAGAGCGAAAGGCAGCCCGGATCTACCTTTAAGCCCTTTGTGTATGTTACGGCCATTGACAACGGGTTTTCTACCTGCGACCGGGTGAAAGACGAGCCCGTGACCTTCCATATTCCCGGAAGCCGCTCCTGGACCCCGAGGAACTCCGACGGCAAGTACTCTTACAATGACCTGACCCTGAGGCAGGCGCTGGGCGCCTCCGTGAACACCGTGAGCGCCAAACTGATCAAGGAGTTCGGGTCGGATAAGGTGATCGATTATGCCCGGCAGCTGGGCATCAAGACCCCGCTGGCCAATTCCCCCTCGCTCAGCTTGGGCGTTTCCGACGTCAAGCTGTATGAGCTTTTGAGCGGGTATGCCGTTTTCGCCAACGGCGGAGTGTATACCGAGCCGATGGTGCTGCTGAGAATTGAGGACAAAAACGGGGAAGTGATCAAAGAATACTTCCCTATTCAGAAAGAAGTGCTGAGCAAAGAGACCGCCTATAAAATGATCCACCTGATGCGGGGCGCTACGGCTCCGGGCGGAACGGCCATGGGCCTGGCGCGCTACGGCCTGATCGACGGCAACGAGATAGCCGCCAAAACCGGAACTACCTCCAACTATTCCGACGCCTGGTTTATGGGTATGACCCAGGACCTGATCGGTGGGGTGTGGGTAGGCGGTGAAGACCGGGCGGTTCACTTTGAGACCATCTATTACGGACAGGGTGCACGTATGGCCATGCCGGCCTGGGGCCTGTTTATGCAAAAAGTGTACGAAGACAAAAATATAGAGTACAAGAAGACCCGCTTCCAGATGCCGCCTACTATCCGGATCGCGGGCGACTGCGCGGTTACGGCCAATGAAGGGTTTCCTGTACGTTCAGATACGACCTCCCAGAGTGGAGAGCTCCGGCCCGTTGATAATGACGAACAGCTGTGATCAGAATTTCATCTTCCCGGGATTATACTTTTCCGGGAATTCCGGGATGAGCCCTGGAATGATGACGAACTTCCGTAATCAGAATTTCATCTTCCCGAGATTATACTTTTCCAGGAATTCCAAGATGAGCCGGTCATAGGCTTCTCCGCCGGCTGTTTTTTCCCGGGAAAGGATCACCGGTACCTGGAGAGCCGTGGAGTCGATGAAGGCGGGGTCACGCGGGATATAAGTATCAAACACCAGGTCGCCGAAATTGCCCCGCATCAGGTTCAGAATGTTCGTGGAAAGCTGATTTTCAGTATCGTGCAGGGTCAGCAGGATACCTTCCACATAAAGTGAAGGTTTCAGACGCTTCTGGATGATCTTCAGGGTGCCCAGGATCAGCTCCAGCCCTTCAATTCCGAAAAATTCGCATTGAAGCGGAATAATAATCGAATCAGCCGCCAGCAGGCTGTTAACAGGTACGATCCCGAGCGAAGGCGGGCAGTCAATGATGATGAAGTCGTACAGCGGCTTAATGGGCTCCAGCTTTTCGGTCAGCTTATACTCCCGGTCAATGAAATTCACCATCTCAATCTCCGCCCCTACCAGGTGATGGGTGGAGGGGATCAGGTCGAGGTTTCGGTAACCCGTAGGAATGATACAATCCTGGATAGGGCTCAGGCCCACCAGCGCGGCATAGATGCTCCGGTTGTCAAACTCTGATTTTAAGCCAAAGGCCACCGTACAGCTGGCCTGATGGTCGGTGTCGATCAAAAGTACCTTGTATCCGCGGACCGAAAGACCCGCTGAAAAATTGACGGCCGTAGTGGTTTTCCCTACTCCGCCTTTTTGATTGGAAATTGCTATTACTTTAGGAAGCATCACGAAAGTCTTTCGAACTACGAAGATACTTAAAAATCGGTTAGCGTATGTCTAAATTCTCAAAAACAAAATTTAAGCGATATCTTACTTCAGTCTGTGCCAGTCTGAAATACTTTCCGTAAGCGTAGAATACACCTTCATCAGGTCTTCGTCATCCCGGAGGAAGTCGAGATGTGCATCCAGGGTGCGTGTATCTCTCCGGATGGCAGGCCCTGTCTGCACATCGGCAGGGTGATCTGCCTGCATCATTTTCTTCACGGTCTCCGCGATCAGTGGCTTCAGCAACTCAAAATCCAGGTTCTCCGATTCCAGTATCTCTCTCGACATCGCCCAGAGATGATTAGCAAAATTGCAGGAAAACACCGCCGATACGTGATACCCCAGCCGTTCCCGGGAACTGACCTGCAGCACCTTGCCCGATAAGCGACGGGCCAGGCCGGTCAGCCTGGAAAGCGTTTTTTTATCTTCCGATTCTACCAGGATGGGGATCCGGTCAAAATCGAGCGGAACACCCTGGGTAAAGGTCTGCAAAGGGTAAAACACCCCGCAGTCCACCCGGTTTCCATGGTACAGCGAGGTAGCACCATGGAGAGCCGACAGCGGCCGGGTGCCGGAGGTATGCGCCAGAACGGCGCCGTCAGGCAGCAGGATCTGCGACGCCACTGACTCCAGGGCATCGTCTGAAACACAAAGAAAAAATACATCCGACCGGCTCCGGGAGAAGTCCGGGCTGTTCACAGCCACGGCAGCATACAATGTGTCGGCAAGGCCGACTGCTTTCCGGATGTCGCGCGCATAGATCTCGTTTACCGCCACCTCGGCCCTTTCCATCGCCCTGGCCAGATGCCAGGCGACGTTGCCCGCTCCCAGGATACTTACCGTCATATTCAGTGTTGTTCGTCCATACAATCCATTCCCAGCCAGTCGTAATCCTGATCGATCGGCTGACCGTCAGGAGCGATAAAGAAGCTTTCCGGCACAAACTCATGCGGGTGCTCTTCAAATCTCCGGATCAGGCCCTGTACCATCCGGCCCAGCCCTGCAGTGGTATTGGTGAGCGATTTGATCTCTGCAATAGTCTCCAGGGCTGCGATCTTTGCTTCAATAGAGGCTGAGGAGGTCTGGCTTAGCTTCATCAGCTCCGAAAGATACATCACCGCCGTCACCCGCCGGATCTGGCCTTTGTAATCGGCGGCTGTGAGGCCCGGGGCTTTCCAGAGGGTCCGGGTCGTTTTGCTCAGAATATCTGCCAGGGAAGGGAGGTCCGGCCGGAGCAGCTTCTGGCTGGCCAGCCGCGAGGCCCGCTCGGCGTTAAGCAGAAGGCTCAACGTTAGTTGCGCCGAGGCTTCGGCCGGTCCCAGCGGATCAAAGGTCATGCCGGTATGCCGCCGGAAGGTTTCCCGCGAATTGGCCCCGAAACGGTAGGCCCGTGGCGGGATCAGCCGGATCAGCTCAGGCGACAGAGCCAGAAAATCAGGATCCAAGGTAGAAAGCAGGGCTTCAAAAGCCTCATTCTGCTCTTTGGCGGAAGCCGGTTCATAAACGGGCAGCTTATCCCCTTTTAAACCAAAAGAATAATACGCTCCGCCGATGGCCTTGGCCGCTGCCTGGGTCTGAAAGCGGTGGAGCATGTAAACGGGCACCAGCACTTCCTCCAGGTTGGCGTAGGGTGTACCCGCAGGGATCCTCGCCGTACCGAAATCTTTCAGGGCCAGCTTCCGCACCTGCATCACATGCTTCAGGTCTTCGGTGGCATTTGCCCCGTTATCCCACAGGTGGGTTTGCGGATGCACCGAGCCATCGGGCCGCGCATCCTGGTCGCTCAGGAACAGATAACCCTTTCCCTTTACCTCCTCCGTTATTTTATTCAGTTCCGCCTTTTCGTCTGCTT
Source organism: uncultured Lacihabitans sp. (assembly GCA_964563435.1). Classification (GTDB taxonomy): domain Bacteria; phylum Bacteroidota; class Bacteroidia; order Cytophagales; family Spirosomataceae; genus Leadbetterella. The sequence continues at coordinate 69,902 of CAZLXI010000019.1, forward strand.
CCTCCGGAAATTCCTCATAGCCCCAGCGGATCGCCATTTTATCAAACTCACCTATGCCCAGGGCATACGCGTCCGAAAGATCGATCTTCCCTCCCGTGATTTTTATCGTGGGGTGCGGGTAATCCATCACCGAGGCCCTTGAAGCCACACTGGCGATATAGTTATGCGGTAAGCCCAACGTATGACCGATCTCATGCGCCGAAAGCTGCCTGAGGCGGTCAAGTGCCATCTTTACCAGGTGGGGCTGTTCCTTTCCCGAATCAAAATCGGCAGTCAGGCCCTGCGCGATCAGGTAATCCTGCCGGACCCGCAGTGAACCCAGGGTCACCTTTCCTTTCAGGATCTCCCCTGTTCTGGGGTCGGTTATGCTGGCTCCGTATGACCAGCCCCGCGTACTGCGATGCACCCATTGCACCACATTATAGCGAATGTCCATCGGGTCGGCATCGGGCGGAAGCATCTTTACCTGGAACGCATCTTTAAAGCCCGCGGCCTCAAAGGCTTTATTCCACCAGGTAGCGCCTTCAAACAAGGCAGAGCGTATGGGTTCGGGCACACCGGAGTCCAGGTAATAAACTATGGGCTTCACCGGCTCACTCAGGGCCTGGTCCGGGTATTTCTTCTCCAGCCGGTGGCGGGCGATCAGCTTCTTCTCGATAGGCTGGTCTATGGGCGACGAGTAATCATAATAGGATGTCCCGAAATACCCTATCCGCGGATCCAGCTCGCGGGTTTTGAAACCGGGTTCTGGAAGCTTCACAAAGGAATGATGCTGGTGCATGGTCACGTTTTCGGGGGTAGGCACTACCGACCTCAGATAGGGCCCGGCGTTGGTTCCACTGAGGGTGATGATGGCTTCAAACTCTGTATTTTCAGGAAAAGACTTACACATTTCAAGGAATAAACCCGACCGCGAAGCGTCGAAAGAATAGCTTCCCTGCCGTGTGGAAGTAATGGACTGTGCCGCCCCAACACCGTCTCTTAACAAAAACGGGGTGAGATCAACCAGGGAAATCCCGTTTTTAACAGCCAGCACCTCAAACCCGAAAAGTACCGATGCGGCGAACGACTCTTTTACTGCATTCTGCTCCAGGATGTCTTCTGCCGAGGCCCGGTATGCGTAATTCGGTTCTGTCAGCAAAAGCTTGTTCCCCGAGCTGATGAATTTCACCACCTTGCCCCTGCCTGTCTTACCCCGGTCCAGGCCGATATCATTCGACCCCACCCCTCTTGAAAGGCTGGAATAATACAGAAACTCCCGGTCTGTACTTCCTACCTCCAGATAGATCTTTCCTTTCGTATCATGAATATAATACGTAAAAAAGCCTTCGGCTTTCCGGGTGTCTTTCAGATACGAATCAAAATCCTGGGCCGGCAGTGGTATCACCGGCGCCATAAGGAACAGAAGAAGAAATTTGCTTTTCATTCAACAAGGGTTTTATTCAGCAAAAATACAGTTTTCCGTCGCCTGAACAAACCCTTAGGCGCTAAAGCCCCAAAACTCCCGCAGCAGTCGGTATGCCGGGGAAAAACAGGATCATTATTATGACAACTATTACAGCATTAAGTTCTGCAAAAATATAATATTATGAAATTTTTATTGTATTATTCGAATAAAACAGCTATAAAAATCCGAAAATATTCACTAACTCGAAATTTTGTTTCTTATTATTGATTTTTAAAAAATCTTCTTTCTAAACACCAAAACTGAATGGAATTTATGAAAAAAACTTTACGATTTTTTTCAATATGCCTTCTTGCCATTACTCCTGTACTGGCTTTTGCTCAGGATATTGAAATAAAAGGTACGGTTACTGCGGCTGATGACGGAAGCCCGCTTCCGGGCGTTAGCGTAGTAGTAAGAGGGACCTCAAAAGGTGCCATAACGGACGCCAGCGGGAAATATACCCTGCAGGCTCCTTCTTCGTCTACTTTGACGTTAACGTATATCGGATTCAAATCCGTTTCCGAACCGGTTAACGGTAGAACCACCATCGATTTCAGGCTGGAATCGGATGCGCAGGCACTATCCGAAGTGATCGTTACGGGTTATCACACCCAGAACCTGAGAGAAGTGGCAGGCTCCGTAACTTCCATCAAATCGAAGGACATCGCCCAGGTTCCTATCGCTTCGTTCGACCAGGCATTGCAGGGCCGGGCACCCGGTCTTCTGGTGCAGGCCAACTCCGGACAGCCCGGAGCAGCAGCCAACATCCTGGTTCGTGGTAAGGGTTCTGTTCTCGGTAGCAACACCCCCCTCTTTATTATGGACGGCGTGGAAATTACCGCCCAGGATTTTGCGACCCTGAACCCTTCCGATTTCGATAACATCTCTATCCTGAAAGATGCCTCCTCTACAGCCCAATACGGATCGCGCGGCGCTAACGGAGTAATTCTTATCAGCTCAAAACAGGGTAAAGCCGGGAAAACCAAGATAAATTACGACTTTCAGACCGGGTATTCCACCATTCCCACCAATAAGCTGGTGCTGATGAATACCGAAGAAAAGCTGCAGTATGAGCTTGACAGGGGTAACCCCTATGGCTGGAGCCAGGAAGAGCTGGCCGAGCTTCGCCAGGTGCATACCGACTGGGAAGACGTTTTCTTTGTAAAAGGAAAAACCAACAATCATACCCTCAGCGCATCGGGCGGAAGCGGAAAAACCAATTACTTTGTCTCGGCTTCTATGTTTGATCAAACCGGAACGGTTAGAAATACGGGGCTGAAGCGCTACACCGGAAGGGTGAATGTGGGAAGCTCCGCCGGTGATTTTGACTTTGGGATCAATTCCACCTTCGGATTTTCGGATTTCACAAACACCTCGGAGACCAACACCGGTATTGCCACTCCTCTGAATGCGATCCGCTGGACCAACTCTTACGAGAAGCCTTACACCGATGACGGTGAATATACCCAAATGGTTTCCGGACAGCCCAACGCCCTGCAGGAATTGCTGGAAAACACTAACCTGAGAGGGCAGATAAAGGCCGTGGGAAATGTCTATCTTCAATATAACGCCCCTTTCCTGAAAGGACTTTCCGCCAGGACTTCATGGGGTGGTGATTTCAGGTCGAACGAAACATCCTCTTATGTGAACCCCACCACTTATTCCGGCGGCTTCTCTACCGGTGGACAGGGAGCTTACGGACGGGGCTACGGAAAGTACTTCCGTTACACCGGAACCACCTCTTTGAGATACTCGCCCGTATTGCCTGATCAGCATCACCTGACCGTGGGGGTATTCAATGAGATTATCAACACCACCAGTAACTCGTTCAGCTTTACCGGCTACGGACTGGGCGGCGCCTTTAATAATGAAGCGGGTATCACTCCGGGTAATGCCACCAACGGGTTTATCCCGGCCGTGGGCGGTACAGGCAGTGAGAATGCCCTGCTTTCCTATTTCGGTGATATCAAATACGGTTACAAGAACCGCTACTTCCTGGATATTACCGGACGAAGAGACGGTTCTTCCCGCTTCGGGGATAACCGTAAATGGGCAAACTTCGGTTCTGTGGGTGCAAGCTGGATCGTTTCGGATGAAGATTTCTTCTCCGGCATCAGGCCTTACATCAACGAGCTGAAATATAAAATCAGCTACGGTTCTTCCGGAAACCAGGCGGGTATTGGCGACTTTCAGTCCCGGGAACTTTATTCCCGCTCGGTATATGCCGGGGTAGGCGGTCTTGTACAGTCGCAGCTGGCCAACGCCGACCTGCAGTGGGAACGAAAAAGCATGTTTAATACCGGTATCGAATTCTCGACCTTCAAAGGCCGGCTGACCGTAACTGCTGAATACTACAATTCCATTACGTCTGACCTCTTCCTGAACAGGCAGCTGTCGAGAACCACCGGTTACTCTTCTATTGTTTCCAACATCGGAAAGCTCGAAAACAAAGGCTGGGAGTTGTTCCTGGACGGTGACGTTATCCGGACTTCCGATTTCCGCTGGTCACTGAATGCCAGCCTGACCCGCAATAAGAACTCGATCAAAGAGCTGATTGACGGCCAGGAAGAGATCATCAGCGGTATCTCCATCAACCGGATCGGAGAGCCGATGAACTCCCTGTATCTCGTGGAATATGCTGGCGTGAATCCGCAAAACGGAAATCCACTGTATATCGGAGCTGACGGAAACCCGACAGAAGCCTACAGCCCCGACTTCCGGAAAATAGTAGGTTCTACGGAAGTGCCGTTTTTTGGTGGCTTCGGAACGGCTCTAAGCTATAAAGGAGTGGCTATCGAGGCGTTCTTCTCTTTTGTGTCCGGAAACTCTATCTTTAACAATGACAGGTCGAACGTGGAAAACCCTGCTTATGTATGGGATAATCTTTCAGCCGAGCTGACCACTTTCTGGAGGCAGGAGGGTGACGTCACGCAAATCCCGAGACCCGGAGCAGTATTCCGCTCCGGTACCACCCGCTTCGTGGAAGATGGTGATTTCGTGAGGTTGCGTAACCTGAATTTCTCCTATACACTGCCCCGCCTGTTGACAGACCCGTTGAAAATAAGTACGATCAAGCTGTTTGCTCAGGGCCAGAACCTGTTTACGTGGACGCAATTCAAGGGCTTTGACCCTGAAATGTCGTCAGGAACTCTTACCGGGGCACAATATCCTGCCCTGAGGACGGTCACATTTGGTATTAATGTTGGGTTTTAAAAAAAGAGAAAGCAATTATGAACTTAAGAAAAATATATACAGGATTAGCCGTAACCGCTTCGCTTTCCCTGCTGAGCTCTTGTTCGGACATTCTGAAAGTGGAACCGGAATATGTAAAAGACGGAAGCCAGATCTTCACTTCGATCACCGATTATCAGTTTGCCCTGACAGGTGCTTATGCCCAGTTCAGAACGGTAGGTTATTTTGGAAGCGGGGGGCAAACGACCAGCACCTGGGCTAACCTGCCCGATATGATGACCGACATCCTTGCGCAGACCGGTGATGACCTGGCCAACTGGCAAAACCAGTCGAACTGGGAATACGAAACGAACGAAAACGACCTGGAAGTGGCATGGATCGCCGCTTACACGATCATCTCGCAGGCCAACCTGGTGCTGCGAAACATTGAGCAGTTTCAGTCTACCGCTCCCCAGCAGGTGAACCGGATCAAAGGTCAGGCATTGGCCCTTCGCGGGATGGTGCACTTTGACCTGCTGCGTTTCTGGGGGGAAAGCTACGGGTTTTCAGATAACGGAAAGGGAATTCCCTACGTAGAAACAGTAGACATCAACCAGAAGCCATCAAGACTTACCGTAGCGGAAAGCTGGGCGAAGATCTTCAAGGACCTGAACGAAGCGGAAACGTTGCTTGGTGATGTGGATGTTGCTGTAAATTCCGGTTCTACCCGGGCTTACCTCGACCGCAACGCCGTGCGGGCCATTTTAGCCCGGGCCAACCTGTATGCCGGCCGGTTTGCTGAAGCCGAAACCTACGCAGGCCAGGTGATCGCCGCCGTGCCCCTGGCAGCAAGCGCCAGCGCCTTTCAGGGAATCTGGACTGACGCTTCCAATGCGGAAGTGATCTGGAAAGTGCCTTTCAGCGCCGGAGAAGGCTCGCCTTCCAGCGGGTTGCATAACGGCCCATCCAACCGTAACCGCTTCCGGCCTACTTCTACGGCCCTGGCCCTGTACGATCAGGCCGCCGACATCCGGTATGCTATCTATTTTACAGACCGGAACTCTGCCGCAGGCGTACCCCGGAAGATCGTCAACAAATTTATGGGAAGAGGAACCGCCATCGACAATCTCGTAGACTGGAAAGCATTCCGGGTTTCCGAGCAATACCTGATCCGTGCCGAAGCCCGTGCGAGGCAGAATAAGGAAGCGCTGGCCAATGATGACCTCAGCGCCCTGAGAAGAGTGAGAATCACCGGGTTTGTAGCGGAGAACTATACCGGCCAGGCGTTACTGGATGAAATTGCGACCGAAAGAATAAAAGAGCTGATCGGTGAAGGACACCGGTGGTTTGACCTGAAAAGAACCACCAAGACCATAGAGCGGAAGGATCCTTCCCAGCTGGCCTCCACCAAACTGACCCTGCTATCTAATAACAGAGCCTGGACATGGCCTGTTCCTCAGGTAGAAATTGATGCCAATGAGAATATTGCATCACAGCAGTCAGCCGGATACAATTAATTCTATCCTAACCCCAGGTGTTATCCCGGCAATATGCCAGGTATGACACCAGGGCCGTCTTCCGGTTCGGAGGACGGCCTTTTTTATTGCTTCAAAGAAGTCCCCCACGCCCTTCGAAAAGCCGCGCCGCGCAGTGCGAGGCCTGGTCAGGAGGACAGGGATTACGTCTCCAGAAAACCGAGGATCTTAGCGGTAGCTCCTGCGTTCCTGTTCACATAAGCTTCTGCCCTCCTTCGTATTTCCTCCGGATCCGGACCCTCAAATACTTCCTCGAGGCTGCGATGCACGGTAAAGGCTACACCCAGCTCCAGCAGGTCGCGGGCTTCCTGAAATTTTTTGTACTTTCTATCTCCGAAAAAAACCGGCACCCCGAAAACCGCCGGCTCCAGGATATTATGCAGCCCGGTCCTGAACCCACCGCCCACAAACGCATAGCCGGCATACTTATACAGGCGGGCCAGCAGGCCTATGCTGTCAACAAACAGTACATTCTCTCCACTGTACCGTTCTATTTCCGAATAACGCAGCCCGGAAGTCTCGCTCACCCAACGGCTGATCTGTTCCGGCCTGATATCGTGCGGAGCAATAATGAATTTCATTTCGGGATGCGCGGCGATAAAGGGTTTCAGCACTTCCATGTCTTCGGGCCAGACCGAGCCGGCCACGAGTACTTTAGCAGATAGCGCCCTGTTTCCGGATCCCGGGCCCGACGCTTCGCCACTGTCACCCTGAGCCTGTCGAAGGGCAGATACTTCACCTGCTTCTGTAAAATCCCGGATCCCGGGCACTTCTGATGTCTCCTTTGCCGTGGCGATCACCCGGTCAAAGCGGGTATCGCCTGCTACCCGGAAGTTTTCGTACCCAATAGACTTCAGGAGTTCGCCCGAATGCTCAT
>CAZLXI010000019.1:77031-82036 GCA_964563435.1 uncultured Lacihabitans sp.
GCTACCCGGAAGTTTTCGTACCCAATAGACTTCAGGAGTTCGCCCGAATGCTCATTCTGCACAAACAAAAAATCAAATTGCGTCAATGTATGCCTGAAAAATTTCCCCCAGGGCTTAAAAAAAGCCTGACCTTCCCTGAATATGACTGAAATTCCGATCAAAGCAGCTCCTGCCTGCCGGATCTCCCGGATGATGTTTGGCCAGAATTCATATTTCACAAACACCACCTTGTCGGGGCGGGCTGCAGTGACAAACGCCTTTGCACGCCCCGGCGTATCCCAGGGGAGATAGCACACAAAATCAGCCTGTACGTAATTTTTCCGGATCTCATAACCCGAGGGAGAAAAGAAGGTCAGTAATACACCATAGTCAGGGTTTCTTTTTTTGAACTCTTCCAGCACCGGCCTTCCCTGCTCAAACTCTCCTAAAGAAGCACAATGAAACCAGATCACCCTTTCCTCTGTATTTCTCCACCGGGCCAGCTCAGCCAGGGTCACCCGGAACCTTCCGTGCCCTGCGGCCAGCAGCCCGGCTTTCCCTCCGAAAATCTTCGCAACAGGCAGCAGAGCCGATGCAGCACGCATCCCTATATTATATATTGCACTAAAAATCATTATTGAATGTCCGGTTGCATACGCTAATTAAACAGGGGAAAAAGTTGAGGAAGCAATTATTTATCGGAGTAGTGGCCTTGTGCGGATAGGATAATCACTAAAACTTCCATATCAACTATTTCATATACCAGGCGATCTTTTTTGTTGATCTGTCTGGACCATAAGCCGACTAATTCATGTTTTAAAACTTCTGGCTTTCCTGTTCCGGTTTTGGGATGTTCTTCCAGTTCCCGAAAGATTTTTTCTATCTTTGAAATATCAGTTTTGTTGCCGGATCTGTATATTTTTTCGAGATCTTTTCTCGCTTCTTTATCTACTCTGATAGAATACTTTCCCATATACTTTTTGTATCCCTTATGGTAGTATATTTTCCACTCCTTACATTAGTACGGGCTTTTTTAATCTTTTTTACAAATTCCGGATCATACGATTCCTCCACTTCCACCCCGAGCTTATTCAAAACCCGGGTCAGAAATTCGACCTCTCCTTCCGGTACATTTATGGTGAGTGTTCTGGTCATAATACAGATCGCTTTGAAATAAAACAAACTCCCGGCAGATACGGTTCATCCATACCTTTTTAAAGGTTTCATCCGGCCCTGTCAAACAAATATAACGAAAGCCACTGCTTTTTCGGGCATTTCCTCAAAAAATCGTAACTTTGCAGCCAATTTTTTTGGAAAGAGACGAATGAAATACCCGGAATACAAGTCGGTCAACTACGCGGAAATAGCGGACAAGATATTAGCTTTTTGGAAAGAGAATAACATCTTCGAAAAATCTATTGAAGTAAGAGAGGGTTCTCCTGCCTTCACTTTCTATGAAGGCCCGCCGTCTGCCAACGGTATCCCGGGGATCCACCACGTTATGGCCCGGACCATCAAAGACATCTTCTGTCGTTACAAGACCCTCCGCGGATTTCGGGTAAACCGTAAAGCCGGCTGGGATACACACGGGCTGCCCGTGGAGCTCCAGGTGGAAAAAGAGCTGGGGATCACCAAGGAAGACATCGGCAAAAAGATCAGCGTGGAAGAGTACAACCGCAAATGCCGGGAGGCCGTGATGCGCTTTACCGGTATCTGGCGGGACATGACCGACAAGATGGGGTATTGGGTGGATATGGATGATCCGTATATCACCTACGAAAGTTCGTATATTGAATCGGTCTGGAGCCTGCTGAAAAAACTGCACGATAAAGGGCTGCTTTACAAAGGCTATACCATCCAGCCCTATTCTCCGGCAGCCGGAACCGGCCTGAGCTCGCACGAGCTGAACCAGCCGGGCACTTATAAAGATGTAAAAGACACCTCGCTTACTGCCCAGTTTAAAGTGGTAAAAAACGAACGGTCGCAGTTTCTTTTTGATGCGGCCGGTAACGATAACGTGTACTTCCTGGCCTGGACCACCACCCCGTGGACACTGCCCTCCAATGCCGCCCTGACCGTAGGAAAAGGCATTGAATATGCGTTGGTAAAAACGTTTAATCCGTATACTTTTCTCCCGGTTAACGTGATTCTGGCTCAAGACCTTATCGGGAAATATTTTAACGAAAAAGGCAAAGACGGCGACTTTGAAGGCTTCGAGGATTCTGATAAAAAGGTGCTTCCCTGGACGGTGCTGAGCACCTGGAAAGGCGCTGAGCTGGAAGGAACGGCGTATGAGCAGCTGATGCCCTATGTACAGCCGAAATCGGCGGCTTTCCGGGTAATCACCGGTGATTTTGTGACCACGGAAGACGGTACGGGCATCGTGCACACCGCCCCTACTTTTGGTGCGGATGACTACCGGGTGGCCGCTCAGAACGGTATCCCCGCCATCCTTGTCGAAGACGAGAACGGGAAAGATGCGCCGCTGGTGGATAAGAAAGGCCGGTTTGTGAAAGAAGTTACGGATTTTGCCCTCGAATATGTAAAGGAGGCCTATTATACTGCAGAAGAAATTGAAGCGGAAAAACAAAAGCAGGGCCGAGACAAATACCTTTCGGTAGACGAGCGTATCGCTATCCAGCTGAAAACCGAAAACAAGGCGTTCAACGTACAGCGTTACGAGCACTCCTACCCGCATTGCTGGCGTACCGATAAGCCGGTACTTTATTACCCGATGGACTCCTGGTTCATCCGCACCACGGCCGCCAAAGACAAGCTCGCCCAACTCAACAAAACCATCAACTGGCAGCCGGAAAGTACGGGATCAGGCCGGTTCGGAAACTGGCTGGAAAACCTGGTCGACTGGAACCTGAGCCGCAGCCGCTATTGGGGCACGCCATTGCCGATCTGGAAAAATGAAGACGACGAAGTGTGCATAGGCAGCATCGATGAGCTGGTAAGAAGCGTTAAAAATGCGCTGGCCACCGGTGTTCTTTCGGAAGAGCAAAGCATTAAGAACGAGGCCTTCCTGGCAGCGGCAGCCGATAAAGATTCGCTCGATCTTCACCGCCCCTATGTAGACGAAATCTACCTGGTTTCGGCTTCGGGCGAAGTGATGTACCGCGAGGCCGACCTCATCGACGTTTGGTTTGACTCGGGAGCCATGCCTTACGCCCAGTGGCATTACCCCTTTGAAAATCAGGAGGCCTTTGACAAGGCCTTTCCGGCCGATTTTATCTCGGAAGGCGTAGACCAGACCCGCGGCTGGTTTTTCACACTGCACGCCATCGCCGGTATGCTGTTTGATTCTGTAGCCTTTAAAAATGTAGTGTCTACCGGCCTGGTGCTGGATAAAAACGGCAACAAGATGTCGAAACGCCTGGGTAATACCGTTGATCCGTTTAACACCCTGGCTCAATATGGCGCCGATCCTACCCGCTGGTACATGATCACCAATGCCGAGCCCTGGGATAATCTCCGTTTTAACCTCGACGGCGTTCAGGAAGTGCAGCGGAAGCTGTTTGGTACGCTCACCAACACCTATAATTTCTTTGCGCTTTACGCCAACCTGGATCACTATACCATCGAGCAGTTTGACCGGGTACCACGGGAAAAGCTGACCCAGCTCGACCGTTGGATCGTATCGCGGATCTATACCCTGGTAAAAGAGGTTACCGAAGAATTTGACAACTATAACCCCACCAAAGCGGGGCGCCTGATCCAGGATTTTGTAAATGACGACCTATCGAACTGGTATGTCCGGCTGAACAGAAGACGTTTCTGGCAGGGAGAGCTGACAGACGACAAGCGGGCTGCGTACCAGACGCTGCAGCATGCGCTTTGCGCCGTAGGGCAGCTCATGTCACCTATTGCTCCGTTCTACGCCGAATGGCTGTATAAAAACCTTACGGAGAGTGTACGGGCGGAGTCTGTAGAGAAAAATACTCCGTTTAAATACGAGTCGATTCATTTTACAGAGTGGCATACCTACGAGCCGGAATGGGTAGATGCCGGGCTGGAAGAAGCGATGGCACTGGCCCAGAAAATCTGCTCTATGGTACACGCTTTGCGCAAGAAGAGCGGTCTGAAGGTCCGTCAGCCACTGCAGAAGATCCTGATCCCGGCATTAAATGTCACCGTTAAAGAGGAAATAGAAAGTGTGGCTCATATTATCCTGAGCGAGGTAAATATCAAAGAGATCGAATTCATTACCGACGACTCGGGTATCCTTAAGAAAAAAGTAAAACCTAATTTCAAGACCCTGGGGCCTAAATTCGGTAAAGACATGAAGGCAGTGGCTGAAGCCATTACAGGCATGTCTCCAAACGATCTGAAAACGCTGGAATCAGCCGGAGCAGTTTTGCTTTCCGGCTTTGATATAGCCCTGGGCGATGTGGAGATCCTCACGGAGGATATTCCCGGCTGGCTGCTGGCCGTGGAAGGAGGCCTGACCGTAGCCCTGGATATCAACGTAACCGAAGAACTGAAACAGGAAGGCATCGCCCGCGACTTTGTGAACCGCATCCAGAATCTGCGCAAGGACAGCGGATTTGAGGTCACCGACAAGATCAGCATCCGGCTTCAGGATACCGACGAGGAAATTTCCAAAGCGGTGATCCGGCATACCGCCTACATCAGTACTGAAGTGCAGGCCCTGAGCCTGGAGATCCTGGAGGAGGTAAGCGGAGCCCGGCCGATAGACTTTGATGAGCAGGAGATTCTTGTAAAAATCGAGGTGGTATAATAGCTTACCGGGTTAAGGTTTATAATACTTATTGAGCAGCGGGTTTTCATAAAAACTGAAATAACCTAACGATTTGTCAGATAAGCGTTTATAAAAAAAGAGCAAAAAACCCGGGGAAATTTCCCAGACATATTTTGTAAAATAAATTCGGGCTGTTATCTTTGCACCACCAAAAACGGAAACGGTGCCTGAAAGGGTAACGGAGAAGTAAAAAGGTCCGGTAGTTCAGCTGGTTAGAATACCTGCCTGTCACGCAGGGGGTCGCGGGTTCGAGTCCCGTCC
>CAZLXI010000020.1:0-81973 GCA_964563435.1 uncultured Lacihabitans sp.
AACCAGCAAAGAATGCGCATGAGCTTAAATATTGGATGACCAAATTTAAGACAAATTGCCGGACCGATACGAATTTTCTACAGACCTTCCAGCTTTTTAAATAACTCTTCCCGGGTAGTAGGGGCAAGTTTGAGGCTCACCGTCTGGTTTTCCCGGATCACCGTTTCTTCAAAATAGGAAAATACACTTCCGTCCCCGGTAAATGCAAAGGCGATAATAACGGCCTTCATCCCCACCGGCACGCCCGTGGTTCCGTGGTTGTAAACCTGCAATATAGACTTTATGTCGGGAAAGTAAAGAAATTTGCTAACATGCTGTATATCCGTATCCGATACAAAACGCAGGCTGGTGGTTTGATTGTAGTCGGCAAACTTGTCAATGTTTATCCATCCCAATTGGTACGGAAAGAGGGCGTAATCCCAACCAGAGTTATTTTGGGTGGAAATATTATCACAAAACAATATGCGGCCCGCCTCAATGAGACAACCTGAGCTGTCAACCTGCCAGTTGAACCCGTCTTTGGTTTCTTCACCGAGGAAGAGCAGCATTTCAGGGTCTCCCTGCCCGGGGAAGATTCCGTTCATGTCGATTCGTAACGCTCCCTGAAACACCTGCAGTTCGTCTTTGCCCTTAAAAACCTGAACTTTTATTTGCCCGTCAGTAGTGAGAAGTCTTCCGCCTGAAACGGTGGGCTTCTCCTGAAGAATGATATCTTTGACAGAGAGTAGCTCGGTTATTTCCAGCCGAACTGGATAATCTGCCGTGCTGAAGTCTTTGGGCCGGTATAACCAATTCAGATCAAACCATATTGAATTTCCACCTTCAGTAATGAAGGGGAGGTCATTGCGCGAATTCAGGGTAATGACCTGGGGAGCCTTTTGCAGGTTTTCGGGTATCAGCGAAACAAAAGAGGGGGTTTCTTTCAGAAACAGTCGTTCTCTGGAGCAGGAAACAAAACCTATGATACTTAATAGAAGAAGTACTCTTATCAGGGACATTTCAGTAATTTTTTTGAGCGTTTATTAAAAGGATAAAACAGGAGTCCGGCTTCAGCATAAGATTCATTCCATAATATATTCCAATGTGCTTCTGCAAAGCCTTTGAACCGGTTACCACCCGAAAGGATACCAAGACCCGCCTCCGGAAGTATATTGTTTTGCCGGGCTTTGAGGTTGGTGCTCGGATAATAGTTTAACCAGCGGTTATACTGCGCTCCGGCGCTCATATACATAACCGGTTTAGAACTCCCGTCCCGTTGTGAATGATCCCAAAGATCAAATTGAACATTGGCACCGGCTTCCACCTCGTGGATGCTGTTAAACTTTGGGACATATTTCAGCCGCGGTACCAGGGAAAGCCGCGGGGCGGCAGGAATATTCGTCCTGAGCCCGAACCCTACTGTCTCCACAGGAAAGTTATAGGTGCAGGATAGTCCGAAAGAAATAGTTTTCTGCGCTGAAGCCGTCAATGAAAGGACGGAAAACAGCATTCCGTATTTTAAAAGGTTCATAAGGTTTTACCTGGAGGCGGTTTTACACCCCCAGCAGCTTAAATTCCGAGGTGGTATGAAATTCGATGTCCGGGTTGTTCTCTTTATTCATCCGCAGGATCCAGTCGGTTTCGGCCAGAAACACCGGGTTCTCATCCTTATCGTAAGCGATATAGTTGGATTTGAGCCGAATGAACTCGGCCAGCTTCTCGGGGTCTTCGGCTGTGATCCAGCAGGCTTTGCTGTAGGGGCGGGCCTCAAAGCGACAGGAAGCGCCGTACTCGTTCAGAAGGCGGTACTGGATCACTTCAAACTGAAGCTCACCTACTGTACCGATGACCTTCCGGTTACCGGGTTGAAGGGTAAAGAGCTGGGCCACCCCTTCTTCCGCCAGTTGGGAAACTCCCTTGTCGAGCTGCTTGGTTTTCAGCGGATCGGTATTGACTACTTCGCGGAAAAGCTCAGGTGAAAAACTGGGAATGCCTGTGAAATACAGGGCTTCACCTTCAGTAAGCGTATCGCCGATCTTAAAATTGCCGGTATCGTAAAGGCCCACTACATCACCGGGGAATCCCTCTTCCACTACTTCTTTGGCGTCGGCCATAAACATGTAAGGGTTGGAAAAACGTACTTCCTTGCCCAGCCGGACGTGCTTATAAAATTTTCCCCGCTCAAAAGTGCCCGAACAAACCCGCAGGAAAGCGATCCTGTCGCGGTGACGCGGGTCAATGTTGGCGTGGATCTTGAATACAAAGCCTGTAAATTTTTTCTCCGTGGGTTCCACCAGCCTCACGTTGGTCATACGTGCCACAGGCTTCGGGCTGATCTTACAGAAAGTGTCCAGGAGCTCTTTGATACCGAAGCTGTTTACAGCACTCCCGAAAAATACCGGAGCCACTTTTCCGCCGAGGTAGCCTTTCGTATCAAAAGATTCGTAAATGGTGTCGATCATCTCCACGTCTTCACGTAACTGGCCGGCATCTTTCTCTCCTATACTTTGCTCGAGTTCGGGAGAATCCAGGGCGATGGCCTTTACATCATCTTCCAGCCGGGTTTTGTTGATCTTGAAGTAATTCATCTGCTGATCCAGCAGGTGATAAACTCCTTTCAGGTCGCTTCCGCCGTTTACCGGCCAGGTGATGGGGCGAACCTTAATGTCCAGCTTCTGTTCGAGCTCATCGAGGAGGTCAAAGGGGTCTTTTCCTTCCCGGTCCATCTTGTTCACGAAGACGATCACGGGAGTATCGCGCATACGGCATACCTCCATGAGCTTTTCAGTCTGCTCTTCTACCCCTTTGACACAGTCAATGACCAGGATCACGCTGTCGACCGCCGTTAAGGTCCGGTAGGTGTCTTCGGCGAAGTCCTTGTGACCTGGAGTGTCCAGGATATTGATCTTGCGGCCGGCATATCCGAAGGTCATCACCGACGTAGCTACGGAGATTCCCCGTTGCTTTTCGATCTCCATGAAGTCGGAAGTAGCCGATTTCTTGATCTTATTGGATTTTACCGCTCCGGCGGACTGGATGGCTCCGCCAAAAAGTAAAAGCTTTTCGGTAAGCGTAGTTTTCCCGGCATCGGGGTGGGCAATGATGGCAAAAGTACGTCTTTGCTCCAGCTCTGAAATGAATGTCACGATAGAAAATTTTCGAAACCGCAAATTTACGAAAAACTTTGGTCGACCGGAAGATTTAAAACAAATAGCCACGTTTTGTTACCTCATTTTGCAGGTTTTATAAGCAAATCCGAAGTTTAAGCTGAATTTAATCTATATTAAAATCAGCCGGTTTTCTTCGCCGGTAATACAAGACCGCTACATAATATTTTTCTGATCTTAAATAACTTATATGCTTTGTATGGTTATTAAATCCCCGCACCATCCGGTACACAAAACCACCTCTTTTTTATCTGAATTTAATTTATCATTAAGCTAACTTTAATACAATATGCTCAATTTCAGCCCATTTAAAGGCGTTTTCTAAGCGAAAACTAAATTATTCATTTAAACCTTTTAAGATTATGAAAAGAGTATCAGTTTTAATGGCGTTGTTGATAACAGGAACTGCAGCTTTTGCAGAGATCAGTATCAAACCAGAAAGAAAATCATCTGTAATGGTGGTGGTTAATGATGATTATGTGGGGGAATACCAGTTTGCAGAGGATTCGCCCATTAAAAATCTGAAAGTCGAAAAAAGTGGCGATGTCTTGATCGGAAAAACAGAAACAGGGCAATCCGAGCTGGTTGCAACAGATAAAAAGGACACATACTCTCTAAGGGAATATGGTGGTACTCTTGAATTTAAGAGAGATGAGTCCGGAGCGGTTAAGGGAGTTACACTAACGGTAGAGAATAATTCATTCGAAGGAACGAAGAAGTAACCGGCTCCCTGAAAAAAGCCTCCTTTGCCTTACGGCAGGGGAGGCTTTTTTCGTTTTATTGTTCAGATGTTACACAATTTTCATGGATAAATCGTTTAATTTCTTCTATATCGTCCGGATGAAACCATTCAAAGATGTCCTGGTTCTTAAACCAGGTCATCTGCCGTTTGGCATATCTCCGCGTATTTCTTTTTAAAAGCTCCGCCATGGTTTTGTGATCATATTCGCCCCGGAGATAGCCGAATACTTCCTTATAACCCACGGTCTGCAGGGCATTTTTATTTTCGAAAGGCAACAATGCCCCGGCCTCTTCTACCAAACCCTGCTCCAGCATGAGATCTACCCGGCGGTTAATGCGGTCATACAGCTCTTTCCGGGGTCTTTCCAGGCCTATTTTTATCAGCTTATAATTGTGGGTTTTGACGTCTCTTACCCGGAATTCCGAAAAGGGCCTTCCGGTACTCAGGCACACTTCAAGCGCCCGGACTACCCGTTGCGGGTTCTGCATATCCATTTCGCTGGAGGCTGCGGGGTCCAGCGCCATAAGCTCCTTTTGCAGGACTTCCAGGCCCTCGTCTGCCAGGCGTTGCATCAATGCTGAACGTAACTCTTCCGGAGCGGAAGGCATATCATCCAACCCGTGGGTCACAGCCCGTACAAATAGCCCGGTACCCCCTGAAAGGATCGCAATGTCCTTTTTCTGAAAGTATTCTTTCAACAGGCGATCCACATCCCTTTCAAAGTCGCCGGCGCTGTAAAGGTCTTTTACCGAATGGGAGGCTATAAAATGGTGCCGGACGCTCTGCATTTCCTGAAGGGTAGGCCTGGCGGTACCGATCTGCATCTCCTGATAGAGCTGTCGGGAGTCGGAAGAGATGACTTCAGCATCAAAGTGTTGGGCCAGCCGGATACACAGATCCGTTTTCCCTACGGCCGTAGGCCCCGCTATAACCACCAGATTACCTTTCAATTCTTCCGCATTTTCCAACAAAATTATATAAGTTTGTGCTAATTATATGTGTAAATCCTATGATGGACTTCGGAATTTTCGTGATTGCTCTGGGGGTAGGGACCATAGCGGCCTGGCAGGTATTTAACTGGATGTACGGAAAAAAACTAAAAAGTAACAAGCAGGAAAGCATCCGGGTAGAGGCCAATGTGCTCCTGGAAAAGATAGAGCAGGTGTTCAAGGTAGTGTTGGCGGAAGGGTATTTCACGGAGATCTACGACCATAACTCCAAAAAGGACTTCTGGGGACTTTTCAAAACCACGAATAAGGCGCTGATCATTGTCAAGGCTAAAGTGTCTGTAGGATACGATTTTGGCAAGATGAGGTTCAGCCGCACGCCCGACAGCCGGCGACTGGTGATCGACGAGTTTGCTCCTGCAGAAGTACTTTCAATCGATACCGATTATAAGTTTTACGACATCAATCAGGGTTTTGTTAATCAAATGAAGCAGGAGGAATATACAACGATCCTGTCGGAAGCCAAAGGGATGATCAAGATAAAAGCGGAAAGCAGTGAGCTGCCGGCCATTGCGGCCAACCAGCTCCAGCTGATGATGAAGCAGATGGCTTCCAGCATGAACTGGGAACTGGAAATGCTGCCCGGCAGGGCAACAAAAATAGAGATTCCTGCCGGAGACCAAGAAAATGAATAATATTTATGAGATCTGCAATTGACTTATGGCTGACCCGCCTGACGTATTTTTATATTGTGCTGCCTTTTATCCTTTTTGCATTGTTGTGGCTGAACGGGATAGCCGCTGCGGTCTTCGGCGGTACGGTAATCCTCAGCCTGGCGCTGGCCTGGCGGCTGATCGAGCCGAGGCAGTTTGTCAGGCTGAGCCGGAAGGTGGCCTTCTGGAGCGTGATCCTGGTGGCGGGGATCGTTTTTTTTTCAGGGATTGGTTCGTATACTTATCAGAACGAAGATTTTCCCTACCGGAATGCCCTATTTAATGATCTGGTGAACTACGAGTGGCCGGTCATGTATAAGGTACAGGGCTTTGAAGGACATTTTCTGAACGGAAAGCAAACCATCATGACCTATTACCTGGGTTATTATCTTCCGGCCGCTTTGGTCGGAAAGATCTTTGGTCTGGCAGTAGGGAAATTCTTCCTGTATTTCTGGACCGTACTGGGCACGCTGATCGTCCTGTACCAGACAGGAAAATACCTGAACCGTTTCTCCCCCGGTGTTTTGCTGATGTTCTTTGCCTGGGGAACGCTGTTTTTTATAGGCGCACTGATCAAATATCCCCTCGAAAAGTTCGGAACGGAAGGACACTACCTGTGGGCCGGTATGCGGCTGTACGCCAACAGTAACCTGGGTTCTATCTACTGGATCTTTAACCAGTCGCTGACAGCCTGGCCCGTCATGCTCCTGATCCTGAACCGGATCCCGCCTAAGAATATGATTTTTGTCTACAGCTTTGCGCTGTTTCTGAGCCCCTTCTGCTTTGTAGGGCTTTTCCCTTTTATTCTCTATTTTATCTTCCGGGATTACAGAAAGTTCAGGGATGCTGGAGAGTTTATCCGTTCATATATCAGCTTTCAGAATATTATCGGAGCCGCGGCGGTAGTTCTGTTGACCTATGTTTACCTGCAAAGTAATCAGGCGGGGCAGAAGTTTCACTATATTCCGTTCTCAAGCCTGAAGGTTTTTGCAGCCTTTATGATGCTTTCCTGGGGGATCGTGGCGTTGATCCTGCTTCCGAAATACCGGAATGAGCCCCTGTACTGGATATCGGTGCTGGTGCTGATCCCTTTGCCTTTTTTTCAGCAGGGGAACGGGATGGACTTCCCCGGCCGGGTTTCCATGCCTGCTTTCTTTATCCTGATGCTGCTGGCGATCCGCCTGGTGACGGAGGAGAAAAGAGGAGTGACCCGTTGGGCGATGGTCGCCTATTTTTTGGTAGCGGGTATGGCACATTTTACGTTTGAAACCGGGATGTCGATGTTTAAAACCGGCTATGCCAACCTGAGCTACCGGACAGACCTCGATGCGGTCCTGCTGGAATCCGAAAATGAAAAGATCCGGGAGGTAGGAGAAGATCTCCGGAGTATAAAGCACAAGGATGTTTTAACGCGGGACCCTTTCAAGACGGTCACCCACCCGGATAATCCTGTGATCTGGAACTATATGGCTGATACGGAAGGGTCGTTGTTTTACAAGTATCTGGCTAAAAAAAGAGAACCGTAATCTACGGCTCTCTTTTTTGCTTTTTCATAATTTAGTATCGAAGCCCCCAAGGCATCTGTCTGGCTGCCTCCATGTCTTTTACATGCTTGATCACAGCGGCCTGGTAATTGTCGCGCGTATAACGTTTGCCTTTTACCTTTTTCGGAAGTGGCGGCAGCTCCTGGTTCTCATTGAGCGTTACTGATGTGGCGGTGAAGAGCACTACGCCTTCATCGATATTCACTTCGAGAATAGCGCCCGGTAAGCCCATAAACTCTTCGGGTCCCACGCTTGCCGGAATGTCGGTAGTGAACCAGGCCTCAATAGAGTAGTTTCTGAGTGAATCATAGGTGGTAGCCAGCATGCAGAGATAGCCGGCCACTTCTTTGATCTCACTTTTGATCTTCCAGGGGAAAGAATAGATCTCATCCTCCACAATGTACACCTTGCCGCTGATCATCTGGGTTTCCAGGACCTTATTATTGGTGAAATCCCGTCTTACCCAATATTCCGTTTTTTGCCAGGAGTTGCCCCGCTCATCGGCTGCCACTCCGTACCAGGAACCCTCGTTGTTGAACGTCAGCTGAGTGCCGGTTTTATAAGCCTGGTCATTTTTCCAGGTTTGCAGCGCCCGCTGTTTTTGCTCATTGTTCATGAACTTATTCTTCTCGATGCTTTTGAGCCAGTCCTGAGAATAATCGTAACGTATGGTTCCGGCCGTTTTCTGGGCCTGCAGGGCGGTGGTGATTAATAATAATGCGAGTATTTTTCTCATCGTTCTTTATTTTTTAGCATTTAGAAATCAGTCGTTAGAAGTTAGTTGTTAGTTCCTAATATCCGCTTTCTGACAACTAACTTCTAATAGCTGTTTATTCCCATCTGTTTCTTTTGAGTTCTGTCTTCATCCCCCTCATGTTGAAGGAGTAGCTTAACATGATGTATCTCGACAGCGTAGCAGTGTTTGTAAAGGAAACTTCGTTGCTGGTGGCCGACTGATTTACCCCGAGATTCCGGTTAAAGAGGTCATTTCCGTTAAGGCGGATCTCATGCTGGTTCTTCTTTCCAAAGATCTTGTAAACACTGAGTCCCAGAATAGGCAGATGCTGGTCGAAATTGATCCGCTCATTGTGTTGGTGCGTATAGTTGAAACGCGAGGTGATAAAGATCTTATTCGGCAGCTGGAAATTCAGGTCGGAATTTAAGCTTTGACGTTTAAAAGTCTGGTTCTGCCGGGTGAAAATGGAATATTCCGTACGGTTATTCCAGATATTTCCCGAAATGAACCACGAAAACCAGGATACAGGTGTAATATTCAATGAGAGGTTACCTCCGTAAGATTTAGAGTTATTGTTATTCAATATCTCATTGATATAAAGCGGGCTATTGGAAATGCCTCCGTTAATACCCATATCCGCCATTATTTTGTTTTTCTTTATGGGGAATCCGATGTTCACATTGGCGCTGTAGGAGTCTCCGCCATCCCGGATGTTCTCCGGTGAGGAGAAGGTGATCAGATCCTCAGATATCTGCCGGTTATACACGATCCTGTCGCTAAACGATCGATAGAAAATGCTCGACCAGACGCTGAAGAAGGTGGCAGGGTCATACACATTGTAAAATGCGTTGACGGTGGTGGTCCTGGCCGGCTTCAGGTCGGGATTTCCGCTGCTGAGGAACATGGGGTTGGAGTTATCGATGAACGGCTGGAGCTGGTTAATGGTAGGTGCTGACTCTTTAACATCTGCCGAAACATGGATACGGGAGGTGTTGGAGAAGCTGTACCGGAAAGTGGCAATAGGCAGAAGCGCAGGGTATTTACTGGCGATGGATGATCTTTCTACTCCTCCCTGGTCGTTCAGCACCTCTCCGTTCAGATAAATTCCCTGTGCCGCCAGCCCCAGCATGGCAAAGATCCCTTTATGAGCATAGCGCATCGAAGAGCCCACCCTTCTGTAGTCTACGGTATTGTCATAGAAGACACTCAGGGCATCATTGCGGTTCACACCCGATTCAGCGGGGGGGCTGAACACATCTCGGTCAATGGTTTGAGAGGTACGGCTGATATTGGCAAATATATCCCAGGTGAATTTTTTACCGATCGGCTCTACATACATCACGCTGGATTTCAGTACAGCGGCCTTACTAAGTCCGATGGCCAGCTGATTGATGTTAACGGCCGCCGAGTCGCTGATCGGGAAGTTTTCCCCACCCACAATGAGTTCCTCGATATCGGACCGCTGCAGGGCGTCGGTATTATTATTATTGAAAGTATAGGTGCCTGACCACAGGAAAGAGCGCCCTTTCTTCTTGAACTTATTTCGGAAGAGGATGGAGCTTTCGAGGTTGGCAGTGAATCCGTCACCGGTAGAATACGGATTCTGGTTCCGGAAATGCTCATTTCCGAGATTGAAATACTGCTGCTTCACATCCGAAAACTGGTCCCGGTCGGCCAGCCGCCCGTTTACATAGCCGATGATGGTACGGAGAGAGTCGAGCTCCCGCTCGTACCGCAGACTTCCCCGGTGGTTGCCGATGGTGTTTTCATATCTTTCCTGGCTGTTGATATTGTATTGGGTGCCCGGCAGGAACAGGGTTCTGAACTGTTCCTGTTCCAACTGCTGGGACGTCTTATTGTAGAAGTAGTTGGAGCTGATCTTGTTCTTCTTCGTATCGTAATTGTAATTCAGTCCGCCGGCAATGTTCTGGCTTCTGCCCCGGTCGGGCCCCCAGGAAGTAGGTATGCCCAGGCCTTCACCACCGCCGTCATCGCCGAAACTGATGTAGTAACCGCCTGAGTCAAATCCGAAGTCTACGTTGTTGCCCCAGTTGTAAGACTGGCTTCCCCGGAAGTCCTGGTAGTCGTCATTCGAAAGACCCGACTGGTTGATATTATTTCCAAAGCCGATGACCGAAAGCTGATTTTTATCATCAAAGCGGTTGTAATTGCCTTTGGCCAGCACCCGCTCCTCCGTACCTGCACCGGCGGTGAGTTTTCCGAAAGCGCCTTTCTTATATTCATCTTTCAGCTCCAGGTTCAGGGTTTTTTCGGTCTTGCCGTCGCTTACCCCGGTTACCTGAGACTGCTCTGAAGCGTCATTGAATACCTGTACTTTGCTGATTGCTTCCGAGGGGAGGTTTTTGGTGGCGGCCTTCGGGTCACTTCCGAAGAAGCGCTTACCGCCTACCAGCACTTTGGTGATATTCTCTCCCTGAGCTTTGATATTCCCGTCACCGTCTACCTGGAATCCGGGCAGCCTTCGCAGCAGGTCTTCGACCGTAGATCCCGGCGGAACCTTGAATTTGCTGGCGTCGTATTCTACGGTGTCACCCTTAAAAGACATAGGTGCTTTGGCCGTCCGGATGACCACCTCATACAATTCTTTGTCGATAGGTCTCATCCTGACAGCGCCCAGGTCACGTGCAAGGTTGGCGGGGTCATACTTTACGAGTTGCTTATGCGGAAGATAACCCACGAATGTCGCCTGAAGTACCACATCGGCTTTTTTGACGCCTTTAAATTCGAATTTACCTTCGCCGTCGGTTCTGCCGAAGGTGAGCATGGTGGAATCCGATGGGTTCAGGAGGAACAGGGTGGCAAATTCAAGCGGGGCGCCGGTGGTGTCTGTCAGCGAGCCCTTGATGCTGTAGTTTTGAGAAAGTGCCTGCAATGAGATAAATAGTAATAGCAGAGTTTTTTTCATATATCCAGGAATAGTTTATTACGGTTATGATTGATTAACTATGATTTTAGGTAGATATTGTATATTACCCGAACAAAATTATTTTTCATGTCTGAATGCTGTTTCGAAATGTGATGAACTGCGGCCTTTTTGGTATTAACTTAAAGTCGGCGCAGGTTTCAAATGGTTGCAATTTCCCATTAAAACTTCCGGGAGGGGAAAAGGTTACAGAAAGGCGGGCATTTTGTGTGGAATTAATCCAGCTTCAGAAACGATTTAAAATTGAGCACAGGGTATAAAAAGGCGACCAATAAGCCGATATTGAGATAGACCGACACCATGCTGACCAGCTTTTCTATTTTGAGGGTATTTTCAACCTCGGGGGTAAGAATATGGAAATAGAAGACCGGTAGCATCAGCACTAAAAAGGTTAGTAATACCCGGTAGGCGGTTTTACTTTTAAGTGAAAAGATAATTCCGGCAGCGGATAGCAAAGGAATAAGCACCTGTGCGGTCAGTAAAGCAGTCCGTATGCCGGACTGCGATTCCGGTATTTTCAAGATGCCGGTCACCAGTTCAAAGACCGCATACCCCGCCAGGAGGAAGCACACGAGCAGTACCAGCCGTTCTTTGGTGTAGCCGGCCTCGAAAAAAGTTCTGATATGACGGGGAGGCAGGATCAGCAGAACCGCCATCGCCGCCACATCGGCAAAAGGCAGAAAGAAGAAGGGGTAAAGCCAGTTGGAATGCCCGCACTTATCGTAAAAATACATGGTCATGTATTTTCGGAAGTAGAGGGTGCAGATCACCAGGTAGCCCAGGAAACCCACCGTATTCAGAAAGAGACCGGCCTTGTTTGTAAAGAGCGGGAGGGCGCTGTTACCGAGGAGGGCAATGATAAGCGATCCCACGAACCAGTAGATCAGGGTTTTAAAAACGATGAATACCAGTAAGAGACTTCCTTTTCGGAGCGGCATCTGTACATTGAGCCGCCATGACCGAAGCACAAAGAACTGATGACTGATCTCAAAAAACAGGATGGCAAAGCCGGCCCAGAACAGGGCCTTGACCAGGGCAGGTCCGGCATCTAGGTAGATGTCGCCGTTGAGCTCCACCAACCAGAAATCCTTATTGAAAAAGGTTTTCAGCAAAGAGAGATTCCCCGAAAAGCCATTGGCTATTTCCATATTCACAAAAGGAATAAAGGCCATCATTACAGGTAAAAAAATCTGTGCCGGGGAGCGTTTGAGAAACAGGAAGATCAGAAAAGGTACAAAATAAAGCAGCGATTTTATAATGAGATTGTCATAGTCAAGCGGTATGAGCGGGTGTTGAATAAAGTCGGGAATGGTAGTGAAAACCACGGTGATTACAAACATGAGTAGGATTTTCCATGCCGAATCCAGCGACTTCCTGAAATAGACCCAGAACAAGAGCCAGTCAAAAGTTTCAAAAGATGCAAAGAAGAGTCCGTTTCGGGAAGGTTCCCACATGGCCACACCCCAGATCTGGTAAAGATAATCCTGAAGCAGGTTTTTCAGAAATATCAAAAAAACAATAAGTATAAATTCTACCAGTTCACCAAACCTCTTGCTGAAGGCCATTGAAATAGATATATTTTGACGCAAACCTACAAAAAAAGCCGGAGTTATCCCATTCAACAGGTTTAATTGGCCGGAAGCCGGAATAATTCTCTGCGCGATGTCATTTTTTTGTAGTGGGCTTTTTCCTATATTTCCGTATTAATCAACATTTCTGTCATGAAGAAGTCAGCATTTTTAGCGTGGTTGATGGTTCCTGCTTTTGTCTTCGCCCAGGATCAGGCCAAAGAGAAGTTTATTGAGGAGTTGATGAGCAAAATGTCGCTCGAAGAAAAGATAGGTCAGCTTAACCTCCTCACCGGAGGGGAGGCCACTACCGGCTCGGTAGTAAGTACGGATGTGGAAAGGAAGATCCGGTCGGGACAGGTAGGAGGGATCTTCAGTCTGTCAGGCCCGGGCAAGATCCGCAGGGCCCAGGAGCTGGCCATGCAGAGCCGTCTTAAAATACCCATTCTTTTCGGTATGGATGTGATCCATGGTTACCGGACGGTCTTCCCCATTCCGCTCGGACTGGCCGCTTCCTGGGATATGGACCTTGTCGAAAGGTCAGCCGGAGTAGCAGCACAGGAGGCTACGGCTGACGGAATCGCCTGGACTTTTTCGCCTATGGTGGATATTTGCCGTGATCCACGCTGGGGAAGGATCGCTGAAACAGCGGGAGAGGATCCTTTTCTGGGCTCGGAAATAGGTGCGGCGATGGTTCGCGGATACCAGGGTGACGGCATGTTCCGGGGAAATAATCGTATGATGGCCTGCGTTAAACATTTTGCGCTCTACGGGGCTTCGGAGGCGGGTAGGGATTATAATACCACTGATATGAGCCGTATCCGTATGTATAATGAGTACCTGACGCCCTATAAGGCGGCTATCGATGCCGGGGCAGGTTCAGTGATGGCTTCTTTTAATGAAATTGACGGCATTCCGGCCACGGCCAACCGTTGGCTGCTGACCGATCTTCTTCGCAGGGATTGGGGTTTTAACGGGTTTGTAGTCTCTGACTATACCGGTGTCAACGAGATGGTCGATCATGGGGTCGGTGATTTACAGAGCGTAACAGCCAAAGCTATACAGGCAGGAACCGATATGGATATGGTAGGAGAAGGCTACCTCAGCACGCTGGAAAAATCGGTAAAAGAAGGAAAGGTATCCGTAGCGGAGATCGAGGCTGCCTGCCGACGCATTCTTGCTGCCAAATATGATCTCGGCCTGTTTAAGGACCCTTTTAAATTTGGTAGTGAAGAGCGTGCAGTAAAGGAGATCTATACTGATAAGACCCGGGCCTTCGCACGGGAGGCGGCTGTAAAGTCTTTTGTGCTTCTGAAAAACCAAAACGGCGTTCTGCCGCTTAAGCCTACCCAGAAAGTGGCTTTGATAGGGCCTTTGATCAATAACAAAGAAAATATGGGCGGTACCTGGGCGGTATCCGAAGACCGAAATAACAGCATTACCCTGCTGGAGGGTTTAAGGAGCGGCCCGGGAAAGGCTGAGATCTTTACTGCCCGTGGGGCCAACATCTATTCCGACCCGGTGCTGGATGCCAATGCTGCCGTGTTTGGTAAAACCACGGGAAGAGACAACCGGTCTGACCGGGAAATGCTGGAAGAGGCTGTGGCCGTAGCCAAAAAAGCCGACGTGATTTTGGCAGCTTTGGGAGAATCTGCTGAAATGAGCGGGGAGGCGTCGAGCCGAACCCGGATCAATATACCCGAAAACCAGGCAGAGCTTCTTAAGGCTTTGGTAGCCACCGGTAAGCCCGTGGTGTTGGTCTTATTTACGGGAAGACCCCTGACCTTAACATGGGAGAATGAGCATGTAGACGCTATACTTAACGTTTGGTTTGCAGGTAGCGAAGCCGGGAATGCCATAACCGATGTGCTTTACGGCAAAGTTAACCCTTCCGGAAAATTGCCGGTGACCTTTCCGAGAAATGAAGGCCAGATCCCGATCTATTATGCCATGAAAAATACCGGAAGGCCACACAGCGGGAAACCGGGGTTTGAAAAATTCCGGTCGAACTACCTTGATGCTCCCAATACGCCGCTTTATCCTTTCGGGTTTGGTTTGAGCTATACCACTTTCCGATATTCGGCACCGGAGATTGACCGGTCTTTCATCGGCCCGGAAGAGACGGCGGTGGTAACGGTAAGTGTTTCCAACACGGGAGATTTTGATGGGGAAGAGATCGTTCAGTTGTATATACGGGATGTGGAAGGAAGTGTGACAAGGCCTCTAAAGGAACTAAAGAATTTTAAAAAGGTATTTATCCGGAAAGGAGAGACGGTTAAGGTCAGCTTTACAGTAGATGCTTCCGGTCTGGCTTATTACTATTCCGACCTGCAGCTGCGGGCCGAAAAAGGGGTGTACGAGATCATGACGGGACCGCACTCGGAAGAAACGCAGAAAGTGAAGCTGGAACTGCGGTGAAGGCTTGTTGAGGCAGGGAAGGTGCGTATTTACTTACGAAGGTGTCCAAAAAGTAGCTTCCTGGTGAGAAAAGTGAAGATGTTCAAAAGGTAGCGGTTCGCCGCTGCGACAAAATGCAAGGCGCTGAGGATGAGACCGAAGGAGCATACTGTAGTATGTGACTGAGGTCGAATTCCGAAAGCAACGCAGCAGTTTGTGACTTTTTGGACATCTTCGTCGAAGTCAGGAAATCCTTTAAAGTATATACTGGCTCAGGTCTTTATTTTTGATCAGGCTCCCCAGCTTCTCCCGGACCAGCTCGCGGGTGATCTCCAGGGAAGTGCCGGCTGCTATTCTTTCCGGGATGTCGAACAGGATATCGTTCAGGAGCAGCGACATGACGGTCTGCAGTCTTCGGGCGCCGATATTCTCCATTTCCGTATTGGCCTGGAAAGCAATGGCGGCCATCTCCCGGAGGGCTTCTTCATGAAAGGTAAGCGTTACATCTTCCGCTTCCAGCATGGCCTTGTATTGCTTGGTCAATGCATTTTTAGGGGTTTGGAGGATCTGGAGGAAGTTGGCTTCCGTCAGCGACTCGAGCTCTACCCGGATAGGGAAACGCCCCTGAAGCTCCGGTATCAGGTCTGAAGGTTTGGAGACATGGAAAGCCCCTGCGGCGATAAAGAGAATATGATCTGTTTTGATGGATCCGTGCTTGGTATTGACCGTGCTGCCTTCCACAATGGGCAGAAGGTCGCGCTGAACACCTTCCCGGCTGACGTCAGGCCCCGCCTTGCTTCCGGACGAAGCCACCTTGTCGATCTCATCAATGAAAATGATGCCCAGGTTTTCGGCTTTCCAGATGGCTTCTTCCCTGACCTCATCCATGTCGATCAGCTTGGCAGATTCTTCTTCCAGCAGGATCTTCCGGGCCTCTTCTATGCTTACCTTACGTTTCTTTTTATTTTTGGGCATTAATCCGCCGATCATCTCTTGGATGTTCATCATGGAGACCTCGTCGATGGGCCCGCCCATCACCCCGATGGGCGCGGCGGAGGCCTGGGCTACATCGATCTCTACTTTACGATGGTCCAGCTCTCCTTTGCGAAGTTTCTCCCGGAAAGCTTCCCGCGTTTCCTGGTTGACTTCGTATTCGGTCTTACCGTCCTGCAAAAGATCCGTATTCTTCTGGGTGACGGGCGGAATCAGGATATTCAGCAGCTTATCCTCTACGGCCTCCTGGGCCTTGATCTTCACTTCTTCCTTTTTGATGGTTTTGACCATGTTGATGCTTTGCTCGACCAGGTCGCGGACCATGCTTTCCACATCCCGGCCCACATAGCCCACCTCGGTAAATTTGGAGGCTTCCACTTTGGTAAAAGGGGCTTCGGCTATTTTGGCCAGCCGGCGGGCTATTTCCGTCTTACCCACCCCCGTGGATCCGATCATCAGAATGTTATTGGGAATGATTTCCGGCTGCATTTCGGGCGAAGCGTTCATCCGCCGCCAGCGGTTCCGGAGGGCGATGGCCACATTTTTTTTGGCTTCCGTTTGCCCTATGATGTATTTATCCAACTCAGCCACGATCTGGCCGGGAGTGAGGTTATCTATTTTCTTTGTCATTTTACTGATTAATCCCTGCAAAAGTAGTACGAATATTAATAACGAACCAATTCGAGCTCTGGTTCTTTAGGGAGGTATTAAAAAGATGAGGTCATACGCCAGAAAGTTATATATTTCTTTTATTTCCTTTAAAAAATTGTGAAATTTGCGGCGGTTAATATATTCAGTACTCATGCCTATCATAGCTCCGTCAGTTTTGGCGGCAGATTTTGCTAATCTTCAGCGCGATATTGCGGTCATCAATGACTCTGATGCCGACTGGTTTCATGTGGATATTATGGATGGAGTGTTTGTGCCGAATATCAGTTTCGGCGTGCCGGTGACGGAAGCTATCGCCAGGCATGCAAAGAAACCGCTGGACGTACACCTGATGATCGTGCATCCCGAAAAATATGTGGAAACCTTTGCAAAGGCGGGCGCCGGCATCATCTCGGTGCATTGGGAGGCCTGTCCGCATATTCACCGCACGCTTCACCAGATCCGTGAGGCGGGTTGCAGGGCGGGGGTGGTACTGAATCCCGGCACACCTGTGTCTGTGCTGGAAGACGTGGTGCAGGATGCCGATCTGGTTTTGCTGATGTCGGTGAATCCGGGATTCGGAGGTCAGAAATTTATTGAAAATGCAGTGGAAAAGACGACCCGTCTGAAGGAGCTCATCCTGAAGAAAAATTCACCCGCCCTGATCGAGATCGACGGTGGGGTGAACCTGGAAACCGGGGCGAGGCTGGTCGGGGCAGGGGCCGATGTGCTGGTGGCCGGTAGCTTTGTTTTCAGTGCGGCGAACCCCCGGCAGGTGATTTCAGAATTAAAAGCATTATAAATACAAAATAGTTTTCCAATATGGCAGCTGATATCTTCGAGAAAGTAGTTAAAAACATGGGGCCTATCGGTTCTCATGCCCATTATTCACACCATTATTATTCTTTCCCCAAGCTTTCGGGCGAGTTGGGCCCTTATATGTATTTTAACGGTAAGAAAATGCTGAACTGGTCCCTCAACAATTACCTGGGGCTGGCCAATCACCCTGAAGTGCGGGAAGCAGATGCTCAGGCGGCCGCCGAATACGGTCTGGCGTATCCCATGGGCGCGCGGATGATGACGGGCAATACCGACCTGCACGAAGAGTTTGAGCAGCAGTTGGCGCAGTTTGTGGGTAAAGAGGATGCATTCCTTCTGAATTACGGTTATCAGGGCTTTATGTCGGCCATTGAAGCGCTGGTGGATATCCATGATGTGATCGTGTATGATGCTGAATCGCATGCCTGCCTTATTGACGGCGTGAGACTGCACCGGGCCAAAGGCGGGAAAAGCTATACTTTCAAGCATAATGACATGGAAAGCCTGGAGAAGAACCTGATCCGTGCGAGCAAGCTGGCAGAAGAGAATAATGGCGGAATACTGGTGATCACGGAAGGGGTGTTTGGTATGTCGGGTGCTGTAGGTTGCCTCGACAAGATCGTAGAGTTCAAGAAGAAGTTTGATTTTCGCCTGCTGGTAGATGACGCTCACGGCTTCGGTACCATGGGAAAAACCGGCGCCGGGGTTCCCGAACATTTCGGGGTTCAGGACCAGGTGGATATCCTCTTCTGTACTTTTGCCAAGTCGATGGCCGCTATCGGGGCATTTGTAGCGGCCCGAAAGGATGTGATCATGTACCTGAAGTATAATATGCGTTCTCAGACTTATGCCAAGGCGCTGCCTATGCCTTTTGTGAAGGCCGGTATGAAGCGCCTGGAGCTTATTAAGAAGCATCCTGAATATAAAGACAGGCTTTGGGAAATTGTTGATGCGCTTCAGAACGGTTTCCGGGAGCGGGGCTTTGATATCGGGGTGACGACCTCCCCTGTAACACCGGTATTCCTGCAGGGAGAGTATGACCTGCCCGTAGTGACCAACCTGATTCGCGACCTGCGCGAGAACATGGGTATCTTCTGTTCCATCATCGTATACCCGGTAGTGCCCAGGGGTGTTATCCTGCTACGGGTAATCCCAACGGCCGTTCATACCCTGGAAGACGTGGAATATACCATGACGCATTTTGAGATCGTTAAGCAAAAATTGCTCACCGGTCAGTATAAAAACGCCTAAATTGAGGCGAATAGCTTCCTGAACTATATTAAATTCATAGATTTAATGTAAAAAAACATGCTTTAAGTATCGATGTTATTAGAATATTAGTATTTTAGCGATGTGAATCAAATAATTGTTAAATTCCAAACTCCGCGAAACAATGAATAAGTATTCAGAACTATTAAATCTGGTGACTGGTCTTAAGGACGATTTTGAAAAGTTTTATGACAAAGGTAACGGTGCTGCCGGTACCCGTGTAAGAAAGGGCCTGCAGGATATTGCGGCCTATGCTAAAACAACAAGAATCGAAGTTCAGGACATTAAGAACAAGAAGTAAGAAGATTTCAGGCAAGAGGCCGGCACCTGTTGAGGGTATCCGGCCTCTTTTTTTTATGGATTAGTAGTGGGTCTCATTCATCAGGGTGCCAATACCCCGGATGGTCACCTTCCCGGTCTCTTTGTTTTTGATCTGGGTGGATATCTTGGCAATGTGTCTTACCGGATCTACTTCCTCCACCTCGAAAACCACCACGTAGTCAGTGTCTACGTACATAGGTCTCAGGTATTCGGTTTCCTGTTTCATATAGATAGAGCCCGGCCCGCCGGGTTCTCCCATACCTAAAAAACGGGTGAAAACGCTACTGCTTAAATGCCCGTGGATAATGGGCGTCTTAAATTTTGTGGTAGCAGCATATTCGGCATCCAGGTGAATCGGGTTATGATCCCCCGTGAGGTTGGCAAATGCCACCACGTCATCTTGTGAAAATCTGAACTCGTGTTCATACCGGGTACCTACCGCAATTTTTTCGCTCATCGATCTCTGTAATTTTAAATGTTTAGCTGGTGTGATCGCTTACGATGACCCACCGGTTATCTGTTTTTTTGAAAACAAGGGTAAAATATCCGCCGATGTCTCCTTTTTCGGGCCTTTTCAGGTTCCATTTTCCCAGCACCCAGGCCGTCTGGTCCGAATGAAAATCCACTTCCTGTATATCAAACGACAGGGTGCCCATCGTGGCCCTGTCGGGATACGTTCGCAAATAGCGCTCTTTGGTGGCCTCCCAGCCTTTGGTCACCCCGTTTTTTCCGATAAACTTTAACTCGGGCGATTTCCAGTAATCTTCCATAAAAGCCTCGATGTTTCCGTTGTTCCAATGGCTTTCCTGGCGTTTCAGGACATTCATTATTTCTGACTTGTCCTGGGCAGCTACCGGAAAAGTTAGGAGAAGGGCGATAATTATTAGAAATAGTTTCCTCATTTTTGTATCCGGAAAAATGAATTTCAAATATATTGATTAAAATTGAACAAGCCAACGATAGTATTCATATTAAATCCTGTGGCGGGAGGAGGTGGGAAAAGGGTCAGTAAAAAACATATTCTGGATATATGGGCGGATCACGAAGTGGTTTTCCTGGAAGATTTGAAGGATAGGGAAAAGCGGATAAAAGGGTACCTGGCGGATGGGGTCAGTGATTTTGTGGTAGCCGGCGGAGACGGGACCGTGAACGATGTGGCCTCCCTGCTGACAGGCACCCCGGCAAGGCTGGGGATCGTTCCTTCAGGTTCGGGGAACGGCCTGGCCCGTGACCTCGGACTCCCCATGCATCCCTACCGGGCTCTGGAGGTGATCCGGAAAGGAAAAGTAAGGACTATAGATGTGGGACTTTTGAACGACAGACCTTTCTTTTGCACCGCAGGAATCGGTTTTGACGCCCTCTGCGCCTATGACTTCGCCAGAAAAGAACATTCCCGCGGCCTGTGGAACTATGTAAAAATCATCTTCCGGAATTACTTTTCCTATAGGCCGGTGAGCGTGGTCATAGAAGGAAAGCGACATGAATATTTCTCCATCACCTTTGCCAATGCCGGTCAGTTTGGGAATGACGCTTACATCGCCCCGGAAGCAACACCCGATGACGGTTACCTCGACTGTGCCATGATCCTGCCGCATCCCCGTTACCGTTTTGCGGAGCTGGGATGGCGCCTGGTTCGCAAAAAGCTGGGAGCATTCCGGTATTTCAGAAGTTCCCGTTTCAAAACGGGCTTTTTTACGGATATTTCCGACACCCGGATACATATTGACGGGGAATCGGTAAATTTGAATACCTCCTTCGTAGAAGTAAGAATTTTAGAGAAAGCACTGAATGTAATAACGGTATGAAAAAGAACAAAGGCGGCGGGGTGGTGTATTCCACCAACCCGGATTATGTGTTTAATTCCTTTGAGGGAGAGGCCGATACCCCGGAAAACAGCCGGCAGGAGCTGAAGATCTGGCTCGACAGGAAGGGTGGCGGAAAGGTGGTCAGCCGGGTGACCGGCTTTATCGGACGTGACGAAGATTTGCAGGCCTTAAAAAAGAAGCTGCAAAATGTCTGCGGCAGCGGAGGCAGCGCCAAAGACTCAGAAATTCTTATCCAGGGCGACCACCGCGATAAACTGCTGGCCTTCCTGCTGAAGGAAGGGTATAAGGCCAAAAAAGCGGGCGGCTGATTTGAGTTAAAAGTTAAAAACTAAAAGTGAAAAGTTGCGGTACATTCTTTCATATAAAAAACTAATGTACCGCAACTTTTAACTTTTAACTTTTAGTTTTTCACTTACTCTATCCCCCCCATCCATTTCTTAATAGGATTGGAAAATACCGCCAGGATCAGACCCACACCGACGCTGATCAGGCAGACCTGCAGGAAGAGCCCGGGCATATCGTTAACAGCATCCGGGGTGAAGTTACCGGCAAATAACCCGGCGATCAGGTTCCCCAATGATGCGGCCACGAACCACAAACCCATCATCTGGCTGTAATATTTCCGGGGAGCCAGCTTGGTATAGGTACTTAAACCTACCGGGCTGACACATAATTCTCCCAGCGTAAAAAGAAGGTAAGTAAGCAGCAACCAGCCCACGCTGGCTTTGCTGCCGTCGAGCACCAGCCTGGAGGCATAGTAGAGGACAAAGAAGGCGAGCGCCAGGTTGAAAAGCCCCAGTCCGAACTTCAGCGGGGTGGAAGGGTTCATGTTCTTCCGGCTCAGATAAATCCACAGGGCCGCAAATATCGCCGAGAAGATAAGAATAAACATGGAGTTGGCCGATTGCAGCCAGGAAGCGGGCATTTCCCACCCGAAAATATGCCGGTCGGTATATCTCTCTGCAAAGATGGTCAGCGTGGTGCTCGACTGCTCAAAACCGGACCAGAACACCGCTGCCCCCACAAAGAATATAAAAAGTACGGCTACTCTTTTTCTTTCCGGGATGGTCAGCGAAGAATCAAAAAAGCCAATGTAAATGAAATACAGGACCGTCAATGCAGGAACGGCATATTTCATGGCATTGGTAAATGCCACCAGGGTCACCACCTCAAAATAAAGGAGGACAAATACCAGGACGAAAACACCCAGAAGCGCATACAAAAAGGTAGGTTTCCCTTTTACCTCCGGCTCATGCCCCACATGGCTTAATTCTTTTCCGAATGACCGGAAAACCACCAGCCCGAAAAACATGGCAAAGGCGGCGGCTCCGAAGCCGTAATGCCAGCCTATTTTTTCGCCCAGGTAGCCCACGATCAGCATACCGAGCAGGGCACCGCTGTTGATCCCCATGTAAAAGATGGAAAAGGCGGAATCCCGCTTGGCACCACCTTCGGGGTACAGATCGCCTACAATAGAGCTGATGTTGGCTTTGAGCAGGCCCGTGCCGACAGCCACACTGATCAGGCCCGCGTAGAAGTAGGCATTGGATCCGGGAATAGCCAGCAGGATATGACCGATCATGATCACGATCCCACCCCACCAGATAGCTTTTTTCTGCCCGATGAGATTATCGGCTATCCAGCCCCCCGGCAGGGTAAGAATGTAAACTGCAGCAGCATACAGCCCGAATATGGCTCCGGCAAGGTCTTCCGGTAAACCGAGGGCGCCGTCTTCAACGCCTTTGATAAGGTAAAGGAACAGGATGGCTTTCATCCCGTAGAAGCTGAACCGTTCGCCCATTTCCGTAAAGAAGAGCACGAAAAGCCCTACGGGATGGCCAAGGAATGTTTTTTCTCGCATAGTCAGGGTAGTTTTGATAAATTAAAATATACTCATACCTTATAAAATAACCATTTGCCCAGCTCCTTCCAGGTGATCTTCTTGCCGTACATCAGGATACCTACCCGGTAGATCCGTGAAGCCAGCCAGGTAGTAAAAATAAAGCCGGCTATCAGCAGGGCCACCGAAAGGATGATCTGCCATGCCGGTACCCCGAAAGGAATACGGACCATCATAATGATAGGCGACGTAAACGGGATCATGGACGCCCATACGGCCAGGGGGCTGTATGGATCACGAATGACGATCTGGGCAATGGCAAAGGAGGCAATAATGGGAATCGTGATCGGGAGCATGAACTGCTGGGTATCGGTTTCACTGTCTACCGCTGAGCCTACCGCGCCGAACAGGGAGCTGTAAAGGAGGTACCCACCTATAAAATACAAGATAAAGCAGATCAGGATGGTGCCTGCCGGGAGCGTGGAAACGGCGCCCAGAATATCGGGCATGACATCAGCTACGCCCGGCTGGCTCTTCATGGCCTCTTTGGCTTCGGGGGGCAGATTGCTCATCTGCATTTCGGTCAGCGCTTCAGGGGCTTTCTGTACTTTATTGGCCATGATTTTGCCCCCGATGGTAAAGATGGCTGCGGTGAGGATGATCCACAGACCGAACTGCGTTAACCCTACCAGTGCCACACCTACTATCTTTCCGATCATCAGCTGAAAAGGCTTCACCGAAGAGATCAGGATCTCTACGATCCGGCTGGTTTTTTCTTCGGTTATGCTTCGCATCACCTGGGCACCGTAGATGAACACGGCCATATAGATAAGAAAGGCCGATATACCGCCGATGATGGAGGCGGCCGTGGCGCTGCTTTTCTTTTCTTCACCGGCTTGCAGGCTGATGGTTTCGGCAGAGACCTTCACTTTGGCGCTTTCCAGGGTGCTCCGCGTAATACCGGCCTCCGTCAGCTTGATGTTCTCGATTTCATTTTCGATTTCATTTTCAATGCGGTTCTGCACTTCCAGGGAAACGCCCTTTTCACTGTAGATCTTTACAGACCTGGGCTGGTTAAAAACGTCAGCAGGAATATAGACCAATGCATCGGCGCCCGATTGCTTCAAACGGTTCTTCAGGCTGTCGAGATTACCTTTCTTGTATTCATAGACGTAAGAGGGTGAGTCCTTGAATTTATCGTGGAAGAGGCCGCTTTGGTCCAGAACTTCTATTTTTTTCTGATTTATAGAGGACATGGCCGCCCAGATGATGCCGGCATACAACAAGCCGATCAGCACAGGCCCCAGGATGGTCATGACGATGAACGATTTTTTCCGGACGCGGGTCAGGTATTCTCTTTGTATGATGAGTAGAATATTTTTCATGTATTTAGTTAGAATTTTACAGATTTAAGAAAGACGTCGTTCATGGAGGCCACATCTTCGCAGAATGAGATGACATGCACGCGGTCCACCAGTTCTTTCAGGATATCATTAGACGTGAAGCCGGGCATGGCTTCGAGTGTGGCAGAAACCACACCTTCAGAATCGGTCTCTTTTTTTTGAACGCTGAAAGTAGTATTGTCGCCATTGATATTCCCTG
Source organism: uncultured Lacihabitans sp. (assembly GCA_964563435.1). Lineage (GTDB taxonomy): Bacteria > Bacteroidota > Bacteroidia > Cytophagales > Spirosomataceae > Leadbetterella. Next base: position 24,056 of record CAZLXI010000020.1, read on the forward strand.
TGAAATCCAGCGAGAAAGTATTGGGTTTGAATTGTTCCTTGATCGCACTCTTTCGTCCTTCCAGCACTTTTTTGGATTTGTTGATCAGGCAGATATAATCGCACAGCTCTTCTACAGATTCCATCCGGTGGGTGGAGAAGATAATGGTAGATCCGTTTTTTTTCAGTTCCAGGATCTCGTCTTTGATGAGGTTGGCATTGATGGGGTCAAACCCGGAGAAGGGCTCGTCGAGGATGATCAGCCTGGGCTGATGGAGAACGGTAGCCACAAACTGGATCTTCTGCTGCATACCCTTGCTGAGATCTTCCACATTTTTATCCCACCAGGTTTTGATGTCGAATTTGATAAACCACTCCTTGAGCTTTTCCATAGCCTCGTCCTTTCCCAATCCTTTGAGCCGGGCCAGGTATAGGAGCTGTTCGCCGACTTTCATTTTTTTATAAAGGCCCCTTTCTTCCGGGAGATAGCCGATATCGTAAATGTTGTTTTCAGTAAGGGGATGTCCGTCAAACAGGACGGTTCCCTCGTCAGGGCCGGTGATCTGGTTGACAATACGGATGAGGGAGGTTTTACCGGCCCCGTTCGGCCCCAAAAGCCCGTAAATGACCCCTTTAGGAACGGTAAGGCTTACATTATCAAGTGCGCGGTGATTAGCATAATTCTTTACTACATTTTTAACCTCCAGGATATTATCAGACATACTTACGTTTTTTTTGACAAAAATAATCTTTTTAAGCAGTAATAAAAGGATTTATTAAAAAGTTCCGGGTACCCTGTTCCTGGCAGATCGTGGACAGCAGACAGACGGGGGCTCCCTTTATGGGCTGGAGGTTGAAAGCTCATCGCTATTATTTAAAAAGTTAATTTGGTTTGAAATTAAATTTATTGCCATAATTTTGGAGCAGGTTCGGTTACAGATCAGAAAGCAGATAACTCGTGGTTCATCGGTTCAGGAATTTTTTGCGGAATATAACAGCGAAGATAAGTAATCAGATACGGATCTTACTGGTAAGATTATTTGGGGAAGAAAAAGTAAATGCAGGTATAAAGTTTTACTACGAAAGGAAAAGTGCGCTGAGCCGGCTTCTTTTTGGTCACCTGGAAGAGAGCGGACGGTACTATTCCGTTATCCGTACCATTTATAAATTTACCTTTTGGGCGGTGGTGCTTTCATTGGGGTTTTATCTTCAGCTGCGTACCAACTTCTTATGGCTTACGGGCGGCATGCCCAGCATTGAGGCCCTGCAGAATCCTAAAATGAACCAGTCTTCCTCTATCTATTCTTCTGATGGTGAGCTGATCGGGAAATTTTTTACGGAGAACCGTTCGGCGGTGGACAGCTCCGATATATCTCCCTGGATGTTTAAGGCCCTGATCGCCACGGAAGATAAGCGCTTTGACCGTCATTCGGGTATTGATCTCAGGAGAATGGCCAGCGTGGCTGTGGGTATCCTGACGGGAGATGCTGACCGGGGAGGGGGAAGCACCATTTCCCAGCAGCTGGCCAAAAACCTGTATAATACCCGCCGGAAGGAGATGCGCGGGGTATTGTATCGCCTTCCTCTGCTGGGCACCCTCATTTATAAGGCCAAGGAGTGGATCACGGCCATTCAGCTGGAAAAGCGGTTTACCAAAGGCGAAATTGTCACCATGTATCTCAATACCGTGGATTACGGGAATAATGCATTCGGTATCAAGACCGCCGCCAAAACCTATTTTAACAAAACACCTGATAAGCTGGATGTATCGGAATCGGCCGTTCTGGTGGGACTGCAGAAGGCCACTACCTACTACAACCCGATCCGGAACCCGGAAAATTCTAAGCGCAGGAGGAATACCGTGCTGAGCCGCCTGGTGCAGAACGGCGATCTGGGGGATGCGGAGGCGGAAAAGCTTATGGAGGCAGATATCCGGCTGGATGTGAACATTGAGGATGCCAGCGACGGCCTGGGCAATTATTTCAAAGTGGCCTTGGCCAAACAAATCGAAAAGTGGGCCAAAGAGAAGGATATCGACATTGATATTTACCGTGACGGCCTGAGAATTCATACCACCATAGACTCCAGAATGCAGGTATACGCGGAGTCAGCCGTGGAAACCCACATGCGGATGCTGCAGCGGGAGTTTGACGGCCAGTGGAAAGATAAGAACCCGTGGACTTATGAAAACGGGGAGGAGATCCCGGATTTTATTGAAACGGTGGCCAAAAGAACCCGGTTTTATCAGCACCTGGATGCGAAATTTGACGGGGATCGGGATTCGATCGACTATTATATGAATAAGCCCATGCGGATGAAGCTTTTCAGCTGGAAGGGGCCTGTAGAGCGCGAGATCAGCCACATGGACTCTCTCCGGTACTACAAACGTTTTCTGCAGGCGGGAATGATGGCATACGATCCGTATTCCGGGTTTATCAAGGCCTGGGTCGGGGGTGTGGATTTTGATCACTTCAAATATGATCATGTGCGGCAGGGCCGGCGACAGCCCGGCTCGGTTTTTAAGCCCATTGTTTATACGGCAGCGGTAGACGGGCCCCTGGACCTGGGCCCCTGCGACCGGCGCCAGGATAAGATGGTGGAATTCAAGTGGAAAGAAGACGGCGTGGAAAAGGTATGGCGCCCGCGGAATGCCAACGGTGTCTATTCAGGAGCCGACATGACCCTGAGATCGGCCCTGGCGCGGTCTGTGAACACGGTGGCAGTACAGTTGACCAGTGAAATGAAACCCCAGCGGGTGATCGAGTATGCCCAAAAAATGGGGATCACCGCACCGCTGGACAATGTCACGTCTATCGGGCTCGGTACTTCGGATGTATCGCTCTATGAACTGGTGGCCGCTTACGGGATATTCCTGAACGAAGGGATCTATCGTGAGCCTATCCTGCTTTTTAAGATCGAAGACAGTAAAGGTAAGGTGCTGGCCGAATTTACAGCCGAAGAACATCAGGCGATCCGGCCGGAATCGGCCTACCTGATGCAGTATATGCTGCGGGGGAACGTGGAGGAAGCGGGCGGAACGGGCCGGAGGCTGTTCAATTACAACGCCCTTTTCCGTAACGGCGGACAGGTAGCGGGTAAGACGGGCACCACCTCCAATAACTCCGACGCCTGGTATGTGGGCTTTACCAAAGACCTGGTATGTGGTGTATGGGTGGGCGGTGATGACCGGAGCATACACTTTAAGGGAAGCATGGGTGAGGGAAGCAAGTCGGCGCTGCCTGTTTTCGGTATATTCATGAACAATGTGTATTCGGATAAATCGCTGGGTTATGTGGCAGGACCTTTCCCTAAGCCGGCAGTCAAAATTGAAAAAGACTATCTGAACTGCTATTCCTACGGTGAGGAAGTGGTGGAGACCGACAGCCTGACTGCCCATGAGCTGGATTCCATCCGGGCGTATAAGAACCGTTTCCGCGACGATTCCCTTATCAATATGGAAAAGCTGGAACGTACCTTGCCGATAAGGAGACCGGACAGTTTGAAATTACCCTAGGTGTTGTAGTACCGGCACCACCTGATCCGTATCAGGCGACATCGTGCCAGCCATTGGCCGGACAGTTTAAAGTTGCCCCGGGACTCCGTTAGCAATTGTGTGATAAAAAGCGTAATTTTGCGAAAAATTTTACAATCTTATGGCTTTAAGGGCAGGGATCGTTGGTTTGCCCAACGTAGGTAAGTCCACTTTATTTAATGCAGTTTCTACCAGCGCCAAGGCGCAGGCGTCTAATTACAGGTTCTGCACCATTGACCCCAATGTGGGTCTGGTAGACGTGCCCGACCGGCGACTGGATCAGCTGGCCGAGTTGGTCAATCCCAATAAGATCGTTCCTACGCAGATAGAGATCGTAGATATCGCCGGTCTGGTGAAGGGTGCATCCCGGGGAGAAGGTCTGGGAAATAAATTCCTGGGAAACATTCGTGAAGTAGATGCCATTATTCATGTGGTCCGCTGTTTTGAGGATGAGAACGTACTGCGGGAGGAAGGAGAGATCAACCCGGTTTCCGATAAAGAAATTATCGACACCGAACTTCAGCTGAAAGACCTGGAATCGGTAGAAAAGAAGATCCAGCGTATTCAGAAGCAGGCCCGTGTGGGCGGAGATGCCCAGGCGAAACTGGAGCTGGAGGTGCTTGAGTCGGTGAAGCAATGGCTGGAGCAGGGAAAAAATGTGCGGGGAATGGGGCTGGCCAAAGAGCAGATGGTGGCCATCAGTGACCTTTTCCTGCTGACGGTGAAACCCACCCTGTATGTCGCCAATGTGGATGAGGCATCCATGCACACCGGGAACAAATACTCCCAGACCTTACAGAAAGTGGCCGATGAAGAAGGTGCTGAGATGATTGTACTGAATAACAGCATTGAGGCGCAGATCGCCGAAATGGAGGATGCCGATGACAAGGCCATGTTCTTTGCCGAATACAATATGGACGAACCCGGGCTGAATAAGCTGATCCGTTCGGCTTACAAGCTGCTGAACCTGGCCACCTATTTCACGGCCGGTGTGCAGGAGGTAAGGGCCTGGACGATCGGTAAGGGCTGGAAAGCACCTCAGGCCGCCAGCGTGATCCATACCGACTTTGAAAAAGGCTTTATCAAGGCGGAAGTGATCTCCTTTGATGACCGTATCAAATACAAAACCGAGGCGGGGTGCCGCGATGCCGGTAAGCTGCGAATAGAAGGAAAGGAATATGTGGTGCAGGACGGCGATGTGATGCATTTCCGGTTTAATGTGTAAACCCTTTTGTTCCGGGAGAATAAGAAAGGTCCGGGTAGAACGAAGTAAATACTGGCTTGCTCTATCCGGACCTTTCTTATGGAATAATCCTTACAATTAATTCATTATATAAGAATACACCTTATAGCCCCAAGGCTCCAGGATAAGCTCGTTTTCGGACAGGGTGGTTTTCTCATTGGAGAACACCTCTGTCCATTCCCTTTTCAGAGAATTATCCTCCATCTTAAACTTTGCAGGACGGGCCGACAGGTTGGTGATCACCAGAACGGAATGTTTTCCGGCAGTTCGTATAAAAGCATAAATTTGCTTCGGATCTCCCAGGCGGAGAGTGGAGGCGTCTACGTTAGCCGCTAAGGCGGGGTTTTCTTTACGAAGTGTCAATAATGTCTTATAAAACCCGGCCCGTTGGTAATCCTTAAACGTTATCTGATCCTTATAAAAGAAACTCAGGCTGTCAAGGTGGGGCTCTTCCTGTCCGCTGTATATTAACGGGATCCCCCGGGGCAATGTCTGGGTCAAAACGGCAAAAGGGGCATGAACCTCGCCCGGCATGGTACCATAGTCCGCCTTGTTCCAGGTGTTTTCATCATGGTTACTGGTAAACCACATCTGGTAAGCATAAGCCGGATAATCTTTCCGGATGTGAATTAATGCCGAATCGATCCAGGAAGCATCTTTTTTTCCGGCAGCGATGTCTTTCGTGATATGATACATATTCCAGGGATACCCTATCTGGAATCCGGCATTAAAAAGAGAGGTTTTTTCTCCTTCGGCCAGCAGGATAATATCAGGCCGTATCTTCTTTAATTCAGGAATACATTTCTCCCAGAAAGCATCCGGAACTTCTCCGGCCACATCGCAGCGGAAACCGTCAATTCCGGTCTCCGTAAGCCAGAATTTCATGGCATGGATCATGCTGTCTGCCATTACGGGGTTGTCGTAGTTCAAATCGCGCGTATCGCTCCAGTTAAACGCGTAAACGGGCTGCCGGGTGACTGAATCCATGATAAAAAAGTCCGGATGAGTCTGAAGCCACCGGTTGTCGGCCCCGGTATGATTGGCCACCCAGTCGATGATCACTTTGAACCCCATTTCATGCGCTTTGTTTACCAGGTCTTTCCAGTCTTCAAGGCTGCCAAACTCCGGGTTTACTCCTGTATAATCCTGAACGGCATAATAGCTCCCCAGGGTGCCTTTTCTGTCGGCCATACTGATAGGCGTGACCGGCATAAACCAGAGTGTTTGTACGCCCATTTCCTTTAACCGGGGCAGGTGCTCCGCAAATGCCTTAAAAGTACCCTCCGGGGTATACTGTCTTACGTTCACTTCATAGATGTTCCCCTGCAGCATAAATTCCGGGATCCCGTCAACGATCTGGACCTTGTTTTCTGAGGGTCTGCAGGAAAGGAGCGAAGCGGAAAACGTAAAGAGAATAAATAAGCGGAGTAGCATCCTGATTAAATTTAGTTTGGTCAAAGATAAGGAACCGCTTTTAATTCAAGGGTGCAACATATAGAAGTGGTACCTTTCACTCATAAAAACTGTCAGGAAGGTAGAAAAGAGTATCTATGAAAAACAGGATATTATTTCTTGATAAAACATTTTCATCGTGCAGGTCTTCAAAAATAAGTCCGATTTTACGATTTAGATAATCATTTTCGCAATTGAGTTGGAGGCAATAGTTGGTTATTAAAATGGATGGGGTGTAATTTTACAAGAGTGGAGCGAATAAACATTCCAATAAATAATACGGAAAGCCAATGCCAGAAGAATTTCATAACTATTATCTTAGCAAGCAAGAGCCGGTCAGAAATTGTCTGCTGACCTTACGAAGCATTATTCTTGCGCAGGATCCCAACATTACGGAAACACAAAAGTATGGAATGCCCTGCTTCTGCTATAAAAAGAAAATGTTTTGTTATTTGTGGACAGATAAAAAAGCAGACGAGCCTTACCTACTTCTGGTAGAAGGGAAATACCTTGACCATCCCGAACTGGAAGAAGGAAATCGTTCCCGTATGAAAATTTTCAGGGTTGATCCCGGGAAAGATCTTCCCATAGAAACCATTGAAAATATTCTTCAAAAAGCGCTGGACTTATATAGGAAAGGAACTATAAAAATCAAAGAGTGAAGAGGAATATTTTTTACTTAAAACGCTCATACACCAGCAAAGCCGCCGCCAGATCTTCTATCGCCAGGCCGGCTGACTTAAACAGTGTGATCTCTTCTGCTGAGGTTCTTCCCGGATGCAGGCCTTTGACCAGTTCGGCAATGTCGGCCTGAACATCTTTTTCAGAAATAAGACCGGCTGCAATAGGGATGGCCAGCTCGCCAGTCTCATGCAAGGCTCCTATCCTGGAATCCACAAACAGGGTACTCTTCCGGATGGCCTCGTCGTCGGTTTCCCGGGTATTGGGCTTGTGCGAACCTATCATGTCGAGATGAGCTCCCGGCTTCACCCATTCGCCTTTGATGACGGGGGTTTTAGATAGTGTGGCGCAGGAAATCACATCGGCTCCGCGGGCAGATTTCTCCAGGCTCGAAACGGCTTCGGCCTGAATGCCCTCCTGCTGTAAAGATCCGATAAAGTCGTTGAGCTTATCCTGATTCCGCATCCATACGCTCACTTTTCTGAAGTTTCTCACGGCCAGATGAGCCTGAACCAGATGCTGAGCTACTTTTCCGCCACCCACTACCAGCAGAGTTTCCGACTCTTTTCGCGAAAGGTAAGAAGAGGCAAGTGCCGATGTGCAGGCGGTTCGCCTGGCAGTAAGCTCTGCGGCATTCATAAGCGCCAGCGGCTCGCCGGTTTTGGCGTTGCTGAGCTGGTAGCGGGCAAATATCGACGGCATATTTTTCCGGGCGTTTGCCGGAGCTACTGTTACCTGCTTCATGCCCATGTATTCATTGTTCCAAACCGGCATCAGGATAAGTGTGTTTTCATCGTCATCTGCCGTTTTGTAAAAATGATGATGCCGCAGCGGCATGGTATAATCCGTTTGGAAAATATCTCTCAGGGCTTCTATCAGGTCAGGATAGTTCAGAAAGTCGGCAATTTGGTGATCCGGCACGATGAGCATGGTAAAGTATTGGGTTTGTTTAAATCTCAAAATACGTAAAAATCCCGCTCAAAAATTGGATTCTGAAAATAAAATCTTTAATATTATGAATAAATCGTCTTGGGCTTAAAAGAGCGAGAGAATCCGGAACGGGTAGGTGATCATCAGCCATGTTAAGGACATCTTCTAAATCTATAAGACCCCGAACCTGACCTGCTCATGATCAAATTTCTGGTTTGTGTTGTTTTGTTGTGTATGGTGGTTTCTGCAGAAGGCCAGCTCATTGATTTCTCCCGGATAAAGCAGCGGAAGGTCCGTAAGCTGATGACTGAAAACAATCTGTCCAACCAGAAGGATTTTAACGGAATGGAGACGGCCTGCTTTGCAGAAGGGGAGGGTTTTCTGAAAAATTCCAAGACTTTCCTGGTGAAAGCCCGGCCGGAGGCCGTATGGGATGCCTACCGGAACAGCACCCCAAAACAATGTTGGGGCGGAAAGATGGTCTCCTTCGGAGTACTTTTTGATTCTCCCGATAAACCCCTGGTGTATGCTGACGGGCCGTATAGCGGTATGAATGTGGGGCAGGTGATATTTATCCAGCTTCGTTTACTGAAAGGCCTCTACAAGCTGGCCGTAGCTCATAAAGTGGTGGCCGTGGATGATGCGCGGAAAAGCCTGCAGGTATGCTATATGAAGAAAGGAGCCTCAGAAGGAAGCCAGTTTATCAGCCTCAGGGAAACTTCGGAGGGTTTTACGGAAGTGATCCACGATACCTATTACAAAAGCAAATCGAAATTCAGAGACAGGAGGATCTACCCGGGTATCCACGAAAAGGTGATTTCCGAATACCACTCCAATGTGGCCAGGAGTATGCTTCATCAGGAATCAGCAGGTGTTGAAATCACACCCTGATCTACCAAAACCGGGGTTTCATCTTTCAGATTATTTTTTTCTGCCGGAAATTTGCAGCTATTTGCATCTTTGTTGATACTTTTAAGTATTCTTTAACAATCCTAAATTACTATGAAGAGACGGGACTTTATTCAATGGTCCGGGATGAGCGTAGGTGCCATTCTGGGATCTTCTATCCCTGTAATTGGCCGGCCGGTGACTTTCGAAGAACTGCTGGAGCCTGCCGCTGACCGGGCTCTGAAAAAACGCCTGGCCGATGTGGCACTGAATGCCGCCCGGGCCAAAGGCGCCACCTATTCCGATGTACGGATCGGCCGGTATCTGCAACAATACCTTTTTACCCGTGAAAAAAATGTACAGAACATTGCCAATGCCGAGTCGTATGGAGTAGGTATCCGGGTCATTGTTAACGGTACCTGGGGATTTGCCGCTACGAGTGATGTGACCACAGACGGTATCGCCCGGTGTGCTGAAACGGCCGTGGCTATTGCCAAAGCCAATTCCCGCATCCAGACCGAACCCGTCAATCTTGCCGCCCAGAAAGGCGTAGGTGAGGTGATCTGGAATACCCCTATTCAAAAGAACGCTTTCCAGGTCCCTGTTCAGGAAAAAATAGACCTGCTGCTGAATGTCAATAATCAGGCCATGCAAAACGGTGCAGCTTTTGTGACCTCTAACCTTTTCCAGGTGAATGAGCAGAAGTATTTTGCCTCTACCGATGGTTCCTATATTGATCAGGATATCCACCGGATATGGCCTACCTTTACGGTGACCGTGGTAGACAAGGCAGCTGGAAAATTCAAGACCCGTGACGCTCTCAGCTCACCGATGGGCATGGGATATGAATATATGGACGGACTGGCATCGGAGAAGATCCCCGGGCCGAACGGCCTGGTGGGCTACCGCAACTCTTACGATATGGTGGAAGACGCCATACTGGCCGCTCAACAGTCGAAGGAGAAAGTGACCGCCAGGTCGGTGGAAGCCGGGAAATATGACCTGGTGCTGGATCCGAATCACCTGGGTCTGACTATCCATGAGTCGGTAGGTCACCCCACCGAGCTCGACAGGGTATTGGGCTATGAGGCCAACTACGCCGGAACAAGCTTTGCCACCCTGGATAAGTGGGAATCGAAATCTTTCCAGTACGGAAGCCCGTTGGTGAATATTGTGGCAGACAAGACCCAGCAGAATACACTGGGATGTGTGGGCTATGACGATGAGGGCGTTCCCTGTAAGCAATGGGACATCATTAAAGACGGCATCCTGGTAAACTACCAGGCCACGCGTGACCAGGTGGGTATCCTGGGGGAGAAGGAGTCGCATGGATGCTGCTATGCCGACGACTGGAGCTCGGTACAGTTTCAGCGTATGCCGAATGTCTCCCTGCTGCCTGGCAAGGAAAAGCTGAATGTGAACGAAATGATCAAAGGAGTGGAGAAAGGGATCTACATCATTGGCCGGGGCTCGTATTCCATTGATCAGCAAAGGTATAATTTCCAGTTTGGCGGACAGCTTTTCTACGAGATCAAAAACGGAGAGATTGCGGGCATGCTGGATGATGTGGCGTACCAGTCGAATACCCAGGAATTCTGGAACTCCTGTGTCCAGATCTGCGATAAGGATGATTACCGTACTTTCGGATCGTTTTTCGATGGGAAAGGACAGCCTTCCCAGGTCAGCGCCGTCTCGCATGGTAGTTCCACTACCCGTTTCAACGGCGTAAATGTTATTAATACCGGACGAAAAATCTAAACGATCATGGCAATATTAACTAAAGAAGAAGCAAAGAAAATCATAGATAAGGTTTTGTCGTATGCCAAAGCCGATGAGACTGCCGTAAGCCTGGGGGGCAGTAAAACCGGTAATATCCGGTATGCCCGGAATACGGTTTCCACCAGTGGGGAATCGACCAACCTTTCCCTTGCCGTTACTTCGGTCTTCGGTAAAAAGTCGGGCACGGCTACCATCAATGAATTTGATGACCAGTCACTGGAAAAAACCGTACGGCGGGCAGAGGAAATTGCCCGGCTGGCGCCTGAAAACCCCGAATATGTGCCCATGCTCGGGCCGCAGAGCTATATCGAAGTAAAGGAAACCTATGCAGACACTACGGCTGCCATTGATCCCGAATACAGGGCAAAGGCCGCACTTGACAGCATCGAGATCTGCAAAAAGAAGAACCTGACCTCGGCGGGCTACCTCGAAGATACCACCGGCTTCAACGCCATGGGAAACAGCAAAGGCCTTTTCCTTTATAACCGGTCTACTTCAGTAGATTTCTCCATTACGGTAAGAACCGAAGACGGGCAGGGTTCGGGCTATGCCAGCCAGGATTACAATGATGTAAGTAAGCTGAATGCCGCGGTTTCTACCGAAATAGCGGCACAGAAAGCACTGGCATCCAAAGGAGCGGTGGCGCTGGAGCCCGGGAAATATACGGTGATTCTGGAGCCCGAAGCCGCTTCTAACCTGCTTCAGGGAATGTTTCGGGGACTGGATGCCCGCAGCGCCGATGAGGGCAGGAGTTTCCTCAGCAAAAGAGGTGGCGGCACGCGTTTAGGAGAAAAGCTCTTTGATGAGCGGGTAACCGTTATTTCTGACCCTACGAATAAGGAGATTCCTAAATCAGGTTTTGTCGGTGACGGCCGGCCGCGCGAGAAGACCACCTGGGTTGAAAAGGGTGTAGTAAAAAACCTGTCGTATTCGCGGTATTGGGCCCAAAAACAAGGGGTGAAAGACGTTCCGCCTCCAGGAGGTTTTATTATGGAAGGTGGGAATGAATCGCTGGCCGATCTGATCAAAGGAACGAAAAGGGGGATCCTGGTGACCCGCTTCTGGTATATCCGGGCGGTGGATCCGCAGACCCTCCTTTATACAGGTCTGACCCGCGACGGAACTTTTTATATCGAAGATGGCAAGATCAAGCACCCGATCAAGAACTTCCGGTTTAATGAAAGCCCCGTTATCATGTTGAATAATGTGGAGGCCATGGGTAAGCCGGTGCGTGTGGGCGGAAGCCTGGTCCCGCCGCTGAAGATCAGAGATTTTACCTTCTCCAGCCTGTCAGATGCGGTATAAATACAATAAACACGGAAGTCACTGCCTTTCGTGTTTATTTTTTTGCCTTTTATCACTTTTTACCCTGTTCTGATGATAATAAGTAAAAGGGCCTTGATTAAATTTATTGGTTAAACAATACAAACATTGAAAAGAAGAGACTTTATCCAACTATCGGGGCTGGGGATCGGAGGAATGATGATGATCCCTACACTCGGCCATGCGGTATCTCCCGAATCGTTCCTGGATTCAGGGATAGATGTGGCCGTGAAAAAACGCCTGGCCGATGCGGCGCTTAATGCGGCGAAATCGAAGGGTGCTACCTATACCGATGTCCGTATCGGACGCTACCTGAACCAGTTTGTCATCACCCGCGAAAACAAAGTGCAGAACATTGTCAACACCGAATCATACGGAGTAGGAGTACGGGTGATCGCTGACGGCTGTTGGGGCTTTGCTGCCATTGTGGATGCCAAAACAGAAAAAGATACGGCAAAAGCGGCGGAAGAAGCGGTGGCCATTGCCAAAGCCAACGCCAGGCTGATGAAAAGCCCGGTTATCCTGGCCCCGCAAAAGGGCTTTGGAGAGGTGAACTGGAAAGCGCCGATCAAACGAAATGCGTTTGAAGTGCCTATCCAGGAAAAGGTGGACCTGCTGCTGGGTGTTAATGATGCTGCCATGAAGAACGGAGCCAATTATGTGAACTCCATTTTGTTTATGGTGAATGAGCAGAAGTACTTTGCTTCTACCGACGGCTCTTACATTGACCAGGATATCCACCGTATGTGGCCCATTTTTGCTGTTACCTGTATCGATCCCCAAACCGGGAAGTTCGAGACCCGCCAGTCGCTGAGCGCACCTATGGGAATGGGCTACGATTATCTTCAGGTGAACCCGGCCGACAAGGTAACCGGCATCACTACCCGCTACAATATGGGCTACGATATGCTCGAAGATGTGGTGGCCGCCGCTCATCAGGCCAAAGAAAAGCTTTCTGCCAAATCGGTGGAAGCCGGAAAATACGACCTGGTGCTGGATCCTTCTCACTTGTGGCTCACCATTCATGAATCGGTGGGCCATCCGCTGGAGCTGGACCGTGTGCTGGGCTACGAAGCCAATTTTGCCGGTACCTCCTTCGCCACTTTAGATAAGTTGAAGTCGGGTAACTTTAACTATGGCAGCCCTCAGGTGACGCTTTTTGCCGATAAAACGCAGGAAGGTTCATTAGGTGCAGTGGGCTGGGATGATGAAGGGGTGCAGACCAAACGCTGGGACCTGGTGAAAGACGGTACACTGGTCAACTACCAGGCCATCCGCGACCAGGTGCATATCTTAGGGGAAAATGAATCGCACGGCTGTTGTTATGGCGACAGCTGGAGCTCAGTGCAGTTCCAGCGTATGCCGAACGTTTCTCTTGCACCGGGTAAAACGCCTCTCTCGGTGAAAGAGATGATCAAAGATGTGAAAAAAGGTATTTATGTTATCGGAGACGGGTCGTTTTCCATTGACCAGCAGCGTTATAATTTTCAGTTTGGCGGGCAGCTGTTTTATGAGATCAAAGACGGCGAGATCGCGGGTATGCTGAAAGACGTAGCATATCAGTCGAATACGCAGGAATTCTGGAATTCGTGTGTACAGGTTTGTGATGAGAAAGACTTCCGCCTGGGCGGCTCTTTCTTTGACGGGAAAGGGCAGCCCTCGCAGTCCAGCGCCGTTTCTCATGGAAGTTCCACCACGCGTTTCAATGGGGTCAATGTGATTAATACCGCTCGTAAAATTTGAATATCATGTCAGTAATATTATCAGAAGCAGAGGCCAGAGCGCTGCTTGAAAAAGTCATAAAGCTCTCCCGGGCAGACGAATGTTTTGTCAATTTACAGGGGGGGATCCGGGGAAATATCCGCTATGCCAGGAACGAGGTTTCCACCAGCGGCAGCCTGATCAACAAAAACCTGGTGGTGCAGTCGGCCTTCGGAAAGAAGGTGGGAGTGGCCACCATTGATGAATTTGATGATGCATCGCTGGAAAAGGTGGTACGGCGGGCTGAGGAACTGGCCCGCCTTGCCCCTGAGAATCCCGAATATATGGGGGTTCTGGAACCCCAGCAGTACGGAAAATCGACCGGGTATTTTGAGTCAACGGCGGCCATCACGCCCGAAGTACGTGCCAACGCCGTAGCTAAAAGCCTGGCACTTTCTGATCAGAGCCAGCTTACTTCGGCCGGGTTTCTTGAAAACCAGGCCGGCTTCTCCGCTTTGATGAACTCCAAAGGCCTCTTTGCCTACTATCCCAGCACGCAGGTGAACTTTTCGCTCACGGTGCGAACCGATGACGGCACAGGATCAGGGTATGTGATCCGGGGATATAACGACTTTTCCCGGCTGGATACAGAGGCCGCCACACGCATAGCCGTGCAGAAAGCCCGGGGATCGGTGGATGCAAAAGCCCTTGAACCCGGCAAGTATACGGTGATCCTGGAGCCCACAGCGGCATCGGTATTGCTCGAAAGCCTTTATTTTGATATGGATGCCCGGGGAGCTGATGAGGGAAGGTCTTCTTTCAGTAAGCCGGGAGGCAAAACCCGGCTGGGCGAGAAGATCCTGGATGAGCGGGTGACCATTTATTCCGACCCCTCACATCCCGACCTGCCCGCTTCACCGTGGTCAGGCGACGGCCAGCCCCAGGGCAAGGTCACCTGGATCGAGAAAGGTGTGGTAAAGAACCTGGCGTACTCGCGCTACTGGGCACAGCAGAAAGGCGTCAAACCTCTGCCTTTTCCTGGCAATATGATCATGGAAGGGGGGACGGCCAGCCTGGAAGAGATGATCAAAGATACGAAAAGGGGGATCCTGGTGACCAAGTTGTGGTATATCCGCCCGGTAGATCCGCAGACGCTGCTCCTGACCGGTCTCACACGTGACGGCACGTTTTATATTGAAGACGGAAAGATCAGGCACCCGATCAAGAATTTTCGTTTTAATGAAAGCCCGATCATCATGCTGAACAACCTGGAAACCCTGGGTAAGCCCGAGCGGGTGGTCAGCACTGAGTCGGACCAAAGTTATATGGTGCCACCGATGAAGATCAGGGAGTTTACGTTCTCTTCCCTGTCTGACGCGGTGTAAAGTAAACTTTAATGACTTTTGAAACCTTTCGTTTTTAGCAGAATACAGTACACATCAGGGAATTGGGATACGGATCAGCGTATGCCTTCCAACCTCCTGCATTCCCTGGTAGAGTACACTACCATTCCCGTTGATGAAAAGGAGAAGGTGGTGCAACTGAGCAGTAACGAGATCTTCAAAAGTCATTTCTGTTACCTGAGCGGCCATAAGCTGGTCGAGTTTTCGTCTGAAGAGCGGGATCATTTCAGAAGATACGTGCAGAACGGGGGCTTTGTGTTTGTGGACGATTGCAACCACGATATCGACGGTCTTTTTGCCAAATCATTCGAGCAGGAAATGGCCCGGACCTTCGGCCAGGAAGCCCTGCGTAAAATACCGAATGATCATCCGCTATATACCTGTTTTTTTGAGTTTGAGGGGCCGCCTACTACCAGTTTTGAGCTGAATGGCTGGGGCGACGACCTGGTGCATGACTACCTGAAGGCGATAGAAGTAAACGGCCGGCCGGGCGTGCTTTACAGCAATAAAGATTACGGGTGCGAGTGGGATTATGATTTTAGAAACAAACGCTGGCTCATGGAGGATAACACTAAATTCGGAGTCAATATCATTAAGTACGCATTAACGGTTTGAAAACATTGGAGCATTACAAAGGTCTGGTGGCAAAGCTGCCCGAATTAAAAAAAGAGATCGCTAAGGTGATCGTAGGGCAGGAAGAAGCCATTGAGGAGATCATGATCGCCCTGCTGGCGGGCGGGCATTGTCTGCTGGAAGGCGTGCCTGGGCTGGCCAAGACATTAATGGTGAAGACCCTGTCTGATGCGCTGGAGATGAAATTCAAGCGTATCCAGTTTACACCCGACCTGATGCCTGGCGACATTATCGGTACGGAGGTGATGGAAGAAGAGGCCGGCCGAAAGTACTTCCGGTTTACTCAGGGGCCTGTTTTTGCCAATATCGTTCTGGCAGACGAGATCAACCGTACCCCCCCGAAAACGCAGTCGGCCCTGTTGGAGGCCATGCAGGAGTATAAAGTAACCTATTCAGGAACTACCCACGCCCTGCCAGTGCCGTTTTTCATTATTGCCACCCAGAACCCCATCGAGCAGGCCGGTACGTATCCGCTGCCCGAGGCGCAGCTCGACCGTTTCCTGCTGTACATAAGACTGGGCTATCCTTCCGAGCAGGAAGAACTCCTGGTATTGAAAAATACAACGGGAGTAAAGAAAGAAGATATAACCAACGTACTGTCGGGCGGAGAGATCCTGGAGTTGCAGCAGCTCACCCGGCAGGTACACATCAGCGATGAGCTGGCGGAAAGAATTAATACGCTGGTACGCTCTACACGGCCGGAAGGCAGCCCTTCGGCGTTCGTGAAGCAATGGTGTGAATGGGGAGCGGGCCCCCGGGCCGGTCAGGCGCTGGTTTTGTGCTCCAAGGCCCGGGCGGTGTTGAACGGTCGTTTTTCGGTGATCCCGGAAGACATAGAAACACTGGCTTTTCCTGTGCTGAGACACCGGATAGCACTGAATTTTAAGGCGGAAGCGGAAGGTATCACTGCCGATCGTGTGATAGAGGAGCTGACTCATGGACACCGCTGAGCTCATCCGGCTGAATAATCTTCAACTGGCCGCCCGGGTGGTCAGTGACCGCCTTTTGCTGGGCGTTCATCAGAGCCGGCGCACCGGTACAGGAACGGAATTTGAACAATACCGGCCCTGGTTTCCGGGTGATGACCTCCGGCGGGTAGACTGGAAGTTGTACGCCCGTTCGGGGCGTTACCTCGTGAAGGAGTCGGCTACGGAAAGTCACCTGCACATCCGGATGATCCTGGACCTCTCCGGCTCCATGAATTATACCGAAGCCGGAGTGAGCCGGCTTGATTACGCTAAGATACTGCTGGCTTCCCTGGCCTATATGGGGTACCGGCAAAATGACCCCCTGAGCTTCTATACCTTAAAAGAAGAAGGTTTGGAGCTTCTCGTAAAAGAGGGTAAGAACTCATTTTACCGGATACTGTATCAGCTCGAAAATGCCGTAGCCGGGGGGGAGGGGGGCGACGGGCATGCGCGCTTTCCCGAGTTTCAACATAAGCAAAAAGAGCTGCTGATCCTGGTTTCAGATCTTTTGCAGGCCGGGGGTGAATGGGTGAACCTCGTCAAAAAAGCAGCGTCGCCGCACCGGCAGATCCTGATCTTCCAGGTGTTGGGTCAGCAGGAGCTGGACTTTAACCTGGAGGGTTTTTACCGGTTTAAAGACCTGGAAACCGGCAGGGAACTGGAGCTGGAAGCCGAAAGTGTACAAAGAGAATTCCGGAAGGCGTTTAACGGGTACCTGTCCGGGCTGGAAGAAGATCTTCGGCTTCCTGATGTTCACCTGGTGCGGGCATCGCTTAATATGCCGCTGGCCGGGGTGATCGCAGACGCACTAAAAACAATAAGCCGATGGAATTCCTGAATCCGGGCCTGCTGTGGGGGGCGCTGGCCATAAGTCTCCCGGTTATCCTCCATTTCTGGCATCAGAAGCGGGGGAAGGAACTGGCGTGGGCGGCTAACCGCTGGCTTAGCGGGCTGGTATTGCAGAAATCGAGGGGCATGCGGCTGGAAAATATTCTTTTGCTGATCCTGCGTTGCCTTTTGCTGATTTTGCTGGTGCTGTATTTAAGCGAGCCCCTGTTCAGGCGCTTTTCCGGGAAACAGGAAAAAATACACTGGGTGCAGGCGAAAAAGGAAGTGGTGGAGAATTTCAGGTTTGAACTGGAGGAGGCGGGGAAAAAAGGTGAAAAACGGTTCTGGTTTAACGGAGAGCCTGTGACGGAGCTGACTGTTCTGCCCGAAGATAACCATACCGACCTGCAGATGGGGATCAATAAAGTGAAAACAGAGGGGAGTGCCGAAATCTATCTTTCGGATACCGGTGATTTTACCCGGTTTACGAAGGTATACCTGCCGGCGCCGTATACGCTTCATACACTTAAATCCCACTCCATGGAAGCAGGTGGAGCGGAAGAGTTTTCCGGGAACCGGCTGTCCGGAAAGGAAAAAGGGGAAGCCCTGAGCGTCTTGTTGGAGAGCGGGAAAGTTTTGGCAGAGGAGGATAACATTTTACCGGAAAGTGAGAAGAGCTTCTCGGAGAATGAGAAAGTTTTGACGGAGGGCGATAAAGTTTTGTCGACAAGTAGGAAAGTTTTGCCGGAGAACAGGATAGGCCTGATGGAAGCTGAGAAGAAAAGTATTTCTGCCGCCCTCAAAGCCATCACCGAAGTGTACGGGCTGCATTTTGAGATCGATGAGCAGCGGAGGCCCGGTCAGCTGTATGACCTGGTGTTCAGCCATCAACCGGATTCTTCGGCAGGCCTGAGTGTGGTTTCAGGGGCGGCAAGCTTAACGGCCGACAGGATGACGGGCCATGACCGGGTGATCTGGTTTAATGAGTTGCTGAAGCCTGAAACCTCCGACGCCGTTTTTAACGGTGAGCTCCCGGAGATTCTGCTGGAAGCCTGGCTGGCCGGCAAAGAAACAGCGGTGAAGGTACTCAGCGACCTGCAGCTTCGCGATAAATTTGCAACTAGACAGGCCGGCAGAGCAGAAAGTTCGTTTCATTCCGTTATCCTGGTACTGTTTATCCTGGCCCTGGGAGCCGAACGATGGTTAGCTATACATAAGAATTCATGAATCAGGTCAACCGAATCATATCATCCGTTCATTGGCAGCTTCATGTTTCGGCATGGGTCCGCTGCCTGCTGGCCGGCGTGTCGGCCGGTCTGGTGGCGCAGACTTTCGGGCAATCGTTTCCTTTGAGCCTGGCGGCAGGTGTGGCCGGGTTGACGGGTTGCGCCTTTTTCCTGAGGCCCTGGGAAAATAAAAGAGCAAAGGCCATCCGTATCCTGCATGACCGTATGGAAGATGCAGAATACAGCCTGGCCCTGGTAGGCATGAAGCAGCCCAATATGGCCGAGCAGCTTCAGCTGGAACGGCTGGGAAAAAAGATGGAGAGCAAAGGGGTGCCGCTGGTGTGGTACAATAACCTGGCGGGGTTCGTATTGGCTTTTGTATTGGTGTCTGTGATGTATGCGGTCTGGCCGGCCTGGGAGAAGAAGGCGGTATTTTCCGCTATGCAGCGCACAGAAAAAGAAGCCGGCCAGGCAACCTCAACGCCGGTTATCCCGGTTTTCCGGGAAGCGGAAGTGCAGATCATCCCCCCGGCTTATACGGGTTTATCGGAGAGAAGCAGCCGCGACCTCGACATTTCTTCCCTGGCCGGCACCGTCTTAAAATGGCGTGTCCGGTTTTCCGGTTCAGATGAACTGAAAGTCACGCTCAATAACAGCCGGGGGGAAGAGCTGGCCTTCATGCCCAAAGGGGAAGCCTTTGAATATAGTGACCGGCTAACCGCCTCTGGCCTGTATGGCATCCGGGCTTACTGGAAAGATTCGTTGATCTACCAGTCGGATTACTACCGTCTGGAGGCCGTTATCGATGCCGCACCGCGAATAGAGCCAGCTTCCCGGGAGCTGTATCGCTTTCATTTCCTGAAAGACCCGAAAACCCTTCAGATCGCGGCGAAAGTGTCGGATGACTTCCTGGTGAAGCAGGTGTACGTGGTGGCTACCGTGGCACGGGGATCCGGCGAGAATGTGAAGTTCAGGGAGGTAAGATTCCCGGTCAGTAATGCGGCGTTCAAGACCGGAAACTTGTCGAAGACCCTCGACCTGAAAGCCCTCAATTTTGCTCCCGGCGACGAGCTGTATTATTACTGGGCGGCGACAGACAACAAAGCCCCCGAACCTAATTTCAGTAAATCGGATACCTACTTCCTGGTGTATAAAGATACCTCGGTACTGAAGGAAAGTGAGCTGGCCACCATGGCCGTAAATATTCTCCCGGAGTATTTCAGGAGTCAGCGGCAGATCATTATCGACACGGAAAAGCTGATCGCCAAACGAAACAAAATGGACAGGAAGGAGTTTAATTCGGCTTCGAATGAGATCGGTTTTGATCAGAAAGCCCTCCGGATCCGCTACGGGCAATACCTCGGTGAGGAGTATGAATCATCGATAGGCGGTCATGGGCATTCCGACAGTGAGAATCCGCTGGAAGGCTTTATGCACAAACACGACAGCGAGGAGGAGGAACATCATGATCACAGTCACGATCATAGTCACGACCATGCTCAGACAGGCACTCCCGCTCAGGAAAGCGGGAAAGATCCGCTTGCCGAGCTTTTAGAGGCCTATGTCCACTCGCACGATGATGCCGAAACCAATACCTATTATGAGCAGTCAACGCGCAGTATTCTTAAAGCCGCCCTCGAAAATATGTGGCAGTCGGAGCTGTATTTAAGGTTGTATGAGCCGGAGAAGGCGCTGCCCTATGAAAATAAAGCCTTGGAGCTGCTGAAGGAAGTGCAGCAAAAAGCACGTGTATTTATCGCCAAAACCAGCTATGACCCGCCGCCGATCAAAGAAAAAGAGTTGCGGATGAAAGGTGAGCTGAAAAAGTTCAACAGAACGTTCCGAACCGAAGTAGAGCTGACCCGTGAGCAGATCAGCTCACTGGCGGGGCAGGTGATCGGTTACCTGGAGGCAGATGCCGGGCTTTCAGCGGCTCAAAAGCAGGCTGTGGCGGTTCTGAGCCGTCAGATCAGCAGTACGGTAGTGAGCGGCGGCCTCGACAAATGGAAGTTCCTGACCCTGCTACAGAAGCTGCTGAACGATCAACCCCTGTCGGCTTCTGAAAAGACCGCCCTGAAAGCAGGATTGTTCACCATAAGCGCTGTTCAGAAAAATGCAGAGCCGCCGTCAGGCATAACGGATAAAAGATTGGAAAAGGCATTCTGGAAAAACCTCCTGTAAGCTCATGATATTCACATTTTTGATCATAGAACCCCTTCTTAGCCGGATCCTTTCAGGTCTTCTGCTGATCGTCGGGTTTGTGGTTATCCGGAAGGTATTGCGTTTGAAGTCGCTGAGCTCAAGGCAACGGAACGTTAAGGTGATCCTGAATACCCTGCTGTTTTTTCTGGGTATCCTGTTCCTGTTTCAACCGGGCTGGCCTGAGCAGCGCAGCGGAGAAGCGCTTCTGGTGCACCATGCCGGTATACCTGCGGAAGTGACCGACTCGGTGCAGGCAGCCCGGAGAATCAGACACTCGGTCTTGTATAAAGAATTCAGAAAGAAATTCAGAGAGTACCCGGGCCACCGGTTCTTTTTCCTTGGACAGGAAGCCGAACCGCAGCTGTTAAGCCGCCTGGCAGGAAAAGAAGTGCAGTGGATCCCTTATTTTGCAGCGGATGCTTTGCAGGAGCTGGCGTGGCAGGGAGTTTTACGGAAAGGGGAGCTACAGACCGTTTCCGGGAAGATCAATCTTTCCCGTTCCGGAAAAATAAAGCTGGTTTACGGCGGGAAAACATTGGACAGCCTTCGCCTGGAAAAAGGATTTAACGCCTTTCAGCTGTCTTTCCCGGTTTTTGCGGAGGGGCGGAACGTCGTTTCCCTGCAAACAGAGAATCAGCCTTTGCAGAACATTACTTTTTATGCAAGACCCGTACAGCCCCTGGCCATCACCATGATCCTGGATCACCCTGATTTTGAAAGCCGGATCCTGGCCGAATGGCTCGGCGCCCGGGGGCATCACGTTGAAGTTTCGACACCTGTAGCTAAGTCTGTCTTATATGAGAGTTTTGTGAATAAAACCCCGGGAAAGCGGATCCCCGATCTGGTGATCACTACGCCTGCCCGGGCCACCGACACCCGGGTCAGAAAAGCCGTAACGGAGGGTAGGAGCGTACTTTTCTTCGGTCTGGAGGAGGTGACGGATGCGCTTTCCCGGATCAACCGGGCCACAGGAACCGTTTTTTCTGCCCGGCGCACTTCGGTGCAGGAAAGCCTGCCTTTTAAAAACGGGCTGACAGCCCTGCCTTTTCAACTGAACCCCGGGCCCAACCAGCGGCAGGTGGGGGCATTGCCGGTAAGCTTTCAGAAAAACGGGGCAAAAGTGGCGGTAAGCCTGCTGAATGAGACCTTTCCGGCGCGGTTGAGCGGCGATACGCTGACATACAGTGAAATATGGAGCGACATCCTTGCCGCCCTTCCGGCAACAGACAGTGTAAATGCCCGGGTATCGGCCCCTGTTTTTAAAGATGTGCCTGCAGAGATCGTCTTGCAGACCCGCGAAAGCTCCGTATGGCCGGATAAAGATACACTTTCCCTGACGCCATCTCCCGTAAACCCTGTCAAAAAGTCGGGGGATTACACTTTTAGTGCTACCGGCTGGAAAAGTCTCCATAGGGTAGCGCCTGCCCCTGTGGGAGGCCACCCCGTGGGTGAGGTATATGTCGAAGATTCCCCCCTGGCTTCCGCCGCCCGCTGGAAAAGCTGGCTGAAGGCCAACATCTCTCTTGTGAAAAGTGAAACCTCCTCTT
Source organism: uncultured Lacihabitans sp. (assembly GCA_964563435.1). Taxonomy (GTDB): domain Bacteria; phylum Bacteroidota; class Bacteroidia; order Cytophagales; family Spirosomataceae; genus Leadbetterella. The sequence continues at coordinate 46,370 of CAZLXI010000020.1, forward strand.
TTACCCGACCGGTCTCCGCCGAAATATGGTTCTGGGCATTTCTCCTGTGCCTGGCCACTTTGTGGGTGGAAGCCAAATTCAGGTATTAGTTTTTTGCATTGAATATTTTTTAACATATCGGTTGTTTTTTTTCATGAAAAAAGAAAGAAATGACTTATATTTAGAAGTGTTTTTAATATAGCGTGAAATTTAGCCAAAAAAGCTATGAGATACATTAACAGGTTTACCGCGCTGGTCGCGGGTGTTTCCCTGTTAATATGTGGCGTGTTAGGCCATAAATATCTGGGAAAAGGAACGCAAGCCTCTGTTTTACAGAGCAGCTATGATCGTGAAATTACCGCGGTCAGGCAAGCCCATGCGAATATCCATAAGCTGATCAGCACCAATGAGTCTGTGTCTTTTAAAGAGTTGGGCGTTCCTTCTTCCTACCCGTATTTTATTTTTATGGAAGGGAGACTGATCTACTGGTCCTCCAATAATTTTATCCCCTCCTATGATAAGTATGTGGCTCCTGTTACAAACGAAACTCTCTTTACGGCAGGAGACGAGCCTTCCATACTGGTCAGGACATCCCTTGTCAACAAAAAGAACCGGTACGATATTGTGAGTGTGGTGGATCTGTTTCGTGATGCAAGCTACGCGGCCAATTTTCACGTTCCGGATTTTAATACAGCCCTTTTCTTTTTGAAACCGGATAAAATTTCGGGCGATCCTTTTCCGGCTGCCCTGCAGATCCGCTCACAAGACGGCCGGCCGGTATTTTATACGCAGATAAAAGAAGATCTGCGTCATTTGAGCTTTAAATCTTCTCCCGTCAGCATAATACTGATCGTTCTGGGAGTACTTTTGGTATGGTACGCCATCTATATGCAATCGATTGTGCTGTCCAATAATCACGAGTATCTCACTGCCGGAATCCTGATGGGGCTTTCTTTCCTGGTTTTGCGGCTGTTGATGCGGTACTTTAATCTGCCGTGGGTATTCTTTCCCCACAAAGTGATCGATATCTTTTATGGAAACCTCTTTGTGGATACCCTTTGTGTACTGATCATTCTGACCAAGTTTGCGCTGGAGCAATACAGGGCCTTACTCTATATTAACATAGAAGGCCTTGGTACTTTCGGCCGGGGGGCTCTGTCTGTGCTGAGTGTATTGTTTATGTTTGTTCTGGGCCAGGCGGTTTGGTGGCTCATTGATAATACCTACCTGGAAAGCCTTATCGAGAATCACTATTCCGTGAGCTTTTACCTGAGCAATGTGAAAGATACCATGTATGTGTATCTGTTTATACTTCTTGGGGTGTACTTCTTAAGCACACACTCGGTGGCCAATGTGTATAAACGGCTTCAGCCGGAGCACAGGAAAGGGGCCCTGTACTGGGCATACGGTACCGTGGCAGGTATTATTCTTATATGGGTGATGGGATGGAAGCCTATTGTCGGAACGAGCAGCATCTTCCTTTTGGTAGTTTATCTTTTGCGTTTGCCCCGGTATTTCTACCGGTTACGCTCCTTTACCTATATATATTACATCATTGGGGCTTTCGCTTATACACTGATCCTGTTTTGGGTCTTATTTCAGAAAGACGGGCAACGAAGCCGGCAGGAAAAGGAAAATTTTGCAGAAAATTATCTGAACGGCAGAGACAGGCGTCTGGAAAGACAGATCTACCAGTTGAATGCGCTGGTTGGCCAGTCTCCTTTGTTTCGCGACGTGCTGGAAGGGAAAGCCTCCCTGCAGCAAGCGGATGAAGAGGTCAGGCAGCACCTTTATGATAATTACCTCGATCATTTTTGGGTGACCTTCGAGGTTTTTGACTCTAAGGGTACCGAGCTGATCCCGCATGACGATCACCGCTTAGATGATCTGAAAGCTCAAACCCTGCAGAATTCTGACGTCACGGAATATCCGAACCTTTACCTGACCCGCAACTCAGGGAAAACTTCCTATTATACCCTGATCTGTGAGATGGAAGAGCAGGATAAAAAAGGGGGAACCGTGCTGTTCCGGCTTTATCCTAACCGAAGCAGTACTTTAAGCCTGAAAACGCTGCTACAAATGAAGCGGGTGGCCCATAATCCTTTTACCCGCTATTACAGCTACGGGGTTTATGACTCCGTAGGGAGAAGCCTTGTTTATCAGTACGGGAACTATAATTATAAACAAACATTTGATTCTCTGCTGGTGGCTAAGCTGGGCATTTTTGAGGAAGAAGTCATGCATAAAGGTTATGTTCACTTTGCCAGGAAAGGGGATGGCGATAAGATCATCGTTGTATCGGAAAAGAGGGAGTTTTATAAGGACATGCTCGCCAATTTTTCTTTCCTCTTTTTTGTTTCGCTGATCGGAATGATGGGCTTATTGATCTTTATGGGCTTTTTTAACGATTTTAAACGCTATCAGATGAATCTGTCGGGTAAGATACAGCTCTATCTGAACGGCGCTTTCCTGTTGCCCCTGACCATTATAATGATCCTGGGCGTGGTGATCATAAAAAATATGTTTTCGGATATCCGGGATGAGTCTATGTTGGGAACATCGCTCAATATTTCCGAAGTGCTGAGCATTTACGGCCAGAACTATGAGTCCGGAAAATCCACACGAAGAGAGCTGAGAAATAACCTGGATAACCTCGCAAGGAGCTCTTCCGTAGATATCAACCTTTACGATATAAACGGAACTCTTTTCTACTCTTCCTCCACACCCTATCAGAACCTGGAGAATCCTGTATATGTTAACCCTAAGGCCTTTTCTGCTATTCGGAATGAAGGAGCTCCGGTAGTTCTTCTCGACGATTTTCAGGATAAGATCAATTCCAAAACAGCCTTTATTCCTGTGAAGGGAAGCTCCAATAACCTGATCTGTATTGCCGGGATCAACTATATTGATGCGCAAACCGCTGTACAGTCGTGGACCAAACAGATCTGGCAGACCCTGCTCATTGCTTTTCTTGTCATTTTCTTTTTCCTTTACACGTTTTCCTTCGTGTCGAGCAAGAAACTTACCGAACCGCTGAAGCTGATCGCCGAAAAAATCAAATCGATAAATTTTCATGAACGGAACAAAGAGATCGTATGGGAAGCCAGAGATGAGATCGGCATGTTAACCGGAGAATATAACCGGATGCTCAAAAAGCTGGAGGAGAGTAAGCAGGCTCTTTCCATCAGTGAAAAGCAGTCGGCCTGGCGCGATATGGCCAAACAGTTGGCGCACGAGATCAGGAACCCTCTGACCCCCATGATGCTGTCTGTGCAGCAATTGCAGCGCCTGGTGCTTTCCGATCATCCCGATGTAAAGAAACGGATCCTGAGATTGCTGGGCTCGATCAGCGACCAGATAGAAAACATCACCGGTATCTCGCTGTCGTTCTCCAAATTCGCTGAAATGCCGCTCCCCGCTCATGAGGAGTTTGATGTGGTAGCCACGGTAAAAAGTGTTCTTGACCTTTTCCGGGGAAATCCGGAGATCCGCTTTACAAGTACCGAAGAAGAGCTATGGGTGAGGGGCGACAGTAAAACCATTAAAAGAACCCTGGCTTACCTGATCAGGAGCGGGGTAGACTCCGCTCCTAAAAACCGGAAACCTGTGATCCGTATTTCCATCTCCAAAAGTGAAACCATCGGTATTATACAGATCAGTGATAACGGCACGGGTATCCCCGAAGAAATGCAGGAGAAGGTCTTTCGCCCCACTTTCAGCGAGAAAGACGAAGAGATCGGGTTCGGGCTAAGCATATCGAAGATCAGTATAGAGCACTTCGGAGGAAACATCTGGTTTGAATCCGAGGAAGGGGAGGGCAAGACCTTTTACATTGAGCTTCTGCTCAGGGAAAACGTCGATGAGGATAATACACCACCTGTGAATGACAAGGCGATTTTTTGAGGTTTCCCGGTGGGTAATCTTAAACTCAGCCAGCCCCCGGTGCTGATACCCGCACCACTTCCAGCGGGTCGAGATATACCAGGAAGAGGTGCACGATAGCATAGCCCATCTGGAGCAAAAGGCGGGCGTAGTCGCGGAGCTGCTTTTCATGAGCGGCCCGCCGTTTCCCGGTTTTATAATCCAGGATATATACCTGGCCGTTGAGAAACACCACGCGGTCAGGACGGCGCGTACTGGTGTGGCTGGAAAGGATATCCGCTTCATTTTTTATTACCGCCCCTTCTTCAAACAGCGGAGCCAGCTCCGGATGCTGAAGAACAGACCGGAGCTTGTGAAGAACGGGCTCCGCCAGCTCTTCAGGCAGCAGGCCTTCTTTTTGAAGAGCCTTTAAAACCGGTTCGAGGTCGGCAGCCTTTCGGATCCTTCCGAATGCTTCGTGGATCAGGTTTCCTTCCTGTACTCTTTCTTCGGGGGGCGTCCATTTGATCTTCAGGCCGGGTTTGTCGCGGAACGGTTCCGGAAGGCGGATATCAAAAATGGGCGCAGGGGCTTTTTCGTTTTCCCGGGCCGGCCGGCCTTTGTGGCCGAACTCATAGAGAGGCTGATCGGGCAGGAAGCTGCCGTGGGTACGGAGAAAATGTTCCAGAAGCTGGCCGATATGTTCTATGACTATCCCTTTTTGGGTTTCCCGGCCCCATATCCACAGGTATTGCCGGTCTATGGCCCGGGTGAGCGCCACGTACAGCATGTTGAGATTTTCGATGTAGATCAGGTCTCTTTCCCTCTGCAGGATCTCCGCCGAGAACTCAAAATCCTGGTTATAAGTAAAGGGAGCCGACAGGATACGGCCTGACGACGACTCCAATTCCGGGTAATCCAGCGCTTCGATACCCAGCCAAATCTGAGCACCGTTTTTAGGGGTGGTCTCCCAGTTGATAAAAGGCAGGATCACAATGGGGTATTCCAGGCCCTTGGCTTTATGAATAGTATTAATGGTAACGGCATTCGCTGCTTTTGCCGGGATAGCCAGCTTTTCTTTCCGGGTCTCCCAGTCCTGAAGAAAATCAGCGAGGCTCTTTGACCTTCGGGAGGTATAATCCAGTACATGATCCAGGAAGGCCAGGATGTACTCTGCCGATCCGCCGGTTTCCAGGAGACCGAACTTTGCCGTAAAAAACTCCGACAGCTGGTAGGGGTCCAGCCCCGTCATCCCCTCCAGGTCAATGCCGAAATGAGCAAAAAAAGCCCGGAAGCCGGCAGGAGGGAAGGAGCAAACGATCTGAAGATCATAGCCGGAAGAGTCCACATTCTTCACCAGGAAAAAGAACTGCAGGAACTCAAACCGCTCAAACTGCCTTTCGGGGTGCAGCACAAACTTCAGGGCAGAGATCAGGAACCTCACCTCCCGGTTATTGTTTAACTTCAGGGCTTCAGAAGAGCTGATCTCATAGCCCGCGCTTTTCAGGAACCCGGCTATTTCCTCCCCTTCCTTTCTTTTGCGGCACAGGATACATATATCGGAAAGTCGGTATCCGTCTGACAGTATCTCCGCTATCAGCGATACCATTTTTTCGCCGGGATCGTCTTCCCCCTTCCGAAGCACCTCCACGGCCGTATAGCCTCCTGTTTTCGGGTCGGGCGGCATGTTCTGAAGATAATCGCTGAATACCTGTGCCGCCACTTCACCGGCTCCTTTTTCCATGATGGACGTAAACAGCCGGTTGTTGAAGCCAATGATCTCCTCCCGGCTGCGGTAATTGGTGCTCAGGGTCTTAAGACCTGTGACAGAATGGATGTGGCCGATCCGGGAAAGCTGGATCGCCGGGGCTTTGGTCTGAAAGTAGTTTTTCTGCCGGTTGATCAGGTCCAGCATCAGCATCACATTTCCGCCCCGCCAGCTGTAAATGGCCTGCTTGGGGTCACCTACAATAAGGTTTTCGTAGTTTTTGGAAACCGCATTCTCGAAGAGGGGGAGCAGGTTAAAAAACTGGATGTCGGAAGTATCCTGGAACTCGTCTACCAGGATATGATTGTACCTTTCCCCGATCCGTTCATAAATGTAGGGCACGGGCTCGCTGGCCACGATCTCCAGGATCCTCCGGTTAAAGTCGGCCAGCACGGCTTCATTATTTTCGGCCAGGATGGTGTTGATCTCCTGCTTGATGACCGCCAGAAAGGGAATTTTAAGCAGGTTTTTACCTATAGTCTTCAGAACAGGATACTTTTCTGTCCGGGAGGCCAGGATCTCCAGCCCCAGTTCGCGGAGGCGGGGCGAGATCTCATCGATCTGTGACGCGGCAGGGCTTTTGTCTTTATACCACCGGTCTTCGTCGAGAGTGGTTTGCGCATAGCTTCCGGGCATATTGGCTTCCCAGAGTTGGGCCGGGCTTTGGGCCAGCTTATGGAAGAAGCCCCAAATGCCCCGGGCACCCTGGTGGAAGTCGGTGGCGGAGAGCCCCTGCGACTGTATGAGGTTCAGCGCCTCCCGGGCAAGCTCCCGGACGGCCCGTTCCGATTCTTTCAGGTAATTCCGGACCTTAGCCTTTATTTCCAGGATACCCTGTTGCGTGAGCAGCAGGTTTTTCTCGATCTCTGCAGCATTATTATCCCGGTAGATCACCCGGGCAAACTCCACAATATCCTCTTGCAGGTTGTTCCAGCTTTGATTTTCATCCAGCTTGCTCAGGGCAAACTCCTTGAACATTTCCGTGAGTTCCGTATCATCACCCACCCGGTCGATCAGGTTTCTGACGGCCTCAGTGATCAGCTCATCGGTATCCAGGATGATCTCATAATTATAAGGAAGATTCAGATCAAAGGTAAAGGAGCTGATGACCTGGTTGACAAAGCTGTCTATGGTTTTGATGGCAAAGTCATTGTAATTCTGGAGAACCTGGTGAAGAACATGACCGGCCCGTTCGCGAAGCGTTTCCGGTGAAATATGGGGGAGGTCTTCCGAAAGCAACTGAAGCAGGACCGACTCTTTGGGATTTCCCGAGCTCAGCCCCTTCAGAGCACCGATGATCCTCCTTTTCATTTCCTCGGCAGCATCATTGGTGAAGGTCATGGCCAGGATATTCCGGAAGTAAAGCGGATTGTCGGAGCTTAAGGCCAGCCGCAGGTATTCCCGTGTTAGGGTGAAGGTCTTACCCGACCCGGCAGAAGAAGAGTAAATGGTAAATAGCGCCATAACCTGATCCGAAAGTTAGCGCAAGTTACGCATCAGAAATGCCTGATACATCATTTGGGTTCTAAAGATAGGATAAAGCGTCAGCTTATTTCTGAAAAATGATACGTTTTAACCCAAATCACGCATTAGAAATTTCAAAGAGACAAAATTCTGTAAAATATCTGCGACCAGCCGATAAAAGCATAGTGAACTATGGTTTTTGAGGCAGGGAAGCGGATAGGAAGCAGAATTTTGGTGCAGTAAAGAGTCTAATGCGTTATTTGGGTTTAAAAAACCGACAGCCTATATTTGCCGGGTAATTATAAAAATTGTGATGAAGTTATTGACGCTTGCCGGCCTGTTGGTTTCACTTAATATTTTTGCTCAGAATTCTCAAACCGTAAAAATCCATTTGTCCGACCGGCAGACCCGCCTTCCGATAGAAGGCGCTAACGTATCCATTCCGAAATATCAACTTTCGGCGGCTACCGATGCCAGCGGAAATGTACGTTTTGACGGAGTGCCCCTGGGCCGTCTCGAGGTGGAGGTGAGCTCGGTGGAATACGGAAAGTACATTTACAGGGAACTGTTGCTTGAAAACGCCCGGCAACTGGTGCTGGACCTGGAATTGCAGGCTGCGGGCAAAGAGCTGGAGGAAGTGAAAGTGACCTCTTCGACGCCGGCTACTTCGGCACTGATGAGTGTGGAAAGCATAACGGCGGAGCAGATCATGCGATTTCCGGCCACCTTTTTTGACCCGGCCCGGCTGGCGATGTCGTTTGCAGGAGTAGCCAATGCCAATGATCAGGCCAATAACGTGTCGGTCCGCGGAAACTCACCTGAGTTTGTGCAGTGGCGCCTGGAAGGGGTGGAGATCGTGAATCCGAATCATCTGAGCAATGCCGGGATGTTTTCAGATAAGCCCGCTGCGGTAGGGGGCGGAACCAATATCCTCTCCGCGCAGATGCTCGGTAACATGAACTTTCTGAGCGGTGCATTTCCTGCCGGTTATTCCAATGCCCTGGCCGGGGTTTTTGATATGAATCTGCGTAACGGCAACAATGAAGAATACCAGCACGTGGTGCAGGCCGGGCTTATCGGTGTGGATCTTTCCTCCGAAGGCCCCATCAATAAGAAAAAAGGCAGCAGCTACCTGGTGAATTACCGCTATTCCTTTACCGGTATCCTGGCGGCAGCAGGGGTGAATTTCGGAGGGGAGTCTATCGCCTTCCAGGACGTGGCATTCAGCCTGAATTTCCCCACGCGCAAGGCCGGAACCTTCACTTTCTTCGGAATGGGAGGGGTTTCTTCCAATATTTTTGCTCCGGATGCCGACAGTACTGTCTGGGAATCGTCAAAAGACCTGAACAATGTGGATTTTTATGGCCGCATGGGGCTGCTGGGCGCAAAACACTCGGTTAAAGTTTTAAAGAAATGGAACCTTCGGTCGGTATTGGTCAATTCCGCGCTGGAAAATCTCAGGAATGCCTATACCGGGAATGAAAATGTAAATTACGATTACTCTGCCAAGAATTACCTCAGTTTTTCCACGGCGCTCTCCGGTGACCTCAGCCCGCTGTGGGCCGTGAATGCAGGGGTTCAGCTGAGTCATCAGTTTAACCGGTTTAACTTTATCGATTCCGACAGCTTCTTTTTCAGTACTGCGAATCTCATCGTGCAGCCACATGTAAGGATCACTAACCGCGAGCGGTCTCGGTTTAATTATAACCTGGGTTTTGCAGCGCCCTACTATTCTTACAGTAAGTCGCAGTATTTTGAACCCCGGCTCTCCGCAGATTATTACCTGACCTCAAAGCATAAGGTAAAAGCTGCTTACGGACTGCACAGCCAGGTGGCCTCCAACCGGGTGGCATTCTACCTGCCGCACAAACCGTCGCGGTCGCATCATTTCACCCTGGGTTACCAGTTTGACCAGGATACCCGGCAGTCTTTCTCCGCAGAGTTGTATTACCAGAACATGTTTAACCTGAGCCGCTTTGACTCGGTGTATGTATCTGTTCTGAACGGTTATGAGATCGGGTATTTTAATAACGGGTATTACCTGTTAAACCAGAATAACCAGGGCCGTAATTACGGAATTGAGTTCAACTACAGGCATTATCTCGATAATGGCTTCTTCGCGCTGGTCAATGCCACCTTCTACAAGTCACAGTTCAGGGCTTTTGATAATAAGTTTTACGATACCCGCTATTCCGGAAATTACATTTATAATGCCACTGCCGGTAAGGAATGGGAGAAAGGAGAAGGGAAACTGTTGGGTTTGAACGCCCGCTTGAATTGGGTAGGCGGCTTCCGCGACTACCGGATCATTACTGCGGAATACGAAAATATGCTTTATGTGTATTACGATTTCCGGTCGCCGCTGAATGTTAAATATGACGATTATTTCCGGCTGGATGTGCGGGCATATATCAAGAAGTCTAAAAAACGCGGATCAGAAACCATTTCACTGGATATTCAGAACCTTACTAACCGGGAGAACGTGGCGTATAACTACTTTGATACCTACCTGATGAAAATGGTGCAGAAGAAGCAACTGGGGCTGGTGCCCATGCTGAATTACCGCTGGGAATTCTAGTGTTGTGTTAAGCGTTTGGTTTTTTGCACGGATCATATTATCTTTAGATTATTCAGCGGGTTTATATGTCTAAAATTATCATAGCCATTGACGGCTATTCTTCCTGCGGGAAAAGCAGTACGGCCAAGCGGGTAGCCGAAAAGCTGGGCTACCACTATATCGACACGGGCGCCATGTACCGGGCCGTCACCCTTTATTTTATTCAGAACCACATCAGCCTGAATAATCCTAAGGAAGTGGCCGGCGCATTGGATAAGATCGAAATAGAATTCAGAAATAACAAAGAAGGGAAAAGCGAAACCTACCTGAACGGGTTGAATGTGGAGACGGAAATCAGGAAGCTTTACGTGGCCGATCGGGTCAGTGAGGTGGCGGCGGTAGGAGAGGTCAGGAGAGCCATGGTCCGGCAGCAGCAGCGTATGGGTAGAAAAAAAGGTTTTGTTCTGGACGGCCGTGATATCGGAACCGTGGTTTTCCCGGATGCCGAGCTGAAGATATTCATGAATGCCGACCCGCTGGTGCGGGCCCAACGCCGCCAACAGGAGCTGCTGGGGAAGGGAGAACTGGTAGACCTGGAGGAGATCCTGGAAAATATCAAAAAACGGGATATAATCGATACCACCCGTGAGGAAAGTCCGCTGCGTAAGGCGCCTGACGCCCATGTGGTGGATACGACCTATATAACCCTTGACGAGCAGGTGGAAAGGGTGGTGCTCCTGGCGGATGCGATCATGAGCCGCGCGTAGAGACGCAAGATTTTGCATCTCTACGCCCGGAATTTTTTACCCATGAAAAAAACTGACTTTCTGATCGTTGGATCCGGCCTGGCCGGCTCGATACTTGCCTTGGAACTCCTCAGGGCAGGAAGTTCGGTGACCGTGATCACCGATTCTTCCCGATCCTCTTCCAGCCGGGTAGCCGGCGGACTTATTAACCCCGTGACCGGCAAATACCTGGCTAAAACCTGGCTGGCCGACGAACTTTTCAGCGGACTGGAAACGTATTATACAGGGCTTGAAAACCTGTTTTCTGTCTCTTTTTATCACAAAAGCGGCCTGTTCAGGCCTTTTACCGGGGCAGAGCACCGCAAGAGCTCCCTGGCTCAGATAGAGAAACACGGGCTGGAGAATTATATCGGGATTCGTCAGGCCGGGGATGCGTTCAGCTCCTCTTTCCGGAGTGATTCTGAAGGCATGTATTCTTCGATGGCGGGCTGGCTGGATATGCCCGTATTTCTGGATGCTGCCACATTTTACCTGCAGCAATATGTGGAATGGGTAGATACCGTATTTGATTTTGCCGGACTTACCCTTCATGATCACGGGGTGAGATTCCGGGAATGGGAAGCTTCCCGGGTTATTTTCTGTGAAGGGTACTATGCCCGCAATAATCCTTATTTTAACTGGCTGCCTTTTAATCCCGTCAAAGGAGAAACCCTCCTCGGGGTGATCGAAGATTACGGGGTCAGCACCATTGTCAACCAGGGGAAATGGATCATACCGCTGGGCAACGACCGGGTGAGGCTGGGGGCTACCTATTCCTGGCATGAGCTCGACTTCGAATCTACCCCGAAAGGGTGTGAAGAGCTCCTTCAGGCTGCCGCGAAGATGCTGAAACGCCCGTTTACCCTTACCGGCCAGCAGGCCGGCGTACGGCCCGCTACCAAAGACCGCCGCCCGTTTCTGGGGAAACATCCGCAGTACGATCCCCTCTGGATTTTTAACGGACTGGGCACAAAAGGCGTGTCGCTGGCACCCTGGTTTGCAAGGCAGCTGGTGAGAAATATACTGCACGGTGAACTAATTCATCCGGAAGCAAACATCGAAAGATTTTATACGTTATATTCGTAGGTTGATTTTTCATGGATGATAAGATTACTATCGCTCATATTGTTTTGTTTCCTGATGGCGGAATCCGGCAGGAATGTTATAGCGCAAAGGTATTACGGGGTTTCGGGAGAGAAGTTTGGTAAAAGCAAGATTCAGAACAAGGAATTTCAATGGAGGACCTTCAGCTCGGCTAATTTCGAGTATAACTTTTACCGGGGCGGGGAACAGATCACCCGGAATGCCGCTACTTTCCTGGAAAGATCCTATCCGCGTATTACCGGTATACTGGGCTATATTCCCTATGAGCCGGTGACCGTCTTTGTCTTTAACTCTCCTGCGGATCTGAATTCTACCAACCTTATCGGTGAAACCGCCCGGGTGAAAAACGGCACCCTGCTCGACGGCCGGCATAGCCGGATACTGACCGCTTATGATAAAAATGACTCCCTCTTTCATAAGCAGTTGGTGAACAGTGTTTCCTCTATCTACGTTTATGATATGCTTTACGGAGGAAATGTAAGAGAATCCCTTGAAAGCCAGATCCTGCTTAATCTGCCGGAATGGTTTACGGCCGGAATCAGCGCCTATGTGGCCGAAGAAGATAATTCGATGCTCTTTGATACGTTTAAAACCACTATTTCCAGGGTGCAGTCGCAGCGGCTGAAAAACCTGAAAGGCGATGACGCCCGGATTGTGGGACAGTCGATATGGAATTTTATAGCACTGAAATACGGTAAGGACAACATTTCCAATATCCTGAACCTTACCCGGATCATTCATAATGAGCAGTCCAGCATCACAAGTACCCTGGGGGTCTCCTTCTCTAAATTCATGAAAGACTGGACCGATTTTTATATTGCCGGGGCGCCCTTGCATGAGGCGCCGCAGGAAACGGTGCCTGTGGTGGTGCAGCCGCTCCCCAAAAGGATCACGGATCTGACGGAAGGAGAAGTGGATACGGACGACTACCGGTTTGATGAAGCCAACATCCGCCGTTACCAGGAAAGCTCCTCAGGTGCCGTTGCAGCAGGAAATAACCGGGAAAACAGGGGTGGAAACAGGGCTGAGACCGGCGATGCCCGGCTATCATCGGTGAAGATCTTTAAAAATTTCCTGGTCAGCAACGACCGGAAGATTGATGTGCTTGTAGACCCTGTCCGGCAGTTCGGCCTGGGCTACTCCATCTCCTTCCATGACCTGCTTCAGAATAATGTTTTCTCCTTTAATTCGTTTATCCGGCCCTCTACGCCTTTGTTTAAAAACTTTGATTACGGGCTGACGTACGGCCACTATTCCCGGAAGATCGATTATGTCTTTAAATATGAGAAAAGGTCGATCAACCTGGAAACCATCGACAGCCGCGATGCCTTCCTTTTTCGGCCGCTGAATCATGTGGTTTCCCGCGACCAGCCCGAATACCTGTTTCGCAGACTGGTACAGCAGCGGATCTCGGCCACGATTATCTATCCTTTTTCTACCCGTTTGAAGGCAGAGATCACCCCTGCGGTGGTAAAAAATGAGGATATTGACTTTAATCTTGCAACTACAGAGGGTATTCCGGCCGACTTTTACTTTGCGCCTAATGTCAGCCTGGTCTTTGATAACACACGGGTAAGCCCCCTGGGTGTGGAAACAGGAACCAAGGCTAAAATTTCTTTCGATCAGTATTTCCATACAAACAATACATTAAGGAGCTTTAAAAATACCTATGTAGACCTGCGCCACTATCAGAAGATCTTTCGGGGGCTTCAGGTGGCCGGACGCCTGAGCTATGGTACATCGCGAGGAAATGCACCCAAATATTCCTTTATCGGCGGTGTGGAAAACAGTGTGAACCGGGGTACGTATCAAAGCGATGAGATCATTACCGGGGGGGATCCGGATAACAAAAACATCCTGCTGTATAACTTCCCCGGTACACTACGGGGCTTTGATTACGGCCGCTTATACGGGAATAACCACCTGCTGGGTAATGTGGAGCTAAGGTCGCACCTGGTGGAGTTCCTGCCCCAGATGGCCCTGTCGAGCAACTTTCTCCGCAATATGCAGATCGTCGGTTTCTATGATATAGGTACCGCCTGGATGGGCTCCAAAGGACCTTTTAACCGCCAGAACAGCTTAAATACAATCATCACGGGGCAGAACAGCCCGTTCCTGATCGAAGTGACTAACTTTAAAAACCCCTTCCTGTCGGGCTTCGGAGCCGGAGTCAGGACCTCCATTCTGGGGGTATTTATTCGAGCCGACTATGCATACGGCTTCGAAGACGGTATGATCACTTCTCCCAAATTTCACCTTTCTGTGGGCAGGGATTTCTGAGTTCCGAGTTCCGAGTAGTGAGTTCCGAGTAGTGAGGGCAAGGCTGATTACTTGATGCGGGCTTTGGCACTATTTGGCGAGTTGCACCGTGACTCTACCGGTTACGGAGTAACAATTTCATTGAACTTCGCCATTTACTCGGAACTCAGAACTCGGAACTCGGAACTCAGAACTCACTACTCCATATTGGCATAGTTTTCGCTATACTTTTAACAGGCGTGCCCGGAATGCATTATCACAGGGATAATTTATTTTTTGGCATAAGCCGCAGTTTGAAATTTTTGGCGTGGTTATTGGTATATCAATACAGAGAACTCCGGGGACGTTTCCCGGCTTTAACAGCCCGGAAAAACGTCGATGGACACACTCACGGATCTTAACAGAGGGGAGTATATATTATTGAAAATATGAAACATCGGAACTTTACTCAATTTTGGATAATGCTTTTAGCAGTCTGCGGAATTTCCTGGTCGGCCACGGCCCAACAGGAGGTATTTTATTCCCAGTATATGTTCAATACCATGGCCATTAATCCGGCTTATGCGGGCAGCCGGGATGTGCTGAGCATTACCGCCCTGGGCCGCTACCAGTGGATAGGCGTAAACGGTGCGCCGAAAACCCATTCCCTGACACTGGATATGCCGTTCCAGAACGAAAAGATGGGAATAGGTCTTTCCGTGTATAATGACAACATAGGCCGGTGGAACACCACAGGCCTTAACCTGGCCTATGCCTACAAATTTAAGCTGACAGAAAGAACCACCATGTCATTGGGAGTGCAGCCCACTCTTATGAATGTCAGCGCCAATCTTTCTCAGGTGAAAACCTATGAAGGTTCGGATCCTTCTTTTGGTGATGACCTTTCCCGGTTTGTTTTCAATGCCGGGCTGGGCTTGTTTATCAGTAACGACAAAGCCTACTTCGGGGTATCCGTACCTCAGCTGATTGAGCAGCGCATCTCTCCGAATCCCGACAGCGAAGGGAAGACACAGCGGCATTATTTTGCCATGATGGGCTTTGTGCTGGGCAACGGTCACTTTAAGCTGAAGCCCTCTGCCGTCGTACGGGTAACAAGAGGTGCTCCGGTAGGGCTTGACGGAAACCTGAATCTCTGGTACCGCGATAAGATCGCTATCGGCTTCTCGGCCCGTAAATCACAAATGGTATTCTCCGGTACCGATCAGATGGATGCCCTGGTAGGTATGCTTGAACTTCAGCTCACACCGCAGCTCAGGGTCGGTTTTGCTTATGATACCAGCCTGGGAAAATTCGACGAAAACGGAGTGGAAAAAAACTTTTACAAAAAAATAGCAGGAACTCCTACGTATGAAGGGTTCCTAAGGTACGAATTCGGGTTCGGAAAAGATAAAATCGTTACTCCGCGCTATTTCTAGATAACCACCAAAATGAAGATGACGAACGTGAAAAATTTTACCTTAATATTGCTTTTCCTATTATGTGCTCAGGCGATTTCCGCTCAGAACGTTTTGATCAAAACGGCTAACCACTACTATGAAAGCATGAGCTATATGAAAGCCATAACAGCTTATGAAGAGGTTTTGAAAAAGAAAGGCGTATCCGACATCGAGAAGGTTCTGGTGATGAAAAACCTGGCAGAGAGCTATCTCAAGGTGAAAGATGCCGTGAATGGTGAGCGTGTGCTTCAGTCCCTGCTGAATTCCGGCCTGGATCTCGGAGCCGACCGGGCCAACCTTACGCTTTCCTATGCGCGTGCGCTGGCCAGTAATTCCAAATATAAAGAGTCGCAGGAACAGTTTGACAGCTACCTGCTCCTGGTGGAAAATGATGAAAGAGCGAAAGGCTTTTCCAGATTATACGAAGATATAAGTGTGCTGGCCCGAAATGTGGATTGTTATAAGGTGGATTATTTATCCATCAATACCACTGCTGCCGATTTCAGCCCGGTGAAGTATCAGAACGGACTGGTGTTTGTGTCCAACCGCAAGAATTCCGGAGGGTTGAGGAGAGTATTCGAATGGAATAACAGTCCTTTTCTGGATCTGTACCATCTGGATGAATTAGCGAAAATATCCTCCGGTGAAGCCGGTCTGGGCGGTGCAGCCTCGGCAAGAAACAGTAGAACAAAGCGGAACCCGGAAGTAGGATCGGATGAATATACCATGCCTACCGCCAACGATTCCCCTACACTGGGTGTTTTCGGAGGGGGGAACATTGGTGGGCGGAGAAACAGCTACTCTGACAGGGCCCTGACGGAAAGTGACCGGATGAGCAGTTCTATTAACTCCAAGTATCACGAAGGTCCGGTAGCTTTCTTCAAAGACGGAAGGCGGGTGATATTTACCCGGAACAACATGAAGGGCGGAACTCCCAAAAAGAGCGACGACGGGATTATTAAGCTGAAAATGTATTCGGCGGAAGCGAAAAAAGATGCCTGGGCCAACATTACGGAACTGCCTTTTAACTCCGACCAATACTCTACGGGTCATCCTTCGCTTTCGGCCGATGAACGACTGCTGTTTTTTGTATCCGATATGCCGGGAGGATTCGGAGGAACCGACATTTATGTGTCGAAATACGAAGGTTCGGGCTGGGGCGCACCCATTAACCTGGGCCCTCAGATCAATACTGCGGGAAATGAGATGTTTCCTTTTGTAGACGAGATAGGAAATCTTTATTTTTCTTCTGACGGCCATCCGGGCCTGGGAGACCTAGATATCTTCTACGTCAGGATGGAGGGCACCGCCGTCAAAGGTAAAGTGACCAACCTGGGCATGCCGATGAACTCCAGCAAGGATGATTTCGGGATCATCACCGACGGTCAGCGGAAAACCGGCTATTTCTCTTCTAACCGCAAAGAAGGAGGTGACGATGATGATATCTATAAATTTGACAGGGAATGCGAAGCAGACTGTGAATTGCTGTTAGCCGTATACGATGCAGACACCAAAATGCCATTGGATCATTCCAGGGTTACGTTTACCGATGATAAGGGGAATGAGCGGAGCGTGGAAAGCGATGCTGACGGGATCGTGAAGCTCGACAATATTGTAGTGGGGCATCATTACGCGTTCAAAGCCACCAAAGAAGGCTACACGCCGAATACCGTGACCTATATGACGGAAGATTGTGATTCGGAAACGCCACGCCTGGAAATACCCTTGCAAAGACCGGGACTCGACAGTAGCAGTCTCATTGCAAGAGACCGGGTGCCTTCCAGCCTGAGACCTGACGCAAAAACCTGTATTATAAAAGGGAAAGTACGGATGCTTTCGTCCAAAGCACCGATGGAAGGCGTGTTGATCACCCTGAAGAACGAATGTGACGGAACCACCATAACCACTTATTCCGACAGAGACGGTAACTTTGAATTTACCGGTGTGGAAGGCTGTGATTATACTCTGCAGGGCAAGAAAGACGAGTATGGCTCGAAGAGCTCCCTGCTTCAGAAATTTAATTGTAACGATGCCGCTAATGTGGTTCCTGAGATCTATATGTTCAAAGAAGGAGATGTGGTGGAGATTGAGAATATCTACTTTGATTACGGTAAATATTATATCCGCAGGGATGCAAGGGCCGGACTGGACAAGCTGGTGGACATCATGCGGGAATATCCGAATATGAAAATTGAGCTCCGCTCGCATACCGACAGTCGCAGCTCGAAGGAGTTCAACCAGACCTTATCGGATAACCGGGCCAGAAGCACTGCCGAATACCTGTTCAAACGCGGTATAAGCCGTTCGAGGATACTGGATTACAAAGGCTTCGGTGAAAGCCAGCTGGTGAACGGTTGTGCCGACGGCGTGAAATGTTCGGAAGCGGAGCATCAGCTTAACCGCCGGACAGAGATAAAAGTGGTGCAGCTGCATTAATAAATGCTTTCATAAAAATCGGGCCGTTTAATTTTTGTTAAACGGCCTTTTTTTGTATCTTAACCGTTCGGAAAATGCGAAAACCAAATTTACCGGGACTTTGAACTCAATACTCTAAACTCAATACTCGGAACTTTTTAACACATGAGGAAATACTTTCTAAGCTGCCTGATGCTGCTCAGCCTGGTGTCGAACGGACAAATAGGGCTGATGAACCAATACCACTTTAATTATCTGGCTTTAAATCCCGCTCTGGCCGGTGAGAACGGGCCTTTTACCATTAAGGGAATCGTGGGTAACCAGTTTAACGGTAACCTGAGGTTCAACCAGCTGAGCCACGTGCTGGTGCTTGACGGACAGTTGTATAACAAAACGGGACTGGCTTTTCAGAGCTCCAGCGATAATTACGGAAATACCAGCGGGAATAACTTTGGGCTGAGCCTGGCTAAAGGTACCGAGATCGGGGATTTCCGGCTGAAGGGCGGGGTCAATGCCGGCCTGGCCATTTTGCCCACCTATTCCCTGGTTTCGTCCAGCCCCAGGGTCTCTTTTAATGCCGGCCTGGGGATATTTATGTCGTATAACGGGGCATTTCTGGGTGTATCCAAACCCTCCCTCTATGTGTCTGAAAACGACTTCTCCGTAAAGGAGCCGTTTTATGTTAACGGCGGCTATGCTTCAGGCGATGAGAACTTTGTCAGCTACAATGCCAACGTGCTCTGGTCCGGCCTGGAAGGCAGAAACAATTTTGACCTCAACCTGAAACTCTGGTTCAACAAACGCCTGGCGCTGGCCGGCTCCTACCGCATCAATAAAATATTCGACTATTACACCAAAGAAAAATCGTTTATCCCTTCAGCAGAATACAAATTCACGGAAGATCTCACCCTGGGGCTGGCCTATAACTCCAATACCCTCCGGTATTCTACCGCCCCCGTTACCGGAAATCCGAACTTCCGGGTGAACGGTATCTTCCAGTTTTACCTCAAATATAACCGCAGAGACAGGAGCGGAGACAGTTGGTACTACGACCAGCTTTGATATATTTAAATAATTGTTTAAATATTTAATTAAAATCCTCCTTTTTTCTCCGTTGCGGGATGAAAATGACAAAGAAATATCAAAAAAAAGCGCAGTTTTCCGGTAAAGCGCGGGAAAAAATTGTGTTTTAAAAATAAAAGCGCGTAGTTCGCAAAGTAATCAGTTCATTGGGTAAAATTCCTCAAATAGTAAGCAGTTTTATAACAAAATAAGTGTTAAGAGAAAACTAAAAATAATGGACCAGTTTTCATACATTGCCAATGGCGACGTCTCCGCTATTGAAGCCTTATACAAACAATATTTACAAGATCCTGCATCGGTAGACAAAAGTTGGGAGTTCTTTTTTAAAGGGTATGAGTTCTCCAATTCCTGGGGAGGCGGTACGGGAAAGGCAGCTTCCTCGCTTTCAGAAGATATATTGAAAAAAGAACGGGAAGTGGTCCACCTTATCCGTGGCTACCGTTCCCGGGGGCATTTATTATCCCAGATCGATCCCATCTATTCAGTACGGAAATACAACGCCAACCTCGATCTGAAATTTTTCGGACTGAGCGAGGCCGATTATGATACCGTCTTTGAAGCGGGTGTGGAAGTATTCGGCCGGCCGGCCTCTCTCCGGGAAATAGAAACCTTCCTGAAGAATGTTTACGGTGGTAAAATAGGTTACGAATACCTGTATATCCGGAACTCGAAGATCAAGAACTGGCTCAGGAATAAGGTGGAGTCGGATTACGTGAACCATAAGCCTTCCAGGACCCAGAAGGGCAGGATCCTGGCCCAGCTGAACAAGGCCGTGGCCTTTGAGAATTTTCTGCATACCAAATTCCTGGGTAAAAAGCGGTTTTCCCTGGAAGGCGGGGAGTCGACCATCCCGGCGCTGGATGCGGTTATTCAGCACGGTGCGAAATTAGGAGTGGAAGAAGTGGTGATCGGTATGGCCCACCGGGGCAGGCTGAACGTGCTGACCAACATCATGCAGAAGCCTTACGAGCAGGTCTTCAATGAGTTTGAAGAGAATGTTCCCACCCTGGAATTCAGTGACGGTGACGTAAAATACCACATGGGGTATTCGTCCCAGATAGAGACCGAAGACGGGCACCGTATATCCCTGAAGCTGATGGCCAACCCGTCGCATCTCGAGACGGTAGACCCGGTGGTGCTGGGTTACGCCCGGGCCCGCGCAGATGCCCACTTTGAAAGTGCAGGTACCAAATACAATGATTTTGACGATATCTATGACAAGATCCTGCCCATCATTATTCACGGGGACGCCTCCCTGGCCGGGCAGGGGATCGTTTACGAGCTGAACCAGATGTCTAACCTGCCCGGCTATTATGTGGGCGGCGCCATTCACTTTGTGATCAACAACCAGATCGGGTTTACCACGGATAATTATGACGCACGCTCCAGCATTTACAGTTCGGATGTGGCCAAAATGCTGGACACCCCTATTCTGCACGTGAACGGCGATGACCCGGAAGCGGTGGTTTATGCCATGGAGCTTGCCGTGGAGTTCAGGCAGGAGTTTAATAAGGATATTTATATCGATATGATCTGCTACCGTAAATACGGGCATAATGAAGCGGATGAGCCCCGGTTCACCCAGCCCGGTATGTATGAGATCATTTCGAAACATTCTTCGCCGCGGGAAATCTACATTGAAAAGCTGAAGTCGGACGGCACGATCACCGACGCTGACGCGAAAAAACTGAAAGAGCAATTCGACAATAATCTTCAGGAGCTGCTGTCAAAGGTGAAGCAAAACCAGCTTCCCTATGCGCTGCCTAAGCTGGAAAGAGACTGGGCGGAGCTGCGCAGGTCTACGGTAGGCGATTTTGACACCTCGCCGAAAACGGGTATCAGCAAAGAAGAGATCGAAGCGGTAGGCAAGGCCCTTTACTCGGTTCCCGAAGGATTTTCGCCGATCAAGCAGATCGAAAAGGTACTGGAAGAAAGAAAAGAGATCTTCGGCGGTAAGAAGCCGTTTAACTGGGCGGCTGCCGAGCTTCTGGCCTACGGCTCCATCCTGGCCGAAGATCAATGGGTCAGGATGTCGGGACAGGACGTGCAGCGGGGTACTTTCTCCCACCGGCACGCTATACTGCATGATGTAAAAACGTATAAATGGTATAATAACCTTTCGCATATTAAGCCGGTACAGGGGAAATTCGAGATCTATAACTCCCTGCTTTCCGAATATGCGGTGATGGGATTTGAATACGGCTATGCCCTGGCCAACCCCAATGCCCTGGTGATCTGGGAAGCGCAGTTCGGCGACTTTGCCAACGGTGCACAGATCATGATCGACCAGTTTGTGGTGGCTGCCGAATCCAAATGGAACCTGATGAACGGCCTGGTACTTTTACTGCCTCACGGCTACGAAGGCCAGGGACCGGAGCATTCCAATGCCCGGCCGGAAAGGTTCCTGCAACTGGCCGGTGAGTATAATATTTATGTGTGTAACTGTACCACTCCTGCCAACTTCTTCCACATGCTGAGAAGACAGCTGGCGCTTCCTTTCCGCAAGCCCTGTATTCATATGTCACCCAAGTCTATGCTGCGGCACCCGCTGGCCGTATCGGATATGAGTGAATTTGAGACGGGAACTTCCTTCCGGGAGGTGATCGGCGACGACTCGGTGAATCCGAAGAAAGTGAAAAGGGTGCTTCTGTGTACCGGCAAAGTTTATTATGATCTGCTGAAACGTAAGACAGATACCAGGAGGGAAGATATTGCGATCGTACGGATGGAGCAATTATACCCTTTCCCGAAAGTGCAGCTCATGGCTGAGCTGGATAAATATCCGGGAGCGGAACGGGTATGGGTGCAGGAAGAACCGCTGAATATGGGTTACTGGTCTTATCTGAAGCGGGAATTTGCAGACGGAATAAGTGAAGTGATCTCGCGGAAAATAAGCGCATCGCCGGCTACCGGCTATACCAAAAATCATAACGAGATCCAGAACAGGATCATTGACAAAGCATTTGAACTGAACAAATAGGATAATTATATGGCTATTGAAATGAAAGTACCCTCGGTAGGCGAGTCTGTTACGGAGGTGACTATAGCATCTTGGGTAAAGAAAGACGGTGACCTGGTTAAAATGGACGAGGTGATCTGTGAACTCGAATCCGATAAAGCTACTTTTGAGCTTCCGGCTGAGGCCGACGGGATCTTGAGAATAGTAGGAAAGGAGGGTGATACATTGAGCATAGGGGAAGTAATCTGCAGGATAGAAGACGCCGGCGGACAGGCGGCTCCTAAAGCGGAGACAGCAGCAGCTGTGCCTGAGGCGGCACCCGTTGCAGTGCCTGCTGCTACCCCTGCAGCGCCTGCATCACCCGCTTCCGAAAGCAAGACCATAGAGATCACGGTGCCTGCCGTGGGCGAGTCGATCTCCGAAGTCACAGTCTCCAGCTGGATAAAGAAGACCGGCGATACCGTCGGGCTGGATGAGATCATCTGCGAGCTGGAATCAGATAAGGCTACTTTTGAGCTACCTTCACCGCAGGCCGGAACGTTGACCGTAGTGGCCAACGAGGGGGATGTGGTACCTATAGGCGGTATTCTGGCTAAGCTGACCGTGGGGGCAGCCGCCGCACAATCGTCTGTTCTGCCGGAAGTGGCTCCTGCCGCCCCGCCTGCTGCTGCTTCGGAAACTTCAGACAGCTACGCTGCAGGACATCCTTCACCGGCAGCCGCCAAGGTTCTGGCCGAAAAAGGAATTTCACCGGAGGCTGTTCAGGGCACGGGAGTAGGGGGCAGGATCACCAAAGACGACGCACAGAATGCCGCCGCCACGCCTGTTAAAGCACCTGAAGTTCCGAAAGCTTCTGCGGCTCCTGTATCGCCGGCGAGCACCGGCGACCGGGTGTCAAGAAGGGAAAAAATGACCTCGCTTCGTAAGACCATCGCCCGCAGACTGGTGGCCGTGAAAAGCGAAACCGCCATGCTCACCACTTTCAACGAAGTGGATATGAAGCCGATCATGGATCTGCGTAAGCAATACAAAGATAAATTCAAGGAAACGCACGGGGTGGGACTGGGCTTTATGTCATTTTTCACCAAGGCCTGTTCCATAGCGCTTCAGGAATTCCCGGTGGTGAATGCTTTCATTGACGGGGAGGAGATTGTTTACAATGACTTCACCGATATATCCATCGCCGTTTCCGCTCCGAGAGGACTGGTCGTACCGGTGATCCGGAATGCGGAAAAAATGTCGTTTGCCGAGATTGAGGCGGAGGTGGTTAGGCTGGCCGTAAAAGCCCGCGACAACAAGCTGACGCTGGAGGAAATGACCGGTGGTACCTTTACCATCACCAATGGCGGAATCTTCGGTTCTATGCTGTCAACACCGATCATCAATGCACCGCAATCGGCCATTCTCGGTATGCACAATATCGTGGAGAGACCCGTAGCCATCAACGGACAGGTGGAGATCCGGCCGATCATGTACGTGGCGCTTTCGTATGACCACCGCACCATCGACGGCAAGGATTCGGTGAGCTTCCTGGTGCGGGTAAAACAGTTACTCGAAGATCCGATGCGGATGCTTTTAAAGGTGTAAAAATCATAGGGCTTAATTCAATATATTTATGCAATACGATGTAATTGTTATAGGATCCGGACCGGGAGGATATGTGGCGGCCATCCGGTGTGCCCAACTGGGTTTTAAAACGGCCATTATCGAAAAATACCCGGTAATGGGAGGAACCTGCCTGAATGTGGGCTGTATCCCTTCTAAGGCGCTTCTGGATTCATCCGAACATTATTACAATGCCGTTCACCATTTTGAAGAGCACGGCATCACCACCGGTAAAGTGAAAACAGACCTGGCGAAGATGATCGGGCGGAAGGGCGGCGTGGTGAAGAAAATGAATGACGGTATCAGCTTCCTGATGAAGAAGAACAAAATCGATGTGAAGTACGGTTTTGGGTCATTTGTGGATAAAAATACCGTGAAGGTGGCTAAAACCGACGGTTCGGAAGAGCAGATCACGGGTAAGAATATCATCATTGCCACGGGATCCAAGCCGACCATCCTGCCGTTTATGAATTACGACAAGACCCGTATCATCACTTCAACCGAAGCGCTGTCGCTGAAAGAGCTGCCCAGGCACCTGGTGGTGATCGGTGCAGGGGTGATCGGCGCCGAGCTGGGTTCCGTATATGCCCGCTTAGGGTCTAAGGTGACTTTCGTGGAGTTTGCCGACGGCATGATCCCTACCATGGACAAAGCACTGGGTAAAGAGCTTCAGAAGACAGTGAAAAAGCTGGGAGCGGATTTTCACTTTAATACCAAGGTGAGTCTTATTGAGAACCTGGGTAAGGAAGTGAAAATTACGGCAGAGAATAAGGCCGGGGAGAAAGTTGAAATTACGGGCGACTACTGCCTGGTATCTATCGGCAGAAGACCTTACACGGATAACCTTAACCTGGAAGCGGCCGGCGTACAATCGGAGAAAGGCCGTGTGCTGGTGGATGATCATACCCTCCAGACGAACGTTCCCGGTATCTATGCCATAGGCGATGTGGTTCGCGGAGCCATGCTGGCGCATAAAGCGGAAGAAGAAGGCGTGCTGGTGGCGGAGACCATCGCCGGGCAAAAGCCGCACATCAACTATAACCTGATCCCAGGTGTGGTATACACCTGGCCGGAAGTAGCAGCCGTAGGTAAAACCGAAGATGAGCTGAAAGCGGCGGGTGTAGCTTACAAGTCAGGTCAGTTTCCGTTCAAAGCATTGGGAAGAGCTACAGCAAGCGGCGATGTGGACGGCTTTGTCAAGGTACTGGCCGATAAAGCCACGGACGAGATCCTGGGTGTTCATATTATAGGCGCCCGGGCAGCCGATATGATCGGGGAGGCCGTGGTAGCGATGGAGTTCAGGGCTTCGGCAGAAGATGTGGCCCGCTCTTCTCATGCGCACCCCACCTACCTGGAAGCCTTGAAAGAAGCCTGCCTTGCCGCTACAGATAACCGGTCAATACACATGTGATTTTAAAGAATAAGAGGATGATGCAGATCCGACAGATGAGTACAGATTTTAAAGTGTCTGTATATCTGCCGGATCTGCGTTTTGTTTTATAACCCCTTCCCCTTCCTTGAGTTAGATCGAATAAAATCCCTAACTTTGAGAATGCAAAACTGTTTAAACCTGTTTTTATTAATTCTTTCGTATTTTCTGTCGCAGGACCCCGCCACAGGGAAAATTCAGGAGGATTATCAAAGCCGGCTGGCACACTACCTGGAACAGCAAAGCGACAGTACCCTCCTGGTGGCTGATGAGTTGTGGAAATATTCAGAAAAGGCAAATTACCCTTTGGGAATGGCCATTGCCGCAGAATTCAGAGGCCTGTATTTTGAGCTCGTGGAAAGCCGTTACGATAAAGCCGGAAACGAGTACCTGCAGGCCCTTAAGATCTGTGAGTCTGAGAACCTGTCCTACCTTGCCGATATTTATCATACTTTGGGGCTGATGTATCATACTACTGATAACTATCAGAAAGGAATGGAGTACTATGAGTTGGCCTACAGGTCCGCAGTAAGGCACAAAAATACAGGACTGGAGAAAAAAATCCTCATTAACTGGGGCTCGGTCAATTCATCGCTAAAAAACTTTGATAAGGCGGAAGAGCTGTTTGCCCGAAGCCTGGCCATAAAAGAAAACCCGCACGATGACTACAACACTTACGCCAACCTGGGAAACCTGAGCATGCGCAGGAAGAACTATCGCAAGGCGGTGGAATACTTTGAAAAAGCTACGGAAGTACATCCGGATAATGGCGAGTCGGAAAGAAACCTCCGGTTTTTACTGGATGCCAAAGTAGCTCTGAACGATTCAACTGACATGCACATACTCTTGCCCCGGGCGGTTGAGTCTTTTAAAACAGGCGGATATCTCCGTGAAAAGAGCCTGATGGCCATGGCCATTTCAGAGTATTATCGCAAATTCGGTTTTTACGAAAAAGCCCTGGAGTACAAAGACAAATACCTGCAGATCTATGAAGAAATAAAAGAGAAGCAGCGCGACGACATCGTGTATGAAGTGCAGGCCCGCTTTGACACGGAGCGCAAGGATGACCAGCTGCGCCTCCTGCAGTTTGAAAAGGAAAAAAAAGAACAGCAAAACCTGTTGTATCTAATCCTGGCTGTGGCAGGCCTGATCCTGGCCGCTTCCACCGGTTTTTTCCTCTATAAAAACCGGAAGAAAAATATTCTGCTGAACCGGCAGAAGCAGATTCTCGAAACCACCCTGGATGAAAAAAACATCCTTCTCCGGGAGGTGCATCACCGGGTGAAAAACAGCTTCCAGATCGTATCTTCCCTGCTCTACCTGCAATCGGAAGATGTAGATAATACCGACGCCAAGCGGGCTATCAAGGAAGCCGAAAACCGGGTGCGATCTATGGTACTGATCCACCAAAAACTTTATAACAAAGAAGAAGTGGTGGGTATCAGTACCACCGAATACTTCTCGGACCTGGCCAGGGATATTTTCGAAAGTCATACCGCCGATATTTCCTGCCGGCTGGATATCCAGCCCCTGGTTCTGGATATCGATACCGTCACTCCCTTAGGCCTGATCCTTAATGAATTGATCACAAACGCTCTAAAGCACGCTTTTATAAAAAATAGTACCGATTATTTGCTTCAAATTACTTTCCGTAAAGAGAAGGATAAGCTGCTTTTGACGGTCAGAGACAACGGTGAGGGTTTTACAGATAAGGTCAAAGACACCTCGTTTGGCATAAAGCTCATGAAAGCGCTGGCCAAAAAGATCAGGGCACAGCTTCAGTATACCGCTATTCCGGATGGTGGGACAGAAGCCGTTTTAATCGTGCAAAAATTCAATATTCTTTCGTAAATTAGGGGCATGTCTGTCCGTATTTATATCATTGAAGATGAACCTCTGATCGCAGCCACTATAGAAGTAGCGCTAAAAAAAGGGGGTTACACCATAGTAGGCGACTCCGATAATGCCCCTGATGCCCTTCGGGAAATAAAACTCTATCGCCCCGATCTGGTGCTGATCGATATCCACCTGGAAAGCGAAGAAAGTGGTATTGAAGTAGCCCGGGAACTGGATAAACTGTGGATTCCTTACTTTTATCTGACCTCCCAGACAGACCCTGATACCCTGCTAAAGGTGAAGAAAACGAACCCGCTCGGGTACATCGTAAAGCCTTTCACCGAAGCCGGGCTGCGCAGCAGTATTGAAGTAGGCTGGAGCAGTTACAGCAAAAGCGAGCCCGAATACCTCGTATTTACATCTGACGGAATGAAACACCGGTTAAATCAGGGGATGATCCTCTACCTGAAGGCCTTTGACAACTACTGTTATGTTTTTACGGCCACTGACCGCTACCTGGTTCCCAAGACCCTCAAGCACCTTTCCGGGGAACTGAATCCTGAAAAATTCTTCAAAATCCACCGCTCGTATTGCGTAAATGTTTCGCACATCTCCTCGGTAGGAAACACCACGGTGCGGCTGGGAGAAACAGAGCTGCCGGTGGCCCATAATCTTAAGGGAAGCCTTCTGAAAAAACTTACTCACAAAGGCAGCCTGGCACAGTAAACAATGCTTTTTTTACTCATTCTCTTTTAAATGGAGGCTTCTTCATATAGGTGAGCGCCCGCCACAGCCATTCCAGGGGGCCGAAATGAAAGTATTTCAGCCAGACAGACGAGAAGATAGTCTGAAAAACCCATACAGCCAATACCACAAGGAAGATCTGACCGTAACTGAGCTCGGCAAAATAATTAAGGCCATACCCGAAGAAGATCAGGGAGCAGATGATGGTCTGGCCTATATAATTGGTCAGCGCTATTCTCCCTACGGCCGCCATAGAGCGGAAAAATCGCTTGAGCTTTCCGTTGCGGATCAACAACAGAGCCAGCGAAACATGCGCGATGACCAGGAAGATCCGCTGGAAATCATAAGTCAGAGAAAGCCAGTTGATCCCTTCGGTTTCCAGGGCTTTCATGGATGCCTCATAGTTAGGATAATTGACCGTATTGTGCCAGAAGTTAATGATCACCAGCGGCAGGCCCACGGCGTAACCCAGGATGACGGCACGGCTATGCTGCCGGTTGGTCCAGGTGGTGAAGTAGCCCCATTTATAGAGGGCAATTCCCAGGAGCATGAGTGCAATGGGATCCCAAAGGGAGTATAGCAGGTATTTGGTCTGGTAATCCAGGGAGTGGGTCCGTACATAACCGGCCACATCAGCATAACTGCCTTTCATCAGCCGGGTATTTTCTTTCGCATCCTCCTTGTTCGGAATCAGCTCCTTTTCTACATTTCGCCACTCTTCCAGCGCTTTTTCCTGGTCAGTGCTAAGTGTTTGTCCCTGTTCTTTTGCCTGTGCAGCCTCTTTATAGGCCAGGCGCTTTTCCTTTATGTCCATCATGATAATAGTGCCCGCCACGAAACCGGTGATGGCCACCAATGGTACTCCCAGCGATAAATACAGGGGCTTTACTTTCCGGAAAAGGAAAACGATCATGCCGCACACACCGTAAAGGAACAGGATGTCGCCCAGCCACAGCAAAAGGTGGGAGTCGATAAGGCCGAAAACGATCAGCCAGCCCATTCTGCGATAAAACAGACCGGCCACTTTATCTTTTTTCGAAGTAAACAGGAGGATCCCCACACCGAATATCATGGAGAATAAAGCCCTCATTTTTCCTTCAAAAATGACCGTAATAAAGGCCCTTAACCAAAAATTAAAGGTGCCTGGGTCCGCCTTCCACTCTTCCGAGTAGTAATCGGGCATGGAAAAAAAAGGGATGTTCATCAGAAGTACACCCAAAAGGGCGATACCGCGGAGTACGTCGATAGAAACCAGACGCTCACTCTCCGAAACAGGAGCAGCAGGGGTATTCATGGGATATGGGGGTTAAAGTTGGACAAATTTATACAGGGAATTGATATAACCGACTGATAGCGTGATATATTTATTATCTGGTAAGGGCGCCGGACTTTTGGATTGAATGACTTTTTTTAGTTCTCTTTCATTCCCTGTAATTTTCCAATCTTTTATACCTGACACGTCGGTAAATATTTTAGTAGTATCTTTAAAAAAATATATGAACTGAATTAATGCGGAGAAAAATTATCCTTCTGTTTTGCTGTATATGTGGATTCGGCGGCCGGGTGTGGGCTCAATTACCGGTTATTCCCAGACCGGAGTCGGTGCAGATGCTGGACGGATCGTTCACCCTAAGCGCCGGTACAGGCATTCATACCGATGCTCCGATGAAGCCTTTGGCGGAGTTTCTGCAAACGGCCCTGCAGGATTTAGCGGCTGTTCAGGTATCTTCGGACAGTAAAACCGGTCCGGCCATCTGGCTCGGAACAGGCACTCTCGGGAAGGATGAAGCCTATGTTCTGGAGGTAACTCCTGAGCGGATCCGGATCACGGGAAATGACGAAGCAGGGGTTTTTTACGGAATTCAGAGCCTGTTGCAACTGGCCGGGCGGTCGCCCGTCATTCCTGCCTGCCGTATTATTGATTCACCCCGGTTCGCTTACCGGGGCCTGCATCTCGACGTAGGCCGGAACATGTTTCCCCTGAGCTTTCTTAAAAAATACATTGACCTGATGGCTTTGTATAAGCTGAATACCTTTCACTGGCACTTAACTGAAGACCAGGGCTGGCGTATTGAGATCAAAAAATACCCGGAGCTGCAGCGGGTAGCGGCCTGGCGTGATGAAACCCTCATCGGCCACAAAAGGAACTCCCCCCACCGGTTTGACGGGGTTCGCTATGGCGGTTTTTATACACAGGAGGAGGTAAAGGAATTGGTAAAGTACGCCTCCGAACGGCATATTACCATTATTCCTGAAATTGAAATGCCGGGGCATGCTTCGGCAGCGCTGGCCGCATATCCCCATCTGGGATGCCGGGGGAAAGACTACCATACAGCTACTTTCTGGGGTATTTTTGACGATGTTTTCTGCGCAGGGAAAGACAGCACCTTTATTTTCCTGGAAGAGGTGTTGGATGAAATCCTGCCGCTGTTTCCTTCAAAATACATTCATATAGGGGGCGACGAATGCCCTAAGGCCCGATGGAAAGAGTGCCCGCATTGCCAAAAGCGCATGAAAGAACATCAACTGAAAGATGAACATGAATTGCAGAGCTACTTTATCCGCCGGATAGAAAAATACCTGAACAGCAGGGGGCGGGAGATCATCGGCTGGGATGAGATCCTGGAAGGAGGACTGAGTCCCAATGCCACCGTGATGAGCTGGCGGGGAGAAATTGGCGGAATAGCGTCTGCCCGGCAAAAGCACCGGGTCATCATGACCCCGGAAAGTCACCTGTATTTTGATTATTACCAGTCGCTGGATGCCGGTGAGCCCACCGCGGCTGCCTGGTTTACCCCGCTGGAGAAAGTGTATGGCTATGAACCTTACCCTGACGAGCTGGAACCGGAGTTTCATCCTTACATCATTGGTGTGCAGGCCAATGTGTGGACAGAATATATGGCAGATCCGGCACAGGTGGAATATATGGCTTTTCCGAGGGTACTGGCGCTGGCTGAAACGGCGTGGACCTCTGTCGGGAAAAAAGAATACAGGGATTTCCTGGAGCGCTTAAGACAGAATGAAACTGTATTGAAAAAGAAGGGAGTGAATTATTTTGACCGCTATGAAGAGCTGAGGTATGAATGGAAGGAGGGTGCGTTTGGCCTGTCTTCTACGTTGCCCGGGGCACAGATTTATTATACCTTAGACGGCAGGGATCCGGCCGTCAGCGATCATTTGTATAGTGAGCCTGTTCGTGTGAGGGAAAGTGCAATAGTGAAAAGCCGGTTGTTCAGAGAGGGTCAGCCCTACGGAAAGGCTCTGGAGCAGGATTTCCGCCATCATAAAGCGGCTTTCAGAAAAGTTCAGCTGAAACACTCGCCTAAACCGGCGTTTAACCCTTCTTCACCTTTTGCTTTGGTCAACGGCCTGGAAGGGAACGCCCGTTACAATAACGGGGAATGGGTGGGTTTCAGCGGTGAAGACCTGGAGGCGGTCATTGACCTGGAGGAAGTGCAGAAGGTATCGCGTTTGGGCATCAATATCTTAAAATATCACTGGCAAAGAATGTGGGAACCCGTTAACCTGGTGTTTTATGTATCAAAAGACGGGGTTAACTACAGGGAGGTTTTTCGTACGAATGAGTTTCCTGACAACGGGATCAACCGGGTGCGGGCAAAGATAAAGCCTGTGCGGGCGCGATATGTAAAAGTTTTTGCGCAAAACAAGGGCATTATTCCCGGGGGGGAATACGGAGCAGGCGGTAAAGCCTGGCTGCTGGCGGATGAGGTATACGTGGATTGAAGTATCAAATGAACTTTATGGAAACCCTGTCGGCCTCCTGGGCCGGACTTCAACAGGCTCAGACTGATCCGACCATGTTTGTCGTTGTCATGCCAGCCCCCGCTACCTGGTAAAAAGCGGGGAGCTCCGGTCATTGCCATTGCTCCGCGCTTTTTATACCCTCTTCTGCTTTTTTATTTTCCTTCTTTGATAACCCGGAGTGTTTTCACCTGCTCACCGCTATTTACCCGAAGAACATAGGTGCCCGGCAAGGCTGCTTTCATATTGATTTCATGGGTATTGCTGTGGCCTGTATAGGTTTTACGGAAGAGGATATTGCCCAGTAGGTCTACCAGCATCAGCTCACCGTCAGGCGTATCACTCTCTACCGATATTTTCACCAGGTTAGTCACCACCGGGTTAGGCCAGAGGCTTACCCGGATACCCGAGTGGGTGCTGTCTTTCAGGCTGAGCTTGTCGAAGTCCTTGGCTGCTTTCCTGTCTTTGTTGCGGGCCAGTGTAGGTTCGGGCTCATTATTCCCTGTACACAGCACACCGCCGCCGGCCCAGTGGGTGTTGGCTGCGCCGCGGATCTTATCGGCCACAAACAAGCCTTCCAGGGAGGTGATCTCACTGCCCCGGCGGGTCTTCAGCCTGCCCTGTGTATGCAGGATACCCCTCACTTCGGAAGCATTGCCTACAGAGATTCCGCTCCCGGCATAGATATGCACCTGTTCACCGCCAGTGTTCAGAGCGGTGTTTCTCCCGGCTTTCACCCCCTTTCTGACCAGCAGGGTAGTGGGAGCGGTGAAGGTCAGAGTGGTGTTTTTCTTTGTCTTCAGGCTTCGGATGTAAACCTCCCCTCCGCTGAAGGTGAGGGTGGCGCCTTTGGCTGCCTTGACCTTACCGTAGCGGCCGGCGGCCAGGGTGCGGCTTTCATCTTTACCCGCCTTTTCTTTGTTTTTGTCTTTGTTGGGGTTATTGCGGAAGGCCCCGGGGGTAGGGGCTGCCCCCCGGATATACGTGCTGGCCTCACTACGGGTGTCAAAGCGGCTTTGGGGTGCCTTCACAAAGGTTCCTTCCTGATCAATGACGGTGTTACGGAGCTTAGCCTTCTTGCCGGAGTTGATGACACCTACGCCCCCGGCAGAGACATGGTTGTTTGTCAGGGTGATGCCGTTAAAGGCCAGTACGCCGTAAGAGCAGGGACACACACCGTTGGGGTCTTTGACCTCTGCTACGGCCCTGGCGGTGCTCTGATTGCCGTTAACATCCGTGACAGTGAGGGCGACGAGTCTTCTTCCCAGGTCATTGCAGGAAAAATCGGTTTGGGAGAGGGTCATCCGGGCGATGCCGCAATTGTCGCTGCTTTGGCCGTCGACATCCTCGGGGGCCAGGGTGGCCTTTCCGTCACCGTCCAGTTCCAGCACAACGTTTTGGGTAAATACTTCCGGCGCGATGGTATCGCGTACGGTGACCCGGATGATCACGGTAGTGCGGTTACCGGAGAGGTCGGTGACGGTGTATTCCACGGGCTGTGTACCCACATTGGGGCAATCAAAGGCGGTGTACTGCAGGCTTCGGTCAGCAATGCCGCAGTTATCGCTGCTGCCTTCATCAATGTCATCGGGGGTTAGCGAGGCTTCTCCCGCGGCATCGAGGTAAAGGGTAATGTCTTTCGCCAGCACTATCGGAGCCAGGGTATCCAGTACGGTGACAGTGAAAGTAGTTTCGGAGGTATTGCCTGCCCCGTCAACGGCCGTCAGAGTGAGCGTTTGCTCGCCGAGGTCCTGGCAGCCGAACTCTTCCCGGTCTATGCTGAGGCCCGTGATACCGCAATTATCGATGCTGCCGTTATTGGCCATAGCAGGAGAGAGGGCAGCTTTGCCGTCTTTGTCGAGGTAGAGCGTGAGGTCTTTGGCGCTGACCACGGGTGAGGTGGTGTCTTTTACAGTGACGGTGACGGTGGCCGTGGTACGGTTGCCCTGAACGTCTTCTATCGTGATGACCACCTCGTTTTCTCCGATATGCTCACAGGTAAATTCATTCTGCGAAACGCTGACATTCCATATTCCGCAGTTATCGGAGATGGTGGTGATGAGGTTATCGTTGCTGATGGTGGCGAGGCCGTTTTCATCAAGGGCCAGTGTAAGGTTGGTAGCGCTGATCACCGGCGGGGTGTTATCCACGATCCGGATGTCTGAAAGGGCTTCCGACACATTGCCACTGGCATCGGTGACGGTAAGTCTTACCTGCAGGTTTCCGAGGTCGGAGCAGTCAAAAGTGGTACGGTTGAGACTCATGGTCACGGGACCGCAGTTGTCTGAGCTGCCTGCATCGACGTCGGCAATGCTGATAGTGGCCTGTCCGCTGGCATTGAGCTCCAGGACAAGATCACGAGCTCTGGCTACCGGCGGGGTGTGATCGAGCACCCTTACCTGAGATTCACAGGTGCTGAAGGCGCCTTTGGGGTCCATGACCTCGTAGGTGACCGTATACTCGCCGGGGCGGAAGATACCGTCGGAGTTAAGGAGGGTGTGGCGGGTCCAGTCGCCGTTAGGGTCGTAAGATCCGGCGTCAAGGTCTTTGGCGGTGAGCACGGCGTAGCAGTCGGCACCGGCTACGAGCACCACCAGGGGTTTACAGACGGCCACGGGCGGCAGGTTGCAGACTTTTTCGGTGACGGTAATATCGGCTTCCGACCTACATCCCTGGGCGGAGGTGACGCTGACGCTGTAAGTTCCGGCTGCCGACACGGTGATGGTTCGGGAGGTTTGGCCGGAGCTCCACAGGTAGCTGGCGCCTTCAGAGGCAGTGAGGCTGACAAGATCGTCTTCGCAAAGTTCGGTAGGGCCGTCGGGTGTGACTGTAGCGCTCGCGGCAGCCGGATTAGTAAGGGTAATGGGGGTAGCTGCCAGTGTGTATGTGCAGTTTTGATCCGTGATCCGGAAGCTGCTGTATATACCCGGCAGTAAATTACCTGCACTAAAAATACCTGAAATCACCGTGACATCCACCTGTTTTTCATCTCCGTCATGTTCGTATATGAGGGTATAGCTGTTTCCTGCTAATCCCTTAATGCCAAAGGTGATGCTTCCGTCACCGCTTCCGCAACTTTGGGGGTCACTATGGGATACGTATTTAAAGTCTGCAGAAGAAGCTTCAAGGATAGTTACCTGAGTGGTAGCCGTATCGTCTCTCCCATCGGTGACGGTTACGGTATAGGTTCCGGGTGAAAGGCCCGTTACTAAAGCGGTGGTGGCACCGTTCGACCATTCGTAACGGTAGGGTGCGGCGCCGCCCGAGGCAGCTGCGGTGGCCGAGCCATTGGCAAGACCATTGCAGCTGACGTCTGTGCTGTGGGTAACGGTTATACCCAGCGGCGGGTTGTCAGGACCCGAAATACCTACCGTAGCAATGGCTGTACAACCCTTGTCATCGGTGACCGTAACCGTGTAACTGCCTTCAGAAAGGCCGCTGACAGCCGCGGTGGCCGTGCCGTTTGACCAGAGATAGCTGTAGGGGGCTGTTCCGCCATTGGCTGTTGCCGTTGCGCTTCCGTCAGTAGCTGCCGGAGCGGTGGTGTTGGTTTGGGATGCTATAGATACGATTAAATTGTCAGGTGTGGTAATCGTTACG
Organism: uncultured Lacihabitans sp.; assembly: GCA_964563435.1. GTDB lineage: Bacteria > Bacteroidota > Bacteroidia > Cytophagales > Spirosomataceae > Leadbetterella. The sequence continues at coordinate 81,016 of CAZLXI010000020.1, forward strand.
TTGGTGGAGGCTGTGGACCCGTCGGCATCGGTGACCGTTACGGTATAAGTACCTGCGGAAAGGCCCGAGACAGTGGGGCCGGAGGCAATGGTCTCCCAGGTGTAGTTATAGGGTGCGGTTCCGCCGGTGGCCAGAGCGGTGGCGCTGCCGTTGAAGGCACCGAAGCAGCTTACATTTGTACTATAGGTTATGGTTACACTGAGCGGCGGCCCCCCGGGGGCAGATATACTGACCACAGAGGTGGTTTCGCAGCCTTTGTCATCCGTGACCGTAACGGTATAATTACCGGCTGACAGCCCACTGACGGTGGCTGTAGTGGCCCCGTTGGACCACAGGTAGCTGTAGGGGGCTGTTCCGCCGTCGGCTTCCACCGTTGCGGTACCGTCGGCGGCTCCCGGAGCGGAGGCATTGATCTGGGTGATGAGATTTGAGGTTAGCTCATCTGGCTGGCTAATCCCTGCAAAGCGGCCTGCCTGGCAGCCGTTGGTGTCGGTAACCCATGCCGTGTACATGCCTGCGGCAAGTCCGGTGGCTTGCAGGGTGGAGTCCCCCGTAGGAGCGAAATTGACAGCGCTTTGGTCGAAGTGAAAAGAATAAGGAGCAACTCCGCCCCATATCCTGTATTCCAGGATCCCGTCAGACCCACCGTAACAAGTGGGCTTGGTGGCTAGTGTATTGCTGATCCGAAGCTCTTCGGGTTGTGAAATAGTAACGGATATCTGAACACTGGCTCCGTTGCCATCGGTGGCCGTTACGGTATAATTTCCGGCAGAAAGGCCGGTAGCCGTGGCGGCAGTGCCGCCGTTTGACCATTCGTAACTGTAGGGGGCAGTTCCGCCGTTGGCTAAAGCCGTGGCCGAGCCGTTGGCCAGGCCGTAGCAGCTTACGTTTGTGCTGTTGGTGATGCTCACTTCGAGCGCCGGCCCGCCGGGTGCTGTAATGCTCACCGGGGTGCTCA
>CAZLXI010000021.1:0-77931 GCA_964563435.1 uncultured Lacihabitans sp.
GCCAGACGAACGTGATCGTGTTCGGAGGCTCTACAGGTGAGGCGACAGTAGCGGCCACGGGCGGCACGTCCCCTTACAGCTACATCTGGGACACGGCACCTGAACAGACTAACGCCACCGCTACGAATCTACCCGCCGGCACTTACGAGGTAACGGTAACAGATGCCAACACGTGTATCACTACGGCTACGGCGACGATCACCCAGCCGGGATCGGCGCTATCGGCGAGCATCAGTAGCCAAACGGATATTGCCTGCAAGGACGGCAGCACAGGAGAGGCGACAGTGACGGCCACAGGCGGCACCGCTCCTTACACTTACAGCTGGAACAGCAGCCCTGAACAGACTACGGCTACGGCTACCAATCTACCGGCAGGCACTTACGAGGTAACGGTGACAGATAATAACGGGGTTACGACTACAGCTACGGTGACGTTGACCGAGCCGGCATTAGCACTATCAGCGACTATCAGCGGGCAGACGAACGTGATCGTGTTCGGAGGCTCTACAGGTGAGGCGACGGTAGCAGCCACGGGGGGCACTTCTCCTTACAGCTACAGCTGGAACACGACACCAGCACAGACTGCGGCAACGGCCACAAACCTGGTGGCGGGCACTTACGAGGTAACGGTGACAGATGCCAACACGTGCATCACTACGGCTACAGCGACAATCACCCAGCCGGCCTCAGCGCTATCGGCGAGCATCAGTAGCCAGACAGATATTAATTGCAAGGACGGCAGCACAGGAGAGGCGACAGTGACGGCCACCGGTGGCACAGCTCCTTACACTTACAGCTGGGACACGACACCAGAACAGACTACGGCCACAGCTACCAATCTACCGGCAGGGACCTACGAGGTAACGGTGACAGATGCTAACGGGGTTACGACCACAGCTACGGTGACGCTCACCAATCCTGCGGCTCCCGCCAGTGTAATCACTCCTGACGGCCCTACAGAATTATGTGAAGATGACCTGGTCAGCCTCACCGCTACCGAAGGGGTCTCTTACCTCTGGAGTACCGGAGAAACCTCCCGAACTATTACTATGGGAATGGCCGGAACTTATAAAGTTACCGTCATCTCCGCACTGGGATGTCAATCAGAAGCCGATATTACCGTAAAGAAGAAAATCTGTAACCTGCCTCCTGTAGCCGTCTGCAAACCCCTCATAGTGCTGGTGGCCAACGCCGACTGTTACGCCGTACTCACCCCCCGGGATATTGACGGAGGCTCCTATGACCCCAACGGTGACTGGACTCGTCACTCCCTTCTCAACACCGACGGCATCTTCCGCCCCGGTAACTACACTGTCACCTACGAGGTCATGGACCCCAAAGGGGCTGTCAGTACCTATGAGTCGCAGGTTCAGGTAGTGGATCACACTCCTCCTGTGGCTCTGGCGCGTAGTCTGAAGCTGGAGCTCAACGCCGCAGGCCAGGCTTCAATCAGTGTAGACGATGTTGACGACGGTAGCTATGATAACTGCGGACCGGTAAGTCTAAGACTCAACCGCACCACCTTCGATTGCTCTGACCTTGGGCACCTCCAGGTCAGACTCACCGTCACCGATGCCAGTGGAAATGTGGCTGAGGCCCTGTCAGACATCACCATCGTGGACAACACCCCGCCGGTAATCAGTGCCACCGATCTGACCCTTGCTTTGGATGAAAACGGTCGGGCCGTTATCAGCAACGAAAGCCTCATCACCGGTATTTCGGATAACTGCGGAATATGGAATGTGAGTGTTTCCCACAATGAGTTCACCTGTGAGCATGTAGGGAAAAACGAAGTGGTAATCACAGTAGAAGACGTACAGGGGAATCGCAGCACAGCCACGGTGATCGTTACGGTAGAAGACAATACCCCGCCGGTGGTCAGGGCAAAAGATATTACACTCTATCTCAATAAAGATGGTAAAGCTTCCCTTACTACCGTAATGATCGATGAAGGCAGCGAAGATAATTGCGGAATAAGGAGCCTGAGTATCGGACGGGAAGTATTTGACTGTGCCGACCTCGGGGAGCAGACGCAGACACTGACGGCCACCGATGCTGCCGGAAATATCGCCACCGCCACCTTTACCGTTACCGTACGGGACACACTGGCTCCGGTCGTGCTTGCTAAAGAGATTACTCTTTACCTCAATGCCTCCGGTAGATCATATCTGACCCCGGATGATATCGATGAAGGCAGCAGCGATAACTGTGGTATAGCCAGTCGTAATCTGGATAACACGGTCTTTGATTGCAAAAGTGTGGGGGTACAATCCGTGCAGTATACTGTTGCCGATGGCAGTGGTAACAGCACTACCGTGATCATTCAGGTGACTGTCAGTGATACAACGGCGCCGGAAGTAATCACCCAAAACCTGGTTCTTGAACTGGACGGTGACGGGAAGGCCACCCTGTCGGCTGACGATATCGACGGGGGCAGTAGCGATAACTGCGGGATTGCCACGAAAAGCATTTCCCAGACCAATTTTACCTGCTCTGATCTGGGAAGGCGCCTGGTGACCCTCACCGTACGGGATGAAAATGGCAACCAGAGCACAGATAAGGCTGTACTTGAAGTGAAAGATCCCAACGGCGCATGTCCCTGTTCTTATGGTGTGCTGGCCTTTAACGGCACCACCATGGAAAAAAATACCGTGTCGGCAGGAGGGGTCGGAGTGATCAATTCAGGTAAAAAAGTGAAGCTTCGTAAGACGGTAATTAACCGAGAAGGGACATTCATAAGAGCTCCTCAAAGTAATTTTGATAGTGAGAGCGAGGCTAGCATTTATATCCGGGGTGCAGCCCCTCAACCAGAGGCATTCCGTAGCAACGCTCACAAAGACAAAAACAGGAAAAAGGCCGGAAACGGTGGAAGTCTTACTTTAACCGCGGGCCGTTATGGCAAGGTAAAGGCCGGTAAAAGCGCTACAATCACTTTCAGCGGCGGGGATATCTATATCCGTAGTCTGAAAGTAAAAAAGAATGTCCGCCTCGTATTTTCGGATAATACCGTGTTGTTGGTAAGAAACGGCGTGAGGCTGGGCCGTAACTCGGCTTTTAACACCGGAGGGGAACAGGTTCGATTGTATGCCGGCAGCGGTATCACCATCGGTAATGCATCGGAAGTCAGAAGTGTTCTGCATAGCGAAGGTAAGCTGAAGACCCGCGGGGGTGACGCAGTGACATCAATGGAAGGGTTGTTTATTGCCAATAAGATTCGTGGCGGGAGGAATACCCACTGGGCAGGGGGAGGACTACTCTGTACAGGTAATGAGGATACCGGGTTAATGCAGACTTCCCGGAAAGAGCTTCTGAGGACGAAGACGGATGAAGCGCTTACCAGCCTGGCAGACAGCAGCCAGATGGTAGAGAGCCTCCACGTGAATGTATCTCCTAACCCCGCTTCAGACCGGATTCAGGTGAAGATAGAAAGCGATACCGATGGCGGAGAATTGCTACTCGCAGATTTGCAGGGCAATGTGTTGCTGCGAAAGACTTTTAGCGGAAATCAGACGGTTCAGGAGCTAAGCATCGGCAAATATCCCGCGGGAATTTACGTGATCCGCGTCAGCAGCGGAGACAGGTCGCGTACCGTGAGGGTATTTAAAGAATAGTTCTAAAAAGACAACCCGCCCGATGGAGGTTTATCCATTGAAAGAAAACCAAAAGAATTTGAAAGCGTAAATAAAAATAAACATGTTAAAATTTGAACCCGAGCTGAATACAGCTTATTTTATTCAATCAAGAGTTAATGCGTTGGTTATTGATGTCAACATGGCAACTGCCAATTGAGGAGAGAAAGTTCACCAGTGGGAGTACCATGGAGGAAAAAATCAACAATGGTATTTTGAGAAAGAGAGAGAAGATTTTATAATATGAAAGAATGTTTGGAGACTCTTGTATCTCCGGTTTCGGCAAGACGGAAAGCTGATCCGGAGATCGGAGTAGCCGGCATCGGAACCACGCTTGTTGATATTGTTTATGGCTTTATATCTGAAAGAAGGGAATTTTCAGCATTCCTGATTCTGGTTTTTTCGGATAGTGCATGTTTTTCAACTTTATTGGAATCTGATAAGAAAAAATGAAAGCCATTTGGTTATTTCAGGCTAATAATATATTTTTGCACTATACACAGTAAAAATTTATACTTTTATGAAAAATCCTAAACCCTACGATATTCCGGATACCTCTGGCGGAGACTTTGTCCGTGAAGCCCCCACCATTTACATGACGGCCGGCCGCTCGCTGCCTCTGAGTGGCATGACCCCACTGCAAAAGATGGAGATTAGTAAAAAAGGCGTATCCAAGAGCTACCTGGAGCAGTTTAAAAAAGCCACAGCCCTGGATTATGATGAGCTGGCCGATGCTCTGGCTGTTACCCGTGCCACCCTGATCAACAAGAAAGGTGCCGAGAAGTTCAGTGGCCCCCTCAGCGAAAGGATCGTTTCACTGGCAGACCTCTATGCCTACGGCTATGAAGTATTTGAAGACTCTGCCGCCTTTAACCAATGGATGCAGGCGCCTAACCAGGCTTTGGGCGGGCTTACCCCGTTGAGCATAACAGACAGCCTTTACGGCCGGGAAGAAGTAAAAAGCCTGATAGGCCGTATCGCTTACGGGGTGTATTCATGAAAGGTCTATCCACCCGAAACCAGGCACAAAAAAAAATCCACCAATGAAAGTATACCGGATAAGCAAAGCCGAATATGCCGGGGACCTGAGCGGAACGGGGGCAAAGCTTTTCGGCGGCCGCTGGAATCACATAAACATCCCATGCATTTATACGGCCGGGAGTGCCGCCCTGGCCGTGCTGGAATATTCCGTCAATGTAAACGTGGCCTTTGTACCCCTTGATCTGAGCCTGGCAGTCTTTGAAATAGAGGAAAAATATATCCATAAACCTAAACAGCTTCCGGGCGATTGGGCGGCGGTTCCTGCTCCTCTTTCAGCGAAAGACCTCGGGAGTACGCTCCTGTCCGATAAAGTTCCGGTGATCCGGGTACCCTCCGTCGTGATTCCCACAGAATATAACTTCCTGCTCAACCCCTCTGCTGCAGGAAAAGCCTTCCGGCTGCTGGAAGTACAGGAATTCAGATATGATCTGAGGATCAAAAAGTAAACGTTGAAAAAAAGTCTCAGTTCTGTCCCGTCGACCCCGGATACGTTACCTTCCCATCCTTAGCCAGCACGGTCATGTCGCCCAAAGCTCCCGTCAGGGTTGTCCGGAAGATCACACTGCCGTTTCCGGCGTTCAATGCCACAAGTTCGGTAGAGCTGCCCTTGTTATCCGCGGCATAGACAATATCGTTGGCGTAAGTGACATTTCTGGAATTAAAGTTGGTGCCCGGGAAAGACCAGTTCACGTTTCCATTGGCCTTATTCAGGGCGAATACACGGTTCTGTCCCGGAATAAAGATCACATTGCCAACCAACACCGGGCTGGCGGTGTTATTGGAAGAACCTAAATTATGTGTCCAAAGAGTAGCATCGGAGCTCATATCCACCCTCGAAAACTCGGTGCCGTCAAAAAGGGCAAAGACATGGCCTTCATTAATAATGGGGCTTGAATGGTGCACCCACCGGAAGGCATAGCCTACCAGTCCGCCGTCCTGGTTGTTCAATATATGAAGACCCACAGACCCGCCAAAATACACATTGTTTCCTACAATTTGTGCCTTGGTATTCATGGAACCGTTATAGGACCCCCGCTGCCATTTTACGGAGCCGTCAGAGATGTTTAAGGCGTAGAAAGTTCCGCCCCCTCCGCTGGCCGGAGCGGTGGTTCCCACAAATAACACATTATTGTGGATCACTACACCCGCACTAACGGCTGCCGCCACCTGCCGCTCCCATCTTTTACTGCCGTTGGAAGTATTGACCGCATATATCTTGCTGTCATTCGATCCGAAATACACCACATTATTCAGCACTACAGGACTGGCCGCTGAACCGCCTGAAAACCTCCATCGGGTGTTACCGTTGGCCGCATCTACGGCATAAAGGTATTGGTCTGTAGCGAAATACAGGGTTCCGCTCACCAGGGAAATAGCTCCCTGAACACGCCCCTCAAAGCCGTCTCTCGACCAGGTGGTCTCGCCGCTGGAGGCATCCAGGGCCTGGATCAGCTGTTTGCCGGAAGAATAGTTGCTGACATAGATGAGGTTATTAGCGGTTTGGGGTACTACAGGTATCCCGGTAATATTGACCGGCTTTTCAACAGAATGCTCCCCTATTCCGCTTTTGGCGGTCAGCTTGACCGTATAATTTTTATTTTCCGTATAGGTATGCACCGGATTTTGTTCCGTACCGGTTTTACCGTCGCCAAAACTCCAGAGATAGCTTTCCGAAAACTGGGAGGTATTGGTAAAGGTAACTTTCCCTTTATCGATCACAAATGTGAAATCCGCCTTAGGTAAGTTAACATTATTTAATGCCACAGCCTGGGTCTTCGTGTCCGTTCCGTATTCATTTTTCACGGTCAGGCTCACGCTGTATTCCCCGTTATTTTCATAGGTGTGGGTGGGATTCGCTACCAGAGAACTCTTCCCGTTACCGAAATTCCAGGTATACTCTTTGGCATAACTGGAAGTGCTTTTAAACTCCACCAAGCCTTTCCCCTTGTTTTCAAACGTAAAATCGGCGATCGGAGGGTGCAGATCCGAGATCGTTAAGGTTTCTGACGCCTTATGGCTTCCGTGCGGATTCTTAGCCGTCAGTGTAACGGTATATTCACCATTCTTTTCGAAAGTGTGCGTCGGGCTCTTTTCGATGGACGTTTTCCCGTCACCAAATTCCCAGGCATGCTCCTCGGTGAACTCAGACGTACTGGTAAATTTTACAACCCCCTTCTCCTGAGCTACAAAAGTAAATTTGGCTATAGGTATGTCCGGATCCGCAACAGGGATAGGTTCTGAACATGCTGACACTAAGAGGAGGCAAACAAAGACTCTAACGAGGATTTTCATAGTGGAAAAATTTATGTGGTTAACACAAACGATAAAAGTATGTAAAAAAAAACAAAGTAATAATCTGTCAATTAACATTTTAATGACATTTTAATACGGAAGGACCTTTTCAAACGTTAAGACTGAAGAGGAAACTAAAGGAAACCGTCAGCCGACACCCGGCAATAATCCCCTCAAAATTTTATTCCAACTCTTGTAAATTTCAGAATAATTTATTAATTTTGCACTCTTTTGGTGCGAAGTAAGGGGGCAACCCGGGACAAACAACTTATAAATCAAACAGTTCGCCGAATGTAGGCTGCTGTAGTTGTTTACCATTACATTGCGCACTATTCATGTTTTCCGCCCGAGACACTTCCGCCTTCGTAGGGGCAGATGAAAAGGGGTCCTCACTGCGATTTTTTCCTGTGTAGCTGTTGCTGCCGGCATTTACTTTAATCACTTAAAACAATTTAAAACCTTGAAATTGACAGAAACCGGAAGGAAGTCCTTTGCAAGTGTTCAGCCCGCGTTAGAATATCCTGATTTCCTGGATATCCAGTTGCAATCATTCACCGAGTTTTTCCAGATCGATACTCCCGCCGAAAGCCGCAGGGCGGAAGGCCTGTATCAGACCTTTATGGATAACTTCCCGATTGCCGACTCGCGCGAGAACTACGTGCTTGAGTTTGTGGATTACACCATAGACCAGCCTAAGTACTCTGTAGATGAGTGTATCGACAGAGGTTTAACGTACTCAGTGCCATTGAAGGCCAAATTGAAGCTGACCTGTAATGACGCTGACAATGAAGATTTCGAAACCATAGAGCAGGAGGTGTTCTTAGGAAACATTCCTTATATGACCTCCAGGGGCTCTTTTGTGATTAACGGAGCGGAAAGGGTGATTGTATCCCAGTTGCACCGTTCCCCCGGTGTGTTCTTCTCCATGAGTAAGCACACCAACGGTACCAAGCTTTATTCGGCCCGGGTAATCCCGATGAAAGGTTCCTGGATCGAGTTTTCCACCGATGTTAATAACGTGATGTATGCGTACATCGACCGGAAGAAGAAATTCCCGGTAACTACGCTTCTGCGCTCCATCGGTTTCGGTACCGATAAAGAGATCCTTGACCTTTTCGGTCTTTCCGAAGAGATCCCGGCCACCCGTGAAAACCTGAAAAAAGTGGTAGGCAGAAAACTGGCCGCAAGGGTGCTCAAGACCTGGACGGAAGATTTCGTGGATGAAGATACTGGAGAAGTGGTGTCTATTGACCGTAACGAAGTTATATTGGAAAGAGATTCCGTCGTCTCCGAAAATGATGTGGAGCTGATCCTGGAAACGGAGCTGAAATCCGTGATCCTTCACCGGGAAGACGCCAACGTATCCGAATACAACATTATCTATAATACGCTGCAGAAAGACAGCTCCAACTCCGAAAAAGAAGCGGTAGAGCAGATCTACCGTCAGCTTCGTAACACTGAAGCACCGGATGAAGCCACTGCACGTGAAATCATTCAGGGGCTGTTCTTCTCCGATAAGCGCTATGACCTTGGAGAGGTAGGCCGTTACCGGGTAAACACCAAACTGAACCTGGATACTCCGCTGGAAACCCGCGTACTTTCGAAAGAAGATATCATCTCTATCGTGAAGTATCTGATCGGGCTGATCAACTCCAAAGCGGTGGTAGACGATATCGACCACCTGTCGAATCGTCGTGTCCGTACGGTAGGCGAGCAGCTTTCCGGCCAGTTTGGCGTGGGTCTGGCCCGTATGGCCCGGACCATCAAAGAAAGAATGAACGTTCGCGATAACGAAGACTTTAAGCCGGTAGATCTGATCAACGCCCGTACGCTCTCTTCCGTAATCAACTCCTTCTTCGGTACCAACCAGCTTTCTCAGTTCATGGATCAGACCAACCCCCTGGCGGAGATCACGCACAAGCGTCGTCTGTCTGCTTTAGGACCCGGCGGTCTTTCCCGGGAAAGGGCCGGTTTTGAGGTACGTGACGTTCACTATACCCACTACGGCCGTTTGTGTACCATTGAAACACCCGAAGGGCCAAACATCGGTCTGATCTCCTCGCTTTGTACGTACGCGAAGATCAACTCGATGGGCTTTATCGAAACACCGTACAATAAAATAGAAAACGGTAAGCTGACCGGCCAGATCGAGTACCTGACAGCGGAAGAAGAAGACGGTAAGAACATCGCCATGGCCACAGCCAACGTGAAAGATAACGGAAACTTCACGGTAGACCTGTTGAAGTGTCGTTATGAAGGAGACTTCCCGATGAAAGCGCCGGATGAGATCGAATTTATGGACATTGCCCCTAACCAGATCGTATCCATTGCCGCTTCCATGATTCCGTTCCTGGAGCATGACGATGCCAACCGGGCCCTGATGGGATCCAACATGCAGCGTCAGGCCGTGCCTCTGCTGCGCCCTGAAGCGCCGATCGTAGGTACCGGGCTGGAAGGCAAGCTGGCCCGCGACTCCAGAACGCTGATCGTGGCGGAAGGCGACGGGGTGATCGACTATGTGGATGCCGAGAAGATCGTAGTGAATTACGACTGGTCGGATAACCAGAAGCTGGTGAGCTTTGATACCAACTTCACCACCTATAACCTGATCAAATTCCGGAGAACCAACCAGGATACCTGTATCAACCTGCGTCCGATCGTACTGAAAGGCGACCGGGTGAAAAAAGGACAGATCCTGGTGGAAGGTTATGCTACACAGGGCGGAGAGCTGGCGCTGGGACGTAACCTGCAGGTAGCATTCATGCCATGGCAGGGATACAACTTTGAGGATGCTATCGTGATCTCCGAACGTGTGGTACGGGAAGATATCTTTACTTCCATCCATATTGAAGAGTTTGACCTGGAAGTTCGCGATACCAAACGCGGTGAGGAGGAACTGACCTCCGAGATCCCTAACGTATCTGAAGAAGCCGTGAAAAACCTGGATGAGAACGGTATCGTAAGAACAGGTACCCATATCAAAGAAGGCGATATCCTGATCGGTAAGATTACGCCTAAGGGCGAGTCAGATCCCACACCGGAAGAAAAACTGCTGCGGGCGATCTTCGGCGATAAAGCCGGTGATGTGAAAGACGCTTCCAAAAAAGCACCGCCGTCATTAAGAGGGGTGATCATCGATACCAAGCTCTTCTCAAGACCTTCCAAGGAAGAAAGAGTGAAGCACAAGGAAGAAGTGAAGCGCCTGATGGTGAAGCACAGTAGGGACCTTTCCGCGCTGAAAGAAGTGATGATCGATAAGATGGTAAACCTTCTTGAAGGTAAAGCCTCCAACGGGGTGAAGCATAAGTTTGGTGAAGAACTGATCTCCAAAGGCGTAAAGTTCAATAAATCAAACATCAGTAATAACCTTTTCCCTGACAAAAACCCGTTTGTAGACGAAAGTTCGTACAACGTACCGGAAGAGGCCAACCTGCTGGGCGATATCATCCTGGAAGGCTGGACCAACGACGCAGAGATCAACAGCATGCTGGTGTCTCTTGTTAAAAACTACCTGACGCGCCGTTCCGAGATTATCGGGGTATTCAAGCGCGAGAAATTCGTACTTGAGGTAGGAGACGAACTTCCTGCCGGTATTGTGAAACTGGCCAAAGTATATATCGCCAAGAAGCGTAAGCTGAAAGTAGGGGATAAGATGGCGGGTCGTCACGGTAACAAAGGGGTTGTAGCCCGGATCGTTAGAGACGAGGATATGCCATTCCTGGAAGACGGAAGCACTATGGACATCGTGCTGAACCCGCTCGGGGTACCTTCCCGGATGAACATCGGACAGCTGTACGAAGTATGTCTCGGATGGGCCGGTAAAAAGCTGGGCCGTAAGTATGCGACTCCGATCTTTGACGGAGCTTCGAACGAAGAGGTTTCCGCAGAACTGAAAGAAGCCGGTCTGGCAGAATTCGGACGTACCTATCTGTATAACGGTCTGACCGGTGAGCGCTTTGACCAGCCCACTACCGTAGGGATCATGTACATGCTGAAACTGGGTCACCTGGTAGATGATAAAATGCACGCCCGTTCTATCGGACCTTACTCCCTCATCACTCAGCAGCCGCTGGGAGGTAAGGCGCAGTTCGGTGGTCAGCGTTTCGGAGAAATGGAGGTGTGGGCACTCGAAGCTTTCGGTGCATCGCATGTACTTCGTGAGATCCTGACGCTGAAGTCGGATGACGTGCTGGGAAGAGCAAAAGCATACGAGGCAATCGTTAAAGGCGAAAACCTGCCGAAAGCCAGCATTCCTGAGTCATTTAACGTACTGGTGCATGAGTTGAGAGGACTTGCACTTGAGATCACTCTTAATTAATTATAATCATTTTCAAACAAAGCATAGAAAATGTCATTGAAGAAAAATAAAAAGCTGAACAGCGACTTTAACAGCATCACCATAAGCCTGGCCTCTCCCGAATCTATTCTGGAGGGTTCTTATGGTGAAGTTACTCAGCCCGAAACCATCAACTACAGAACCTACAAGCCTGAAATGGGCGGGTTGTTCTGTGAGCGAATCTTCGGGCCGGTAAAAGACTGGGAATGTCACTGCGGTAAGTATAAGAGGATTCGGTACAAAGGCATCATCTGCGACCGTTGTGGGGTGGAAGTGACCGAGAAGAAGGTACGCCGGGAGCGTATGGGCCACATTGAACTGGTGGTTCCGGTAGCGCACATCTGGTACTTCAAATCGCTCCCCAATAAGATCGGTTACCTGCTGGGACTGTCTTCCAAAAAACTGGATCAGGTAATTTATTACGAACGTTACGTGGTAATTCAGCCGGGGATTAAAGAAGAAGACGGGCTGTCGCACATGGACTTCCTGACCGAGGAAGAATACCTCGATGTGCTGGATAAACTGCCTCGTGAAAACCAGATGCTTCCGGATGAAGATCCGCAGAAGTTCATTGCCAAGATGGGAGCGGAGGCACTCTATATGCTGCTGTCGAGGCTGAAACTGGATGAACTTTCCTATGAGCTTCGTCACCAGGCGGCTACCGATAACTCTCAGCAGAGAAAGGCGGAAGCCCTGAAAAGACTGAAAGTGGTGGAATCGTTCCGCGATGCCAAAACCCGGATCGAGAACAATCCCGAGTGGATGGTGATCCGTATGGTGCCGGTGATCCCGCCCGAGCTGCGCCCGTTGGTTCCGTTAGACGGCGGCCGTTTCGCCACCTCTGACCTGAACGACCTGTACAGAAGGGTGATCATCCGGAACAACCGTCTGAAAAGACTGCTGGAGATCAAAGCGCCCGAGGTGATCCTGAGAAACGAAAAGCGTATGCTTCAGGAAGCCGTGGATTCACTCTTCGATAACTCGAGAAAAGTAAATGCCGTAAGGTCAGATGGTAACCGCGCCCTGAAATCCCTTTCCGATATGCTGAAAGGTAAGCAGGGACGTTTCCGTCAGAACCTGTTAGGTAAAAGGGTAGACTACTCGGGCCGTTCGGTGATTGTGGTAGGTCCTGAGCTGAAGCTGCATGAATGTGGTCTTCCGAAAGACATGGCTGCAGAGCTTTTCAAACCGTTTATTATCCGTAAGCTGATCGAGAGAGGTATCGTTAAGACCGTGAAGTCAGCGAAAAAGATAGTAGACCGGAAAGATGCAGTGATCTGGGATATCCTGGAAAACGTATTGAAGGGCCACCCTGTATTGCTTAACCGGGCTCCTACACTCCACCGTCTGGGTATCCAGGCGTTCCAGCCTAAGCTGGTGGAAGGGAAAGCCATTCAGCTTCACCCGCTGGTGTGTACAGCCTTTAACGCTGACTTTGACGGTGACCAGATGGCCGTGCACGTGCCACTGGGCCAGGAAGCGATCATGGAAGCTTCCATCCTGATGCTGTCGTCGCATAATATCCTTAACCCGGCTAATGGCGCGCCTATCACCGTACCTTCGCAGGATATGGTGCTGGGTCTGTATTACGTAACCAAAGGAAAGCGTTCTACTCCTGAAGAGCCTATCGCAGGGGAAGATAAAATATTCTACAGCGCAGAGGAAGTGATCATCGCGCTGAACGAAGGCAGCCTGTCAAAACACGCATTCATCAAAGTGAAGGCGAAAGTGAAGGATGAAAACGGTGAGCTGACAGAAAAGATGATCGACACCGTAGCCGGCAGAGTACTGTTTAACCAGTTTGTGCCAGAGAAAGTAGGATATATCAATGAGCTGCTGACCAAGAAGAAGCTTCAGGGAATTATTGGTAAAGTATTTAAAGAAGTATCTTTTGCCCGTACGGCCCAGTTCCTGGATGATATCAAAGAACTTGGATTCCAGTCGGCCTTCCGTGGCGGCCTTTCTATCGGCCTGGGAGATATCATGATTCCTGAAGAAAAACAGGGACTTATCGATAACGCCCGCGATGAAGTGGAAGAAGTACAGAATAACTATATGTTCGGTATCATCACCGAGCGTGAGCGTTATAACCAGATCATCGACATCTGGACCCGTGTAAACACCCGCCTGAGAGAAACTCTCCTTCGTCAGCTGGAAAATGACCGTCAGGGCTTTAACCCGGTATACATGATGATGCACTCCGGTGCGAGGGGTTCTCAGGAGCAGATCCGTCAGCTGGGCGGTATGCGGGGTCTGATGGCCAAGCCGCAGAAGAACATTGCAGGTTCTGTGGGTGAGATCATCGAAAACCCCATCCTTTCCAACTTTAAGGAAGGTCTTGACGTTCTGGAGTACTTCATCTCTACCCACGGTGCCCGTAAAGGTCTTGCCGATACGGCCCTTAAAACGGCGGATGCCGGTTACCTGACCCGTCGTCTTCACGATGTGGCCCAGGACGTGGTGGTCAACGAAGAAGACTGCGGTACCCTGAGAGGTATCAACGTTTCTGCCCTGAAAGAGAACGATGATGTTATCGAACCGCTTTCCGAGCGTATCCTGGGCAGAACCTCCGTACATGACATCATTGATCCGCTGACCAAAGAGCTGATCATTACGGCAGGAGAGGAAATTACCGAAGAAATTGCGGAAAGAATAGACAATACGGCTATCGAAACCATCGAGATCCGTTCGGCGCTTACCTGTGAAACCAAAGTGGGTGTTTGTGCCAAATGTTACGGACGTAACCTGGCCTCCGGCCGGATGGTGGATGTGGGCGAAGCCGTGGGTGTGATTGCATCGCAGTCTATCGGGGAGCCGGGTACACAGCTGACCCTGCGTACGTTCCACACCGGTGGTACTGCCATGAACGTGTCGGTAGAAGCAAACCTGAAGGCCAAATTTGCCGGAAAGATCAGCTTCGAAGATGTGAAAACGGTAGATCTGACCAATAAGGAAGGAGAACAACAGACCATCGTGATCGGTCGCCGGGGAGAGATCCGGATCATTGATTCGGCCACAAACCAGCTCCTGATAGCCAATAACATTCCTTACGGTTCCACCCTTCTTGTAAAAGACGGAGAGGTAGTGGAAAAAGGAGCGGCATTGTGTAACTGGGATCAGTTTAATGCAGTGATCATGACCGAATTCGACGGGGTAGTGGAATATGATTCCATCGAAGAAGGGATCACCTACCGCGAAGAGGCTGATGAGCAAACCGGTTTCCGCGATAAGGTGATCACCGACTCCAAAGACCGGGCGAAAAACCCGGCCCTGATCATCAAGTCGGTAGATGATGAGACCAAAGAATATAACCTGCCTGTAAGTGCCCGCCTGATGGTGGAAAACGGACAGGCGGTGAAAGCCGGACAGATCCTGGCCAAGATCCCGAGAGCGATCAACATGAACCGCGATATCACCGGTGGTCTTCCAAGGGTAACCGAGCTGTTCGAAGCCCGGAACCCGTCGAACCCGGCCGTGGTTTCGGAGATCGACGGTGTGGTTTCGTACGGTAGCATCAAGCGGGGTAACCGCGAGATCTTCGTGGAGGCGAAAGACGGTACCAAAATGAAATACA
Source organism: uncultured Lacihabitans sp. (assembly GCA_964563435.1). Taxonomy (GTDB): domain Bacteria; phylum Bacteroidota; class Bacteroidia; order Cytophagales; family Spirosomataceae; genus Leadbetterella. Next base: position 14,873 of record CAZLXI010000021.1, read on the forward strand.
TGGTATCGCTGTCCAAGCTTATCCTGGTGCAGGAAGGTGACTTTATCCGCGCCGGTGAGCCGCTTTCAGACGGTGCCATTACCCCGGCCGATATCCTTCGCATCAAAGGGCCTACCGCGGTGCAGGAATACCTGGTGAACGAAACCCAGGCCGTGTACCGTCAGCAGGGTGTGAAGATCTCCGATAAGCACATTGAGGTGATCGTACGCCAGATGATGCAGAAGGTAGACGTGCTCGACGCCGGAGATACCCTGTTCCTGGAAATGCAGGCGGTAGACAAGTGGTTGTTCCGTGAAGAAAACGATAAGATATTTGACAAAAGGGTAGTAGTGGATGCAGGAGCATCCGAGACCTACAAACCCGGTCAGATCATCTCCACCCGTGAATTCAAGGACGAAAACGGTCGCCTGAAGCGCGAAGACAAGAAACAAATGACCGTACGTGACGCCCAGCCTGCCGTATCGCAGGTGATCCTTCAGGGGATCACGACCGCGTCACTGGGTACGGAGTCGTTCGTTTCTGCGGCGTCGTTCCAGGAAACCACCAAGGTATTGTCGGAAGCTGCCGTTAAAGGTAAGCGTGACGACCTGGCCGGCCTCAAGGAAAACGTGATCGTAGGTCACCTGATCCCTGCCGGTACCGGACGCAGAAAATACCAGAATATCCAGGTCAATTCTCAGGAAGAGATCCAGGCCGCTAATGCTGCCCGTGTTTCCGAACCGAGAAAGAGAGAATATGTGGATTAATTTTCTGTAGAGACGCAAGATCTTGCGTGAAAGCAATAAAATGAAAGCGCCCCGCCGTAAGGTGGGGCGCTTTCATTTTTCGTGTGGGGTTAAAGATAATGTAGACGTGTCAGATATATTTGTGGAAAATATGTTATCTTGATTAATACGCTCCGGCAACCATTCCCCCGCCCTGACCGAAATCTATCCAGGAAGATCCTCCATTCTTTTTTTGAAGGACTGGGGGTTGCCCTTTTTTTTCTTATTTTTCAGCCTTTCGGTATGGGTGTGTGGGAAAATGAGCATAAATACCTTTACCTGGCGGGGTATGGGGTTATTGTGTTTGGTGTGATGCTGATTTACCGGGTAGTGTTTCCGGCCCTTTTTTCCGGATATTTTGAGGAAAGAGCCTGGGTGGTGTGGAAAGAGATTTTGGGAATAATTTTTATACTGACGCTGATCAGCTTTTTGATAAGTATTTATCATCAGCTGGTATTTAAGAATTACGTGAATGACTATAAACGGGGCGAGGTTATTTTCTTTCTGGTGACGGTTATAGGAAGTATTCCTGTAACTGTTAGCGTATTGTCGCGCTATGCGTATTTATACAGGAAATACCGGAAAGAAATACAGATAGTACGGGATGTAAAGCCGGCTCAAACGAGACTGACATTAACCGCTGAAAATGAAAAAGACCTCCTTTTCATTGACGACCTCCTTTTCATTGAGTCGGCAGATAACTACTGCTCCGTGGTTTTTTTGCGGGAAGGGAAAGTAAAAAAGGAATTGATCAGAAGCAGCCTCGGTCGACTGGAAAGCCAGATTAATCAAAAGGAAATTACACGGTGCCACCGGTCATTTATTGTAAACCTGACAAAGGTAAATTTCATAACCGGCAACGCTCAGGGTTATCGGCTGTTCCTGGAAGGTACGGATGATTACGTTCCGGTTTCCCGGAAATATTCAGCCTTGATCGACTCCTTTCACCCCAAACCCCGCCAATCACCCCAAAAATTTTGATAGTCGCCCCAAAGGGTTTTTCCTACTTTTCCCGGCAGGTTAAGTTCCCTAGCTTTATCCCGGTAAAAAACGTACCCTATGGAGACACTTTTTAAATATTTACTCATCATTCATATCGCGGGCGGAGGCCTCAGCCTTATCACAGGGCTTTATGTGATTGTAGCCCGAAAAGGAGATAAGCGCCATAAGCGAATGGGCAGAATTTACTTTTGGGCACTTTTTACGGCGTCTTTATCTGCCATACCCATGTGTATTATTCATCCTAACCTCTTTTTATTTATCATCAGCATCTTTACACTGTATATGCTGATTACCGCATTAAGGTATCTGAAGATCAAGAGGCCCCGGGATGCGAAACTAACCGATTATATTTTAATGACAGCCATGCTCCTGACCGGGCTCATCTTCATGATCTGGGGTAGCCTGATGGTTATCCGGGCCGGGAACTTTGGTATTGTGCTGATCGTTCTGGGCTTTTTCAATATGAACTTTGGTATCCAGGATTTTAAAACTTTTCGTGGGAAATCGAAATACGAGAACTTTTCGCTGGTAATGCATTTGCAGCGAATGGCCGGGAGCTATATTTCTTCGGTCACGGCTTTTGTAGTGGTCAATAACACGCTTTTACCGGGGGTGGTAGCGTGGTTGCTTCCCGGGCTCTTCATTGTTCCGATGATCGTACGCTGGAGCCGGAAGTTCGGCTTAAAAAAGGAGGCCTGAATTTCTTTCAGTCTGGCAGCCCCGGGCTTTTTGATACTATAAATATACTTGGCGGCGAATTCATTTAATTCTATAAATTTCTGTTACTAAAATCAAAAAAAGCTATAACTTTACGGCCCTAAACCAGGCCTTTCTCTCCCTTGTAGATCCAACCATTCTTCCGGACCGGCACTCCTGCCTTCTTTTCAGATTCCAACAAAATTTTATTACTATTTTTTTATGAGGAAATGCTTTTTTTCGATAGGTCTTATCCTGGGCTTAATGATGCTTTGCTATGCCCATTCGTATTCTCAGAAGAGGATCGGAATATACAATGTTACCGGATACAGTTCTAAAAGTAATGTATATTCCGCTTTGAATAATCAAAACGGAAGCGTCTTCGGAGCTGTGCCTGCCTACTGCGTGGATTTTTTCTCCAATAACCCGGACTTCATTACCATTGACCGTAAAAACATCCATTTCATTAACTTTGAAAAGGAGCTGCAAAAAACGGAAAACTTTATGGACGGTTATGTGGTGGAGCAGGGCAAAAGTGAGGGCGTTGACTATCTGGTCCAGAGCCTGTTTGATACCGATACTTACACGTTGATGATCCAGGTCTTTGATGTAAAAGAAGAACGTGTTCTTTGTTCTTCCGAAAAACAACTGGATAAAAATTTTCTGGGAATTAAAGATCTTCGGCAACAGGTAACCGGTATGTTGCTCGAGATTAACTCAAAGTGTTTTGAAAGCAGTATCCCTGTAGTCCGGATGCTCTCTTTCAAAGGCAAAAAAGCCAAAGAACTGCTCGTAGCGGCGGGTAAGGATCTTCGCGTAAGAAGCGGCTACAAATTTGAGGTTTTCATGAATGTGGAAGAAAAGGTGGGAGACAAAACCATTTTCAGGAAAGAAGTGATAGGCAAAGGAACCATTGTTAAGGTAGAAGATGAGAATTTTTCCATTTTAGAAATAACAGACGGAGCAGAAGTTGTATTAGCAGAAATCAATAAAGGCGGGGAGCTTTTATGCCGGGCAGCCTCGAAATAAATTACAGGGCGGAAGTAACCTATATACCAAACATACCAATGAAAAAATACCTTGTTATACTTCTTCTAACGTCGCTTTCGAGAATCTTGTCTGCACAAAGTGAGTTTGAATATACCATACTCAAAAGCAGCAGCACGAAGACCGATCCCGTGCTGGCTCCCCTCCATGCCCGGGTAGAGGATTTGCTGGCTGACACCGAAGGGGTTCATCTGGCTGACTGGGATGAAAAAACACATAGATTAAACTATATTCATGGAAAAAAGTTGCAGAAGCCAATCGCACTTGTAAAATTTTGTGATATGCGCTGGATCAATACCCTGAATAATATTGACCTGACGCTGGTGACTGATACCAGCGGTAAAACCAAAGAGGCCTATTTCAGAATTGTTACCGAAGTAAAACTGGTAACCAAGCAGGTGGAGGTGAAAACATCCCAGATCATTGACATCAAACAAAATACATATAAGTCCGAACCAAGGACATCTCTGAGGTCAGACAGGAAAGACAGGGATATCGTTATGGTGGAAAAGCTTACCGAAGAATTTGGAGGGGATCCGGCCAAACTGAAAAAGGAAAATTTTGACACCTACAATAAGCGCCTGGCGAGAGTAAGGGAAAAATATATGCCCCAATTTAAGGAAAGGCTAAGCGAGCTTTTGGTTCTTCATGCAGGCAGTATTGTAGATCAGCTCAAAAGATTTGAACCCCTTATTATCGGAAGAGCTTACCAGATAATCACCGACCCGGAATCAGCCGATGAGAAAAAAATCAAAAGCCTCAATTTTGAGGTTACCCCTGGAGATAACCTCAAAGTGGGAGAGTATGTTATTCTTTATGAAGTGGTGAATTTCAATGGTCATAAATCACTGCGATATGTAAGTCCTTTCAGGGTAGATGAGGTGAGTGAAAAATCAGCTAAGGCAGACCTGGCCAGTTTGGGAGGGAAAAAGGCGTTGGCTGGATTGATAAGAAATAAAGCCGAACTGGTATTGTTTGATGACAAACGCTCTGCTCTGAATTATGATAAGCAGCTCCGGGGTGATCAGGAGGATTATATTGTAGGCGTGAAAAAAAGCTGTGTATTCTGTAACCTGGATCTCGAAACAAGCCTTTATCTACTCCCTACGGTCAAAGTGGTGGAAAGAATTGCGCCGGAACTTGTGTTTTTTCAGAAACTGGCGAAGTTAGAAAGATTCATAGACTATGGCAGCGAAGAGATGATAAATAAACAGCTGGGGATAAAATATCTTTTTTATAAGGAAGAAGAGCGGTTAATGGCCACCGACATTGAAACCGGGCGGATCATCGGCAGTGAGCGACCTCCGGGATGGCTGGGTGCCAATTATGGAATTGCTGCTAAAAACCTGTTTATCGATACATTCGGGAGACCCATTAAGTTTATCAAAAACGAAGAGATTTCCAAAGGCAGGCTGAAGTCATTTATTGCGCAGTCTGACTTCGGGTTTGTCTTCGGTGAGAGCATTGGAGTTTATGAGCTGGTAGATGAAAAAGTGGGAAATAAAGTGATAAAAAGAAAACAGGAAATTGGTGATTCCTGGTTTAGCAGGCCTATCTCAGATACGGTGGCGGAATTTAAAGTCAAAAGAGGAGAGAAAGAAATCCTGGAAGCGCAGCAGCAGGGTAAAACATTGATTTTTGAATACAAAATAAAATAATCAGAATGAAAATAGGTGCAATAGGATTGATCTCAATTTTCGTATTTGTTTCCTGTACCTCCGGAAAGAAAGCCTCGGAACAGAAACCGGAATATGAATATCAACGATCAGGAATGGTAAATCTCAGCAAACAGCATAACGGGCTGTTATCGGTTAAAAGTGTACAAACGGCAGAAAATGTCAATAAAGCCGTAGCTTTTGCCGAAATGAATGCGCTGGAGAATATCCTTTTCAGAGGAATCCCCGGATCATTACAGGATGACCCGGTAATCAGCAATGAAAAAGAAGCCCGTGCTAAAAGTAAGGAGATCCTGAATGAGCTGATCTTCAAAGAAGCATACAGGACATTTATGACCGATTCCCAGCTGATAGAAAGGCAGGAGGGTAAAAATGCCGTAACGGTAACCCAGGAGGTTACGTTTGATATACCAGCCTTAAGAAAATACCTGGAACAAAACGGAGTGATCAGAAAATTCGGATTATAAATAAACAATGAATTGTCGGTTATCAATCAACAAACAGACCTGGCAGGAAAGTGCCGGGGACGAAATTATACCAATGAAAATGCTAAAAACGTTATTCGCTATTCTCCTGTTTTCAACAGGACAACTGTTCGGCCAGGATTCTGCTACGGCCAATACCCAGCCTACCATCATGGTGATCCCGTTCTCGCAGGAAGGAACCAGCCTCAGAACGGCCTATGAACAAAACGAACTGGTTCGCGTAGCCATCGCAAAAGTGAAGGAAGCCTTTGACAAAAGAGGCGTAAATACAATAGATCTGAGAGCCAAAATTAAACAAACCGCTAATACAGGAGCTCTCCAGGAAGATCAGAAGTCTGACCTTAAGGATGAAGTGATCAATAATTCCGGAGCTGATGTGTATGTGGAGGTGGAAGCGAATGCCAACTATAGCAATACCGGGAACAGCGTAACCCTCATCCTGACCGCTTATGACGCCTTCTCCGGCGAGTCATACGCCAATAAGGTAGGAAACTCGCCCAAGTTCTATACCACCAACTTTGAAAAACTGGTGGAGAAAATAGCCGATACGGAAGTGCCCAACCTGCTGAACACCATCCAGGAAAAATTCACCGACATTATCGAGAACGGGCGAACCATCACGGTAAAAGTTGGGATTAATGAAGAATCCAAATTAAAAATGGATACGGAAGTGGACAAAGAAGGTAACTTTCTTTCCGACATTATCGAAGACTATATCGTGGAAAAGAGCTATAAAGGCAAATACCACATCCAGGGCATGACCCATAATCAGCTCACATTCGACATCGTTAAAGTGCCTTTGAAAGACGAGGCAGGGAATAGCTTCCGGGTATCGCGGTTCGCTGCCGACTTCAGAAGATTCCTGCGGAGCAAAGAAATTTCATGTACACAAACCATTAACGGGAACAGTCTTGTTTTTACGATCAACTAAATGAAAAAGATCCTTCTGATATTTTGTGTCCTTGCTGGGTTTGAGGCAATAAGCCAGAAACATTTTATCCGTGTGGATTTTTCCGAAGTCCATGATAAAGAAAGAATAGTAGCGGAAATTCATCGGATAGGACTGATCGGGATAGATCCCGCATCTGAGAATAGGGTTCATATTAAATACGACCTGTCTAAGGTCCACCAGCTTGAAGGCCTGTCCAATTCCTTTTCCGGAACGGCAAAAGTATGGATTAACCTGAAAAGCAGCACAGGAAAAACGGATACTACCTGGAACTTTTCTGCAAATATTAAGGCAAAGAACAAGTGGGAAGTGTATGAAAAGCTCTCTGCAGCCTTTATTGAAGAAAGCCAGGGGATTAAAGGTTCAATAATGATCATAAATACCTTCTTGGACAGATACTATTCGCTGAATTGCTCTGCCGTCCTGCAAGAGGCGAATAACTTTTTTGAACGAAAAAACGGGAAAGAGGCGTATGTGAGGGTGAAGAAAATAGAATCAGGCCCTTGTGAAAAAGATGCAAAGGCTCTTATTGCACGTATTGAGAACAGATATTCCGAAGAATTTTGTGAAGAAATACTCCCCCGTATTAAAGTACTGGCAAATTCGGGGATCGCTTATCAGATGGAAAAAGCGATCGAACTATTATACCGGTATCCTCCTAAAGCAAAATGTGGTGATGAAGTTCAGCAGGTAGCAAAATCGGTAGGGAATTATATCTCGAAACTTCCTCAGAAGCAAAGTATTGAAATTAATAATATACTTTCCAATGGGCAGAGCTATAATAAAATCTTTGAGTACTGATAAACTCTCCCAAGCCCTTATATATCGGACCTGAGTACCAGGATGCTTCACTATTTAATCTGTTTTTACAACAGGAAAAGAATCGGTACCTGGGTAAGGGAATCCCGGGATAGTAATCAAAGCAGCATTCTGCACATTATAAGCGGATCAAAAGCCGCCGGATTACCTGCGTAACTACAGGTACGGTAATCCCTATGTAGGTTTCCCTACATAAGAATGTGTGTTTTCGGGGATTTACAGGAAGCGGCGTGTCTGGTAGTTTTACAACGGAATAAGTGTAGAACTTTAAACACGGTGATTTTATGAACCGACACTTCTATTTACTCATCTGGGTTCTCCTTAAAATAAGAGGATTACGAGCTTTATTGGTTCTCCTCCGGGACTTTATATAGTGAAGGTTTTTGAGCGGTAACCAGATGAAGACACTAAGAGTGGTGAAAGAAAAATTATAAAAGGATGAAATATATAAGACTTGTATTATACGGATATTTAGTAGCGATGTTAATGGCAGGGTGCTCTGAAACAAAAGAGCCGGAAAAGGAAGAAGAGCCTCAGCCCAAAGAAGATGAACACCAGAAAGACATTCTGTCGGTGGATAATGCTATTCAGACCTTTATGGCAAAATACAATATCCCGGGAGCCAGCCTGGCGGTGTCCAAAAACAGTAAAATGGTGTATCAGAAGGGTTACGGATATGCTGATACCGAAACCCGCGAAGAAGTTACCCCGCAACATATCTTCCGTCTGGCCAGTGTAAGCAAAGCGTATACCGGCGTGGCTATTATGATTTTGGTGCAGGAAAACAAACTTGCTTTGACCGATAAGGTGTTTGGTGAGGGGGCCCTGCTGGGCACCCGGTACGGCAAGCCTCCATACAACTCGAATCTGTCGGCCATAACGTTAAAAGACCTCCTCCAAAACGTTTCCGGATCATGGGGCGCGTCTACTGGAGGAGATGTGATCGACTATAATCCCGAATTTACAAATGAGCAATTACTGAACTGGATTATCAGCACCCGGCCTAACCCGAGAGCACCCGGAGAGCTATTCGATTACTCCAACATCAATTTATGGATAGCCGGAAGAATAATAGAGAAAGTGTCGGGTAAAAGCTATATAGATTTTGTAAAAGAAAAAATTCTTCGTCCTGCAGGCGCTGAACATACCGGCCTTGCCGGCAGGACCCTCGCAGAACGCAAGCCGAATGAGGTGAAATACTACGGTCAGGAAACCGACCCCCCGTATGTATATACTATCGCGTTTCCCAGACGGGATGCTGACGGCGGATTATCGGCTACCGCCCCCGACCTGCTGCGTTTCGTGAATGCTATTGACGGACTTACCGCGCGCCCCGACATTCTCACTGCCGCATCGCGTACAACACTCATGACTACCCCTGCTGCATTTTCCGACTGGGGCCTGGGTATAGGGGTATGGAGAGCGCAGAATCTTATTTTCAGCTATGGAAGTCTTCCAGGAACAAGGGCCGGATTTATGTGTGATAATGACAATGGAATGAGTGCGGTACTGCTCCTTAATTCAAGAATTATAACAGAGAAAGAAGCACCATTTATTCAGGATATGCAGACGGTGCTTCTGAATTTACTGAAAAATAATACCGGCAGATGGCAGGCAATTGACCAGTTTTAGGAACACAAATGCGGCATTAGCGGTCTGAGGATACAATTATTCTTTGAATTAGATGTGTTTTCGAGTAATTTTTGGGAAAAAGGTACGAATGAGAAAAATTGGGATTATACTGCTTTTGTCCTTAACAGGCCTGAATGGATATGGGAAAGAAGGTATGGGCGCAGAAAAAGAATACCTCAACACATTAATACGTGAACCGTCATCCTATACGAGAGACTCTCTGCTCATTACAACATTCAGAACTTTCTGGGCATCACCCCATGCCGTTGAAGAAAAAGAGTTTACCTGGAACTTCCTGTCGGATATGTCTGCTATTGCAGAAACCAGCTCGTGGCCACCCGCTATGGCAAATTACCTTTACATGAAAGGGAGTGAGTATCTTCGGAGAAATCAGCTCTATTCGGCGTTTGATTATCTGGAAAGGTCTATGCTCGAGTTTAAGAAGCTGAAAGATGTAAAAAACTTCGGCATTGTCAATAACAAGTTCATCCCTCTGATGACATGGAACATGTATGAGAATGATATTTCGGAGGATTCTAAAGTCAAATATTCAAACTATTTTTCAGAAGCACTTGAAGCCGCCCAAACCGGAGGCCACATCGATGTAATAGCGAATATTAAAATTACCTGGGCAGCTTATACACTCGTTGTTCTCAAAGATTATAAAGAATCGCTGCGGATGACGGATGAGATTTTCGAGCTCATAAAAGATCAGGACAAGGAAGAATGGTTTGATTATTTCTATATTACCATGCTCGGACAAAGCCTGAACTATATGTACCTTGGAAATACCCGGGAAGGAGAGCACATACTCGACCAGGTGGTAGATGCCTGTGTCCGGCGATCCGAGTATAACCAGGCACAGTACATCCTGGGCCAGGTAGCAGGTTTTGTAGGACGTTATTACCTGAATCGCAAAGAATATAAAAAAGCTTTAAAATATGCTTCCCTGGCCGAAAAGCGCGTAAATTTCATGGAATTTCCGTATTTCGCCAACTACCTCAACAAGACCCTTTATGAAGCCTATAAATACAACGGTCATGCAGAAACAGCATTGAAATACCTGGAAAAGGTAAGGCTATATGAGCAGGAGTCGAAGGCGGAAAGGCTAAACCAGGGGTTTGCCGAATGGCAATTGAAATATGAAACGGAAAAGCATAAAAACCAGATCACCCGACTGGAAAATGAAAACCTGTTAAAGTCTGAACAACAAAACCGCATCATCCGCCATGCCTTACTGGTGATGGTGATTACAGGAGTAATTGCCACCCTGTATATCGTGAACAGCAACCGGGAGTTAAAACATAAAAATGAGGAGCTGAAGCTAAAAAATGAGGAGATCTCAAAAGCGGTTTTTAAAGGGCAGACCATTGAACGGAAAAGACTGGCATCCGAACTTCACGATAATCTGAACACCAAAATTGCAGCCCTAAAATGGCGCTTTGAAACGACAGACACACCCACACCCGAGCAGCGGAACTCTTTTGTGCAGATTCTGGACGATATCTATATGGACGTCAGGCTGATCTCCCATAATCTTATTCCCAGCGAACTGGAAGCCCTCGGGCTGGTTAATTCTATACGGAAGCTCATCAAAAGCCTGGATAGACATCCTATAGCATTCCATTTCAGGGATGAAGGATTCTCCCAACGGCTCCCGGTTGACCTGGAATACCAGATCTACAACATCATACTTGAACTGATCAATAATATTCTCAAACATTCAAAAGCCACTCAGGCGCAGATCCTTTTAAACCGCACCGATATTCAGGTAGCTCTTACCGTTTCAGATAACGGCATCGGATTTATAGAAGACAAAGAAGCAAGCGGAGTAGGGCTTGCCAATATTAAATCAAGGGTGGAACAACTGAAAGGCCAAATCACCTTTCCGGCTAGCGAAGAGGGGGGAACTACCATAGATATCCTGTTGCCAACGGGCTGAACCGGTTCGAAATCATCAGATCAGCTTATATTTCAACGCATATTTAATTATGCCGATGGAGTTCCTCACCCCCAGTTTCTGCAAAATATTGTGCCGGTGATTTTCCACGGTTCCAGGGCTGATAAAAAGTCGCTCTGCGATCTCGGTAGAAGAGAGTTCCTGTGCGATAAGCTTTACAACATCCAGTTCCCGGCTTGATAAGGCTTTAATATTGTTAAGGCTTGTTTCATCATTTGCTAATAAGGAAGGGCTTAGCAACTCCTGCATTACATCGCTGCTGAAAAATTTTTCCCCCTTTAATATCGTCCGAAAAGCCTTGGTCAGCTCCTCTTTGTTGGCTTTTTTGGTAATATATCCCGAAACCCCCGACTGGAAGGCCTCCTTTATGGCTTCAGCTGTGTCATTAACAGTCAGCATCAGTATTTTTGTATCAGGATAAAGAGCACGGACTTTCAAGGTAAGTTCTATCCCGTTGGAATACGGCATGTTCATATCCGTGACAAGAATATCCACATGATGCGTAGCAAGAAAATCAAGCACATTCCGGCTGTCACCAATAGTACCTGCCACTTCCATATCTTCGATAGAGTTGATGAGGAGAGACAGGCTGTCAAGCAGAATCTTATGATCGTCTACTAGCAATACATGGTATTTCTTCATTGCGACCGCAACATACATAAACCCAAAAATAAGATTTTAGAGAATGAAATGGAATATCTTGCAGGGATTATTTAACCATTACGTGTAAATAGCAGTTAAACTCTGTCAAAAAAGATAAAAATCAATCTAAAATAACTATCTTCGGAAGATCACACTGAAAATCGTTCGTTTTATGAAGTATATATTATTCATAACACTTTATAGTTTCTTATTTTCCTGCCAATCAGACCCGAAAACGATATTTGACAAGGAGCGAAATTCTCCTGACTCTCTGGCTATTGTGCAGGCATTTAGCAAGGCACTTATAAACCGGGACAGCGCCTCGCTGTATGTGGGCGAAGCTGAAGCAACCGCCGGAGAAAACAAGTTTCTCCGCGATATCTATACCTTTAACCTGGCCAGGTACTATTTACAGAGCGGACAGCTTGCTACGGCCGGTAACCTACTTGATTCTACATTGAAGAGCTATCCGGAAGATGATCCGAAGACCGGGAAGTATCTGAGTCTCCTGGCCGCAGTTTCTGCTTACCGGAACAGGTCGGAACAAGCCGTAAAGTATTATGAGAGGGCATTGACTATTTTTGAAAAGTCAGGTGATGCAAACCAGGCCGCTGCCGTTCACTTCAATCTGGCAAATGTGTTTTTCGGCCGATTGGACTTTAAAGCTTCTTACCGGCATATTTCTCATGCAAAGAAAGAGTTTGAAGCCTTAAATAACCTGACAAACGAAGCCCTGGCCTCCGGGATTCTCGCCGTTTCACTCATTAAGCTTGACAGTCTCGAAAAAGGAAAAATAATTGCAGAGGAAGCACTCTCTAAAAGCACAAATAACCCGATGGCTGCTATTTTGGCTAACTATGCGCTGGGAGAATACGCGCATTCGCAGGAAAGATTTGATGAAGCACTCTCCTTTTATGACCTCGCAAAGAAAACAGGAGAAACCTTTCGGATAAAAAACCTGGAGCTCCCTGTGGAGGCAGCGCGACTGGATGCCCTGGTAAAACTAAAGAAAGCACGGGAGGCTATTCTCACCGGGGAGTCTGTGCTGCAGCTGGCCGTTGCTCAGGATAACAAAGAAGTACAATACCCCATTTATCGCAACCTGGCCTTTGGATGGGAACAGGCCGGAAATCAGGCCAAAGCGTTGGAGTACCTGAAAACAGGGGAGGAAATTTTCCGGAATAACATGATGGAAAATAACCAGGAACTAATGAAAGAAATCCTCATTAAGTATGAGACAGAAAAGAAGAGCCGGGTAATAGCGCAAAACGAAAGTCAGATCGCCCGTCAGAAATTATTTATCAGTCTTCTGGCAGGTAGCGTTCTGATTATACTGGCATTCCTTTGGGCCTACTACCGGAATGTGTCACAGCAACGAAAAATAAGTCGGTTAAACAAAGAAAAGGAAGTAAACCAGGCCCGGGTAGAGGGAGAAGAACAGGAAAGAAAGCGATTGTCGGAAGAGCTTCATGACGGAATAGCCTCTTCATTAACCGCGGTGAGGTTGAAACTGGAAAATACGGGAGGCGATGCCCTGGCCGTCAGGATGGTGAAAGATATGCATAAGGAGGTGAGAAAAGTGGCCCGGAATCTAATGCCCGTAAATTTCGAAAAAAGTGCCCTGGAAGACGAAATACGGAACTTTTGTGCCACTTTGGATACCGGTAACGTAACCTTCTTCTCCAATGCCCCAAGCCCCCGCATCCCCTCGCCCCATGCATTGATTCTGTACCGTGGAGTACAGGAGCTCATTCAAAACGCAATTAAGCATGCCGAAGCCGGTAAAATATCCGTGCAATTGATGGTGTCCGGTTCACATCTTACCCTGGGGGTGGAAGATAACGGAAAGGGCTTTAACCCGGAGGCGCTTAATGGTAGTAGTGGCCTGTCCAACCTTAGGAATCGGTTGTACAAAATCGGGGCGGAACTGACCCTGGATAGCGCCGCAGACAACGGAACCACTGCCTTTATTGAATATTCAGTTTTATGATAGAAAATGTAGCGATTGCAGATGACCACAGCCTGATCCTTGACGGGTTTGAGAAAATCCTTCAAAGGGATCGGCCCGACCTGAAAATTTTCAAGGTAAAAAATAAACCGGGCCTGATGAAAGTATTGGCGGAAAACCGGGTAGACGTCTTGTTTCAGGATGTGAAATTCGGGGCCTTTGATGCCCGCGACTTTATAGAAGAGATTCGCCGGCATTATCCCAAGCTAAAGATACTCATCATTTCCACATTCAATGATCAGACAACAGTAAAAGCATTGTTTAAGCAGGGGGTTGATGGTTATATATCCAAAGCAGATGATAGTAAAGAGTTGCTGGCGGCACTGGAAAGTATGGAAAGAGGCGAAACATTTTTTTCGCCTGAAGTAAAAAGAACAAATACCACCACTATAGGGTTATCCCTTACATCAGGGGAAAGAAAAGTACTTTTGCTAATTATGGAAGGCTTTACGACCCGCCAGATAGCCGGTAAGGTACACCTCTCAGAAAAGACCATAGAGATATACCGCTCCAATCTGCTCGTAAAATTCGATGTAAGAAACGTGGCTGCCCTTGTCAAAAGGGCTATTTATGAGGGATTTATCTAGGGGCAATGGCTATCCTTCGACCCTGTCAAAAGTGCTGCATGGCTATAAAATTTCAATGTAGTATATTTCGAATTTCCCTTCCGTTACACTTACTTTGGCTATCGGGTAAAATGCCTCTGTAGTGAAACTGAATGTTCCCTTTACCATTTTTTTAGCCTTGTCAAATTCAGTAATAGTCAGTGCACCGCTGACCGCCGAACCGATCGCCGGTATACCGTTATCATCCTCAATTTGATACGAGGCTATGTGAGGAGTGCCCGAGGTGGGCGATTCTTTGGTGAAAGCAAAGGTGCCGGTACCTTGCTCTTCCTTGAAGGAGAGGTGTATTCTCTGCCAGCCAGTCCGTGTATAATCGCCATCTATCCCTATATATACTTTACCGTCCAATCCCCGGCCCATAACCCCTTCTACTTCGTTTGCTGAATAATCCTTGCCGTCGACCTTCGCGGTCAGCGTACTTTTTCCGCTTTTAGGATTCCCGATACCCAGTTTGGAGCAGGCCATGGCTCCGGTGAGTAGCAAAGTGGCCAGAAATACTGTCATTAATGTTTTCATAAGTTTGTTTACGTTTAGATCTTCCGCAAAACTATCCTGGCCCCGCAACCGGTTTTTAGGGGTTTTCCCTAAATTTTTACCCCGGCATTCAAACTATTTCCTATCTTTAACTCATGATTATGCCTGATTTATCCGGATTTTATATCGATGAAAATAAGAATACTCATTTTAACCCTTGTACTGTCTTCCTTTGTGTGGGGCTTCCGGAGAGCAGTAAACAAAAATAAGCCGGCCACCCGCCCCAACATCGTATTCATCATGTCGGATGATCATGCCTACCAGGCCATTTCGGCCTATAACCCGGCATTGACGCACACACCGAACATTGACCGCATTGCGCAAAACGGCATGCTCTTTACCAATGCCTGCGTCACCAATTCCATCTGCTCCCCTTCGCGGGCGGTGATCCTGACCGGCAAGCACTCGCATATCACCGGAAAGATCGACAATAACTTCCCGTTTGATACTACTAACGTTACTTTCCCGCAAATCCTGCAGGCCAACGGCTACCAGACCGCCATGTTCGGAAAGCTCCATTTCGGCAATAACCCCAAAGGCTTTGATGAATTCAAGATCCTTCCCGGTCAGGGCGACTATTATAACCCCGACTTTATCACTCAAAAGCAGGGACGACAGAAGTTTACCGGATACGTAACCGATATCATCACCGACTTTACACTTAACTGGCTCAAAAAAGAACGCGACCCGGATAAGCCCTTTTTCCTGGCCTACCTGCACAAAGCCCCGCACAGGGAGTGGCTTCCCGCCGAAAGGCATTTTGAAGAATACCTAAAAAAGACATTTCCCGAACCAGAAACCCTTTTTGATAATTACAAAGGAAGAGGACGGGCCAGCAAAGAGGCCGAAATGAACCTTCTCACCCACATGAACTGGGCGGGAGACTCCAAGATCTTTCCGGAGAATATGGACAAGCTCGGAATAAAGGAAAGCCACACTTATGACAAGGGAAACTATACCCATACGGTAGGAAGGATGAATTCCGAACAACGAAAAAAATGGGACGCCGCCTACGGCAAAATGAACGAGCAGTTCATAAAGGACTTCCCCAAAATGACCGAAACAGATAAAATGAAATGGCGCTACCAACGTTACATGCAGGATTACCTCGGCACCATTGCGGCGGTAGATGAGGGTGTGGGTAAGGTACTCGACTTTCTGAAAGAGAACGGCCTGGACAAAAACACGATCATCGTCTATACCTCCGATCAGGGCTTTTACCTGGGGGAGCACGGCTGGTACGATAAGCGCTTTATTTTTGACGAGTCTTTCAAGACCCCGCTGCTGGTGCAGTGGAACGGTGTGATCCAACCCGGATCAAAAAACTCCAATATGGTACAGAACCTTGACTTCGCCCAGACCTTCCTCGACGCTGCCGGCATAAAAGCCCCGTCCGATATGCAGGGCGAGAGCCTTATTCCCCTTTTTAAGGGGAAAGGAAAAAACTTCAGAGAAGCGGCCTACTATCATTACTACGAATACCCCGGCATACACATGGTCAAGCGGCACTACGGCATAGTCACCGAAAAATATAAGCTGGTTCATTTTTACTACGACATTGACGAATGGGAGCTCTATGACCGAACCCTAGATAAAAATGAAATGAAGAACGTATATCATGACCCCGCCTATGCAAAAATCAAAGCAGAGCTGCATAAAAAACTGACCGGCTTGCGGAAGAAATATAAAGATTCGGAAGAACTGGATAAAATGTATATCCAAAAATACAAAGAGCTGGGAATTATCGGAAGTTAATTCTCAGCTCCTGAACTTGTCGTATACCCGGTGGTTGAATGCCGTACATACCTTATTCTTCTCCAGTTTCTCTTCCAGGAGGCGGCGCCCGTTTTCGGGAAGCTGGTCATATAGTTCTGCGTTGTTCATCACCTTCAGTACGCCCTCTGCAAAGGCGTCGGCATTCAGTGCCGTTACCTCGGCCGCCCCGTAATCTTCGAGGAGGGGGGAAAGGCCGGTCTGATCAGAAACCACTGCCGGTAACCCGTACATGAGCGTTTCCAGTACGGCCAGGGAAAAGCCTTCGGAATAAGTAGGAAGCACAAAAATACCGGCCCTGCTGAATAACCCTTTTTTGACTTCACCGGTGACGGTTCCAAGGATCTCCACCTGGTTTTCCAGGCCATTCTGTTCGGCATACTCCCGGATGTAATCCAGCATGCCGTCATCCGGGCCTGCAATGAGCAGCCGGGCGTCCGGCCGGGCCTGCACGATCTTCCTGAATGCGGGCATCAGGATATCGAATCCTTTCTTGTGGTGAAGCCGCCCGATGTAAAGAAGCTCATTCCGGTTCCTTTTATCCGGCGGTGTGGGGATCACTTCGTGTATGTCGGTTCCGTTGGGAATGACCTCCAGGTTATCCGGCCGGTGGCCAAGGTAATCGGTCACATCTTTTACCTCCCCGGCATGGTTGACATGGATGACCTTTACTTTATGGAGAAAATTCTTTTGAAACCATTTGGAATACACCAGTCGTTTATAATACACCAGGCCCTTGAATGTGTAGGGGTGAAGGCTTCCGTGAATGGTAACTACCGTTTTATCATGCAAATGCAGCTTATCTACCAGCATTTCGCCGTAATTCCACAGGCAGTGCAGGTGGTAAACATCGATATCTTTATCGTTCGTCTGTACATAATCATATAAAACTGAACTGTAAAGGGGGATCACACGGGTTACGGTTTCCGGCTTAAAAGTGACCAGCTCCACACCCGGCGGAACCGGATAAGGTGAATGCCCCTGCAGCTCGGTAGACAATATCCTTACCTCATCGCCTTTTTCGGTTTGAAAGGAGGCAAGATCGGAAACAAACTTGGAGGTACCGCCGTTTTCGTAAGAGTAGGTCAGGATATGGCAAATGATCATTTGTAAAACATTTAAGCAGTAAAATTACATACACTGCCGCTACAAATAAAACACCTGCCCGAGAATAAACGTTCTAATGCCCCTGTGAGAGCCATCTAAAAAGGTATCCCGTTATTTATGGCCCGGGAAGTTGTTTAAAAAGTAACGGTTCGCCGCTGCGACAAAATGCAAGGCGTTGAGGATGAGGACGAAGGAGCATACTAAAAGTATGTGACTGAGACCGAATTCCGAAAATAACGCAGCAGGTTGTATACTTTCCAAGCAGCTTCGCTTCAGAACTGGAAGCCCAGCCGGACCTGCAGCCGCTTTATATTCCGCGTTTCCTCTGTAAAGTTCTCTTTACTGTAGGTAGTAAGAAGGGTATAATACTGGTATTTATAACCAAAATTCAGCAAAAATGCCGACCCTGACCGGGTAGGAAAAACGAATCCCACAGAAGGATTTATCATCAGTCCGCCCTTTTTCGAGATGTCGTCTTCCCCATCCAGCCATAATGTGCCGGTACCCAGGTCAAGGGAAGCCTGAATTTTGGAGAGCGTAGGCCCTTTTTCAAACAGCTCCTGGCGCACTCCCGCAGCTACCGGCATAATGAGAGCGCCCTGGTAAGCATCCAGGCCGGTGGTGAGCCCTACGGCGGTCCGGGGCCTTACCCGCCAGCCGTTAAAGGTCTGGAAGCTGAAGCTGCCGGTATTCTTCTTCTTATAATTGGGGGTATAGGGATAAGGATAAGGAACATATGAAGAGCTGCCGGAAGCTAACCAGTAATACGGATGAGCGGTGGCGCCGGTCAGGCTCCTTCCTGCCAGCAGGGCGATCTCCGTCTGATTAACAAACTTCGACGTCTTTACTTCCCTTTCCTGGGCTGTAGCGGAAAAGGCGAGAAAAAGCAGGATGATGTATATCTTTTTCATTTTTTGGCAATTTTACTTAAGAGTTGTAAATTAGAAGGATCGGAGTTGTCGTATTGGTAGAAGCCGTCTTCACCGATCACCAGCAGGATATTGGAGCCCAGCTGGATCACATCAAATGCATGATGATCCTTCAGGTGCTGCAACTGGAATATGGCGTTGGGGTTGGAGGCGTTGAAAGACTTCAGGCCGTTGGCACCTTCACACACCGACAGCTTTTCCCCGTTTATCGACAAGCCGTGCGGGCTTTCCATAGGATAGCTCCTGATCAGCGAAGGGGCATACAGGTTGGAAATATTAATCGCCTGAAGCTGGTTAGGGGCGCTTCCGCAGGTGCCGGTTCTGAGGGTAACATACGCCACGTGGCCCTGAACCACCACGGGATCACAGGCCCGGGCATGATTGAAGATCGACATCCGCTCCGGCTTTGCCGGGTTGCTGTTGTCATAGATATACATTCCCGTGTTTGAGCCGATAAACAGCTTGTCGAAATAGGGAAAAATGGTCTCTATCCCCCAGCCCAGGTTGATCTTTGTCGTGGAATCGGGCCGCGCCGGATCACTGATATTAAAGACCATCAGGTCACTTTCACCTACCGCGTAGAGGTAATGGTCATACAGTGTGAAGCGCGCCATAGAGCCGCCCTGTCCGCCGGCATCCCCTGTTGGGCCGGTAGGCCCCTGCGGGCCGCTGCTGTAAGAAAACTGATCGGTATAACCCCAACCCGTGCCGAGAAAACGAGGATCTTCATTGCCGCAGTTGGTTTTGAACGTCTCCGTCCGGATCTCTTTGGCATAGTCTGTTACCGTGTTGCTACGGGCATCATAGTGCCATGAACGACCTTCCCAGATACCCCTGCTGAACATCCTGGCTTTCCGGCCTATTTCCGTTATCTCCAGAGGGTTGCTCAGGTCGAGCGATACCAGGTCCATGTAGCTGTCGGCATAGAGTACATGGTCTTTTATAGCAAAATCCAGAACGCCCGGGATGTTAACAAAAGAAACCGCTTTCGGCGAACGGGGATCGGAATTGTCAATGATGTGAATACCTCTTTTCATCTCTCCGATCAGCAGGTACTGGTTATAGGCGTAAATCTTGCCGGGCTCCTTCAGATCCTGCGGGCCGGAAGTGGATATGCCTTTCAGGATTGTTTCGTATCCTACCGTGTAGGGTATCCAAACGGTATAGGTTCGGGTTTGGGTGCATTCATCCGAACAGCTCCATTGGAGAATAGCCAGTAATAAAACAGGTAGAATTTTTCGCATCATGGTCATACACAGGTTACGGATCTTGCCTTAAAGACCGGCATTCTTTGGAAAAGGTTGGAATTAATTGGATTTTTTCACTGTATGGAGAAATTTGCCGTACAAATGTTCGTATTTTTAGCGCCGCAAACCGTGACCAATGGCTTTACACCGGGCAGACCTGAAGAAAGAATTCAAGGGTGAAATTCTTACCGATAAAGTAACCCGCATACTCTATGCTACTGACGCATCGGCCTATCGGGAGATTCCGTTGGGCGTGGTCTTCCCTTCCGATGAGAAAGATGTGGAAGCGCTGATCCGTTTTGCGCACGACTACCGCGTCACCCTGATTCCGCGTACCGCCGGCACTTCCTTGGCGGGGCAGGTGGTAGGAAAAGGAATAGTGGTGGATGTGTCCCGCACATTTACCCGTATCCTGGAGGTCAACCCGGAAGAATCCTGGGTGCGCCTGCAGCCGGCGGTGGTGAGGGATGAGCTGAATATGCACCTGAAGCCCTACGGACTCTACTACGGTCCGGAAACCTCCACGGCCAACCGGGCCATGATAGGCGGGATGGTGGGAAATAACTCCTGTGGCTCCAACTCCGTGGTCTATGGAAGTGCGCGTGATCACCTGCTGGAGGTCAGCGGCTACCTCAGTGACGGCAGCTTTGTAATCTTTAAGGATATCTCCAAGGCAGCGTTTATTCAGAAGATAAGGAGTATTCATGAAAAGAAAGAAAGTACCTGGTCGCTGGAAGACCATATCTATACCCACATCTTCCGCACCCTCAATAATCTCGATAACCAGGACAGCATCCGGGCGGAATTCCCGAAACGGACCATTACCCGGCGAAACACAGGCTATGCCATCGACGAGCTCCTGGAAACAGAGGTCTTTACAGAAGACAGCAGTGAAACGTTCAACTTCTGTAAGCTGATCGCCGGGTCAGAAGGCACACTGATATTCATCACCGAACTGAAGATCCACGTTAACCCTTTGCCTCCGAAGTTCCAGGGCGTGGTGGCCGTACATTGTCATACCGTCGATGAATCGTTGCGGGCCAACCTTATCGCTTTGAAATACCGTCCGAGTGCCGTGGAGCTGATCGACCATTACATCCTGGAATGTACGAAATTCAACAAAGAGCAGTCCGCCAATCGCTTCTTTGTCAACGGTGATCCCGGGGCTATCCTTTGTGTGGAGCTGTCGCGGGATACCGAAGCGGAGATCCGGAGTGCGGCGGCGGCGATGGAGACGGAAATGCGGCTGTCGGGCTTCGGGTATGATTTTCCGCTGGTTACCGGCGCGGATGTGAAAAGGATCTGGTCGCTGCGCAAGGCAGGTCTCGGACTTTTGTCTAACCTGCCGGGTGATGAGAAGGCGGTTGCGGTTATTGAAGATACAGCTGTAGACGTACATGATCTCCCCGAATTCATTATAGAATTTAACCGGATCCTGGAAAAAAACAAAATGTTTTGCGTTCATTATGCGCATGCTGCTACCGGTGAGCTTCACCTCCGGCCCATCATCAATCTGAAGACGCAGGAAGGGAAAGGGCAGTTCCGTCTGATCGCCGAGGAGATCTCGGCGCTGGTGAAAAAATACAAAGGCTCCCTCTCCGGCGAACACGGCGACGGCCGTTTAAGAGGCGAATTTATCAAAGAGCAGATTGGCGAGCATAACTACCGGCTCATCAAAGATCTCAAGGCGGTCTGGGACAAAGAAAATATATTTAATGCCGGGAAAATAGTGGACACGCCCCCCATGGACGAGTTTCTCCGGTACTTTCCGGGTCAGAAGACGCCGGAATTTAAAACGGCCTTCCGTTTTAAAGACCAGGACATCCTCCAGCATGCGGAACAATGTAACGGGTCGGGCGACTGCCGGAAAAGCCACCTCAGCGGGGGCACCATGTGCCCTTCCTACATGGCCACCAAAAACGAAAAAGACACTACCCGCGCCCGGGCCAATATTCTTAGGGAGACCCTTACGCGGTCCGACAAAATGAACCGTTTTGATTCAGAAGAGATCAAAGAGGTGCTGGATCTTTGCCTGGCGTGTAAAGCCTGTAAGGCGGAGTGCCCCTCCAATGTGGATATGGCCAAGCTGAAAATGGAATTTCTGCACCAGTATCATAAAGATAACGGAGTGCCCCTGCGCTCCTGGCTGATCGGAAACTACCCGAGGCTGAATAAGCTGGCGGCGGTGTTTCCCGGAGTCTACAACTTTATTTTTAAAAATAGGGGCTTGCGCAAAATAGCGAACACGCTCGCAGGGTTTCACCCCGAACGCACCATGCCGCTACTTTCCGACACCACTTTAAAGGCTTGGTTTAGGAAGGAATATGGTGATGTGGCCGGTACCTCAGACAAGAAAGTATACCTTTTTCTTGATGAATTTACCAATTATAACGATGTGGAGATCGGGAAGAAAGCGGTGCATCTTCTGGTGAAGCTTGGCTTTTCAGTAATCGTTGAAGATCATGCCGACTCCGGCCGTTCCTATCTTTCTAAAGGACTGCTGACTCATGCCCGGGAGCTGGCCAATGCAAATGTACAACTGTTTCGGGATAAAATGGGGCTTCCTGCTGCCACTACCGCTGTTGGGGCGTTACATGCAACGCCCCAACATGCACCCCCGCAATTCATCCCCCTGATCGGCATCGAACCCAGTGCCATACTTACCTTTCGAGATGAATACCCCGATCTGGTGAGCGAACACCAGGTGGAAGGCGCTGCTGAGCTGGCCAGGCACGTATTTACTTTTGAAGAATTTATTGGGGGACTGATAGACAGAAAAGAACTTGATGCATCCCTCTTTACAGAAGAGAAACGGCTGATCAAATTGCACGGGCACTGCCAGCAGAAGGCCGTGAGCTCGCTTGTCCCGAGCAAAAAAATGCTGAGCCTCCCTAAAAACTACGAAGTACAGCTGATCCCCAGCGGATGCTGCGGTATGGCCGGCTCATTCGGCTACGAAAAAGAGCATTACGATATATCCATGCAAATAGGGGAACTTGTGCTGTTCCCTACCGTGCGTCAGCAGCCCGAAGAAGTGATCATTGCAGCTGCAGGAACCTCTTGCCGGCACCAGATCCATGACGGCACTCACCGGAAGGCGCTGCATCCCATCGAAATATTATGGGGAGCCCTGAAACCGTCATCTTGAAATAGTACATTTTACTCAGTTCCAAAACAAAAGCCGGATGTTCAACAATTTTCAACATCCGGCTTGTCTTTTATTTGCGGCTTACCCGTGTAAAAACACCCCCACCCCCGTGTAAACACCCCCATAAAAATATGGCTTAATAAAGATTTTATATAAACTTTTAAGGAAAATTAGAAAAATGGCCAAAACAGAAGAGTTTGGCATACGCTTTGCATTTGAGATTGCACATCCGGTACAATGGATGATAGGAATTACAAGTATAAAACAAAAAAAAGACAAAAACAATTAAAAAAGTGAAAAAAGTAATTTTCGCCGCCGTAACCTTTATCTCTTTAATTTTCGTCGGCACAGCCAAAGCTCAGTCAACAGCCAACGTAACTGTCAACATCAAGTTACAACCCATCCACACAATCATAGTTAACGGTACTCAGGGAGTCGTGAATCTGACCTACATCTCCAAAGATGACTACAACGATGGTGTAAATGTAGACCAGACAGATCACCTGGAAATCTTCAGCACAGGAGCGTTTGAAGTAAAAGTAAAGACAGATGGTGATTTTGAAAGCGCAAACAATTCGATCTTAGCATCTTCCGTTTTACTTACACCTACAGCAGGTTCCGTTGCTATTGGAGGATCTCCTACCTATAGCCCGAGAACGTTGTCTGCATCGGATCAGTCGTTTATTAAAAGCGGTACCGGTGGAAGAGACATGAAAGTAAGTGTTAACTACAAAGGCGCAGGGTCAGATGCCTACATCAACAAATTCAAGAAAGTTGACGGTGCAGGAGAAAACGTATTTACTGCACAGGTAACGTATACTATTTTAGCAGATTAAGATTTTATTTTGTAGTTTTGTGATATGAGGGTGTTGTGGGCTGGGCTTGCAGCACCCTTTTATCTTATCAAACAGCACAATGAAAACGGGCTTTCTTTTCCTTTTCCTCCTTTGCGGGGGCTTCCTCTGCGGTCATTCACAAACCGGAATTTCCGTATCTCCCCCTCGTGCTTACTTTGAAATAGGACCAGGGCAGACCGGTACGGAGAAGATAAGCGTGACCAATGCCAGTAAAACCACGGTGCTCGACCTGGCGCTTAGCCTGGCCGACTGGGGCTACGATGAAAAAGGAAATAACGTGATCCTGCCGGCCGACTCCCTGAAAACGTCATTTGCCAAATGGATAGTTATCCGGGAAGGCTCCTATTTCTCGCTGAAGCCGGGAGAAACCCGTGATCTGACCATCAACGTAGTGGTGCCACCCGTTCTTCCCGAAGATATCTCCACCTTCACGGCGCTGCTTTTTGTATCCCAGATGAACCCGGTAGATGATGTCAACGCCCAGGGGTCCAGCATTAAGGTAAGTGTGCGCTCCGGCATCAAGCTCTATCTCAGGTCCACAGTGAAACCAAGGGACAATAAGCTGGAAATTACAGGACTGAAATTTGATTCTCAGGCCGGGCACCTGCAGCTGGAGTTCCATAACATGAGTAATGTGTGGACAGATGGTGTGGTGTATACCGACCTTTTAAATACAGGTACCGGAAAAACAGTAAAAATAGAAGAAGCGGGTTTCCGTACATTACCGGGCGACCGCAGGGTGATGTTCATCCCTTTACCAGGAGGACTTACCCGGGGCAATTATACGGCCACGGTTATGATAGATTACGGTAACAACTCCGAGATGGAAGCCGCGGAACTGAAATTTACGTATGAATAAAAGAGGCTTGCTTATATTTTTCCTCCTGGCAGGAGCATTGACCGTTAAAGCACAAACTTTTGGCGGTCATCGGCAGGGCTATCTTTCTATCAGCAACTATAATGGAAACAGCATGTCCAACGCTGTAACCCTCATCATCGACGGACAGAATGGGGTGAATATGCCCAATTGGCGGATCACCGCAAAAGTGACCGGTCAGATCCCTACCGATGGTAAAGTTTTTCCTGCAGATAAGCTCAGCATACAGCCCAACAGTACACAAGGCACGGCTAACCCTTCACCGGTTCCCAGTGTTGCGCAAATCGGGTTTTATCCGAACGTGGTTCTCAATACATCCGAACAGGACCTGGTGACCCAGTCCAACGCACCGCTTTATAATACAGGGGGATACTATCGCTGGGAGTTTAAATTTAACTGGACCGTTCTGGGCGGAAGTTACCTGGGCAACCTTCAGGCATGGAAAGAATATAAGTTCACTATTGAGTTCAGGTTTTATAACAGCAATAACCAGTTGATGGGGTCAGTTCCGCTCGATCATACCGTACAGGTAGGAAACCTCGGGAACCCGCCCGTGGAGAACAACTTCAGCCTGGCGGTCAACGGCGGAGCTCAAAACGGGACACTAACGCTGCAGTCACGCTCCGACTATGAGAACGGCGCCAGCGTTACCTATAATAACGGCCTTACAGTCAATACCAATGCCGCATACCAGGTGACGGTGAATGCCAGTTCTGGCACTCCTCACTTTTCCTACGGCAGTAATATAATTGATCTCGACGTGCTGAACGTGAAGCTCAACACCACCGCACCCGGAGTGACTCACCTGAATACGGTGACACTTTCGACAGGGGCGCAGGTGATCGCCAAGGGAGGCTCCACCAGTAACCAGAACATTAATTTTGATGTGGGATATCTCATAAACCTGGCAAATAAAGACAAGCTTTTATATGCTTTTAAAGATAAGCAACAGGCTCAGACCACTTATACCACCACCTTACAATACACCATTCTGGCACAATAATTATAAAACCAACTATTCCGCACAAACATATAACACAAACAAAACATAGGGATTAAAGGCAAACACCGGGAAAACCAATTCCCCGAAAAGGCAGGCTAGGGCCCGCCTTATATGAAGTATGTTTACATACCTTTCCAATCTCTTAAACATAAAAATAATATGACTGATAATGCCTGATAGGGTTATATCAAAAATACGGAGTTGAAAAAAACAGGGTTAAAATATATAGCCGTTACGCTGACCATCGCAGCTATAGCCACCCCCATCCTGTGGGAGTGGGCAAAACCCCTTTTCCAAACCCCTGCCGCTACCGTAACCCTCACCGAACCCGATGTCATTGACGATTCGTTCGCCCTTCCGGAAGATTCGGATTCCCTGGCAATACCAGAAGAACCTGCGGATGCCCCTGTTCAGGCACCGGTCGCAGAAGCCATAAAGAAGAAAGCCACTACCCCGGCAACCCCGGCTTTAACTTTTGAGCCTGCAGCCCCAGCCACATCATCAAAAATCGATGAAAATATAGAAAAACAGGAAGAAATCATCCCAAAAACTGACAAAAAAGAGCCGGAACCAATACTGAACACCGGAGAAATCGAAACCACCCCCGCTGTGTCCAAACCGGAGACAAACGAAATAAAGGAAAATCAGGAACAACAAATTTTAACGACCGACAAAGACATAACATCAGGAAATATTCCTTCTGTACTCCCCCCTTTAGCAGTGGTAAAAGCCGATGCACCGGAATTACTGGATCCGGCCGGGAGCAAGATCATCAGAACGGCCATACGGTTTGTTAATCATTCCGGAGATGACTTTTCCGGAAACCTGGAAGTAAAAACGCCCCGGGGCATCAGGAGTGTTTCCGGGGAAGTGATTGATGTGCAGCTGAAGGGAGGCGACACCCTCTTCGTCCCTGTGGTATTCATGACAGGAGGACAAGTACCCGCCGGTGAAAATGAGATCGAATATACGCTGAAAGACATCTACGACCGCCAGGTGGAAAAAGGGTTTTCCCGGCTCCCGGTGACAGAAAAGGTAAGCCTGCGCCTTACCCTTGATCAGCCCCTTTTGATGATCTCCAATATGTCAGACTCCCTTTCTTTGAGCGCCCGGGTGCATAACCGGGGAAATACCGACCAGTGGGTGACGGTAGTTATGGCTTATCCGGTTAACCGGGGCGGGAAGGCTTTCCGTGAGCTTCAGGGATGGGTAAGCGCCGGAAAGGATACGCTTTTCGGCGTAAAAGTGTGGCCCAGGGAAATCCTGTTGAACGAGAATATTACCTATGTAAATATATCCGGTCTTTACGGCCCGGAAAAAGAGGTGTTCGGGACTGCCAGCCTCGGTCTTCAGAGCGTGCTGTCTTCCGGGCGTTATACAGATAACAACCCTAACACCTTTCTGCTTTACGATAATCAGTATATTCCCCAGGACATCACCCTGAGTTACCGGCAACTCGGCAGGAGCACCATGTACCAGGTGATGGGCGGCGGACATGTCAACCTCCCCGTGGGGAGCCTCTCCCTCCAGGGGCTGGTTTTTAAAACGGAAGGCCAGGAAGGGCTCACGGCACTGAACACTTTACTTACCTATCGGTACGATAACCATAGCCTTACCGTTGGAAACATCAACGAACAAATGGAGTATTCCATTTTTGGCAGAGGAGTAAAAGCCACAATTTCGGACAAAAATAGCAAGAACTCCCTTAAAGTTGGATTTATAGATAACCAGTTTAACCTGTTAAGCGACCGAACCCTCTTTGAAAACGGGTATACCTTCTTTGTTAGGGATCATATCGGGGCCGACAGGAATATCGGCCTGGATTATATGCTGCGGGATGACCGTTGGGAACAGGCCAGGCACCACATTGCAGGGGGAGAATGGAAATGGGAGAAGCAAAAAAACTGGAATTTTCTCCTGCGATCCCATGGCGGGGTATCCGATTACCGTGACCATGGTAAATTGGTTCCCTCAGGGTCTGCTGAATTTCAATACAACGGCCATGTGAATGACAATACCTTTTCCGGGAATTTTTATTACAGTACAGCCTATTTCCCCGGAAACCGTAGAGGTATGGCAAATCTCCAGCAGAATTTTAACCGCCAGTTGAAAAGTGGGTCTGCCATCCGGGCAAACGCCCTTTATTCGACCTTTTCTCCCCGTTCCTACCATTACGATATGAACCTTGAAAATACCAATTTCAGGCTGGAAGGGGTTTATTCTTTCCCCACTAAAGGCAAAACCAGCGTGGGACTGGGATATCAGCAGCAGACCGAAACCGGGAACCTTTCTTATCTCGGGAATAGCGACCTGATGCAAAACACAGCCGTTACCTATGCTCACCGGCTGGTCGAATACCTGAACTGGAAAGCCGGAAAGCATAACATTTATGCCGGCCTGGAGAACGGCGTGGTGAAAGACTTTTATTCGCCTGAATGGAAGCCCCAGGGGCGGGCCAATATTTTTTACAACTTCGGCCGGTTGAGTCTTAACTCCACCTACCAGTATGGCGGGTATTTCCTGAGCGAGCAGAATTTTTCAGAAACGATGGGTAAAGTTACCCAGCGGTTGCTGTTCAACGCTTCGTGGAACAAAGAGCTCCTGAATGACAACCTTCTCCTGAACGCCGGG
Source organism: uncultured Lacihabitans sp. (assembly GCA_964563435.1). Classification (GTDB taxonomy): domain Bacteria; phylum Bacteroidota; class Bacteroidia; order Cytophagales; family Spirosomataceae; genus Leadbetterella. The sequence goes on from CAZLXI010000021.1 coordinate 43,285, forward strand.
GCCAATTACAGCAAAGACTTTGTCATCGGAAATACCTATTCCGCGTCGGCAAATTCCCGTTACAGGATAAACCGCCAGTATTCCCTGTTCCTTAACAGTGTAGTCTATAACTATGCTTTTAATAATAACACCTCCATCAGCAATTATAACCGCACGTTATACAATGTGGAAGGGGGAATTACCCTGAACCTGAACCAGCCGGTGCCCGCTACCGGGAAGAAAAGCAAGCTGAGTGTTCTGGTATTTCAGGATAAAAACGGAAATAATGTACGGGATTCGGATGAGCCGGCAGCACCCGATTATATGATCGTACTCCAGGATAAAATATTTATGACCGATGAAAAAGGTCAGATCGATTATTCCGGCCTGCCTTTCGGTACTTATACCATCAAGGCAGGGGCGCAGACCGGCTGGTTCCATAACGAAACTACCGTTGCGGTGGGAGGCTTCCGGAAAAAAGTCGAAATTCCGCTGAAGCAGGCCGGCTCTGTAAGGGGTAGCATTACGTACCGCTATGATGAAAGGACCTCGAAAGAGTTTATTCCCCGTCTGTCAGGAATAACCCTCAAGATCACAAGAAACGGTGAAGCAGTTCAGCGCGTGGTAACCGATAATGACGGCCATTTTCTGGCCTTCCTTCCTAACGGCCAATATAGTATGGAGCTTGAGAGCAGCGGACTGGATGAGAATACCGTTTTGCTGAATCCTACCCAGACTTTTTTGGTAGAATCCGGTCGGATATCCACTCTGGAGCCCTTTGTTATCCAGGTACAAAGCAAAAAGATCAATATCCGTCAATTTGTACAAAATTGAAAGTTAAACAACAGGATAATTTTCTCCCGAATACAGGCATTTTATTTTGACCACGAATAAACCAGGGAATAACGGCATTGCCTTTTTCTTTGAACTAGCTCTCACGGGTCTTCCAGACCCCGTGAGGGTGAAACCCGGTCTTTTGACCGGGAGGTTCCTGTCGGAGACAGGATTACACTCTGCCTACGTCAAAAGACGTGGCAGAGCGTACACCCTAAGCCATCTACCTGACATCGGATCTACCAAACCCGGAATTTAAACCAGTTAATGATTTTTCGATAAAGGCTCGGCCGGTTATTTCTCCGGATAAAGCGGGTTATCCCTGCATCAGGGAGTATCTCCGGATTTAAACGAACTGCCCCTTCACCAAAGCCCAGGTCATTCCGAAGTGTGGCCGCTACCGGGTTCGAGCCCGACCCGTCATCGCCGGTCGTTTTGATTTTTGAACGTATGGGAATAAGGCAATAACCCCCGTATTTCACATGGTGGTAAGCCCACCGTACTGCCCAGGAGTTGATCAGCCCCCTTTGTTGCTTAATGATCATGGGCAGGATATCCTCCCCCGCTTCTTTCAGGCGGTCCTGCCTTTCCGGGCTGTTCTTGAACTCCTGGAAATCACTCACCTGCCAGTCCACCCGCTCCCAGCGGTCTTTCCAGGTACCCCAGCCCAGTGAGGAGGCCCGGAACACCAGTGCCGTATCTTCCGGATACCGCTTTACGGCACCAATCCCAAAACTAAAGCCGGAAACCGAGAAAACGAGCGAATTTTCTTCAAAAGTGCTCAATGCATCGTTCATATAGACCAGGAAGTCTGTGGTGCACAGGAGATCGTCTTCCATGATGATGGCCTTCCCGTATTGATCAAGAACTTCTGAAACCCCGGTGATGATCGAACGGGCCAGGCCCATATTCTCTTTCCGTGTATGAATGCTCACCGACCGGAATCCACTTATCGTTGCTAAATACATTCTGACTCCCTCAATTTTCTCTTTATCGCTTTCTTTGCGTGGGCCATCCGAAAATACGATCAGGTCAGACTCCTTCGCAAGGTCATTTAAAGTGAGGGCATCGATCGTACTTTTTAAGTGATCCTGCCGGTTATAACAGAAGATGATGATGGGTGCTAAAGACATATTACAAAAAAAGTTTTATCTGTATAAGAAGTGTCCTCATATTGGAAGCAAGTAAGATGTTTAAAAAGTACACAAAATGCAAGGCGCTGAGGATGAGGTCTAAGGAGCAACCGTAGTAGGTGACCGGGACCGAATTCCGAAAGCAACGCAGCAGTTTGTGTACTTTTTGGACGCCTTCATGTAATTTTACGGCAAATTAGTAAATAATTCATGAGTATAATCAAACGCCAGACCATCCTGGGTACTATCTATTCCTATATAGGGGTGGCAGTAGGTACCCTCACTATGGCCCTGATTGTACCGAATTTTTTTAGTGTGGAAGAATATGGGTTGATCAATATTCTTTCCCGCTGCATGATGGTGCTGGTGGTAGCCGCCAGCCTGGGATTTAACAGCGCCGGAACCCGGTTCTTTAAATACTTCCGCGATCCGGAGCGAAACCACAGGGGCTACCTCTTTAACGGTTTGTGTGTTCTCGGTGTGGGGCTTTTGCTTTCCGCCTTATTCCTGTACTTTTTTAAAGACTGGATCCTGAAGACCAATGGCGGCGATAATACCCTTTTTGTTAAGTACTATTATTTAATATTGCCCATCACTATATCTACCGGGGTATTCAATCTCTTTGATAATTATGCCAAAGGGTTGTATGATACCGTTATGGGAACCTTCCTGAGCCAGTTGCTCCAGCGGGCACTGGTATTGGTATGCGTGATTGTCTATATAGCGGGAGTTATAGACTTTAATTCCTTCATGTACTGGTGGGTAGCAGCCATCTCTGCCCCCGCGCTTTTGATGGTAGCCCATAGCATCCGCTTAGGAAATTTCTCCTTAAAACCCGACCGCTTTTTGTGGAACTCGCCGATCAAAGAAGAGTTTTTTCGCTTTGCCGGATTCAGTGTTCTGACCGGGATCTCCACGATCGTCATTACCGCCCTAGACACCATGATGGTATATAAGATCCTGGGCCTGGGGATGAGCGGGATCTATAACTTTTGCCTGCTGTTCGGAAGTGTGATGACCATGTCTTACAATGCCAATGTGAAAGCGGCTACACCGATCGTCATGGATGCCATACAAAAAAAAGAGACAGGGCGGATAGAGAGTATATTTAAGAAGAGCGGCACTACCCAGCTCATGTTCGGCACGGTATTGCTGGTGCTGGTTTGGGTGTCGGTGGATAGCCTGTTCTCCCTGGTAAAGCCCGAATATCTGTTGGGAAAGACCGCGCTGATCATTATCGGGGTCAGTAAGCTCTATGACCTGGCCTCCGGTGTCAATGCCCTGATCCTGGCCTATTCCCGTCACTACAAATACGACTCCTTCCTGGTCTTGTCGTTTATCGGGATACTCTATGCCTTAAACCACTACCTGATTCCGCCCTATGGTCTGGAAGGAGCCGCTTATGCTACCTTAATCGCCACCATCTATTATAATACGGCCCGAAACGCCCTCATCTGGAAATTTTTCAGGATACACCCTTATTCGACGGGGCAGCTGAAGGTGATCGGGATAGGACTGGTTTTACTGCTGCTCGGAATCCTGCTTCCCGAATTCAAAGGCAGTGTTATGCTGAGTCTTTTGTCCATCGCTTATAAATCGCTGGTATTAATCCTGTGCTTTACCGCGCTCTTTTATATGACGAAAATATCGCAGGAAGTGAATGAAGTGATGGAAAAAGCCGTGAAAACGGGAAGAGCTTTTCTGAGGCTTTAGAGGCTTTTGAGAACCGCAGGCGGTGCCAACTCCTACCCTTTTTTCACCCTCCTCAGATTCCCAAAACATTCTCCGGCCGGTAAAAAACACTGGTGCATTTACCATGAATAGAGCCTATGGCAATTCCGGAAAAGGGGATATGCCGGAACCCTTTTTCCTTCATAAATTCAAATGCCTCCCGGTATTTTTCCCTTTCGGAATCGTCAAAAAGAATGACCCCGCCGGAGGAAAGCCGGGACACTGCATTTTTTAAGCACGCCACTCTTCTTCTTCCGTCGATCAGGATAATATCAAAATCTCTTTGGGTTTCCAGGATGGCATTTTCGTAGGCATTCCCGTCCAGGCTGCAAAAAGTAAGCTCAACATTATTCGGCATTTTCTCCCTGATCATATCCAACCAGGCCGGATCATATTCGATAGAATGCACAAAGCCCACCTGACGGGCAAAGTAAAGAGTGGAGTTTCCCGACCCGTATTCAAATAAAGAAAGCGAGCGGTTCAGCCGGCCTTCCAGGAAATCAAGCAGCGAATACGTAAGCCAGGGAATAGGAGCCCCCTTTGCATCTACCGCCTGCCGGAGCTTATAAGAGCTTATCCAGCCTCTGTCGGCTAAATGGCCTTTTATACTAAAAGATAACAACCCTCTCAAGATCCGTGGGTTGAGTAATGATAAGTAGCTTCCGGTTTTTTCCATTACAAGATTAAATTGTTCGAAAGCTATCATTATTTGGAAACGATAGCAAGATTTTTTTGAAAAACGTAAAAACTTAAAACCCGGTATTTCTATGGACTTCTGACGCTATTCCCCTAATTTTGTGGCTCTTTTCAAAACATTTAAAATCTATTGTAAAATAATGGCACAGGTATTAGCCGACAGAATCAATCATCTGGAAGAATCATCAACGCTGGCAATGTCTAAAAAGTCGCGGGAACTGGCAGCCAAGGGGCATAAAGTGATCAACTTGTCTATCGGAGAACCTGACTTCAAAACGCCGAAGCATATCTGTGACGCGGCCAAAGACGCTATTGACAAAGGATTTCATTCCTATACCCCCGTGGCCGGCATCCCGGAATTGAGAAAGGTGATCGCCGAAAAATTCAAACGGGATAACCATATCGACTGGGCTCCGGAAAATATCATTGTATCTACCGGTGCCAAGCACTCCCTGGCCAACGTGATTTCCGTTTTGGTGAACCCCGGTGAGGAGGTGGTCATCCTGGCACCTTACTGGGTGAGCTATTCGGAAATGGTGAAGCTGGCGGAGGGTACTTCGGTGGTTCTGGAGGGAGCCTTTGAGAACGATTTTAAAGTGACGGCCGATCAGCTGGAAAAAGCCATTACCGAAAAGACCCGGGTGATTATGTTCGCTTCGCCGAATAACCCCACCGGATCGGTGTACAGCGAGGCCGAGCTGAGGGCCATTGCCCGGGTGGTGGAAAAGCATCCGGATGTTTTTGTGTTGGCCGATGAGATCTACGAATACATCAACTTCCGGGAAGAAGGCCACTTCAGCATCGGTTCCATCCCGGAAATAAAAGACCGGGTGATTACCGTGAACGGGATGGCCAAGGGTTTTGCCATGACGGGTTGGAGAATAGGTTATATCGGTGCGGCCAAATGGATAGTTGACGGGGTCGAAAAGCTGCAGGGCCAGGTTACGTCAGGTACCAACCATATTGCCCAGCGTGCTTCGGTAGTGGCCTGGGACGACATGAGCGCCGCCGAAACCATGCGGAAGGCCTATCTTCAGCGGCGGGATATCGTAGTGAGCCTGTTGAAGGAGATCCCCGGCTTTAAAGTGAATGTGCCGGAAGGCGCTTTCTACGCTTTTCCTGATGTGAGCTACTATTTCGGGAAATCAGACGGGAGTACAGTGATCAAAAACTCAGATGACCTGGCCTTGTGGCTCCTGGAAAAAGCCTATGTGGCCACCGTGGCCGGATCGGGCTTCGGAGCGCCCGACTGTATCCGTATATCTACCGCCGCATCAGAAGAATCTCTGAGGGAAGCCGTAGCCCGGATCAAAGAAGCCGTAGCTTCTCTGAAATAAATGGAAGAAGATTACACATACCATCGCCCGGTGATGTTGAGGGAATGCCTGGAAGGATTGAATATCCGGCCGGATGGTATTTACGTGGATGTCACTTTTGGCGGCGGCGGTCATTCGCGGGAGATCCTGAAGCACCTCAGCACCGGGCATCTGTATGCTTTTGACCAGGATGAGGACGCCCTCAAACAATCGCTACGCATTTCTTCCCCGAACTTTACCTTTATCCGGGCAAACTTCAGGAACATTCGTAAATACCTGAAAGTGTACGGGGTCAGTAAAGTAGACGGTGTACTGGCCGATCTCGGTATCTCTTCCCACCAGATCGACACGGCCGAGCGGGGGTTTTCCACTCGTTTTGACGGTGAGTTGGATATGCGGATGAACACCACCTCGGAGCTTAGCGCCCGGGAGGTGGTCAATACCTGGTCCGAAGAAGAGCTGCACAAGATCTTCGGTATGTACGGCGAGCTCAAAAATGCCCGGAGCGTGGCACGGGCCATTGCGCTGGCGCGGAGCAGTTCGCCGTTGGTTACAGTGGCTGACCTCAAAAAAGTGCTAAACCCTCTTGCACCCCGCGGGAAGGAGAATAAGTTTTTTGCCCAGGTATTTCAGGCGCTCCGTATAGAAGTGAATGAGGAGATGCGGGTTTTGGAGGAGTTCCTGCTCCAGGTACCCGGGCTGTTGAACGCAGGCGGGCGCCTGGTAGTGATGTCCTATCATTCTCTGGAAGACCGGCCGGTAAAAAACTTTATCCGGAGCGGGAAGTTTTACGGAGAGGTGGAGAAGGACCTTTTTGGTAATGAACTGAAGCCCCTTCAGGCCGTAACCCGCAAAGCCGTTGAAGCCGGAGCCGATGAAACAGCCCTTAATCCGAGGGCCCGCAGTGCCCGGCTCAGAATAGCAGAGAAGCAGGCGTGAAAAATCCGGAAATTTCCTGCCTGCAAATTTTTAGCGAAGTACGCTGTTGTGATTGAGATTTTTATTTCTAAATTTGGGTAGTGCTTTACCTAAAATTTCGATCATCATGAATCAGTTCCGTCGCCGGAGGTCTACCATTCCGGCCCCAAAAAAGAAAAGCTGGTTAAATTCCGCTGCCGACTGGATCACCCTCAAATTAGGATTGGAAGAACGTTTAACGGCCCCGGCGCTTGCCCGTATTATTTGGGTGGGGGTGCTGACTGTGGTCTATATTTACTTTCAGCATAATTTTGACCGCCTGATACGCGATACTGAAAAGGCCGAAAAAGTGCTGGCCGAAAAGCGGGCCATGTACATCTCTCATAAAGCCAATTACCTTTTTGCCAGTAAGCAATCGGAAATAGAAAAAAGGCTGGAAGGCCTTACCAACGCGCAGTCGCCCATCAAAATATCCACGCAAAACCCAAAGTGACCATGGCCGGACCCAATAAAATAAAAGATACCTTTATTCAAAGGTCATGGAAAGTATGGGTGGCGCTTTCGCTGCTCGCTATGTTAATCGTGTTTAAGATCGTACGGTTTCAGACCACGGAAAAGGAAGAACTCATGAGCCTGGTGCGCGATACCCAGATGAAAGAACGGGTGATCGAGGCGAAACGGGGAAATATTTATGCCGCCGACGGTTTTTCTATTCTGGCCACTTCCACGCCGGAATATAAAATGGTGCTGGACCCCAGTGTGGCCCGGCCTGACTTCTTCAAAACCCATATCAGCACTTTATCTGAAAAGCTGGCAGGGTATTTCAAAGATAAAAGCGCCGCTGCCTATAAAGAAAAGATCACGAACGCCCGGAAGGCTGGATTACGCTATATGGTGCTCAACAATAAGCGGCTGACGTATAAGGAAAAGGCGGAGCTCGAAACGTTTCCGTTGTTTGATATCGGGCCTGCCAAAGGCGGAGGCTTCTTTGAGGAAAAGGAAATACGATTTCACCCCTATCACACCCTGGCCGAACGGACCATCGGGAATCTCGACAAAAAAGATATACGCAGGGGTGCTACCGGCATTGAAGCGGAGTTTGACGTGTACCTGAAAGGCGTAGACGGTAAAGGATTCTACGAACGGCTTCCCGGAGGGTATATGAAGCCCGTGGATCTGGAGTCCGATATGGCGGCTACACCGGGGCTGGATGTGGTCACTACTCTCGATGTGAATTTCCAGGATATCGCAGAAAGCGCCCTGCGCACTCAGGTAAACAAAACCCAGGCCCGGTACGGGAGTGTGGTATTGATGGAAATCGAGACGGGAGAGGTGAAGGCCATAGCCAACCTGACGCGTCACCTGGATGCCAACGGACAGGTGTATTTCAGCGATGACATCAATTATGCCGTTACGGGGGGTACCGACCCCGGGTCCACCTTTAAGCTGGCTTCCATGCTGGCCATCCTGGAAAAGTCGGATCTGAAGCCTACGGATCATGCCGTGACCTGTAACGGTGAGATCCGGCATAATAACGTGGCCTTTACCTGCTCGCATCATCACGGCGACCTTACGGTGCAGGAGGTTTTTGAGAAATCCTGCAATATCGGGATTTACACCCTCATGAAGCGCACATTCGGCTTTTCGCGGTCAGACGAGTTCTACTCCTGGTTGCAGAAGTTCCATCTGAATAAGCCTACCGGTTTTCAGCTGACCGGGGAGCCGGCACCAATACTGAAAGACAAGACCAGCAAAACATTCAGCAGTACCACCATTCCCTGGATGGCCATCGGTTATGAATCGCGGATCACCCCCATACAGATGCTGGCGTTTTATAACGCGGTTGCTAACGGAGGATATGGGGTTCAGCCGCTTCTGGTGAAAGAGATCCGCTCGGGCAATACCGTTGTCCATACGTTTCAGGCAAACAGGATGTCTTCACCTATTGCCTCGAAAGGCTCTATAGCGACGGTTCGCCGGATGATGGAAGGAGTGGTGAAGAACGGCACCGCCCGGAACATCAATTTCGGGGAATGTACCGTGGCCGGCAAAACGGGTACGGCCCAGAAAAGAGTGAACGGGAGCTATCAGAAAGGTATGTACTATACCTCTTTTATCGGCTATTTCCCGGCTGATAAACCCCGCTACAGCTGCCTCGTGGTGATCGATGAGCCGGTGGGTCAGAACGTATACGGCGGGGACGTGTGCGCTCCCGTATTCAAGGCCATTGCCGATAAGATCTATGCGTACGATATGGGAATGCACAAAACCCGGATCGTAAAGGCAGAGACCGATAAAGCGGCCGGTAAACTGGCCACCGGCCGGGCTACCGACCAGGCGGTGATCGCCCGCAGGCTCAACTTTACCCGGCGTCCCTCGGGTGACGGATGGATAAAACCGTCCACGGTGGGAAAAGACTCCGTGATCTGGGTGGCCCGCCCGGTAGACGGCGATCTCAATAACCTGATCGGCCTTACCTTACGGGATGCGTTGCCCGTTCTGGAAAATAAGAATTATATTGTGCACCATACAGGGTTTGGCAGAATAGCGGATATCAGCCGGGACGGCAGACGGGTGCACCTTGTGCTACGGTAATCATATAGTAGTAAGTAATGAGTAGTGAGTTGGGGGGAGCATTTCTGTCATCCTAAGCTTATCTAAGGGCAGGGCACTCATTATTCACTACTCAGAACTAATTTATACTTATGAACAAGCTGATCGACTTTCACGATTCATTCAAAGAAAAAACCTTACAGACCCGCCGGTTTAAGCACAAAGATGTTTTACGCCTGATAGCGGATTGCGGCTTCAAAAACGATAGCTTGGGAGAGTCTTTTGAAGGGCGGAATATCCGGAAAGTAACGGCAGGAAGCGGAAAAAAGAAAATTCTGCTATGGTCGCAGATGCACGGCGATGAAGCCACCGCCACCATGGCCATCTTTGATATCCTGAATTTTCTCCGCTCGGAAGAACCGGAGTTTGCCGGATTCCGGCAGACGATCCTTTCGGAGCTGGAGCTGCACTTTGTTCCCATGCTTAACCCCGACGGTGCCGAAAGGTTTCAGCGCAGAAGCGCCCAGGAGATCGACATGAACCGGGATGCGCTCGAGCTTCAATGCCCGGAAAGCCGGATCCTGAAATCACTGGTTTTTGAGCTTCGTCCCGAATTTGCCTTTAACCTCCACGACCAGGCGGTTTACTATGCGGTGGGAGAGACACCAATACAGACCACCATTGCTTTTCTGGCTACCGCTTATAACCCCGAGAGGGAGTGGAATGAGGTACGGACCCGCTCCATGCAGGTGATCTGTAAAATGAACGAAGAGTTGCAGCGGATCACTCCCGGCAGGGTGGCGCGCTTTTCTGATGAGTTTGAGCCCCGGGCGTTCGGCGACAATATCCAGAAATGGGGCAGCAGCCTGATCCTGGTGGAATCAGGAGCATTTCCGAAGGATCCCGAAAAACAATATGTCCGCGCTTTGAACTTTCATATTATCTTGGAGGCGCTGTATGCTATTGCACTGGAAACGTATACCGGCTACCGGCTGGAAGAATACGATGCCATTCCGCAGAATAACCGGGCCTTCCTCGATCTGAAGATCACCAATCTGACCGTCCCGCATCCGCAGGGAGACTATACGGTAGACCTGGGCATCCTCCTCACAGAAAAAAATACCCGGGGAGCAAAGAATTTTGACCATGACAGCGTTATAGAAGAAATGGGCGACCTCTCTGTCTTTCATGGAATACAGGTATTCGATGCACAGGGAGGGAAAATAAGGCCTGTTGGGGATTTCCCCTCGTTGAGAGATAAATATAAACGTACACCCCGAAAACTGCATATTGGCGAAAGGGCGACCTTTGTGATAGACCACGGCAGAAAACAGACCCTTGTACTGAATGGTAAAATTGTTTAAAGCATCCCTGTTCTTTCTTCTTTTGGCTACGGCTGTTCATGCCCAGGAACGCTCTATTTACGGCCGGGTGATAGACAGTACGCGTCATGAAGGGATCAACGGACTCATCATTCAGAATGTTACTTCCGGGCAGATGGTGAATACAAACAAGACCGGCGACTTCTTTATCCGGGCCTTCCCCGGCGACTCCATTGTGGTCATGGACATTGGCTACGAACGTATCGGTACCACCTACGACGGGAAGAACCGGTACCCGGTCATCGCCACACAGAAGCAGCCCATCATGCTGAAGGAAGTAGTGATCACCGACCGGCGCCGGCAGGACCTCCAGGCGGAGATCAATGAATTCCTGCGGAACCCGCAGAGCGGCGGGGCCATCCGGGAGGAAGTCATCGGAAACCTCCTTTCCACAAATGTCACCCAGCCGGGCATCGGCATTTCCATCGACGGCCTGTATGAGCTCTGGAGCAAGCAGGGCAAGCTTAACCGCAAGGTAGCCGACCTGAAATACAACGACATCAAAGAATTTTATGTGGATCTGAAATATAACCGTAAGCTGGTGGCCCAGATCACCAAGCTGGAAGACCACGAGATCGACGACTTCATGGCCTTCTGCCGGCCCGGTGAAGACTTTATCCTCCGCGCCAGCGACTACGACCTTACCGGCAAGATCCTTCAGTGCCTCAAAGATTACAAAACCTCCAGGATTTTCAGAAAGGTGAGGTGATACCTTCCAGCCAAAGGGTAATACAGGTACCCTTGTTAAGTGCAGATTCTATTTTTATTTTTGCATTTATTTCTGTGCAACGCACCTGCATACTCTGTAAGCCGAAACGTTCATGCTGAGGTACGGTCTCAGGATAAAACCCCTTTCCGTTATCCCTGATCTCCATCCTGAAAATGTCGCTTTCCATAGAAACCATCAGGGAGATTTGTGATGCATGTGCGTGTTTTAATATGTTCTGAACAGTTTCCTGGAATATGCGGAATACGTGCAGAGCCTGTAGGGAATTCAGGTAGTGGTCTTCGCCACGGAGACTCGCCAGAACGTGTAACCCGCCCTGCTCCTTGATCCTGCCCAGGTAATTTTGCATACGGCCATATAGGTTACTGACCGCAATGCTGAGGTTGTAGGTGGCCCAGATGGTATCACGCAGACTTTGCGTGGCTGCCCGGATCTGCTCATTGATATTTTCCAGTTTTTCCGGCAAAAGTTTCTGATTTGTGGCCAGAAATAAAGCATTATCCAGCCCGGTAGAAGCCACTGTAAGTTGCGACCCTACGCTGTCATGCAGTTCCTGGGCTATACGCCTGCGTTCGAGATCACGCGCTTTGAGAATAGCTCCCTGTTTTTCTATTTCCGCTTCCTGTAGAGAAGCCTGCTGTTTTATACTTCGTATCCGCAGATAAGCCAGGCCTGAAGCGAGGATAGATAGCAGGGCCAGCACCAGCGCCGTGATCCAGTTTTGTTTTCGGGTTACTTCCAACTGGGATTCGGCAAGCTCCCTTTCCTTTTGGGCCGTGCTATATTTTACATCAAATTCTGCAAGGGCTTTATTGTTCTGGGCGGAGTAAAGAGAATCTCTCAGGCGTATCACCGCCTTCTGATATTTGTCGCCGTTCTCAAAATCTCCCCGTCCGTAATAAAGACGTTCCAGCGTGTAATAGCTTTTTATGACGGATAGGTGATTTTTAGTTTTTTGCGACAAGTCAAGGGACTCCAGCAAATAACTTTCGGCCTCATCAAACTTACCCTCTTCGGTATAAAGCATCCCCAGGAACCGGGAAGTATTGATCAGTCCAGGGATATCCCTAACATCTTTTTGCAGTCGGTAGGCTTCCTGAAGGGGAGCTTCTGCTTGGGCCGGTTGCCCCAGGCGTCGGTATAAATTGGCACCGACAGAAAGATGAAAGGCATAGTTTTCAATATCCTTCTTCTTTCTAAAATAATCAGCTGCGTAAAAGTATTCCTTCTGGGCCGATGCGTACTTCCCCTGGGTAAGAAGATTGCTACCCAGAGCTGCCCGGATCGTTACTGCCTTTTCTTCATGATTCAGGTTTCGGGCGATTCCCAGCGCCTGGTTAAAGAATTGATCGGAAGCCGGGAAATTCCCCAGGTCATGGTAGAGCCGCGCCATACTTTCCAGGCTCTCAAGCATACTTTCTTTATCCCCGGATTTTTTGGCAATCTCGAGGGCCCGAGTATAGTACTTTTGGGATTCTGTGAAATGCTGTTGTCTGAGATACCGATGCCCTTTCTCAAGAAGAGCTTTAAGGCTGTCTTTGGTCTGCGCCCTTAGCGGCACCCAACTCAAGGCGGTTAAAAACAGAATCAGGCTAGACCCAACGGTTCTTCTGCGCCATCTGCACAGCTTCGAGTTTTGAATGCACATGCAGCTTTTGGTAAATGTTTTCAATATGCTTTCGGGCGGTTTTGGAAGAAATGAAGAGCTGTTCCGCAATTTGCTGGTAATTTAAGCCGTCTGCCACCTTGTTCAGGATCTCGATCTCTCTTTTAGACAGATTGAATATTCCGGGCTCCTGAACCGTTTCCAGGGAGCGCTCTGCTACACGCTGGTTCCGGAGCATTTCCAGGGTCTTCATGGCAATAACAGGCGACATCGGCGCTCCCCCGTCCATAAGCTCCTCTATACAAGCCAGGATACGGCTGGGTTTTTCATCTTTCAAAAGGTATCCGGAGGCACCGGCTTTTATAGCATCAAAGATCTTATCCTCCTGGTCCAGTACGGTGAGCATCATTATTTTCTGGTCGGGGTAGTTGGATTTTATTTGCCGGGTAGTCTCAATCCCGTCCATTACGGGCATCTGGATGTCCATCAGGATAACATCCGGACGGTGGCAGTTCAGTTGGTCCAGGGCGTCCTGTCCGTTGAATGCCTGAAATATCACGGTCAGCTCTTCAAAGATGGAGAGGTTCTGACTGATGTTTCGCAACAGGGATGGGTTATCATCTACCAAACCTACTTTTATCAGGGCCATATTACGGACTTTACGAATGCAAAGTACGGATTTATTTTTCCATTCCCAATACGGCATTTGCCCTATTTCGTCGGGTGAAAATACGGCAAATGCCGTATTGAACGAAAGAGGAAGGAGGGAGAAATTTGTAGCCGATTCAGGTCTTAACCATCTCATTTTGATAACCCCTTGAATTTTTTTTCATTTCATATTTTAACACCTGACCCATTCGAAAATTATGAGAATTATTTATCTTCTTAGTGCCCTTTTTTTAATGATGTCGGGCTGTAAACAGTCTTCCGGAGATGAACCGGAACCGGAGGAGGCGGCCTGCCTGATCGATAGAGCCACTTACAGTGACGGAAGCTATACAGTGTTCAAATTTGATGCAAACGGCAGACTGGCGGCAGCCACTCTTACAGCCTATGATGAAAACGGGAAAATAGTTGAGGTTCCGATCACGTATGAGTACAATGCTGCAGGAAACCTGATCAAAACGAACAGTCCGGGAGGATGGGTAGATGAATACACTTATGATGCCGGGGGCGGCCTGGTAAAGGTGGCGTTCAAGGGTCCCGGTGGTAATGTGGAGGAGCAGTTTACAGTGACTACAGACGGGCAGAAGCGAATTGTTAAAATAGTAACGATAAATGACATTGTAGGGAATTACAGTTATGACGGCGACGGAAATGTAACGAAGATCGTGGTTACCTGGCAGGAGGAGGGTATAGTACTCGACCGTACAACCTATGAGTATAACGGTAGCAATACGGCAAAGCCGGGCCTGTCAGCGGTTAAAGGTCATCCGTTCTCGCCCGCATACTTTACGGATGAAATCATTTATTACGGGCCGTTGAATCTTACCGGGCGTCAAAAGTTGCCGGTAAAGGGAAAACTTGAAACCCAATGGAATGAGGATTATTCCGGCTTTGGGAATATGCGTACCTATGCAGATTATACCAGCACCTTTAAGTCCAACAGCAATAATTTTATCACAGAAGAAAGTGCTTTTGACATCATCTCAGGGGAAACGCATGCCAATAAGTACTCTTACGTCAATTGTAACTGAGTGTTCTTGATTAAATTCTTAAGAAATATACTTCTGAAAGTAAGCAATATGAATATGAAAGCCAGCTGTATTCTTTTACTGACAGCCCTGTTGATAACGGGTATGAACGAAGTCGTGAAAAAATAGTATAACCTGCCGGATTAATATTCACCCTCTCCGACGACCTGGTGGATGGAGAGGAACCCGCATACATTCTATGCGCTTGATTTACTCCGCAATCCCCAGGAAAACCGGGCCTGATTTTTCTTGCCGACGCTCATAGATGATCAGGTCTACCACCCGGTCATACGACATAATGCCGTATTCCCGCCCGTTGGCCTTCAGAAAAAGATTATAAAAAGGAGAAATCACGTATTTCTGTGCCGGGTTACGGTAGGGATTCCAGCGGGTATTTTCTATGTCTGCATCACGATACACGGCGGAGTCCAGGCGGCTGTAGAGGGTTTGGGCCTGTGTGCTGTCAACATTCCATAGGCGCCGCAGCGATCGCCACACTACGTTATAGCAGGCCGAGTATTGAAAGAGTGGGTTGGGGTAGTCTTTACCTGCCCGCCAGGCGATATAATTGGCTTCATCTTCGGAAGCAAACCCCATCTGGTGGGCCATCTCATGCAGGGTGACTGCAGGCAGATCCACATTCGTATTGACCCGGTTAATATTTGCCTCCCCACTCCAGAACGTATAGATCCCGCTGGCGCCCATATAGGCCAGAAACCCGCTGCCCGTGGCCATTTTGATGGAAGGGGTGTTGTATTTCAAAAAAGGCAGGGGAGTAGTCAAATAGGCTTTCGGAGCTTCTTTCATAAGACGGGCCGGGCTTATTGTATAGATCGCGCTGTCAGTCAGTTGGCGGCGGGTGCTATTGGTGCGCTCCACCAGGTCTTGGCAAAGCGACCGGAGCTCCTCTACGGTCGCCGGAGCGGTATCGTATTTCAGAAGGACGCTTACAGGCTGACGGTAATACAGCAGGCCCCACGTGATCGTATAAAAAAGAAAAACGGGTGAGAGCCATGCCAGCAGGGAGAAAAGGGTATCTTTTAGTGATCGTCTTCCTTTGATAATCTGCCGGACACTCCTGAACAGCAATACGGGCAGCAGCCCCGCCAGCAAATAAATGAGCACCAAACCCAAAGAGAAGGGAAACCAGGAAGTGACCAGCCGGAAGACCTTTGAAAGAGGGTAGAAAAGCCGGGGAACAAAGACCGTTTCTATCCACTGCGTTTGGGTACACAGAAACCGGAACAGCAAAAGCTGCACGAGGAGAGTGACTACACCGGGGGTTCGCAGGGAGACCATTTTCATGTAAGCCCAAAAAAGAAGTGTAAAGCCATTAAGTTAAAAGTTAAAAGTGAAAAGTTACGGAACATTCTTTCTTATTTTAATGCTAATGTACCGCAACTTTTCACTTTTAACTTTTCGTTTTTAACTCTATATTAAGCCGGGAACGCCGTCTCCAGGGCTATCACCGGATCAGGATACCGTCACAGCCTTTGCTGCTGCTGCCCGGGTAAAATCCGCAGATCAGTACGGCTTCTTCTCCGTTCTGGAAAGCCGCATTAATGATGTCTTTTACATCTTTGGAAGATTTGACCGGTTGGTTTCTGACCGAAGTGATGATAAATCCTTTTTCGAAATTGGTATTGGTCGAAAGCAGCCCGCCGTCACGGATACCTTTGATCCGCACACCGCTTCTGATATTGTAATTCTTCAGATCGGCTGCGCTGAGCTCCTCCAGATCCATACCCATTTTACCAAAAGCGGTAGACACCTCCGGATCTTTTTTGATCAGGTCTTCACCGCCGGCATTGTTTCGCAGAGTCACGGAAATGTTCTTGGTGGAACCGTTCCTGTCGATGGTCAGGTTCACTTTTTCACCCGGACGCTTGCGGCCGATCAGCTCGCGGAATTTGGCTTCCGAGCGAATGCTTACTCCGTCGGCCTGGGTAATTACATCACCCTTTTTCACTCCGGCGGCCTTGGCGGCCCCGTCATCCGGAACGGCATTCACATAGATGCCCTGTTCTATATTAACATTGAATTCCCGGGCATTTTTGCTGTTCAGCTCTACGGGCTCAATGCCTACATAACCCCGCTGTACGTCTCCGTACTTGATGATGTCGGCCGATACTTTCTTGACAATACCCGACGGTACCGCAAAGGCATACCCGGCATAGGCGCCGTTGGGAGAGGCGATGGCCGTATTGATCCCGATGAGGTGACCGTTCAGGTTCACCAGCGCACCACCACTATTCCCGGGGTTTACGGCAGCATCGGTCTGGATAAACGATTCGATAGGGTTAATGGCGGGTTGATCGTCCTCCCCTCTGTTGAAAGGGTTACGACGCTGACTTCTCCCCAGGATGTTGATGTTGCGTCCAATGGCGGAAATGATTCCCGCGGTAACAGTAGATTCAAGGTTAAACGGGTTTCCCACAGCCAGTACCCACTCGCCGATCTTTACTTCATCAGAGTTTCCGAAAGTAACGGCCGGCAGGTTGTTTTCATCGATCTTGATCACGGCGATATCTGTGGAAGGGTCACTTCCGATCACCTTAGCGGTATAAGACTTTTTATTAAAGGTGATCACCTCCAGGGAAGAGGTTCCTTCGATCACGTGATTATTGGTGACAATATACCCGTCGCCGGAAATGATAACACCGGATCCGGAAGATTCCTGGCTTTGGTGACGCGGAGCGCCGAAGACATCTTCATCAAAACCAAAAAACTGTTCAAAAATGGAGTTTGACCTGCGGCTACTGGTTTGGCGGGTGGTGATGGCCTTGATGTGAACTACGGAAGGGGCCGAAGCCTCTGCAGCATAGGTAAAATCTCCCGGCTTTCCAGCAGGAAAATTGGTAAAAGAAACCATGCTGTCGCCCGGTTTCCCGTCGGCACTTTTAAAAACGATCTCATTCCCACTGAGTTTGGTAAAGGTGCGCACACCAAACAAAGTTACCAAGGTGGACAGAACCGCCAGCAGTACTGTCTTCAGGTTATTGCTTAATTTCATAATTGTAAATACTTTATATTTCTGTTAGAGGGGTAATCCTTTAAGAAACCATATCTTTTATGTAACGCAAATCTATCACAGAAAATTTATTAGGGTCAAACGTTCTTAACAAAATTTAAGAAATTATTAATGGTTAATTGTTAATGGTCAATGGGCATTTACAATCCATCATTAACAATTAACCATTTATCATTAACCATTAATTGACTGAGATCAATCTCGGCTCCTTCACCTTAGCCTCCTCTTTTTTCGGAAGATGAACATTCAGAACACCATTTTCATACGAGGCGGAAATCTGGTCGGAATCCACAGCCCTGGGCAGGCGGAACGAACGACTGAAAGAACTGTAACTGAATTCTTTCCGGATATAGTTCTCTTTTTTCTCCTCATTTTCGGATTGGGATAAGGAAGAGACATTCAGGATGCGGTCGTGCACCTCGATTTTGAAGTTATCCTTCGTAAAGCCGGGGATGGCCAGCTCGATCTCATAAGCATCATCCGCTTCCTTTATGTTGGCCGAAGGGCTCAGTACAGAACTGTAAGAGTTGTTAAAAAACTCGTTGAACAATGAATCGTAATTTCTAACAAGCGTTTTCATATTTTTTTAAAGTTTGATTTTGTAAAGCCATGAACAAAGAGAATACCACCCGAACAAACAAGACAAAATGACAGAAAATAAATTTACAAAAAAATGACAACCGACAAAATGTCTCAATGGTGTCAGATCTTTCAGAAAATAAAACCAGGTGAACAAAGGAGAGAATTTTTTTGCCAGACACCTTGTTTAAAGGTAAAAAGCGAGAAAGATGTTTGTTGAGTTTAAAACTTTAGCCGAAAACGCAAGAGTATGGGTGTATCAGGCCGACCGTAATTTGAGTGAAGCCGAAGAGGCCCGGATCCTGGATTTCCTTAGAGCAGCCTTAGATACCTGGGTCACCCACGGAATGCCCATGCGGGGTTCTGTTAAAATACTTTTTAACCGGCTGATTCTGATAGCGGCCGATACAGACTTTCAGGACCCCTCCGGCTGCTCTATTGATTCTTCAACCCGGTGGCTGCAGGAACTTGGAAAGGCCATGAATGTGAACTTCTTTGATCGCTCAATTGGATATTTTGAAGATGGGGATTGGAAGTTCTTTTCGGTTTTTGATACCAAAAAACAGGTTTCGGGAGGGATTATCCGGCCGGAAACACCCGTGATCAACCCCCGGGTGGGGTCTGTAGGCGACCTGGAGAATTCACTGGTGATCCCGGCATCGGCCAGTTTCCTAAATCGCTATTTTTCAATGGCGGAAAGCCGGTAATGCCGGGTATGGAAGCGGGTCCGCTCGCCGGAATTCCGGTACCGGAAAAATTCCGGAATAAAATATTCTGCCTGCATAATATTTTTTGGGCAAAAACGTTGAAGTAATTGGATTTTTTTGAGTTTAGCCCTAACTTTATTTTTTTATTTTATAATTGATGAGTATTGATACTGGAATTAGTTTTCGTTTATCGGAGGAACACCAAAGTATAAAAGACGCTGCACGCGATTTTGCGCAGACGGTTTTACTGCCGGGAGTCATTGAACGGGATATCGATTGCCGGTTCCCCCGCGAAGAAGTCAGAAAGCTGGGTGAGCTGGGGTTTATGGGGATGATGGTCGATCCGCGCTACGGCGGCAGTGGACTGGATACTTTAAGCTATGTGCTGGCCATGGAGGAGATCGCGAAAGTAGATGCCTCGGCAGCTGTGGTGATGTCGGTCAATAATTCTCTGGTGTGCTACGGGCTGGATAAGTACGGTACGGAGGACCAGAAAGAAAAATACCTGAAACCGCTGGCCTCCGGGGAAAAGCTCGGCGCCTTTTGCTTATCAGAGCCGGAAGCGGGCTCGGATGCTACCTCGCAGCGGACTACAGCGGAAGATAAAGGCGACCACTATCGGGTGAACGGGATCAAAAACTGGATCACCAATGGCGGCTCGGCCGACTTTTACCTGGTCATAGCCCAGACCCATCATACGCTAAAGCATAAGGGGATCAATGCATTGATCGTGGAGAAAGGGCAGAGCGGTTTTGAGATCGGGAAAAAAGAAGACAAGATGGGAATTCGCGCTTCCGACACGCACTCCCTGAACTTCAATGATGTGGTCATACCTAAGGAAAACCGTATCGGAGAAGATGGTTTCGGGTTTAAGTTCGCCATGTCTACCCTCAATGGCGGGCGTATCGGCATCGCGGCGCAGGCTTTGGGAATAGCGGCGGGGGCTTTTGAGCTTTCCGTAAAATATGCCAAAGAGCGTAAAGCTTTCGGAAAGCCCATCGCTGAGCATCAGGCCATACAGTTTAAGCTGGCCGAAATGAGGACCCGGATCAGTGCGGCCCGTTGGATGGTTTATAAAGCAGCTTGTGATAAAGATCAGGGGCAGAATTATGTGGAATCGGCCGCAATGGCAAAGTTGTATGCTTCAGAGGTGGCCATGTGGGCGACCACGGAAGCCGTGCAGATCCACGGAGGATACGGTTATGTGCGGGAGTATCACGTAGAGCGGATGATGCGTGACGCCAAGATCACACAGATTTATGAGGGTACCTCGGAAATACAGAAACTGGTGATCGCCCGCGAGATTCTGAAAGATTAAGTATACGCTTTTTTGAAAAATCTATAGTTTTTATAGGATTAACCGGAGGATCTCTGAAGAAAATACAGGCAAGGGCAAATTTTATTTTATCAATTTCCTTAAAATACATTTTTTTATGAAGGAAAGATGTATATAAGCCAATAGATTGTACTATTTTTACGGGATTTTAATCATAGCGCTGACCCGGTTACTACTATATACTTAAAATAAGAATATGGAAGATTATAACAAAATAATTGAATCCTTAGGTGTAAAATTCGGAAAGGCCAGGCATATCAATATTCTGCAGCCTATAAAGATCAGGAATTTTTATGATGTAGAAAATACCCTTTTGGTTTTATATAACGGGGATGTTAAAATAGAAGGGATAGATGAAAGGGTAAAGCCCGGGGATATTCTTTTTATCCCTGGAGGGAAGCCCTGCACCATTACTTACGGATCGGGCGAGGCGAGACCCATCTCCTATGAGGAGTTCATGACGCAACGCGACGGGTATTTTGAACCCATGACCGATCCGGAAGAAATCGGTATTGTGAAAAACTCTTTCGGCCTGGTAGCCTTTGAGGCCAAAGTTTTTGACTCCGTGAACTTCTTTTCTTCGCTGGATATTCCGCCTTTCTTTATTCCTCAGAACAGCAAGCTGGCGCTGCTGATAAAAGAGATATTGGTAGAAGACTTTACAGACCAGGCGGGCAGGGGCCGTGTGATCTCCATTAAGACAGAGGAGGCGGTCATTGAGCTGGTACGTCACATTCTCAGAAATCAGCTTTTTGTAGAGCAGTTGGCTACCAACAGTACGTACTTCAAAGATCCGCGCCTGATCGACATCTTTACGTATATTAAAAATAACCTGGCAGGTGATCTTTCGAACAAGCAGCTGGCTAACGTGGCCAATGTTTCGGAAGACTATGTGGGCCAGTATTTCAAGATACTCACCGGTATTAATCCGCAGGACTACATCGAATACCAGCGGATGGAAGAAGCCGTCAACCTGCTGAGAACCACTAAAAAGAGCATCCGCGCCATTGGTGGCGAGGTGGGCTATAAAGACACCGCCTATTTCTGTCGCCGCTTTAAAATGATGTTCGGCATTCCGGCAGGAAAAATGAGGAGAAGAGACTCGTTGATGATATAACGGCTAAAATGGGATGTCTAAGGGGGGCATTATTTGGACACACCTAAGATGTTTAAAAAATGCACGGTTCGCCGCTGCGACAAAATGCAAGGCGTTGAGGATAAGGGCGAAGGAGCATACTAAAAGTATGTGACTGAGATCGAATTCCGAAAACAACGCAGCGGTTTGTTACTTTTTAGACATCTTCACTGCCTTCAGGCTGAGATCCAGGCTTTTGACCGAATGCGTCAGATAACCCATCGAAACATAATCTACCCCGGTTTCAGCATATTCCCTGACATTGTCCGGCGTAATGCCTCCGGATGCTTCTACCGGAAAACGCCCGTCAATAATCTTCAGGGCCTCGCGGATCTGCCCGAAGCTGAAGTTATCCAGCATGATGCGTACGACTCCGCCCACGTCCAGCACTTCTTTCAGCTCCTCCAGGTTTCTGACCTCGATCTCTATGGGTAAATTCAGACCGCAGTCTTTTACGTAGTCTTGTGCTGCCGTAAGTGCATTCTTTATGCCCCCGGCGTAATCCACATGATTATCCTTGATCAGGATCATGTCAAAGAGCCCGAAGCGGTGATTGACCCCGCCACCGATCTTCACCGCCCATTTTTCCAGCAGGCGGATGCCCGGAGTGGTTTTCCGGGTGTCGAGCACCCTGCAGCGGGTTCCTTCCAGCTTTTCCACAATGGCGTGTGTTACCGTGGCTATTCCGCTCATCCGTTGCATACAATTGAGCACCAGGCGTTCGGCGGTCAGGATAGAACGGTCGGGGCCTTCCACATACATGACGATATCGCCCGGCCTGATGGGATCGCCGTCTTTCATCAGTACATCGGTTTTCAGCCGGGGATCCACCGTCTTAAATATAAGCTCCGCCAGCTCGGCACCGGCCAGGATACCCGTATCTTTTACCAGTAGCCGGGCTTTGCCTATGGCTGCTTCGGGAACGGTCGACAGCGACGTATGGTCGCCGTCGCGTACATCTTCTTCCAGCGCATTCTGAATAAAAGCCAGCAGGTCTTCCTTTTTAATTTCCATAATATAAGTTTAGCTGAGAGTCTGTATTTATCACCACACCGCTTGTGCAGACTTGTCAGTTTCTCACGGACGGCTTTAAGCTTATAGGCTCT
Organism: uncultured Lacihabitans sp.; assembly: GCA_964563435.1. Taxonomy (GTDB): domain Bacteria; phylum Bacteroidota; class Bacteroidia; order Cytophagales; family Spirosomataceae; genus Leadbetterella. Next base: position 65,748 of record CAZLXI010000021.1, read on the forward strand.
CAGCTGGGTTAACGTTTGAAGGATTTAAATAAGCTCCATATTTTCATCATCACCACACCAAAAACCGCTTCCTTAAAGATCTTAGTAGACATCTTTGACTGCCCTTTGGTACGGTCGGTAAAAACGATCGGAACCTCGATGATCCTGAATTTATAAAGATAGGCATTAAACTTCATTTCGATCTGGAAAGCATACCCTACAAACCGGATCTTATGCAACGGGATAATCGAAAGCACCTCCCGCGAATAGCAGATGAAACCGCCGGTAGGGTCCATGATGGGCATCCCGGTGATCCTGCGTACATAGATCCCGGCAAAATAAGACATCAAAACCCGGCTCATCGGCCAGTTGATCACATTTACGCCTTTAATGTAACGCGAGCCGATGGCTACGTCATACCCTTCGTTCCGGCAGGCAGCCAGAAGCCGGATAAGATCTTCGGGATTATGGGAAAAATCGGCGTCCATCTCAAAAATATACTCGTAATCCCTGTCCAGCGCCCATTTGAAACCGTAAATATAGGCCGTGCCCAGGCCCAGCTTCCCTTTCCTTTCTTCCAGGTGGAGGATAGTGGGGTATTCGTCCTGAAGCCTCCTGACGATCTGTGCTGTACCGTCAGGGGAGCCGTCATCTACAATGAGAACCTGAAAAGCCTCCGGTAGCCGGAAGACTTTCCGGATAATGGCTTCGATATTCTCACATTCGTTATAGGTGGGGATGATGACAAGATTTTTCATTTTATGGGTTCTGTTTGCAATAGTTCCTCTCCGGAGATTTCCAGGAGTTTGCTGGCATTCTCCAGAATTTCCAGCATTTGCTTTTTATGGGATAAATAGTATTCGTAATTTTCGTAATAAGTGGCGGAGTCGGTCTTATGTTTTTTGAATACCTGGTGCTGAAGATAACGGAAGGCTACTTTGGAAGAGTCGGGATTCCTGAGAAAAAAGTGATCTACCTTACTTTCCAATAGCTTAAGGTCTACGATCAATGCCGTCATCTCCTTTTCTGAAAGCCGGCCACCGGGCCCGGAATTACAGCCACAGACCAAAGTTAGTAAAATTATTGCTATTTTTATACCGGTGTTTCTCAATCGGGAACAATTCATATCGGCAAATTTACGGAACCGGCCGTTTTAATTTTACTTAATTTTGCTTAAAAGGTCTTGAAAGAAATAATAAATAAGCTTAATAAATATGAAATAAAAATCCGTAAGGCGGTAAACTCCCACCTGAACGGTAACTTCAGCTCGGTTTTTAAGGGAACGGGGCTGGAGTTCAGCGACCTCCGGACCTACCAGTATGGCGATGACGTACGGGCCATAGACTGGGTAGCTTCGGCCAAGGGCCAGGGTACTTACGTTAAGATTTTTAAGGAAGAAAAAGAGCAGACCGTTTTTTTTATGCTGGATGTCAGCGGGTCGCAGGAAGTAGGCAAGCAGGGCAATGTGAAGATGGATACGGCCCGTGAGCTCTGCGGAGTGCTCACACTGGCCGCTGTCAAAGAGACGAGCCAGGTGGGCGTTTACTGTTTTTCCGATGAAAGGGAAGCCTACATTAAACCGGATGCCGGCATGAAGCAGGCCTACAATATTATATCGCGGATCTACAAGTTGAACCCCTCTTCTTTGAAAACCGATCTGGCAGCCGCCATTTCCTTTACGCTGAATATCCTCAAGAAAAAGAGTGTGGTGATCCTGATATCCGATTTTCTGGATACCCGTTATGAACATAACCTGAAAGCACTGGCCAGAAAGCATGACCTGGTGGTGTTGCACGTGTATGATAAAAGGGAGATCAACCTCCCTGATCTCGGCGTAATTCCCGTGCTGGACAAGGAAAGCGGGAACCTGGTATGGGTAAATACCAACTCAGGAACGTTTAAGCGCGGACTCCGGGAAACATTTGAAGAAAACCGGCAGAAGCTGCAGAAATTTTGTGTGCAGAACAGAGCCAATTACCTCGACATCGAGTCGGGGTCCGATTATGTGGCCAGCTTAATTCAGTTATTCCGGGTAAGAAAATGAGAGAATGGGTGTTTGTATTCTGCTTATGGCCACTGACGGCGGCAGCGCAGAAGCCGAAAGCGGTCTTCTTTGAGGATTCTGTCACGGTAGGTAAGGAGATCAGAATGGCCATGTCTTACCTTCACTCCGGTAAATCCGACATCGTTTTCCCGGACTCCAGCTTCGATTTTTCGCCCTTCCGGTATGTATCTTCCGAGCTCTTTGAAACCCGCACCCTGGAAGGAAAAAGCCTCGATAGTGTTATCTATACGCTGGTTACTTATGACCTCGATTCCGTTCTTTTTGTCCGGCCCTACATTAAAAATCTTCATACCGGTGAAACACTCTATGCCGATTCTGCCCGGGTTCATCTGAAGTTCAGCATTACGGGGGAGAATATCCGGCAGCCCGAAGTAAAAGAAACGGTAAATGTATTTCGCGTCCGGAAAGATCTCAACTTTCCTAAAATAACCTATTATGTGCTGGGGTTTATCGTACTGGTATTCCTGGTTTCTGCCTTTTTCGGCGACTGGATCAGGAAAAAGTACGGCTTATGGAAGTTTGACCGGAATCACCAGCGTTTTATGACAGACTTCAGGAAGATGGCTCTGTCGCCAAGGAATATAACCAATAATGAAAGGGCCTTAAAAGAATGGAAGGTGTACCTGGAGGAGCTGGAAAACGAGCCGGTCTCTACCATGTCTACTTCGGAGCTGGGAAAGCTATATGAAAACGAAAGACTTGAATCCGCGTTAAAGATGTTTGATTCCGCCATTTTTGGAGGGGTGATCAGTGATCAGATGCCTTTTGCTTACCACATTATGCAGGACTTTGTCGTGAAGAGGTACCGGCAGGTCCGGAAGACGGGCGCTACTCCCCGGATATGAGAAGGAGGAATTCTTTGGAGGAAGTGTATGTCTACCTAATAAACCGTATCATTGTTAGGAATTTCATGGAATTTTATTTTAAATTGCGGCGCGATCAGCCATTATTACTGTAATAATCTAACCGTAAACTATATTTTTATGTCTATCTGGAGAACCAAACCGATAAATCAATTACTAAACGAGGCGGAAGAGTCAGAAAAGGGATTAAAAAGGTCTCTTTCTTCAGGGGCTCTTGTGGCTCTTGGCGTTGGGGCGATCATTGGGGCAGGATTATTTTCTTTAACGGGAATAGCCGCTGCTGACCACGCAGGCCCCGGGGTAACTTTATCCTTTGTTTTGGCGGCGGTAGGATGTGCCTTTGCCGGATTATGTTATGCGGAATTTGCGTCCATGATTCCGGTAGCCGGTAGTGCATACACGTATTCTTACGCCACAATGGGAGAGTTCATCGCCTGGATCATCGGATGGGACCTCGTTCTGGAATATGCACTGGGGGCGGCTACCGTAGGGGTCAGCTGGTCTTCCTATCTTAACCAGCTTTTAGCGCAGTATGACATGGCGATACCTGCTGCATTTGCATCCTCTCCCTCGGATGGCGGAATAGTTAACCTTCCGGCCATATTTATCGTAAGCATGCTTTCATTACTCCTCATCAGGGGAACGCAGGAGTCTGCAGTGGTGAATAATATACTTGTAATTGTAAAAGTGTGCGTGGTTCTGATGTTTATCATCCTGGGATGGAAATTTATAAATCCGGAGTTTCATACTCCTTTTGTTCCTGAAAATACCGGCGGAAGCTTTGGCGGCTTACCGGGAATTGCCGCCGGCGCAGCACTCGTTTTCTTTGCATTTATTGGTTTTGATGCCGTGTCTACCGCGGCACAGGAGGCTAAAAACCCTCAAAAAGGAATGCCGATAGGAATATTGGGATCCTTATTGATTTGTACGATACTCTATGTACTGTTTTCGTATGTGATGACGGGACTGGTGGATTATAAAGTATTTGCCGGCGATGCTTCACCGGCCGCTACGGCATTTAAAGTAACGGGCTATGACTTTTTGCAGACTTTCCTGATTGTTGCCATTCTCGCCGGTTACACGTCGGTTATTCTGGTGATGCTTATGGGGCAAAGCCGGGTATTTTATACTATGAGCAAAGACGGCCTGCTGCCTAAAATGTTCGGTGAAATTCACTCCCGGTTCAGAACACCATGGAAAACCAACCTGTTCTTCCTGATCTTCGTAAGTATTTTTGCAGGCTTTGTGCCTATTAAAGACCTGGGCCACATGGTAAGTATCGGTACTCTTTTTGCATTTTGCCTGGTATGTATCGGGATTCTTGTTATGAGAAAGAAAATGCCGGATGTACCCAGGGCCTTTAAAACGCCTTTAGTGCCTTTTGTCCCTATTGCCGGTGTTCTGGTGTGCGGGTACCTGATGGCAGCTTTGGAGAAAGAAAGCTGGTGGAGGCTTCTGGTGTGGCTGTTGCTGGGAGTAGCCATCTATTTTTTTTACGGCAGGAAAAGAAGCAGGCTGAATAATAAATAATGTGAAAAACGATTTTATAAACTCTTCCGAAAACGCCTTTCGGAAGAGTTTCTTTTTATAATTGAAGCAAACTTTTCTATTTTTGCGGTCAATTAAGAGAATAGACCTCTCTCTTTCTGATTTATAATACTCTGCCATGGGTCGGGGAGACAAAATCAATTTTTTAAAAATGAAAGTAGCGGTAGTGGGAGCCACCGGCCTGGTCGGTGGAGAGATCCTGAAAGTTCTGGAAGAAAGAAACTTTCCGGTCACTGAAATTATTCCGGTAGCCTCGGAAAGAAGCATCGGGAAAAAGATTTCTTTTAAGGGTAAAGACTACACGGTGGTAGGTTATGATGAGGCAATAACCCTGCAACCTGATGTAGCTGTTTTTTCGGCCGGAGGAAGCACTTCCCTGGCCATTGCACCGAAATTTGCCGAGGCAGGGATCACCGTGGTCGATAACTCTTCGGCCTGGAGGATGGATCCCGGTAAAAAGCTGGTAGTTCCGGAAGTAAATGCAGACGTGCTGACCCCGGATGATAAGATCATCGCGAATCCCAATTGTTCCACTATCCAGATGGTGGTGGTGATGAAGCCCCTGCATGACAAATACAAAATAAAGCGGGTGGTGGTCTCCACCTATCAGTCGGTGACCGGTACGGGGAAGGCCGCCGTGGATCAGTTGTTCGGTGAAAGAGCCGGCGATGAGTCGGTGGCTAAGGTATATCCCTATACGATCGATCTGAATGTGCTTCCGCATATTGATGTATTCCAGGAGAACGGATACACCAAGGAAGAAATGAAGATGATCAAAGAGACCAATAAGATCATGGGGGATGACAGCATTAAAGTGACGGCTACCACCGTACGGATCCCTACCATCGGTGGCCATTCGGAATCGGTGAATATAGAATTTGAAAATGACTTCGACCTGGATACAGTACGCGGGCTGCTGGCCGCCACCGAAGGGGTGATCGTGCAGGATGATCCGGCTAATTTGCTCTATCCTATGCCTATTCATGCCCACGGTAAAGATGAGGTTTTTGTAGGGCGTATCCGGCGGGATGAGTCACAGCCGAACACCCTTAACCTCTGGATCGTGGCCGATAACCTGCGCAAGGGTGCGGCCACCAATGCGGTGCAGATAGCGGAGTATCTTTTGAAGAAAGGATTGATTTAAACAACTAAATAACTAACCGGAACGCAGAAGGCACCGAAAATCATAAAAGCCAGCGTCATCTGCGTTCCAACCCTACTCAAACAATTTCCCCTGGACAAATTCGGGTCGGATCTCTTTGCCCAGAAGCGGAAACCGGGCCACCTCCTGGTAGTGCCTCTGATTCTCCCGTCTGCGGAGAAAAACGAACTCTCTTACCTGGAAAAGGTCTTCAAACCGCCGGTCTTTCCATTTCTCCCACATGGAGGTGCCCATTTCTTCCGACAGATCTTTAAAGATCGTCAGGTGATAGATGCCCGGCATATTGACCGGTGTACGCGCAATGGCTCTTAGCTCATTTTTCCGGGCCGTTATACGGGCCAGCTCTTTGGGCGAAGGCCTTACCTGGATGTAAAATGTATGTACAAAAGAGCCGAAGTCGGTTAACCGTAAAGTGAAGGGGTTGACCTGGGAAACAAATTTTTGAAGCATCGGTACGATCCGTGCTTCATAGCTTTCGTACTGCAGAAAATCAAGAACGGTAATGTGGGGATTAAAATAGGGATTAGCGAGCATATTTACCTCGCTATGCATGGTGTCTCTAAGTTTTTCAACTCTGAAAGAGACTTTCTTTTCCGGTTCAATCAATAGTAAGTAGGAAGCCCTTCTCTCTGAATTATCCATGAACTATTGGTATGTAATTGATGCTCAGGTAGCCAAAGATAGATGAAATATCTTAATTTTCAATATTTTTGCGGATCAAATCAAGCCGGCAATGGAAGCAATTGAAATAGTAAAAGCCTACTATAGGTATTTTAATAAAGGGAACTGGGAAGGGATGAGGTCTCTCCTGGATGAAAATGTAAGACACGAGCCAAACCAGGGAGAACCTAGAACAGGGCTGGACCTTTTCAGAAAATTCCAGGAACACATGGAAGAATGCTACTCGGAGACCCTCACCGATATGGTATTCTTCAGTGAACCTGAAGGAAAAAGGGTAGCCGCGGAATTTGTGGTGAACGGAACCTATAAGGCTACCGACGAAGGGCTTCCGGAAGCTACAGGTCAGAAATACGTGTTGCCCGCTGCCGCATTCCTGGAAGTGAGCAACGGAAAGATCACGCGTATTACCACGCATTATAATTTGCCGCTATGGGAATCGCTGGTAAGGGCCTGATCGGCAGAACGTATCACGGAGCGGAGATTGGCAGGGAAACCGACTCTCTTGCCGCTCTCAGGATCACGGTTTTTCGGGATTATCCCTACCTGTATGACGGGGACCCGGAGTATGAAAAAGAATACCTGCAGACCTACATCGACAGTGAAAGGGCTTTTCTTTTTTCGGTTTTTGACGGCGAAAGGATGGTAGGGGCCACTACCTGCATTCCCCTGGCCGATGAAACGGCCGAAGTGAAGGAGCCCTTTCTGAAAAAGGGAATGGATATCGACCGTATCTTCTATTTCGGGGAGAGTATTCTTTTAAGGAGCTACAGGGGGCAGGGGCTGGGAAGCCGTTTTTTTGAAGAAAGAGAGGCGCATGCAGCCTTATTCCCCGCTGTGGATACGGCTTGCTTCTGTGCGGTAAAGCGCCCCCCGGGTCATCCGCTTAGGCCGGAAGACTATCAGCCCCTGGATGCTTTCTGGAACAAGCTGGGTTACCGGAAGGAGCCCGGTATGGTGAGTTATTTTGAATGGAAAGACCTGAACGTAAATATTACCACAAGCAAAGTCATGGAATACTGGTTCAAAAAGATATGAGAATAGCAGCCGCCAATTATCCCCTCAGATATCATGAGTCTCTTTCCTCATGGGAAGCTTACATTAAGGGGTGGTTCGATGAACTGGCCGGAAAGCAAATAGACCTGGCTGTTTTTCCGGAATATGGCTCTGTGGAGCTCGTTAGTTTGTTAAACCGTGAGCTGCAGCAGGACGCCTATGCCCAGATAAGAGCGATGGAAGTATTTTATGAACCTTTCATGGATCTTTACCGGGGCCTTGCCCGGAAATACGGGATGAGCGTGGTAGCGCCCAGCTACCCGGTAAAAGTCGGCAAAAAAATGATCAACCGGGCCTATGTCTTTACGCCTTCCGGCCTGGCCGGTTATCAGGATAAGCTTTTTATGACCCCTTTTGAAAGCCGTGAGTGGGGTGTTTCGGCGGGGGAACCGGAGCTGACACTCTTCCGGTCGGCCAAAGGAAGTTTCGGGGTCCAGATTTGTTATGATTCAGAGTTTGGGATAGGCGCTCATGAACTGGCGAAAGCCGGTGCGGGGGTGATCGTGATACCCAGCTGTACTGAAACGATAAGGGGAGCCGCGCGTGTGCATGTGGGGGCTCGTACGCGGGCTTTGGAGAACCAGTGTTATACCATCGTATCGCAGACCATGGGGGAAGCCCTCTGGACCCCCGCCGTAGATTATAACTACGGTTACTGCGGGGCCTATTCTACCCCGGATACCGGCTTTCCGGAGTCAGGAATCCTGCAGACCGGAGTCCATCAGGAACCCGGCTGGATGATCCAGGACTTTGACCTGAGCCTCCTGGACAAAGTGAGAGAAGAAGGGGGAGTGCTGAACTTCCGGGATGGTCAGGACATCGTCCAGCTTCTGAATGGAAAGCGTTTGAAAGTCAATACGGTTATTATATAAACCATATAAGGCATATTAGTTCATATAAGAATCTTCATTGAAAAAACTACTATGAACTAATATGCCTTATATGGTTAAATTTAACGGCTTATTCGTCATCCACGCCCTCTGCCTTCGCGCGGATGTTTCGCTCCCGGCTTTCTTTTGAAATCAGGCCGTTCCCCTTTGCGTTCTTCGAGCTTTTTGAGTTGCTCGGGGCTAAGCACTTCGGCGTATTTTTTCTTCAGGTCTGCTCTTTCCGCTTTCACTTTCTCCCGCCTTTCCGCTGCTAAAGCCTGATGCTTACGGGCCTCAGAGAGATTGATCGCATACATTTTTTTGTATTGGTCATCGTTCAGTCCCAGTTTCTCCTTCATGTGGGCAGTGCGTCTCTCCGCAATTGTCTCAGGAGTGGGCTTCTCTCCGTTTCTTACAGGCCTTCCTGTTTTTTTATCCTGGGCAAATGCTCCGAAAGAAACTAAACCGGCCAACACGATCATTAATGCATTCTTTTTCATAATTTCAATTGTTTAAAGATGATTTTCGGTAATAAGAATGAAAAACGGGGGCAGGGTTTAAGGGTTTTAAGGTTATTTAACGTTATTAAGCATTGTTTAACATGATGAGATATACGATTTTAAAGCGGCTTCCGGTTGTGCTTATCAGCCTGATTTCCTGGAACCTTTGGGGCCAGTATCCTATGATCAAGGGGGCGATTGTGCGGGGTGACACGGCCGTGAAATCCATAGCACTGGTCTTTACCGGGCATGAATATGCCGACGGCGGAGAGATCATCCGGGAGGCATTGAAAGAGTCCGGCACACCGGCGTCCTTCTTTTTGACGGGTGATTTTTACCGGAGCTATCCGGCCCTGGCTGCTGATTTGAAAAAAGACGGGCATTACCTGGGCGCCCATTCCGACCGGCACCTGCTGTATTGTTCCTGGGAGAAGCGCGACAGCCTCCTGGTTTCCCGGGAAGAGTTTGTGACTGACCTCCAAAATAACTACCGGGAGCTGGAAAGGCTCGGGATAAAAGAGGCCTTGTACTTCCTTCCGCCTTACGAATGGTATAATGAGACCATCGCCCGGTGGACGGAAGAACAGGGCCTTCTCCTGGTCAATTTTACCTCAGGAACCCTGTCGCATGCCGATTACACTACGCCCTCGATGGCTAACTACCGAAGTTCGGAGGTGATCCTGGAAAGCATCAGGAAGCAGGAGAAAGAGAAAGGATTGAACGGTTTTATTCTGCTGGTGCACATCGGCACGCATCCGGAGCGGACGGATAAATTTTATTATCATCTCCCGGAGATGATCCGGGAATTAAAGCAAAAGGGATATACGCTTGTGCGGATAGACGACCTGTTGAAACGCAGATGACGCGGATCGTAATGATTTACATAGATTATTACGATCCGCGTCATCTGCTATCTCTTTAGTCTATATTAAACTCCGAGTCAGCGATCTGCGAATTGAGCTTAATGGAAGTAAATTTCTTATCAATAGTCATTCCCATCGTTTCCTGTACCACGTGAGTAGCAAACATTACGCCCGGCGCAAAATCCTTATATTCTTTAAACAGAACATTAGCAGAACCCATAGGCCCTTCCACGACCTGCTTTAATTTCAGCCCGGAGTTGGCCGAATAAAACTCTTTTATGGCCGTGATACCGGGGATTCCGGCTATGGAGATTACATAACAATCTTCATCATTATGCTTTTCATTTGCCTCTAAGCTAAGGGCGATACCCTCCGTCAAATACAGGGTTTCCGGGAATATAAGGGCCTGTGTCAGCAGGGCTTTGGAAGAAGATTCATCCAACAACTGCGAGTTGCCCATTTGAGATACCTTGGCCTGCTTTCCGTCGAAAACAATTTTCGCCAGCTCCACCCCGCTTTGGTCTACCACGGAAGAGTACATATTGGGCGCTTTTTTAGACTCCGTGGTTTCCATGTTCTGGCCCATCACCTCGGTGGAAGAAACACCATAAAAATCTTTTACCTTTTCCATATTCATTCTTCCGCCAATAGCCTCAAAGTACTTTTCCAGTACCTGTTGCGGTGTGGTATTCTGTGCAAAAGCTGTTGTGGAAAAGAATAGTGCGATCAGTAATTTTTTCATTGCAAGTATGTTTAAAATTAAATAATAAGGGACAAATAAAACAGATTACAGGCGTATTATGTCAAAGTTTGGGATTAAAGGGGGATTAAATCGGATGGACGGCGGGAACCATTTCACCGGAAAAGCTTTCATTTTTGAACGTTTCGCCTTCATGCAGGGTATATACCTCATCGTCTATTGCACGGGTCATATCTTCCCGGTGACTTATCATAAGGATCAGCCGGTCGTTCTTTATTTTCCCCAGCAGATCAATCACAAAGGCCGAGGTCTTCCTGTCCATGGAGGCGGTGGGCTCATCCAGGAGTAATACTTCTGAATTTTTGTAAAGAGCACGCGCCAAAGCTACCAATTGCTTCTGTCCGCCCGATAGCTTCAGACCATCTTCGCCCACTTTCGTCAATAAACCCTGAGGAAGCTCGTTGAAAAAAGCCTCAAACCCCCAATTACGGCAAAACTCCGGTATACCTTCTAGGTTATCCCCCATGGAAATATTATGAATAAGCAAGCCGTTAAAGATTTTTACTTCCTGTTCTACAACGCTTATTTTCCTGCGCCAGTCTGCCAGGAGAATCTCCAGAGCGTTATATTTTTCATTGACGGTTATTTCACCGGTCTCGGGTAAATAGAACCGTTGAATAATATTCAGGATCACACTTTTGCCCCTGCCCACTTCACCCGAAAGCACAGTAATATGACCCTTCCGAAGGGTAAGACTGACGTTCCGGAGAAGTTGACTCCTGCCCGGAAAGCGAAATGAGATCCCCGACAGGGTAATGCTTTCTACTGTGGGAAAGCCCTGTTCATTGGGTGAAATTAAGTCTTCTGTCCGGGAGTCTGTAAATTCGAACATCCGGTCAAACGCTACTTTGGCCTCCTGCACCTGGATATTGGTATTGGTCAGCCGGGCTGCAGAGGCCACAAATCCACCCGCTATGCTTACCACAGCCATCAGCTCGCCTGTTTTCATCTTATTCTGGATGACCAGTAAGGAGCAGGCTCCTATCAAACTCAAGAGCACCACCGTATTGATCAGGTCTCCCAACATGCCGTAGCGGTTACCGGTTTGGCCCAGTTGGTAAACCTTCTCCTGGAAAAAGCTATAAATACCGCGTGTGATTTCAGAGAACATGTTCTCTTTTCCGTTTGATTTTATAACGCTGATACCGCTAATGCTATCGATATAGTTACTCTCTGTTAAGCCGTATGCCCCCATCATTTCTTTTTGCTGTATGGCTACGGGGCTTGTGAAGTGATAGGCAAGTCCTGCAAATAAAGGCAGTGCGGCCAGGCATATCAGGCCCGGAACAGGAGAGTAAGAGAAAACCACCCCCAACGAAACCAAGATTATCAGAAGATCGATCACCGCCGTATTGGTTAGCAGCAGTATGGTGCCCTGTATCCGCCGGGTATCATTCATACGGGTGATAAGGTCGCCGGTCTTACGGGTATCAAAGAAGGTTTTGGGAAGGAGCAGGAGGGTGTCATAAAAACGACCTGCGGTACGATTGTTGAAATCCCTGCTTTGACGGAGCAGCAGCAGGGTACGTACATAATTTATAGCGGAACGAACCACCAGCAAAAACAGCAAAAGAACCAGCCCTGCCAATATTTTGGTAATTTGCTGATTGGGCAAAAAATCATCGATGAGCTTTTGGGTAAAATAAGCAGAAGTTAAACCCAATGGGGAAAGGAGTTAACCCCGAAAACCTCTGATGAAGCCATGGCATCTATCCGACCCACGATAAAGTCTGTGTTCTCTTGCAAATACGTGTCTTTAAAGGCCCTGATGTTTTCCAGCGGCTCGGTTGAAAACAGATAGACCGTGGCATCTTTAAAGGCCTCCCGGTTTTCGTTTAACA
>CAZLXI010000022.1:0-76878 GCA_964563435.1 uncultured Lacihabitans sp.
TGCTTTTCGTCCATCCGGGAAAGCTGCTTCATGGCCGCTCCCAGGTCTACCTTCCTGTTTAAAGCACTTAACTGCTTAAAATCTACTTGTTTCAGGAGCTCTACGGCACCACGGATATCTTTGAAAATACTCATAACATCTTTTTTTTATCAGAGCCAATATGCTACTATTCTCCTTAATATCCAAACCGCTCCCTCCTTTTAGGCGACTTAGTTTTCCAGTAAACGGCGGTTTTTGGAGAAAATCTCTTCGATACCTGACCGTGTAGCCTTCTGGATTTCAAGGATCTGTTCGTCGGGAAGCCGGGTTTGCTCCTGATGGTGATGCTCATGTTCATCGCCTTTCAGGTGAATATGCGGGTAGCCCGGTACCTCCAGAAGGTCATGCTTCCAGGCTTCATATTCCGATTTATAGACACTCACCACAGAATCCAGGCCGGGCCAGGCCCCCGGGCTGTTCTGTAAAGAATCCAATTTTATCCATTGGATGATCACTTCCTTCTGGACTTCACGCAGTTCCTTATGGATCTCAAAGGCTTCGTCCAGAACAGGACTCTTTTTCTTCCCGCCACAAGACAGGGCTACCAGGCCCGCCAGGGTAATAATTTTTAATTTCATCATTTTTTATGGTTAAAAACTCGTTCCAGATACTGCCGCTTTAATATTTCTTCTTCCGATTTAAAGATATTGCTGTGCGTAAAGAGGTATGTTCCCAAAGTCAGAACGGTAAAAAGCCAGAAAAATGTTTTCTGCCACTTCAGCTTTCCCGAATGCCCCGGCCGGTAAAGAAACCCCACCATGATCAGTACAGTTAGCAGATGAAAGCCCAGAAACCAGCCCGAGTAAGACTTAACGGATAAATACAGCCCGATACTGCCCCCCAATGCAATGATCAGGGGTAATCCGCAACACACCAGGTGGAGTAAAGCCATTGAAACCACATTTAATGCTATCCCTGCTTTTTTCATCTCAAATACTTTTAATGCAAATACTATATGTAATGCAAAAGTAATACACAATATTTACAAATGCAACAATGTTGCATTTGTAAATATTTATTAGCACCATGAAGGCCTTGTATGGTTCAATCAACCGCTGCGTCGCGCCAGTTCTTTCCGCACCCGGCTGAGGCTTTCGGGCGTAACGCCCAGATAAGACGCGATCATCCACTGGGGTACACGAAGGGTAAGATCCGGATAAAGGCGGATAAAATCGAGATACCTTTCTTCTGCGCTGGCGCCGATAAGCAGGCGGACCCGGTTCTGCAATTGCAGGATATGCCGGTGCAGGATGATCTCGTTATAACGGGCAAAGCTGCCGGTCTTTTCCGAAACCTCACACAGGAAGTTCTGGTTCAGGAAAACCACGGTGCTGTCTTCCACGGCATCGATAAAATAAGTACTGGGCGCATGAAAAAAGACAGAGCTGCGGTCAGAAAGAAACCAGTTTTCAGGCGCAAACTGCACAATGTGCTCCTTCCCCTGCTCATCGATCGAGTAAAACCGCAGCAAACCTTTTTCCACAAAGAAGGTATGTTCACAAATCTCCCCTTCGCGGAGAAGGAACTCCCCTTTTTTAACTCCTTTTCTAATCCAATGGGGTGCAAGCCGGGTTAACTCCTCCTCGCTCACCCCGGCTTTTTCCTGTAGGTATTTTTTCAGATCTCCGTCTGGCATATCAGTAAATTCCGGCAATGAAAACAAAGAAAGTTATAAATCCGGTATAAACCAACCGCCACACAACATAACCCGCCCCCGCCCGTTATCCTGTAAACACGCAGAATTGAACCCTGTATGCTCATAAAAACTATCTTCCCTGCACTGCTTCTTGCATTCTCAGGTCTTTACGGACAAAAATCCATTACGGTTAACGGCTACATCATGGATTCTTCCTCCGGGGAAAAGCTGATCAATGCCAATATCTACAGCAGAGAGCTGAATATCGGAACCACGTCTAATGTCTATGGCTTTTACTCCATCACCCTACCCGCAAGTCAAAAGATCACGCTTTCTTTTACCTATGTAGGGTATGAAAACAAAGAAAAGGAGGTCCTTTCCGACAGCAGCCTTACACTGGATGTCCTGCTTAACCCTTCCAAACTATTGAATGAAGTGGTTATTTCTTCCTCTAAAGAAAGGCCCGTACAGGAACATGTGCAGATGAGCAAAGTCTCGATCCCCATGCAGCAGATCAGGGCCACGCCGGCCCTTTTGGGAGAAGTAGATGTATTGAAAGCCCTGCAACTTTTACCGGGGGTACAGGGAGGCACGGAGGGAAGCGCCGGCCTTTATGTAAGAGGTGGAGGGCCGGATCAGAACCTCTATTTACTCGACGGTGTTCCTGTCTACAACGTAAATCACCTGGCCGGATTTTTCAGTACGTTCAATGCAGATGCCATCAGTAATGTAGATCTCTACAAAGGAGGATTTCCGGCCCGTTTCGGCGGCCGGTTATCCAGTGTGGTCGACATCCGGATGAAGGAAGGTAATAAGACCAAATTTTCGGGGGAAGGCGGGATAGGGCTGATCAGTGCCAGGCTGCTCCTGGAAGGCCCCTTCCGGAAAGGCAAAGGGAGTTATATTATCAGCGGACGAAGAACTTACCTCGATGCCCTTATGGCGCCCCTCATCAAATCGGCTTCCGGAGGTGAAGAAAAAGGTGGGTATTTTTTTCATGACCTTAACGCCAAGGCCAACTATAAAATTTCAGCCCGTGACCATATCTATCTGAGCGGCTATTTCGGGAAAGACAAGCTTCATTCCCGGTCCATCAATAAGGCAGAAGGGGAAACCTTTTCCAACGACCTTTACTGGGGAAACCTCACGGGGGTATTCCGCTGGAACCGGATATTTACCCCCAAGATCTTCGGAAATCTCAGCGCCAGCTACAGCTCCTATGATTTCAACACGGATCTGCTCAACTCCGTAAAAAAAGAGGAGTACACCAATACTTCCTCTCTGAAGCTTTTCAGCGGCATCCGCGATCTTTCGGCCCGCTATGACCTGGACTACCTGCCGGATGCCCGGCACACGATCCGCCTGGGCGTCAGCGCTACCCACCAGACCTTCCGGCCCACCACTAATTCCTATTATGCAAAAACGGGCGAGGAAGAGGACGTAACCGCGGTCACGGTGGGCGAAGATATCATCAAAGGGCTGACCCTCGATGCCTATGCGGAAGATGAGATCACCTTCAGCCCCCGGCTTAAAGCCAATGTGGGCCTGCGTTTAAGCACTTTCAAAGTTCAGAACAGCTTTTACGCCGGCTTACAGCCCCGTATTTCCGCCCGTTACATGCTGGGGGAGAATTACAGCCTTAAAGCCAGTTATGTTAATATGCAACAGTTTATTAACCTGCTTAGCTTTGACGGTATCGGTCTCCCTACGGACCTGTGGGTTCCGGTGACCGACAAGCTCAGGCCTCAGCGTAGCCACCAGGTCGCGCTCGGGTTAAGCGGCACGCCGAAAGCCGGCTATGAGCTCTCTTTCGAAACGTATTATAAAGACATGCGGAACGTGATCGACTACAAAGACGGAAGCAGCTATATGTTTAGCGCCGGCAGCTACGAAGACAATGTGGAAATGGGCCGGGGGGCAGCTTATGGCGGAGAAGTGATGTTACAGAAAAAAGAAGGCCGGTTGCAGGGGATGGTGTCGTATACCCTTTCCTGGAGCAAACGAAAATACGAAACGATCAATCACGGGGAATGGTTTTACAACCGGTTTGATCGCCGGCATGACCTGAAGATCTCCGCCGTTTACCGCTTGTCATCCCGGGTGGAGCTGAGCGGATCATGGCTCTACAATACCGGCGCATGGGCTACGCTGCCCGTAACGCAATACCCCGGGCTCCCGCCGGGTAATTATCCCGGAAGCACATATATGGACAGCTGGCATTATTTCTATTTCGGATACAATGACCATATTCCGAACCGTAACAATTACCGGATGGAGGATTATCACCGGCTGGATCTTGGCCTGAAGCTTAGTCGTCAAAAGAAAAAACATGAACGTTCCTGGGCCTTCGGCGCCTATAATGTTTACGGCCGGAAAAACCCGTTTTTCTTTTTTCCTGAAAGCGGTCCGTCTACAGGAGAGCGGCAGATCATACGGCAGTTCAGCCTCTTCGGATTCCCCGTTCCTTACATTACATATACTTTTAAATTCTAAGCTTCATTCAGACGAAACTCCCATGGAAGAGATAATAAGACCGACCCAACCAGGAATAAAAACCGGGCTAAGAATAAAACCGGCACCCGGTACCCAAACCTTTCTGCGCATGAAGCTCATTTGCCTTCTTATGCTGCCGGGCCTGATGGCCTGTGAGGGCACGTTTGACCAGATAAAGACGATAGAGCTCGATGCAGGGCCGCCTAAGCTGGTATTGCTTTCGAATTTTGAGAATATCTATTCGCCGAAAGTACGGCTGAGCCTTAGCGGTGATAAGCCCTATTTTTATTGGGGATCTGCGGTTCCTCTCCCACCTGACACTTACCCGGAAGCACCACCTGCCACCGTTGAAGTTTTTGAAGACGGGAGAAGCCTGGGCGGAATGGTCAGAGACTCCGGTTCCGTTTTCAGCTTTCCGGCCCCTTACATCCCCCTTCCCGGAAAAACATACCGGCTGGAAGTAAAGGCTGAAGGGTTTGAAACGGTTTATGCAGAAGGAAGGATCCCGGCGGTGGTGCCTGTTGAAGCCGGATTCACGGGTAACTATAAGTTTTTCAAACGCTGGGGTTCGGAACTCAAAGCGGCAGAAATAAAGCTGACGCTGCAGGATCCCCCCGGACAACCCAACTTTTACGGTCTGATCATCCACTCCCATCTGGAAGATATTACAGGTGAAAGCGCCGGAAACTACAGTCACTATGTTTATTCCGACGATTTACTTTTTGAAAATGTAAGATCTTTCAGCTTTGATTCGGAATCTAACAGCCGGCGACAGATCGGTTACCGGAAAAACCTCTTCACCGACAAAACCTTTGAGGGTAAAAAGAAGGAGATCCTGATCTATGTGGAAGTAGAGCATGCTGAAAATGCGGGTCTTCCCGATATTTACTTCAAACTGCAGAATATGTCGGAAGACAGTTATAAATACCAGCTTACACAGGAAAAGGCCCGGGAAAACAATGAAAATCCTTTTGTCCAACCCATACTCATCTATAACAATGTGAAGGGCGGCCTGGGGATTTTCGGCACCTTCAGCGTTACCTGCGATTCCCTGAAGATCAATTACTAGCGGCACTCCCCTTCGATCCAGGGATCCTTCAGCTTCCGGCCCGTTTCGTAGTATTTACAGGCTTCTACCCTCTTGCCTGAAGCCTCACACACCTGCCCCAGGTAATAATAGATATGGTCCGTTTCCGGGTGTTCCGCTTCTACTTTCTGCAGCAGTTCCAAAGCCGCAGTGGCCTTTCCTTCCTTAAATAGCAGCACGGCCCGGTTTCGCCGGGTATATTCGTTATTTTCGTCCAGTTTTTCGCCGCGCAACACCTTCTCCCTGCCTTCTTCTAGGCTACCGCTCTCAAGGTAAAACAGGGCAAGGTTATTGACCACGATCCGGTTATTGGGCTCGGCCTGCTCCGCTTTCTTCAGCAGGGGTATAGCGTTGGTCCATTGCCTCCGGAGCCCATAAAGTACGGCCCGGTTATTTAAGGCAAAAACAAAATCGGGTGCCAGCTTCAGGGCTTTTTCCAGTAGCTGCTCCGCCTCCTCGTACCGGTGGTCGGTGGTTTTTACATAGGCCAGGTTTGTTAGGGCCTCCACGTTATCGGGGAAGATCTCCAGGGCCCGGTTAAAATGCTGCTCCCCTTCCGGATAATGGTTCCGCATTACGAAATTCTGACCGTAGGCATTATGAAAAGCGCTGGAAGTATCCATCCGGGCCTGCAGATCTTTAAAAAGGGGTTCTCCGGCATCGGCACGCCCTGTTTCCGTATAAAATTTGGCCAGGTTATAACGGGCGTCGGCAAACGTTTTATCCCGCCTTACCGCCTCCTCAAAGTCCTGTCCGGCCTTTTCCCATTCACCCCGCTGCAGATAAATGAGGCCCCGGTTATTGTAGGCATCTGCCAGACCGGGATCTTTCCGGATAGCTTCTGAAAAAAAATGCTCCGCCCGGTCATACTCCTTCTTTTTAAAATGAAAGTTTCCCCTTGTAAAAAACTCAGCGGATTCTTTTTTACTTTTGCACGAAAAGCTGGTCAGGCATATACCAATAACGATTAAAATTACTCTCATGAGATTACTAAAAAACATTGAAAACGATTTTTGCGCCGCTAACCTTTACTCCTTCAACAACAAATACATCATTAAGTTCGAAGCGGGAAACCTGGAACAAATTTATAAAGTATCTGAATTGGATGTATCCGGTGAGGACGATATCGAGGAAATGCTGGGCGATACTTTCATGAAAAAAGTGATGCAACGCTTTAAAGAAATGAGCGAAGATTTCGAAGAAATATTAGATTCCATTGATTAAAACGTATTCTTTTTTGAATAATTTATAGGAAATAACCGTGAAGTTAAAACAACCTTCACTTTTTAAGCTTCCTCTGTAAGTAATTTTACAATCATTTTGATCAAACCGTGATAGCAGAGCCGAAAAAGTATTTCCTTATTGATTTTGACAGCACTCTTACCCGTGTGGAAGGGTTGGACGAACTGGCTGCCATAGCCCTGAAATCCGACCCCGACGGTGACAGGAAAGTAGCCGAGATCAAAGCGCTTACCGATAAGGGAATGGCCGGAGAGCTGACTTTTTCCGATTCATTGACGGGGCGCCTGTCCCTGCTGAATGCCAACAAAAGCCATGTGGCCATCCTTGTAGACTTTCTGAAGGAAAACATTACGGAATCTTTTCTCAGAAACCGGGCCTTTCTTTCAGAATATGCCGAAAATATCCTGATCATATCGAGCGGATTCAAAGATTTTATCCTGCCCGTGGCCGAATACCTGGGGCTGAAGCCGGAGAATGTCTATGCCAATACCTTTGTGTACAATGAGCAGGGAGATATTACCGGCGTGGATACGGAAAACCCGTTGTCGCGTACCGGCGGGAAGATCGAAGTGGTAAAATTTCTTGACCTGGACGGCCACGTTTCGGTTATCGGAGACGGCTTCACCGACTATGAGATCAAAAAGAGCGGTCTGGCCCAGCGTTTTTATGCATTTGTGGAAAATGTGGAACGGCCGTCGGTAACAGAAGTGGCCGACTTCGTGATCAAAAGCCTCGATGAATTTCTCTTCTATAACCAGCTTCCCCGCGGATATTCCTATCCGAAAAGCATGATTAAGGTGCTGCTGCTCGAAAACGTGCATCCGGCGGCCATTGCGGCATTCGAAGAGCAGGGATTCAATGTGGAGTTCCATAAAGGAGCCATGGATGAGGAGGAGCTCTGCGAAAAAATAAAGGACGTGTCAATTATCGGTATACGTTCCAAAACACAGATCACCGAAAGGGTTCTTGCCCATGCTGACAAGCTCCTGGCCATTGGCGCGTTTTGCATCGGAACCAACCAGATAGCCCTGCGGGAAGCGGAGAAAAGAGGCATTTGTGTCTTTAACGCACCCTATAGCAATACACGCTCGGTAGTAGAGTTGGTGATCGGTGAAATGATCATGCTGATCCGGAAGGTGTTTATCAAAAGCGCCGGTATGCACAAAGGCATCTGGGACAAATCGGCGGTCAACAGCTTTGAGGTCCGGGGAAAGAAGCTGGGCATGATCGGCTACGGCCACATCGGCACCCAGCTATCCGTGATCGGGGAGGCCCTGGGTATGGAGATCTATTTTTATGACATCGCCGACAAGATGCCCATCGGCAATGCCAAAAAATGCAGAACCATGGAGGATGTCTTCAAGGTGGCCGACATTGTCAGCCTGCACATCGATGGCCGTCCGGAAAATACCAACCTTATCGGCGCCCGCCAGTTTGAACAGATGAAAGACGGTGTTGTTTTCATGAACCTGGCCCGCGGACACGTAGTCGATATTCCTGCGCTGGTGGATGCGCTGAGATCCGGCAAAGTGGCTGGCGCCGGTGTGGACGTTTTCCCTCAGGAACCGAAAACCAACAAAGACCCCTTTGTTTCCGAGCTGATGGGGATAGATAATGTTATCCTTACACCGCATATCGGGGGCAGTACTGAAGAAGCGCAGCACAGCATAGGTGCTTATGTTCCGGAAAGACTACTCGAATATATCAATAACGGAAGCACTACCGGCACCGTGAATTTCCCGGAACTCAGCCTGCCGCTGCTCCAGGATTCGCACCGGCTGCTGCATATCCACCGGAATGTGCCCGGCATTCTGGCCAGGCTAAACAATATTTTTGCCAAGCATAATATCAATATCCGCGGCCAATACCTGAAAACCAGTGCAGAGATCGGGTATGTGATCGTAGACATTGAAAAATCCTATTCCCGGGAGTTTGTACAGGAAATCAGGAGCATTGAGGAAACGATCCGGTTCCGGATGCTGTTTTAAACCATATAAGGCATATAAGTTCATATTAATTTTGTGGCATTCTTATATGAACTTATATGCCTTATATGGTTTAAATTCTTTAAATTTGTCTACAAGAAAACATTGAAAAATATGAAAACACTGTTTATAGCAGGGGCGGTTATAGCCGCGGCTCTGCTGATATCCTGGAATTTTGGGTTAATAAAGAGTCTCTTTTTAAAAAAGAATAAAATTGCGATGATCAATACGACACAGGAACACAAGGGCTCGCTCTATGACTTTACACTGGATGACCTCGACGGAAACCCGGTAAAGCTCGCTGACTACAAGGGAAAGCCGGTGGTGATCATCAATGTAGCCTCCAAATGCGGCTTTACGAAACAATATGCTGACTGGCAGAAGTTTCATGAAGAATACAGCGGTAAAGTGACCATACTCGGCTTCCCGGCCAATAATTTCGGAAGCCAGGAACCGGGCAGTAATGAGGAGATTGCTGAATTTTGCCAGAAAAATTACGGTGTTACTTTTAAGATATTCTCTAAGCTGGATGTCACCGGAGAAGACAAGGCCCCGCTTTACAAATGGCTCTCGGAAAAAGAGCTGAACGGCTGGAATGATAAGGAACCGACCTGGAATTTCTGTAAATATGTGGTGGACAGGAACGGAAACCTCACTCATTTCTTTGAGTCCAAGATCACTCCGGATAACGAAGAGTTCCGTAAGGCGGTGGGCGTATAAAAGCATGTACCCATAAAATAGCCATGAGCAGTCAGCTATTAGCTTTTAAGAGTTAGACAGACACATCACAGGTGATAAATAAATCTAACAGCGAATAGCTAATATCTGACAGCTGAAATTCCAAACATTATGAGAAAATGGATTTCCGCAGCCCGACTCCGAACGCTGCCTCTCGCTCTGTCGAGTATTCTCATGGGGGCTGTTCTGGCTCAAAGCGTTTTTATGTTCCGTTGGAACGTTTTCGGCTGGGCGGTACTCACCACCATTCTCCTGCAGGTGCTGTCAAACTTTGCCAATGACTACGGCGATACGAAAAACGGGGCCGACTCAGCAGAGCGCATCGGACCGGCGCGGGCCGTGCAAAGCGGAGAGATCAGCGCCAGGCAGATGTTGACGGCCATTTTCCTTACAGGGGCGGCAGCGTTCCTCTCCGGGATTTACCTCCTTTATGTAGCCTTTGGCGGCTTTTCATCCGTTTATTTCCGGATCTTTTTGGGACTGGGCCTGCTGGCCCTGGGTGCGGCTTATACCTACACAGCCGGAAAACGACCTTACGGCTATATGGGTCTGGGTGATATTTCCGTATTCCTGTTTTTCGGACTCACGGGTGTGGTAGCCGGTTATTTCCTTTACAGCCTGCATTTCGAATGGCCACTGCTACTTCCGGCCACCGCCTGCGGCGCCCTGGCTACCGCCGTACTGAATATCAACAATATTCGCGACATGGAATCGGACAAAAAAGCCGGGAAGATCACGATACCTGTGCGCCTGGGGCGAAAAAACGCCCTTATCTACCATTGGTTCCTGCTGGTGCTGGCCATGGGAGCTGCGGCCATCTATGTTTATTTAAAAAGTGGCAGCTGGTATTACCTGCTGAGCTTCCCGTTGATTATTCTTAACGGCATCCAGGTAAGCAGAAATGTAAATCCCGACCCTTACCTGAAGACGCTGGCACTTACCTCGCTGGTGTTTGTGGTCGTTTTCGGACTTAGCATTATATTCCGATGAATCAAAACCCGGAATTCACTACTCAGTAGAGAGGCGAGATTTTGCGTCTCTACATCCGGAACTATTCTATACATATGAACATAAAAGACCTCCCCTTCCTTCCCCGGTTTTTTGACCGGTACATTGCGCTAATCCCCGGGCATCTGGATCTGCAGGATGCATTCGGGCAACTCTCTCCCCAAAAGGTTTTTAACGATACCGGTAATCTTCTTCGTTTGGGCGATCGTGTCTATGCGCCCGGAAAATGGACAGTAAAAGATATTCTGCAACATTGCATCGATACAGAACGGATCATGACCTACCGGGCTTTGTGCATTTCAAGGGGCGAGACCGTCAACTTACCGGGCTTCGCAGAAGACCTTTACGCGGAAAATACGCAGGTGGCACCAAGATCGGTTCAGGATCTTCTCGAGGAATACGAAACAGTACGATCAGCCTCCCGCCAGCTGTTTCAACACATGAGCCAGAAGATGATGTTGAGAGAAGGCAGCGCCAACAACGTCAAAATTACACCTTTAGCCATAGCTTATATGGTATTGGGGCATGCGGTTCATCACAAAAATATCCTGGCGGAGCGGTATTATCCGCTGCTGACGTGACATGAAAAAGTAAACGCCCGTGAATATCGCTCGCAGATAACACGGACCAGCACGGATTTTATCTGTGAAAATCTGTGCGGGCTGTGAGAAATCAATCCGTAAATCCCAATACCTTCTCCAGCGCAAACGCCGGCTTCCGCGAGTTCAATGTTTTTTCCAAATCAAATGCCGCAGCATGATGATCGGCCAGGTTGGAGAAGTAAACCAGCGCATTCCGGCCGTCGAGTGTAAACCACACCACATTACTGAACCCGCAGGTAGAACCGGTGTGAAAAAGCTCGCCACCGCCGGTATTAAACCAACCCAACCCATAGGAAAGCCCCCCTGAAACAGGATGATTAACAAGCTGCAGTTCTTCTTTCAGATGAAAGAGTTTGTTCTGAACCACCGCCGCTATCCATTTCCTGTAATCGGCAACAGAAGTGTAGAGGCAGCCGTCCCCTTTCGTAGCCGAAGTGATACTCTGGTCCGATGCGGTTACTTTACCGGCCCTGAGCGTATAGCCCAAAGCCCGGTCAGGCATGGGTTTGCCGGCTTCATATACGTAGGAATTATCCATCGACAGCGGCCTCAAAATATGTTCCTTCACAAATTCCGCATACGGTATCCCTGAGGTTTTCTCCACCACCTTCGCCAGGATACAGAACCCCGAATTGCTGTACCTGTATCGGGTTCCCGGCAGAAAATAAGTGCTGTCTACACCGGATAACCATTCCAAAACATCGGTATCGGAGACCTGCTCCTTCCGGTCAGGGGGAATAAGAGCTTCGTAATCCTGCAACCCCGAAGTATGGGTAAGAAGATGCTTTAGCCGTATGCTCGCGCCTGTGCTAAACCCCGGGAAAAACGTATCCAGCGGGTCGTCATAAGACAATTTCCCCTGATTCTTCAGGACGATGATGCACGCGGCGGTAAACTGCTTGGAAACAGAAGCCATCCTGAAATTGGTATACAGGCTCACGTCCGGGCCTTTACCAAGAACCGCCGGACCATTTACCCGGGTCTCTTCCTCCCCGTTCTGCCGGATCAAAACGGCAGTTCCTATTGTCTTCTGTGCCGATACCATATGAGTCATAACCAGTACAATTAATATAGTTTTCACTGCAAAAAACACATATTTCGCTGCAAACGATTTACTATTCACTGCAAACTATTTTAAGATCAGAAATAGTGCAGACACCACCACCAGCGCCATGATCACCTGCCGGAATCTTTTTTCCGGCATGATTTTCAGGATCTTTATACCCAGGAAACCTCCCAGCAAAATAAACGGCAGAGCCATTACATTCAGGATGAGCCCTGCGTAGGTCAGGTTGTCCCATACAAAAAGCTGTAAGGGGATCTTCGTAAAATTCAGGATCATGATAAACCAGGCAGCGGTAGCCGTAAATGTGATCTTGTCCAGCTTTTTAGACAACATATACACCGACAGAGCCGGGCCGGCAGCGTTACCGATCATGGTAGAAAATCCCATGATAAACCCGAAAACCGGTGAATACCAGCGGTTGTTTACCAGCCTGTCGAACCGGCTGCTGCTCTCCGTTATAAGCATAATGCCCATTCCCAAAAGAATACAAAAGCTGATCAGCATCCTGAAGGTGCGGTCATCAATATACTGCCCCAGCAGCAGGCCGGCCGCCAGCCCGGTGAGAGCCATGGGAAGCAACCTCTTTACTTCACTCCACAGGAAAGCCTTGCGGTAATAGACCACGGCCACCAGGTCGGCAAAACAAAGCAGGATCAGTACGATGCCCGTAGAATACCGGGCTCCAAAAAGTAAGGCAAAAAAGGGAATGGCCAACGTCCCGATATTCAGAATACCGGTTTTAGACATGCCGATAAACATGGCACAAAGAAAATACAACGCCCAGGCTGAAGGAGATGGAATGAGAGCAAGCGCTTCTTCGATCATGGCGCTACACATCTTTCATGCTGAGTCCTATCCGCTTACGCACTTCATCCACTTCCAGCACCTTCACGCTCACCTTCTGATGTACTTTTACCACTTCGTTCGGATCCTTCACGAAACGGTTGGCCAGGTTCGACAGATGTACGAGGCCATCCTGATGCACCCCGATATCCACAAAACACCCGAAGGCCGTGATATTGGTGACCACCCCGGGAAGCACCATGCCCTTCCTCAGATCACCAATGGAGTTGACATCGGCAAATTCCACGCTTTCATACTGTTCCCTGGGATCTCTCCCGGGCTTCCGGATCTCCTGCAAAATATCCTGCAGGGTAGGCAGGCCTACCTCCCCGGAAACGTAACGCTTCACTTCCACCTGCTTCTGCAGCTCGCCGGAGGCCAGGAAGCTCTTCAGGTCGGTTCTGAGATCTCCCGCCATCTTCTCTACCAGGTAATACGATTCGGGGTGAACAGCCGAGTTATCCAGGGGATTTTCCGCCCCGTGTATCCGGAGGAAGCCGGCTGCCTGCTCAAACACCTTTTCTCCTAAACGTGGCACCTTTTTCAATTCTTTCCGGCTTCTGAACTTGCCGTTGGCGGCCCGATAGTCTACAATATTCTGAGCAATGGCAGGCCCGATGCCCGACACATAGCTGAGCAAATGCTTGCTGGCGGTGTTCAACTCCACACCTACCAGGTTTACACAAGACTCCACCACGGTGTCCAGTGACTCTTTCAGCTCTTTCTGGTTGACGTCGTGCTGGTATTGCCCCACGCCTATCGACTTGGGATCTATCTTCACCAGTTCGGCCAGCGGATCCATCAGCCTGCGGGCGATAGACACCGCCCCACGTACGGTAATGTCTTTGTGCGGAAACTCCTCCCGTGCCACTTCTGAGGCCGAATAAACCGAGGCCCCCTGCTCGGAAACCATCACTACTTTTATCGTCTTAAACTCCGGTTTCCGGCGGATAAGCTCCTTCACAAACTGTTCTGTTTCCCGTCCGGCCGTTCCGTTACCAATGGCAGCTACTTCCGTTTTGTACTTACTCCAAAGGTAGAGCAGCTTGGCTTCCGCTTCCTGGCCTCTTCCCTGCGGGTAGATCACGTCATCTTCCTTCAGGTTTCCCTGCTCATCCAGCACCACCACCTTACAGCCCGTCCGGAAGCCGGGGTCAATGCCCATCAGCCGCTTTTGTCCCATAGGCGGGGAAAGCAAAAGCTGGCGAAGATTCGTGGTAAATATGGTGATGGCGGCTTTGTCGGCCTTTTCCTTGAGGGCATTATCGTACTCCTTCTCCAGACCGGGAAGCATCAGCCGTTTCAGCGAATCTTCCATAGCCCACTCCACCTGCTCCTTAGATTCAGGCATGCCCCTCAGCAACCCCCTTCCCAGCCTGTCCAACGCCTCTTCCGTATCTACACTTATGCCTACTTTCAGGAAACCTTCATCTTCGCCCCGCCGGATGGCCAGGTAACGGTGCGAGGGAATATCTTTCGCCGTCTCCGCATAATCAAAATAATCCTTGAACTTTTGTCCTTCCGCCTCCTTGCCTTTCCGTAAGCGGGCCTCCAGTACACCACTTTTCTCAAAGAGGTTCCTGACCTTCTTCCGGCAATCGGCGTCTTCAGCGATCCATTCCGCCATAATATCACGGGCACCGGCCAGCGCTTCCTCAACCGTAGTGATCTTTTCGTTCAGATACCGTGCTGCCAAAGGCTCAACGAAACGTTCTTTCTGCTCAAAAAGAAGTTTAGCCAGGGGTTCCAGTCCGGCCTCTACCGCTACCGAAGCGCGGGTTTTCTTTTTGGGGCGGTAAGGCAGGTAAATCTCCTCCAGCTCCTGTACAAACAGGGCGTCTTCCAGCTTTTTCCGCAGCTCAGGCGTCAGTTTCCCCTGGCTGTCAATCGACTCCAGGATAACCGCCCGTCTTTTGTCTGCCTCCTTCAGCTTTTCATGAAGTTTACGGATCTCCAGAATAGCCACTTCGTCCAGACTGCCGGTGACTTCTTTCCGGTATCGGGCAATAAACGGCACCGTAGCGCCGGAGTCCAGCAGCTCTATGGTTTTTGATACCTGTGAAGGAGAAATTTTTAATGTTTCAGAAATATAATTTAAGGATCTCATTCCAACCTTTTACGTATAAATAATGTCATATAAAGAGAGGGAAGTCATGCAAGACTGTCCTTCGACGGGGACACCCGGTCAGGCTCAGGATGACATTACCTGCCCTGTGAGCAAGCAATGTTTCTGCGGAGGAGCCTGATCAGGTGTACGCGTCGAAGCCCAAACACAAAAGTAATTATGAAAAAACTATTCATTGCCTTTTCCGCCATAATTATGATGGCATTTTCCTGCGGAGAAAATACTTCCGTCCCCCCCTTTCAATGGTAACATTGCCCGCGTCAAATCAGGACAGTCTTTTGGGATGTGCGTAGGCAAATGTTACAATGAGCTGATCGTGGAAAATAACTCCGTAGTCCTGAAGCAGATAGAACGAAAGGACCGGGGTGGAGACCCGGAAACAACCGAATACCGCGACGATACCCGTTGGAATCAGATCAAAGCTGATCTGAACAACTTCTCCAAAAAGAAATTTTTTAAACTAAAAGACGTTTACGGATGCCCGGATTGTGCCGACGGCGGTGCAGAGTGGCTGGAAGTTCAGTTTAGCGACGGGACCGTTAAAAACGTAAAGTTCAACTATGGCTCCTCCGTAGAGGGTTTTGAAGAAATCATTTCCTCGCTTCGCAGCCACCGGCTATCTTTGATGGAAAAAATACAGATAAATGCTTACTTATGACTTCCTTGTGATAGGAGGAGGTGCAGCCGGATTTTTTGCTGCGATCAATGTAAAAAACAAAGTACCCGGTCTGAAGATAGCGATCCTGGAAAAGCACGGCAGGGTGCTTCAGAAAGTGAAAGTCTCCGGGGGGGGAAGATGTAACGTCACCAATACCGTTTCCGATCCTGCTGAACTCGCGCGGAATTATCCCCGCGGTGAAAATTTCCTGAGAAATGCTTTTACAAAATTCAGCTCGGACGGCACCAGGCGTTGGTTCGAAAAAAGAGGAATAGTCCTTAAAGCCGAAAACGACGGAAGGGTATTTCCTGTTTCAGACTCATCACAAACTATCATTGACTGCTTCATGAAAGAAGCAAGGGGGGTAGACCTTTTCCTTCACAGCCGGGTGGAAAAGATCACACGGACGGAAGCCGGGTGGGAAGTGCTGACCGCCGGAGGAAAAGCCTATGCGGCCCGTCGCCTGATGATCGCCACGGGGAGCGACAGCAATGTATGGGCCTCACTGGAGCAGTTGGGGCTGAGCATTTCCGAAGCCGTACCTTCTCTTTTTACATTTAATATCCGGGATGAGCAGTTGACCGCCCTGCAGGGGATCAGCTTTAGCGAGGCGGAAGTATCAGTGAGAAAAGCTCCGGCCGGACCGCCGGCGCCGGGACGACCCTTATCAGAGCGACGGCTGGCGGAGACTCAGTCTTTGCCACAATCGCCAGCGGGGCAGTACCCGCCGGGGAGACCGTTGACAGAGCTGCAGTCGTTGCCATCATCGGGACAGCCCATGCTGAAACAACGCGGCCCCCTGTTGATTACCCATTGGGGATTGTCGGGTCCGGCGGTCCTGAAGCTGTCGGCATGGGGTGCTTACGCCCTCAAAGAGGCAGGCTATACTTTTGAAATAGCCGTAAACTGGCTTTCGCAGGTTAACAAAAATGAGTTGGAGAAGGAGATAAAGCGAAATTTTAGCGAAAATCCAAAAAAAAATATAAGAATGTTACCCGTTTCGGGACTTTCCCAAAGATTCTGGAATTATATTTGTATTAAATCAGGTATATCCGAATTTCAGAAAGGAGCCGAAAGTGGGAGAAAACAGATCGCGGCCCTCCTGGAAAATCTTACAGCCGCTAAATTCAGCGTAACCGGAAAAAGCACTTTTAAAGAGGAATTTGTCACCGCCGGCGGAGTGAGTCTGACCGAAGTGGATTATGACAGTTTTATGACGTACAAATACCCCGATCTGTATTTGGGGGGAGAAGTACTGGATATCGACGCCGTGACCGGAGGGTTCAATTTTCAGGCGGCCTGGACGGCCGGATGGTTGATTTCGGAGCATATTTTCCAGGGATGCGGTAGAAAAAGCGTTTAAAGTTGCTAATCTTTAGTGAAAAATCTAATTTTGAACCAAGACTTATAACCATATAGAAAACTGTGACTCATTTAATTGAACGATTTACCGAACTATTAAAAAAAGGTAAGTATAACTCTGCAACCATCGCCGCCTACCGTAACGCCATTTTTGTTTTTTACAACAATTTCCGGGATTACCCCCAAAACAGGTTTACGGAAGAACTGATCTCCGAGTACATTCTGGGCTTAAGTAAAAGAACCTCCCCCCAGGTAGCTGCGCAAACGGGAAAAGCCATCATCCTCTTCTTTGACAAAATCTATAACCGAAAGCTTAACATTAAAGCTACCGGAAAGCTCAAAGATGAACAATCGGTGGAAATATTATCCAGAAGTGAGCTTCAAACCCTCTTTTCAGGCATCAAAAACCTGAAGCATAAGCTTCTTCTGATTATTATTTACAATAACGGTCTGAAAGTGAACGAGGCCATCAATCTTAAGGTAGAAGATATTGACACGGAAAATCATACCATCCGGATAGATTCGGATCAACCTAAGAAAGCCCGGCTTCTCCGACTTAGCCCGGAATTGAACCCGCTCATTGAAGAATACAGGAGCAAGTATAAGCCCGGCGATGTATTTTTCCCGGGGTCAGGCGGGGTTGGCCATTATTCGGCAAGAAACATCCAGTTGGTTTTCCAGAAAGCACTGAAAGAGTCGAAAATAGCCAAAACAGCGAAGCTGACCACCCTGAGGCATAGTTTTGCCGTTCATTCACTGGAAAGCGGGATAGCCATCACCCACCTGCAGAAGATACTGGGGCATAGCAATATACAGACCACGTCGTTTTATGCCCCTTTTGCGAAAACCGAGCTGAATAACATTCGCTCTCCATATGAAGATCTGATCAGCTCAGCTGAATAAGTCCGGCTGACCACTATTCGGCCTGACCGGAATATGCAGGTCCGTTCCCAGCTCCCTGTTCAGATTTTGGATGAAATAAGCCGCCAGCAGTGGAGATTCCAGCTCCACATTCTGATGGATAAAGAAGTACAGCTTCTGAAGTCCTGCCTCCTGCCACTTTTTCAACGTACCGATCCATTCGTCAAGACGACTGTAATCGGAAGGATGATTGGCACCTACATAGCGTACAAAAGCCACGGGCGTGGTCAGTCGCATGTGCATCAGATCGCGCCGGCCCGCCGTATCGACGAGCACATTGGAAACCCCGGTTTCTTCCAGGAGGCCGTACAGGTTTTTGCTGACGTCCGGGTTAGAGAACCATTCTTCATTCCTGACTTCCAGGGCCAGCGGATAGCCCTTCGGGAAGCTGTGAAGAAAGCTCTCCAGCCGCTTAAAGTCTTTGGGCTTATAATTATCATGCATTTGCAGAAAAGCCATTCCCAGCTTTTCCTCAAAAAGTACGGTAGAGTCCACAAAGTCCCTCACTTTCTCCTCCGTATTCAGCAGTCGGCCGAAGTGGCTGATGGTTTGGGGCAGCTTGGGAAAGAACTTAAAGCCCGGAGGCGTCTTTTCCTTCCAGGTTAACACCTGCTGCGGTGTGGGTGAATTGTAAAATGTGGCGTTCAGTTCAATAGAATTGAACTGGCCGGAGTAATAGACCAGCTCATCTTTTACGCCTTTAGGATAGAATCCCTTCAGATCCGTCTTGTTCCATTTGGCACAGCCTACATATACTTCCAGGGGCTGGTCTGTTTTATAATGACTGAGCAGATCCAGGGTGATCTCCGCAGTCTCCGGAATGCGGAAGTCAACTATTGAGGGGTCAGATACCTGGCCGAATTTCATAGGTATGTATTAGTTTTAAGTTTGCGTTAACAGAACCCCTACCCTATTTCAGTTTAAACGGGGGCTCCGGCGGCAGCGGAACTGATTCTGTTTCACCAGGCACTTCCGGAAAACGTCCGTTGCGCCAGTCGTCTTTTGCCTTCTCTATTTTTTCTTTCGAAGAACTTACAAAGTTCCAGTATATGTAACGTTCTTCCGGAAAGGCTTCTCCTCCGAAAATATAAACGGTGGTATGATCTGCGGTTTCAAACTGGCATAAAGTTGCGTCATTGGCAATAAGAATATGCTTAGGCGTGTACACATGGTCACCACTGCGAACCTCTCCTTCCAGGATATACAGAGCACTTTCCCCGAACAGTTCGCTTCCTATGTTAACGGAAGCGGCTTTTTCTGTCCGGATCTCGATGAAATAAAGCGGACTGTACACCGGCACGGGCGATTTACGGCCCAAGGCCTCCCCCGCTATCAGTTTAAAACTTACACCGTCTTGTTCCCAGGCAGGAAGATCGCCGGCCTCAATATGATAAAAAGAGGGATCGCTCTCCTCCAGGGCCCTTGGCAAAGCCACCCAGATCTGCAACCCGTGCAGTACTTTATCGGTTACGCGGAGATAATCAGGTGTCCTTTCCGAATGGACCACGCCTTTTCCGGCGGTCATCCAGTTTACGGCGCCCGGCCGGATCTCCAGTTCGGTGCCGAGGCTGTCACGGTGCATCATGGCCCCCTCGAAAAGATAAGTCAAAGTGGAAAGGCCGATATGGGGATGCGGCGGCACATCGAGGTTCTGATAGTCCTTCATGTGGGCAGGCCCCATGTGGTCTATAAACGCAAATGGCCCTACCGTTCGTTTCTGTTTAAACGGCAGCAGCCGGCCTACTTTGAAGTTGCCGATATCTGCGGCGCGCTCCTCGATGATCATATTGACGTTTGACATCCCGGTATATATTTATTGGATGTCAAAGCTAAGGAAAATTATGGTATCATCCGGCATTTACCTATGCCCATTAAAATTTATACGTGTAATTTACCCCTACTACCGGGCTGTAAGTATTGGCCCTGGTGAGGTCAACATCTTTGAAAACACTCAGATCCAGAATATTCCTTTTGTTGAAGCGAAGATCTGCCCCCAGTTTCGGCCTTATCTGGTCCAACCTGTTTCCAACCTGGTAAAACAGGTCTGCTGATACATAAGGCCTGAATTTTCCTTTCCCTGCGTACGCCGCTTCTAACTTGTTTCTCAGGTAGCTGTTGTCAAACTCCGCTTCACCTAGATCATTGTCTTTAAATTGATGCTGGTATCGGAGTCTGTACTCCAGTTTTATAGTCCCCAACTTTTTCCCATAAGACAAATCCGCGTAATAACGATGCCGCTCTTTGAATGCCTTTTCGGTATTTTTCCTTCTGTAAACATATCTGTAAAAGGCCGATGCTTCCAATCCCTTGATAATTTTGTACGAAACTCCTGCTTCTCCCAGATAGGTTTGCAGAAAACTGATATTACCATTAAAACGGGTTTGCAGCTGAACTTCAGCCTTCCACTTATTCGAAATATCTTTCTTTACGCTGATCCCCGTGCGTAAACCCAATCCATCCTGAGCCAACCCGAAGATAGGAATAAACAATAATATGCTAAGAAAAATCTTTTTCACTATCAGGCTATTCATGGTAAAAGATGGTCATGGAAGCACTATCTTTCAGAAAGTCAAATTCCTGAATTTCCACCCGGTGAACATTAAGCCCCGTTCTGCTTTTAAGGTCGGAGATGAGTTCATCCCTCTTTTCCGGCACTATCAGTTCTATTTTATCGTAAATCATCGTTTTGGTATGTTCTTTCCGAGCCAGGAAATCGCTTTCCAGGAGTGCCGTAAAGAATATCAGAATAGCAGACATAATGCACAGGTCGTCCCAGCTACCCTTTGAAATGGCCGTAATCAAACCCAACGCTATCACCAGGAAAAGATAAGTCATATCTTTTGCAGAAATGTTTTCAGTGCGGTACCTGAGCATGGAAAATACGGCAAACAAGCCAAAAGCAGCTCCCATGCTCATCTCTACTTTATTCAAAAGATAGGTGATCAGGAAAATGATAATGTTAAACCCGAAATATGTCAGGAATAAGTCAGTTCGTTTATAATTTCTGTAATACACAAACCTGATCAGGATCAGCACAGAAACTATGTTTACCAACAATCTGGAAAAAAACTTGAAAGAAACTTTGTCAAACCACTGAAAGCTGTCTGCCGCAATTACGATTTGCAGAATACTCATATCTGTTATTTATTTTTTTGATTTGCTGTAATTGGCTTTTAAACCTGTTGCATTTAATATGTTTATGAGTACTGATCACTCCCAGGCAGTATTTACTGATTGATCCGGATCTTATGTGATGCTTTTTCAGAATATCTACCATTTCAGAACCTCTCACTTTCTCCTGTTTCACTTCAAAGATGACTATTCCCGGGTACCCTACTTTAAAACCTGCATGTTCAAACCTGAGGTTGACATCGATCGTGACCCTTTCCTTCCCGTTTTTATTGACCAGTGTGATCCGCTGGTAATACACCCTGAGGCTGCTCACCAGGCTCTCTGGTGTGTAAGGTGTAGAAACAGAAAGAAACTCTGACATCCTTCCTGTTAGGCTTCTGCTAAACTCCGCGGGAAGCTGTATCCGGGCTTTACAGGTTTTCCCTTTATTGTTTTTACGCTTGATTTCAAAAAAAGACAGGTCAGATTCCACATAATTCCGAAATCTTACTTTATACCGGTCACTCTTTCCTGAATGATGAAAATTATACAGCAGCAGGTCCGGAGTATCATAGTATAATGTGTCATACTGAAAAATGCGACGGTCTTTGATCTCCAGTACTTTGTAGTATTGGATGGCATCCTCCAGTATCACAGGCAGATCATCGGCAGATACCAGATATTTGGTATCATACCTGTTCATGAGACTCACCCCTCTCATCTCTTCCAGGCTTATGGATGGAAACTCCCGGATATCTCCTTTCAAATTATTCATTATTACCATAAAAAAAAGTTAAAATCAGACAAGCGGATAGAGTTGATCTATGCCGAAAATGAAAACAGGGTTTAATGAAGTCCGTTACCGGGTAATTTGAACTATTATACGCAGACCGGGAGGGGTAGCGCTGCCTTTGCATATATTATTTTTAACATTTTTCTGATGTTATGATAACATACGTTCTGCTGACACCCGGACACTAAAAAAAACAGGGCCTATAAAAAGCCCTGTAATATCTTATCGGTCAGCGAAATAAAAGTAAGAGGAGCCTGTCAATCCGGCTCCGTCATCATCATGGTTCCCTTATTCTTCAGGTTAACATGCCAGCTGAAGGCCTCTTCCAGGATATGCGGCGTATGCCCGCCCCTTTCTTTGGCGCGGTCAAAATAGGACTGGAGCTGCTCACGGTAATCCGGATGCACGCAGTTGTCAATGATGGCCTGGGCCCGCTCACGCGGAGCCAGCCCGCGCAGATCCGCCAGCCCCACATCCGTGACGATAATGTCCACATCGTGCTCGGTATGGTCTACGTGTGAAACCATGGGCAATGCATGCGAAATGGTGTTGTTTTTTGAGGCGGCCTGGGTAACGAAAATGCTCAGGTAGGCATTCCGGGCAAAGTCGCCTGATCCGCCGATACCGTTCATAATGCTGGTTCCCGAAATGTGTGTGGAATTTACATTCCCGTAGATATCAAATTCAATGGCCGTATTGATGGCGATAATCCCAAGACGGCGAATAAGTCCGGGCGTATTCGAAATGTTCTGCGGACGAAGCACGATCTTGTCCCTGTAATTCTGCAGATTTTCGAAAACCCGGTTATAGCAGGCTTCTGAAACGGTGATGGAGGAAGCCGAGGCCACCGATAACTTACCGGCATCAATGAGGTCAAAGGTACTGTCCTGCAGAACCTCCGAAAACATGGTAAGATCGTAAAAGGGGCTGTCTTTAAAGCCTGTCAGCACGGCATTGGCCACTTTCCCGATGCCCGCCTGGATAGGTAGCAGCCTTTCTGTTAAATGACCCAGCCTTACCTCATTTTCGAAAAATTTCAGGATATGATGCGCTATGGCCGTAGTTTTGGCATCCGGCTCGGCTACCTCTGCCGGGCTGTCTTTTATATCGGTAAAGACAATCCCGATTATTTTTTCAGGGTCGAGGGGGATGGTTCTCCTGCCTATCTTGTTTTCTGCAGCTACGATGGGTATTACGTTACGGTGCGGGTAATTTTCTGCCTGGTAAATATCGTGAATACCGAAAATGCTCAAAGGAACTGCCGTATTGATTTCTACAATGACTTTCTTCGCCAAAGCCGCAAAGGTGGTGGAATTACCCACGGAAGTGGTAGGGATCAGGCTCCCGTCGCGCTCAATCCCGGCCGCTTCAATTACGGCAATGTCTACAGGCGGCAGGTTTTTATTGTGGAGAAGTTCCGCACTTTCACTGAGGTGCTGGTCAATGAACAGCACTTCACCGGCATTGATCTTTTGTCTCAGCACCCGGTCTACCTGGAAAGGCATCCGCTTCTTCAGCGCTCCTGCCGCTGCCAGCTTCCCGTCGGTATCATGACCCAGCGAAGCCCCGGTCATCAGGGTGATCTTTATCTTTTCTTCTTTTGCCCGCTCTGCAAAAGCCGGAAGCACTACTTTACTGTCTCCTGCTTTGGTAAAGCCGCTGGCTCCCACCACCATATTATCCTGGATAAAGGCGGCAGCGGTACGGCCATCCATAATTTTTGAGAGGAGTTCGGGAATCTTTATTCTATCGTTTGACATATCTGTTTTTTGAAGCTGCAAATTTCGGGGTATCGGGGGTTTTTCGGGCATGAGAGCCCTCAGTTTTTTAGTCTAGGGCGCCTGACTGTTGTCATATTTTTCTTACAGATCGTATATTCTCTCACAGATACCACAGATAAACACAGATCTTTTTTCGTGAAAATCTGTGGGATCCCTTGTATCTGTAAGAAAAACTCACCCGCAGCCGCAATCCGGCCCGCAGTCCGGCTTTTTAGGCTTGCCCGGCCGGAACCACTTCCATGCCAGGAAAGCAGCCGCCAGCACTACTGCTCCGTACATAAGGATCTCCTGTATCATTTCAACAAATTATAGGCCAGCATAGCCGAAACATAGGCCAGGCCGGTCATGAAAAGAATCTGAATGAGCGTCCATTTCCAGGAATTGGTCTCCCTCCGCATGATGGCCACCGTGGAAATACACTGCATGGCAAAGGCATAAAAGAGCAGTAAGGATACGCCTGTAGCCAGGTCAAACATCCGGGAGCCGTCGGGACGCCGCTCCTGCGCCATTCGTTCCACAATACGGGTTTCCTCTTCTCCCTGGCTTCCGATGTTGTACAAAGTAGCCAGGTTTCCGACAAATACTTCGCGGGCGGCAAAGGAGGTAAGCACGGCAATGCTGACCTTCCAGTCATAGCCCAAAGGCCGGAAAACAGGCTCAATACCGCTTCCCAGCATTCCTATGTAGGAATTGCGCAGCTTATATCCTTCCACTTCATCCTGCAGCTCTTCTTCCGAAAGATCCTTTCCTGCAAAGTTCTCCGCCACCACTTCCTCCGCTTTTCCGAAGGTAGAGGCCGGGCCGTGCGATCCCAGGAACCACAAAAGCACCGAAAGCGCCAGAATGATCTTCCCGGCGCCTTCCACAAACGCCCGTGTCTTATCGATCATGGTGCTCAGCACATTTTTGACCAGCGGACGGCGGTAAGGCGGCATTTCAATGATAAGATAACTCCTGACCGTGGTCAGAATCACCTTTTTCAGAAGCCAGGCTCCCCCCAGAGCCGCCAGGAACCCCAGAAAATACATCAGCGTCATGACCAGTCCCTGCAGGCCGATAAATCCGAAGACGTTTTGTTCGGGAATCACCAGCGATATGATGATCACATAGACCGGAATACGCGCGGAACAGGTAGCGAAGGGCGTTACCAGCATGGTGATCAGCCGCTCCCGTGGATTTTCAATGTTCCGGGCCGACATGATAGCAGGAATAGCACAGGCCACCCCCGAGATCAGGGGCACCACCGACTTCCCGCTCAGGCCGAACGGCCGCATCACCTTGTCCATCAGGAAAACCACACGGCTCATATACCCGCTTTCTTCCAGCAGGGCAATAAACATAAAAAGTATGGCGATCTGGGGAATAAAGATCACTACTCCGCCGATACCGGGGATCACCCCTTCCGAAACAAGCTCCGTAAATTTGCCCTCTGGCAAAGTCATCGAGACCCAGGCAGACAGTTGGGCAAACTTTCCATCTATCCAGTCCATCGGAAGGCCTGACCAGGAAAAAATAGCCTGAAAGACCAGCAGCATGATAGCAAAAAAGATGAGGTAGCCCCATACCCGGTGGGTCAGGAGGCGGTCGGCCCGGGCCTGCCATCCGGTGGCTTTCGAAGCATCTTTGGTATAAGCCGGTTTCAGTATTTCTCCTATTTGCTGGTAGCGCTTTATGGTCTCTCTTTGCTGAAGCCGCTTTATATCGCCTTCCGAAAGCTCATCCTCTACTACAGGAACTCCCTCAAAAACAGTCCCCTGCGAACGGTTCAGCCAGCTTTTATAGTTCATAGACCGGAAATAGTCCTCATCTACTGACACCAGATCCACCAAGGGGTCCGTATCGGCAGCGCCAAACCGGGAGATCGCCTTTTTCAGTTCGCCTATCCCCTGGCCGGTACGGGTAGAGATCAGCACTACCTCCGTCCGGAGCTTTTCCGATAAAGCTTCCCGGTCAATGCTGATCCCTTTAACAGGCAGCTGGTCGGCCATATTGATTGCCAATACGGCAGGGAAACCCAGGTCTTTGATCTGCGTAAACAGCAGCAGGTTTCTTTTCAGGTTTTCTACCTCGGCCACCACTACCACTACGTCCGGGTAGTACTTATTGCTGCTATCGAACAGCGTCTCCAGCACCACTTCCTCATCCTTAGAACTGGGTTGAATGGAATAAATGCCGGGGAGGTCTATAATTCTTACTTTCAGCGTATCATGGATCTTCGAATACCCTGTTTTCCGGTCTACGGTAATGCCGGGGTAATTTCCTGTTTTTTGATTAAGTCCGGTCAGGGTATTAAAAACCGACGTCTTACCCACATTCGGGTTCCCTACCAGGGCTACCTTAATTTCCATGTATTCCATACGTTAATAGTTCCACATCCACCTGCATGGCCATATCCCTCCGGATACAAAGCGGCATACCGTCTATCCGGAAATAGTAGGGGTCGCCCAGCGGGGCTTTCAGGATCAGTTCCACCTCAGATCCGGGAAAGCAGCCCATTTCAACGAGCTTCATGGGAAGATGATCCATATCCAGGTGCCGGACCACCGCTTTCTGACCGGGTTTTAATTCGTGTAATTTCATTTTCTCAGACTAATTCTATTCACAAAGAAGTAAGATCTTGCTTCTCCACACTCCATACTATTTATTGATACAGACACAAAATTTTGCGTCTCTACTCATCGGGAACTACCACTTTCCCTTCCAGCCGGATATCGGCCGATGAGGCACCCACCATCACCCTGAACTCTCCGGGTTCTACCACCCTGAGCATCTCTTTATTGACGATCTCCAGGTCGGTGGCGGTGAGGGTGAAGGAGATCTGCTGCTCCTCTCCCGGCTTCAGCATCACTTTCCGGAAGTGTTTCAGCTGCTTCAGGGGCTGAACCACTGACGCTACTTCATCCCGCAGGTAGAGCTGCACTACCTCTTCACCCTCCCGCGCCCCTGTATTTTTCAGAAGGAAGCTGATAACAAATTCCGTATTATCCCTTATCCCTATCCTCAGATCCGAATAAGCAAATGTAGTGTAACTCTTTCCGTAACCGAAAGCATAAAGCGGAGCTGCCGCCATCTCTACGTAGTCATGCCCCCGTGGATTCTTCTTGTTATAATACACAGGGAGTTGCCCCACAGAACGGGGAACCGAAATGGGGAGCCTGCCCGAAGGATTCACATCGCCGGAAAGCACATCGGCCACGGCATTGCCCCCCTCCTGCCCCGGGTACCATGCTGTCAGAAGTGCATCCGCATTTTCTGCCGCCCAGTTCATTTCCAGTGGCCTTCCCTGGATATAGATCACCACCATAGGCGTGCCCGTGGCCCTTACCGCCTCCAGAAGCTCCTCCTGCCTCCCCAAAAGCCGGAGGGTAGCCCGGTCAAACCCTTCCCCGCTCTCCATGTCCTTTACAGACTCTTCTTCCGTAACGGCCGCACCGGTTTCTATATATTTTGTCTTGAAATCACGGGCACTGGAGCCGCCCACTACCACCACTGCCACATCGGCTGCACGGGCTGCATTTACAGCAACGGTTATATCGGTATTTTGCGTGTCCCGTATGGCCACCCCTTTCACATAACTCACCTCTGAGGCCGGAAAGCGCTTCTTTATTCCCTCGTATAGGGTAACAATATTCCCGTCGTCCTGCGGGGCCGTATAGTCGCCCAGTTGGTTATACGGGTTGTGTGCATTGGGACCCAGCACAGCTATCCGCTTCAGGTCAGCGGTCAGCGGGAGTACCCCGCCTTTATTTTCCAGCAGCACCACCGACTGGCGGGCCGCTTCCCGGGCCAGGGCGATATGTTCCGGGGAGCGTACTTCTGCCCCGGCTTTTGCCGGATCCACATACGGATTCTCAAACAAACCCATTTCAAACTTCAGCTTCAGGATCCGGGATACCGCCTCGTTCAGTTGCAGCATGCTGAGCTTCCCCTCTTCCAACGACTTTTTCAGCTCTGCAAAACCACTGGCGCCCAGGTCCATATCCACCCCTGCTCCTAACGAAAGCTCACCTGCTTCTTTCAGGTTCCGGGCCACCCGATGACTTCCCGACAAGCCGTTTATACTGAACAGGTCAGATACTACAAAACCGCGGAACCGCCACTGCTTTTTCAGCAGGTTCCTGTAGAGGTACTCATTGGCCGTGCAGGGGATTCCATCGATGGAATTATAAGCCGTCATGAGCGAAAGCGCTCCGGCACTGACCGCCTCCCGGAACGGCGGGAAAAAATTCTCCTGCAATTCCCGCTCACCCACCAGGGCGGTATTGCCGTTATGTCCGCCTTCCGGTATACCGTAAGCGATAAAATGCTTCAGGGTTGATACCACGCTGTACGGTTGAGACAGGTTTCCCCCGCCACCGCCCTGAACCGCCGCCACACCCATTGCAGAAGTAAGCACGGGGTCTTCCCCGAAGCTCTCTTCTACCCGTGACCACCGGGGGTCTCTTGACAGGTCCATCACCGGGCCGTAACTGATATGCCCCCCCTGAAGCCGTATCTCTTTAGCCATGGCGGCTGCAGCTCTTCTGACCAGGTCCGGGTTCCAGGTAGACGCCATCCCTATGCCAGTAGGGAAGACTGTGGTGCCGATGGCCATGTGCCCGTGCGGTGACTCCTCGGCCAGAAAGAGAGGAATTCCCAAACGGGTGTTCTCCATTGCATATTTCTGAAGCGCATTACCAGCTCTGGCCGCCAGCTCCGGGTTCAGCCCTGTCTCCAGGGTTTTGCGGGTCCAGGGATCTGCCCGGTACACTCCCCAGAAAGCACCGATGTGACGCGTATCGATAATCTCTTTAAATGCTGCACTATATTTGACGGAAGTACCTTCCTTTTCATACATTTCCCAGCCCATCGGGCATAGCAGCTGTCCCACTTTTTCCTCCACGGTCATACGGGCCAACAGGTCTGCCGTGCGGGCTTCTATGTCCAGATCCGCTTTCTTATAACCGGGCACCTGCGCTAAGGCCGGCAAAGGCAAAATATAGACAAGAAGTAGAAATATTTTTTGAAACATTCTGTCATTATAAGATTCCAAAATTAGTCAAAATTATCATGTAATGCCTCATGGCCGGCTTCAAAAGAATAGAATCATTCCAAATAATTCTGACGAAAAACAGGTTACCACACAAAATATCCTACTGCAGATATCTACACTACCGGATATTAATTTCGATATCGGATAAAATAGTTCCTCTTTCAACTATTTCATAGAATTATAACAAGATAAAATATTATTATTTCAAACAAAACAAAAACTTGTTAAAATAAAATAAATCTAAACAATATTTTGAGTTTATATTTGAACACAATATATACTATAAAGTCTGGTCTTGAATACACTTAAAATCATTAAGGAGAAAAATCCGGGGGAACCTGAATTTCTCCAGGCTGTACATGAAGTAGCCGAACACATCCTCCCGTTTATTGAAAAGAACCCCAGGTATAAAACTTTCAAAATATTTGAAAGGATGACAGAACCGGAAAGAGTGGTCATTTTCAGGGTACCATGGGTGGATGATACAGGGGAGATCCGGATCAACAGGGGATACAGAGTACAGATGAGCTCGGCCATAGGACCCTATAAAGGGGGACTTCGCTTTCACCCTTCCGTAAACCTGAGCGTCCTGAAATTCCTTGCTTTTGAACAGACCTTTAAAAACAGCCTGACCGGACTTCCGATGGGAGGTGGAAAGGGCGGATCCGATTTTGATCCCAAGGGAAAATCGGATGCGGAAGTAATGCGTTTCTGCCAGAGCTTTATGACCGAGCTTTACCGTCATATCGGTCCGGATCTGGATGTACCCG
Organism: uncultured Lacihabitans sp.; assembly: GCA_964563435.1. GTDB lineage: Bacteria > Bacteroidota > Bacteroidia > Cytophagales > Spirosomataceae > Leadbetterella. Next base: position 29,293 of record CAZLXI010000022.1, read on the forward strand.
CGGGAGATATCGGAGTGGGAAAACGGGAGATCGGCTATATGTTTGGCCAATACAAAAGAATTAAGAACGAGTTTACCGGTGTGCTGACCGGCAAGGGCTTTGAATGGGGAGGAAGCAGGATACGCCCGGAAGCCACAGGTTACGGGCTGATCTACTTTGTGCGTGAAATATTTAAAACTTTGGGTGAAACACTGGAAAACAAAATAATTTCAATTTCCGGCTCAGGGAATGTGGCCCGGTTTGCCGCTGAAAAATCTATTCAATGTGGCGCAAAAGTGGTCACCCTCTCTGATTCCAACGGATATATTTACGACCCCTCCGGCCTGACCCCTGAAAAACTCGCTTATATTACGGAACTCAAAGAAATCAGAAGAGGCCGGATCAGTGAATACACTAAGCAATATCCGGAAGCCCGATTTTTTGAAGATGAAAAGCCCTGGGGTGTAAAATGCGATATAGCCCTGCCCTGTGCCACTCAGAATGAGCTGGACGAATCCGACGCCCGGAAGCTGATTGCCAACGGATGTAAATATGTGGCCGAAGGCGCTAATATGCCCAGTACCACAGCGGCCATAGCCTTATTCAATAAAGAAAGAATATATTATGTACCGGGGAAAGCCGCCAATGCGGGAGGGGTAGCCGTATCCGGCCTTGAGATGACCCAGAACTCGCTGCGTTATGCCTGGTTCGAAGAGAAAGTTGACGGTCGTCTGCAGACCATCATCCAGGAAATACACCGGACATGCGTACAATACGGCAGAGAGGAGGACGGCCATATCAATTATGAAAAAGGGGCCAACCTGGGCGGATTTGTAAAAGTAGCGGAAGCGATGATTGACCAGGGAGTAGTTTAACTTCTCGCAGGACTTTTTTTCCTGTTAGAATACCTCCGGCATTACTCTAGCCCTCTTTTATAAATCGGATATTTCGCTGCAGGCCTTCCAGCTTGGTACGTTTGACCGGCGAATCTTTAAACAATATACTAAAGATCTCCTGTGTGATCTCTTCCCAGTCTTTAAACTCTCTCAGATTTTCCGGGAGCGAAAACTCCGGTGTCTGATGGGGTTTTGCAAAGGAGTTCCAGGGGCAAACATCCTGGCAGATGTCGCATCCGAACGCCCAGTTCTCCATTTTCCCTCTGAATTCGTCGGGTATCCGGTCTTTCAGCTCTATGGTCAGATAGCTGATGCATTTGCTGCCGTCTACTTTATAGGGCTCCACTATGGCATCTGTAGGACAGGCGTCTATGCAGGCCGTGCAGGTACCACAGTAGTCTTTCACGGGGCCATCCGGCTCCAGTTCGAGGTCGGTGATCAGCTCTCCAATGAAAAAAAAGCTTCCAATCTTCCGGTTAATGACATTGCTGTTTTTCCCCACCCATCCAAGGCCTGAGCGCCGGGCCCATGCCTTATCCATCACAGGAGCCGAATCCACAAAGGCTCTGCCGTTGATGTCCCCTATTTCCGCACGTATGCGCTCAGTGAGGGTTTTCAGCTTATCTTTAATAACAAAATGATAGTCTGTTCCATACGCATACTTGGAGATCTTGTAGCCGGTTTCGGTCAGTTCTTCCCCGGGAAAATAATTGAGTATTACGGTAATGACCGAACGGGCGTCTTCCACCAGGAGACGGGGATCGAGCCGTTTGTCGAAATAATTGGCCATCCAGGCCATTTTGCCGTGATAATTTTTATTGAGCCATTTTTCAAGCTCCCAGGCCTCTTCTTCCAGAAACTCTGCTTTTGAAATACCGCAGAAATCAAACCCGGCCTCGGAAGCCAGCCGCTTAACAATTGCTGAATTTCTTCTGACGTACTCCATAGTGCCGGCAAAATTACAATGACCAACCCGCTTTATTTCAAATTATTAGCTTTTTTTGAAAACTAAAAGTCAATTTTTTATTAATTTTACCACTGACACCCTACCAATTAAACATCTGACAAACTCTGATGAAAAAATTACCCTTGCTGATGACAGCCTCTGTGGATACACGCGGGATGTCTCAGGCCCGTTTCAACCCCGAAGAGCGGGAAGAAATGTACATTAACACCCTGCGTTTTTATGGCAGAGAGGTCCTGGATAAAGGAAATTACACCCTGGTTTTTGCGGATAATTCCGGATGGGACCTGAGCCGCATAAAAGCCGCATTACCTGAAAAGTACCTCAAAAAAATTGAATTCCTGGCCCTGGATCCTTCAGATTTTGATATTTCCAGGGGAAAAGGATACAATGAGGTCCTTTTAATAAAAACAGCGATAGAGCAATCGGCTTATCTCCTGAAACAACGGGCTTTTTTAAAGGTAACAGGCCGTTATCCCGTCTTCAACATCCGGTATTTCCTGGATTATGGCAGTCGGGAGATCCTTGAAAAGGGAAAAGAGCTGTACATCGACATAAAGGATCACAGCTTATACCGGAAACTGGGGCTGAACTGGAGCAGCAGGTTTGCCGATGTGCGGCTTTTCGGGGTAACAAATACGTTCTTCCTGAATAATGTGTTTACCGAAAAGTACAAGCTCAACGATAACGAAGGCAAAATGTTCGAAGGGCTGATGTATAACCTCGTCAAGCCCCAGATGGATAACGGGCAGCTGGTTTACCGATTTAACCGCGAGCCCCGCTTCGGAGGGCTGGAAGGCAGCAATATTCCCGCTTTTTCTTTTGCGGAAGATCAGAATTCCTTCAAAAGCCGGGTCAAAAGGCTTACCGGTAATGTGCTTCGCGCCTTAGCGCCGGATTTTTTATTTTAGAAGGTGTTTTAAGTCCGGTTCCCGACTTCCTTACTTCTTCTTTAATGCCGCGTTGTAATTCTTCTCTGCCTGATCCCAGTTGACCAGGTTCCAGAAGGCCGTTACATAGTCTGCCCGCTTATTCTGATATTTCAGGTAATACGCATGTTCCCAGACATCGATTCCGATAATAGGACAGCCGTTCACTTCGGCCACATCCATGTACGGGTTATCCTGGTTCGGTGTGGAGACCACCTTCAGGGCGCCGTCTTTCTGAAGAATGAGCCAGGCCCATCCTGAACCGAAACGGGAAGCTGCCGCCTTATTGAATTCTTCCTTCATCTTATCTACTCCACCAAAATCACCATTGATTTTTTTCAACAGCTTTCCGGAGGGCGCTGTTTTTGCCGGGCTCAGGATCTCCCAGAAAAAAGAGTGGTTCCAGTGTCCTCCGCCGTTGTTTCGTACTGCTGTACTGTATTTTGAAATGTTTTTGATGATATCTTCGAGACTGAGTCCGGATACCTCCGTATCGGCCAGCGCCTTGTTCAGGTTATCAACGTATGCCCTATGATGACGGGAATGGTGGATCTCCATCGTCTGGGCGTCCACATGCGGCTCCAGTGCATTATAAGCATAAGGCAGTGAGGGCAGAGTAAATTTACCCTCCGCTATTCTGAACGGCAGCTTAGCCCATGAAGCGCGTGTGGCCGCAAGACCTAAGGCCAGCGTAGTCAGGAAATTCTTTCTTTTCATAATAATTTTCATTTAATGGTGTCAGATTTTCTAAAAATCTATTCGGCTCAGAATACTCCTGCCCAGCGTGATCTCATCGGTATATTCCAGGTCGCCGCCTACCGGAATCCCCCGGGCAATGGTACTCACTTTCAGATCAAAATCCGATAATTTCTTCTTAATATAAAACGCTGTGGTATCCCCTTCCATTGTCGGGCTCAGTGCTAAAATCACCTCCCGCACCTCCGGGTTAGCGGCAATACGGCTGACCAGGGATTCAATATTCAGCTGATTGGGCCCTATCCCCTGTACGGGTGAGATCACTCCGCCCAAAACATGATACCTGCCGGTAAACTGGCCTGTATTCTCAATGGCCAGAACATCTTTGGTGTCCTGTACCACCGCCAGAACGGCCGGATCTCGCCGGTGAGAACCGCATATCTGGCAAAGATCGCTGTCGGAAATATTAAAGCACTCGCGGCACCAGGTGGTTTTTTCAATTAAATTCACCAGCGACCGGCTGAGGCCATAGGCCAGCGATTTATCCGCTTTCAACAGGTGCAGCGCCATTCGCAGCGCCGACTTCTTCCCGATGCCGGGCAGCTTAGCTATTTCCTGTACAGCCTCTTCTATGGTTCTCGACGGATAATTCAAGGCTTTATCTTAATAATATTTCTGCAGAGATACCCCGGCCTGTAATGGCTTTACGGATCGGTGCCAATTCTTCAAAATCTCCGTTTTTCACCGCGCATTTCCCTTTGAAGTGGATGATCAGCGTACACTGCTCGGCCTGTTCAAAGGTATGGCCACAATATTCGATCAGGGTATCGATCACGTGGTCAAAGGTATTTACATCATCATTGAAAACAACTAAAGAATATAATTTTACATCATCCAGGATTATCTCCTCTTCTACGAATACGTCCAGTTCCGGTGCCGGTTTCATATTATATTTCCTTACACTAAACCCAAAAATAGGTAATTATCTTGTTTTTCTAACCAAAAGCCCATCAAAATAGTTTCGGGAGAACCGTTTGTGAGCCCCGGGTTTAAAATAAAGAAGAAAGCGCAGGTGCTGTATGATTTATTTTCAGATATTTGCTTCCAGTAACAATATATCAACCCTGATCTATGAGTCCTTATTTAGCCCTGGGCATACTCTTTGTCTACTTCGCCATACTTATCCTCATTTCCATACGAACTTCCAAAAATGCCGACTCAGGCTCTTTTTTCCTGGCCAATAAGGCTGCGCCCTGGTACCTGGTGGCCTTCGGAATGATCGGAACCAGTATATCCGGAGTCACTTTTGTATCGGTACCCGGGAAAGTGGGCGCCGAGTCTTTCGGTTATTTCCAGATGGTGCTGGGCTTTGTGCTGGGCTATCTTTTTATAGGGACGGTACTGATGCCGCTCTATTACCGGCTTAACCTGATCTCCATTTACCAGTTTTTTAATACGCGTTTCGGTTATTGGTCTTACAAAACGGGATCCGCCATTTTCCTCATTTCCAGAACCATAGGCTCGGCAGTACGGTTGTATGTGGCGGTGAGCGTACTCCAGATGGCCATCTTTACGCCGATAGGCATTCCGTTTGAGCTTTCCGTGGTTTTTACCATTTTACTGATCTGGGTTTATACTTTCAAAGGCGGAGTAAAGACGATCCTGATCACAGATACCCTGCAAACCTTCTTCCTGATCGCCGCCCTGGTGACCACTATTTTCCTGATCAAAGGCCAGATGGGCTGGGGACTGGGGGAAATGGTCCGACAGATATCAGATTCCGATTATTCGCGGATCTTTCATTTTGACCAGGGCTGGGGCGATAAGCAGAATTTCTTTAAGCTCTTTATCAGCGGGATGTTTATTACCATCGTTATGACCGGCATGGACCAGGACCTGATGCAGAAGAATCTTTCCTGTAAAAATATAGGAGAGGCCCAGAAAAACATGATGTGGTTTACGGTTACGCTGGTGATGGTTAACCTGCTTTTCCTGAGCCTGGGCGCCATGCTGTTTATGTACGCCAATAAAGCCGGCATACCCACTCCGCCCAACAGCGACGATTTTTATCCCATGATGGCCCTGGAGATTTTTAACGGCTCCGGTTTCGGACTGGCCGGTGCGCTGGTAGGCATCACCTTCCTGATCGGTATTACAGCCGCTACTTATGCCAGCTCCGATTCTGCTCTTACGGCCCTCACTACTTCGTTTTCAGTGGATTTTATGAATGTTCAAAGCAAAACAGAAGAAGAGACCATCCGGATCAAAAACCGGGTACATATCGGGTTTTCTGCAGTGTTTGTGGTGGTTATCCTGATCTTTCATGCCCTCAACAGTACCGACCTGATCACCGCCATCTATAAGATCGCCAGCTATACTTATGGCCCTCTCCTGGGCCTGTTTGCCTACGGGATCTTTACCAAAAGAGCGGTGATCGATAAGGCCGTTCCTTATATCTGCCTGGCTTCACCGCTGATCACTTACCTTCTGGAACAGGTGATCCAGAATACCACCGGTTACAAATTCGGATTTGAGAATCTTCTTCTGAACGGATTGGTCACTATTGTGGGCCTGGCGGTATTTTATAAGAAGAGTTAATAAATTTATGCGATAGTTTTTTTATTTTTAGGTCCCATTTCAAGTTTCTATGCTCTTTTCAAAATTTCGATTTTATCTCTTTTTGACAGTAGCTTTCCCGCTTTCTGCCCAGCAGGATTTCCAATCTTACCGGCAGAATATAGCGGGGACCACACTTGCCTTTGATATGGCCGTGGTGCCGGGTGGCGAATTTGTCATGGGCAATAACACGGGCCACGCAGACGAAAAACCAGAGCATAAGGTAGCCCTCAGCCCCTTCTGGATGAGCACACATGAGGTGACCTGGGATCTTTTTGAGCTTTTTGTGTACAAAGACCTGGAAGTCATCCAGAGTGCGGGCAAATCGCTTCCTGTAGATGCGGTTACCAGACCCAGCAAGCCTTACCTCGATATGACCTTTGGCATGGGGAAACAGGACCACCCGGCCCTTGCCATGACCCAGTACAATGCCATCCAGTTTTGCAAATGGCTCTATGTCAGAACGGGCGTGTTTTATCGCCTGCCTACCGAAGCCGAGTGGGAATTTGCTGCTAAACAGGGGCAGCCCGAAGGAGACCCGGACGACTATTCGTGGAATACCCGGAACAGCAATAACACCACTCAGAAGGTAGGTACCCGCCTCCCCAATAAGTATGGTATTTATGATCTTCTGGGGAATGTGGCGGAGTGGACCTATGATCAGTATAATGCAGATTTTTATGCCTCGCTTTCGGGAAAAACGGCCAAAGATCCCGTGAATGTGCCGGAAGAGCTTTATCCGCACGCTGTGCGCGGCGGATCTTACCAGAGCGACCTCCGCTACCTCACTCCTACGGCCCGCGATTACTCCGACCCCTCGTGGAAGCAGATCGATCCGCAAATACCCAAAAGTAACTGGTGGATGCCGGATGCCCCCTTTATCGGAATACGACTGGTAAGGCCTTTAAAGACACCCTCAAAAGAAGAAATTTTATTGTATTACGACAAAGCACCTATAAAAGACTATTGAACTATGAATGGAAGAAGAGAATTTCTGAAGACTTCGGCTTTACTTTCCGGGGCTGCGCTGGTTAACGGACTGCCTTTCGGCGGAGTGTATGCTGCCGGAAATGACGCCATCCGGGTGGCCGTGGTAGGCTGTGGCGGAAGGGGCACCGGCGCGGCATTTGACGCCCTTAATTCGGGTTTCAACCTGAAGATCACCGCCCTGTGTGACGCTTTTAAAGATAACCTGGACAGGGCGTACGCTTCTTTAAAAGAACGTTTCAAGGAGAAGATCGATGTGCCTGACAGCCGTAAATATGTGGGTTTCGACGGCTATAAAAGTGCCATTGCGGATGCCGATGTGGTTATTCTTGCCACTTCGCCGGGTTTCCGCCCCATTCATTTTGAAGAGGCCGTGCGCCAGGGCAAACACATATTTATGGAAAAACCCGTGGCAGTGGACATCCCCGGCATCCGAAAGGTGCTGGCCGCTGCGGAGATTGCCAAACAAAAGAAGCTGAACGTGGTGGTAGGACTGCAACGGCGATACCAAACCAATTACCGGGAGGCTGTCCGACGCATTCAGGACGGTGCCATTGGCGATGTGGTGTCGGGCCAGGTGTACTGGAACTCCGGCGGCGTATGGGTAAGACCCCGCCAGCCGCAGCAAACCGAGATGGAATACCAGATGCGTAACTGGTATTATTTCAACTGGCTGTGCGGTGATCATATTGTAGAACAGCACGTACACCAGCTGGATGTGGCTAACTGGATCAAAGGCAGCTACCCGGTCTCCATCCAGGGTGCGGGCAGCCGTGCCCACCGGACGGGCAAAGAATACGGTGAGATCTATGATAATTTCTCTATTGAACTGACCTATGCCGACGGATCGGTTATTTTCAGCCAGTGTGCCCACTTTGAAGGTGCCGCTTCACGGGTAGACGAAACTTTCCAGGCTACTAAAGGCCGTACTTACCTTTCTGCCAACGGGCAGGCAGTGCTTTATGACTGGAAAGGCAACCCCATCTACCGGCATGATCCCAAAGGGAATCCCAACCCCTACCAGCAGGAGCACAAAGAGCTTTTTGAAGCCATTTCAAAAGGTGAATATAAGTTTGATAATGCCGAATACGGTGCCTACAGTACGCTTACAGGCATTATAGGACGCCTGGCCTGCTACACCGGCAAAGTGATCAAATGGGATAAGGCCCTGCAATCGCAAATCAGCCTGATGCCGGATCGCTACGCCTGGGACGCCCTGCCGAAAGTGCTTCCGAATACCGACGGATTTTACCCGGTGGCGGTACCGGGGGTGAATCCGGCTCAGTACATTGAAGCGTAGGGAGCGGATGTTTTAAGTTAAAAACTAAAAGTTAAAAGTTGCGGTACATTAAGTTTTTATATAAATGATTGTACCGCAACTTTTAACTTTTAGTTTTTAACTTTTCACTTATTTAAAAATACTGTCCTGACAGTATTTTTTTTTTGCTCGTAAAAGTCCAACTTTGGCAATTAAAATGCGAAACATTTTTTCATTTTATTGAAAATGCCCTGCCGCCCATGAATATTACCCGTATCCTGATAGCAGACGATCACCAACTGGTGGCAGAAAGCCTGGGATTAATGCTGGAAAGTGAGCCTCTCTTCCATATCCTAGGAATTGTGAATAACGGCTGGCAGGCATTAGATTATACACAGAAAAGCGAAGTGGATATCGTCATCGCTGACCTCCATATGCCTCTTTTGAACGGGCTGGAGATGGCTCAGAAGTTGAAAGATGTATCCCCGAAGACCAAAGTGATTATTCTGACCATGAGTGAAGACTCCCGGCATATCCGTGAGGCTTTGTCGCTTGACATTCACGGGTATGTCATGAAAAGCGCCACGCGGTCCGAACTGATCTCTTCCCTAAAGACGGTGGCCCGCGGGCAGAAATATTTCAGCGATAACATCGCCAAAAAACTGGCGGAGATCCCTTTTGATGGCAACCCCAACGGGAAGCTGGCCGTACAGGATGTGCTGCCGGTCACCCGCAGGGAACGGGAGATCATCCGGCTGATCGCCGAAGACCTGAACAATGTGGCCATCGGAGAGCGCCTGCAGATCGCTTCCACCACGGTAGAAACTCACCGCAGAAACATCATGAAGAAGCTGGGGGTAAGCTCTGCCGTGGCGCTGGTACGCTGGGGGATAAAATATGGAATAATAGAGAAAGAAGAATAATTGTCAAACCTAACCGCTTCAAAAAATGGAAAACGCAGAAAAGAAAAGCCCTGATGCTCAAAATGAAGAAATCAAAATTCATTTTTTTAAATCTCAGGAAGATCCGTCGAAGAAAAGGATTCGCTTTTATCAGAATTTTAAGAAGGAACAGGAAGCCTGTTATTTCGATTTAGCTGCCGATGTTCCTTACCGTATTGTGGAGAAAGATCCGAATGCTTCGGCTGAAAATCCGCTTACGCTGGTGTTGAACATGAAAGATCATGGTTATGCCGGGAGGTTCCAGGTAATGGCCTTTGCCTCTGAATCTGAAGAAGCTACGCTGTATCACCCGCCCACCACGATGATAAAGATACAATTTGGCAAGGGCCGGAAAGATTTGCTGGGAAGGATCTTTGACAACGCCATTTTCTCAAGGCTGGATTTATAGGCTCCGGTAAGTCAAACGGTAATAATGAAGGAGTTGTATTCTTTTTCATGAATTACTGTTTTAGTCAGTGTTATTTTACCCCTGATCAGCAGAACCCGCTCTTCTATGCTTTTGAGGCCTTTTCCCAATCGGTTTTCCGTATACGGAGAACCGGGGGTATCATCATGATATTGAATCCGGGCATTCGACGGACCGATGGACTTCACTATCAATAAAACCTCCTTTCCCTTGGAATGCTTTAAGGTATTGGTGGTCAGCTCCATCAAAATGTGATAAATCTCAAATTCCTTTTTTCTTTCCAGGCCGGTGTAGGAAGAGAAATCGCATTGGAATTTTATTTTCCCTGAACTGTTCACATTGATAAACAAACGGGTTAAAGCCCCGGTCAGGCCGTTTTTCTCAAACTCTTCAGGTAGCATATTGTGCGAAATGTCCCGCACCGTATTGTAAGTTTGTGAAATCAGGTCCCGGATCTGTGCGTATTTCCTGTTGAACTCTGAGGGGTCGGTTTCGTGTTCCATAGTACTGTACAGCCATTTGATGGCCACCAGCTGACTTCCCAGGTTATCGTGCAATTCCGCCGCCACCCGTTTCCGTTCTATGGTCTGGCCCTTTACAATAGACTCTACCAGCTCATCATTAAGGCGTACCAGGTCTTTGTTCGCAAGGTCCAGCTTCTCGGTTTTTTCAACTACCCGGCGTTCCAGCTCCTGGTTAAAATCGGCCAGTTCGTCATTCTGCTGCTGGATCATCTTTTGCTGACGCTTGATCTCCCTTCTGCTTCGGGACAATAAGATCAGGAGAACGGAGAGGATCAGGAGAAAGGCAAGCATCGTATACTGAAGCCGCTCCTGAAGTTTAATTCTTTCGGATTGGCGTAAGTTTTGCTCCCTGACGATCGAATTTTCGTATTCCATTCTCACGGCAAGCTCGGCTTTCTCCTGTTCTATTTTGTAGTTTTTATCTTTTACTTCCTTGAAAATCTCGTGAAAATATAAGGCGCTGTCTGGCATCGCTTCTTCTTTGTAAATAGTGTAGAGTATTTCGGAAGCTGTGGATAATATATTGTCAAAATTGTTCTTCCTTGATATTTCAAACGCCAGTAAGCCAAATCGCTTAGCATCTGTGGTTTTCTTTTTCCATAAATGATACAGGTTGGCCAGGGAGCAATAGATCTGAAGCCGCAATTTTGGATCACCAGGGACTTCGCCGGCCAGTTGAAGCGACCTTAAAAGATTCCTTTCTGCTTCGGGATACTCCTTCAGGTAAGTATAACAAACCCCGATCTCCTCGTAAGCACTGGCCAGGCCCTGCTTGGAAAGGGCTTTTTCTATGGGGATCATATTGCTTTCATAGATTTCCAGCGCCTCCCGGTATCTTCCCGTTCTTGCCAGGTTATTGGCCTTATTGTTTAATGCTACGGAGTAGTCCGTCAGCCCCCGGGGCAATTCTTTCAGATAGTCTATGGCTTTATCATAAAAGGCCAATGCGGTATCTGTTTTAAGCATTTTGGAATAACTGTCGGCTATTCCCCGGTAGGCCCCACCCACTCTCAGTGAATCTCCGAGCTCTTCTGCCAGCTTAAGCGATTGAAAATAGTAGTTGAGGGCCAAGGGATAGGTCCCTTTCATAGCATGACAAACCCCCAGATAGCTCAGAACCTCCCATTTCTTTGTGTCATTTTTATTTATTTCGTCCAGCTTTAAACATCTCTCAAAGTAAACTATGGCAGAGTCCGGCATTCCGGTCATGTAATATTTCTTCGCAATTTCATTCAGAATACGCGTCTTTTCCGTATCTTGAACAGCTGAACGATACAAGACCTTCAGAGAGTCGGTCTCGGAAGCATACGCCCCCTGATAAATCAGCATAAGAAATGACACAAGAACTGATCTTAACCAAAGAGAATATTGGTTTTTACCTCTTTCTGAGGGATTTTCTGAACATAAGCGAGTTTTCAAAAGAATTCTATAAGGTTAAGGTTTTCATTGCGAGAAACCTGAGCTTTCAACTGGTTCATAAAAATGGTAAAAAGTTCTTTATAAAACAACTATGTCATAGCGGTGAGCATGACAAGGCGGCCTTCGCCTTTGAAATGGCGTTTTATGAAGCCTGTGTTTCCCATCCCGGTTTTATCCCTGTTGCCCCGCTTGTTCCCCGGCTATATTTGTATGATCCTCTGTACGGGATCGCTGTTTCCGAGCTCCTGGAAGGCTTCCGGCCAGCCGGCCTGATCACCGGCAACCCGGGGCAGGTGGTCGCAGCCCTTGCGCAAATCGCCCGGATCCCGGTTAGCACCCATACCAATGACCAGCGGCCGGAACTTATGCATACCGAAGCACTGAGTGATGAAATCCTGCGCCCTGTTTCCGGTAATGAAAAAATAAAACGGGCCATCGTTCAGCTAAATGAAAAGTGGTACCCCGGGAATATCCTTCATAATGACCTTAAGCCGGGAAATATCCTGGTCAATGACAGGCAGGAAGTGAAGATCATCGACTGGGAAAAGATGTCTACCGGCGATGCACTCTGGGACCTGGCTGCCCTGATCTATTATACCCTCCCGTCCGACAATTCCGTTTACCAGGCAGCCTTAGCCTCCCGGGAATACCTGGCTGCGCAATCCGTCAGGCTGAAAGCGGTCACCCGTACCTATCGGAAGGAATGGGCGGAAAGCGATGCCCTCCGGTTGATCCAATACCTGGGATTGCAGATACTGACGGTTAGGGTGGAATCCAAAAATCTTTCATCCGGCAGGGTCCTGCTGCTGGCTGCCGACCTGCTGCTGGCCCCTGAGCAATACCTGGATCTAATGTTTGAAAACTATGGTTAAACTACTTAAACACATTACGGATTGCCTGCAGATCAGTCCTACCGGTCAGATCATTTTCTATGACCGGCCTTTGCTTAATTTTATGGAATTCAGCCACCGGACCGGGGAGGACGACAAAGCTCAGCTTAAAAAACAGCTTACCGACCTTCTTTATGAGCATTTTTATAAAGCCCACGAACCTAAGGAGACCGGAAACCGGAATTTCCTGGATGATCTGAGAAAAAACAACCTGTCGCGTGCCCGTATCCGTAAAGGTTATACCCTGGAAATCGTCCAGGAGATCCCCTATACGGCATCTAAAGGCGCTCACCGTTTAAAGCTTCAGCCCGGCACTTACCTGCTGCCGGGCGAGGAAAATGCCGGTGCGGAGGCCTGGGTCAGGCTTCCGAAAGACAGGGTAAAGGATAGCTTCTATTATGCTTTCAGCCGGATGCCTGCCGCATTTTTCCGCGAATCCGTCTTACGTTTTTATTTTAATACAGGCATCGAAGGGAGTGTTTTGTTAATGAATTATCTGACCGGAAATCTCAACAGGGCCCGTATACCTTTTGTGCTGAAATGCATTTATGAATCGCGGCATATCCACCGGCCGGATAATTTTGTTCTCTATACGGATTACCGGTTTGTCGGGCACGTTTATCTCCTTATCCGGGAAATTCCGGAAAGCCTCAGTGCCTGCCTGTACCCGGCTACCCCTCTCTTTACCCTGGCCCTCCGGCCCGGGATAGGTTTTGCAGAAAGCCCGTACGATCCCCAAAAAAGTTTTGGTACGGCACGCTGTGAATTATTGGCGGAAGCCCTGACCGAAATCCGTACCGGAGCGGAAAGCCGCTTACAGGAAATGATCACAAGAATCGAACAAAAAGAATACGATCTTAAGCGGTTTTTCCTGAATCCAGGCTCAAAGCTGGTTTATCCCTTTTTCTGAATGATCTATCTACTGTCCAGACAGTATATTCTTTCCTAAAAATACCCTGAAAAGGGTATTTCGTAGTCTCCCAGGCCTTACTAATTTTGTTCCGAGCAATTAATCAGCCTCTGAAATACCATGGCAAAGATCCCCATTCCACTGAACGAAATAATATTCCTGAAAGCAGATTCGAATTATACCGAGTTTCATCTGCTCAGCGGGAAAAAGGAGCTATCTCCACGCACTTTAAAGCATCACGAGAACAGCCTGTGTATGAAGCACTTTCTGCGGGTGAGTAATTCATTTCTGCTAAACCCTTCCTACATTGACGGGATCAGCAGAAGAAAAAGCGCTTCGGTGATTCGACTGACAGACGGTACAGAGGTCGTCGTCTCCCGCAGGAGGCAGAATGTTCTGGAGATACTGGAAAAAACAGGGAACCTGTTTTGAGTGCCGCCACTATTAAATTCAAATATACCGGGGCTCCGGTGGCCCTCGCTTCCTGCGAGGGCCGCCCTGCACGGGCCACCCCAAGCAGGCTACTCTAAACAGGTGTCCAAAGAGTACTAAAACCGGTCCGGTTTATGAAATGGGCCATGATAAAGATTTTGACACCAACCAAAAAAGCATAAAACTCCGTAGAGACGCAGGATTTTGCACTTCTACGCTCGGAACTTTTATAAAGATGAGACGAATCATTACTTTCACCTTTGGTTGGGATATCCGCGGTAAGTCCGGATACCTGACGCTCCTCGACGAGGACGGGGTCCGTCATGCCTTCCGCGACCTGAATGCCCGTGAGCTGCAAATGCTGGCCGGGAATCTTGAACGATACCCCGCATTTATAGACCAGAACCACTGGATACTCTGGGGCACATCGCAGTCTGAAGCTCACGATTAATCATCCGTGTACTTTTTTTATTATTTTTGAGAAACTAATTTGTTTCCAACATGAAAAAGACACTGATGAGTCTTCTTGCAACCCTTATTTTAGTAAGCTGCAACAATACCCAAAATACAGACACCGCTATAGATGACCTCTCCATAATTACCGACAGCACCACTTTTACAGATGACGGTACCGCTACAGATGCGGAGTTTGCCCCTTATGGGAAAGCCAGAGCCGAAGAGCTTTCGGCCGGACGGAAAAATGAACTGGAAGCCATACTGGAAGCCCGTGGAATAAACCCTAAGGAAGTGCCGGCCCTGGCCACAGCCCTCCGCAATACCATCGGCTTCAATGAATGGGATGTAGTGGAAGAAGGCGAAAACATCAGGGCCACCGCAACCAATAAAGAATCGCTCACGCTCACTTCCCTCATCTTCGGACCCTTTGACGGTAACGGCAGAGGCTATAGTGTACTGGCCATTGTCGGTAACCGCATCTACCTGTCGGAAGAGCACTGGGAAAACGAAGGCATCGATTCTGCCTATAATATCCAGATGGCCGGCGACAAAAAAATAGAGATCAGTGATGCGACCATTTCTATCACCTCGCCGGCAAAAGGAAAAATGAGGCTGAAAAATATCCGGTAGGATGAACTACAAGTCCCTGAAAAAAACAGTGATGGACCGGCTCCGGAAAGAGCTGCATCTGAGCTATCACAACACCGAACATGTCCGTGACGTGATCCGGGCCGTTGGGGAGATCGCAGCGAAAGAGGGTATCCGGGGCGAAGAACTTACCCTGCTGAAAACCGCCGCCCTGCTTCACGATACGGGTTTCCTGTTTTTGGTCGAAGGGCATGAGCAACGCTCCTGTGAACTGGCCGCGGAATACCTGCCCCTTTTCGGCTATTCCGATGCGGCCATCGAAAAGATCAAAGGCATGATCATGGCGACCCGGATCCCTCAGCGGCCCGAAACCCTTTCCGAGAAAATTCTGGCCGACGCAGATTTGGATTATTTGGGAAGAGATGATTTCTTTACGGTAGGAAACCGGTTATTCCGGGAATTCCTTCATTCCGGAGTGGTGAAAAATGAAAAAGAGTGGAATAGCCTCCAGGTGAAATTTCTGGAAGAACATAGCTACTTTACAGCGACGTCGCAAAAAAACAGAAATAAAAAAAAGGCGGAAAACCTGCTGGAGGTCAAATCAAAGATTTAGACAAAATAAGCCCATAGAATAAAAATCAAGCATGCTCTTAACCCAAATGTAAAATATGACTTTAAAGCACCAAGGCCCTTTATTTACCTTTTCTGATGTCATTTTCCTGATCCTGGGCGTACTTTCGGCCAGCTTTGCCCTGAAAAGCTTCCTCGTGCCCAATCACTTCCTGGACGGTGGCGTGACCGGTATATCTATCCTGCTTTACGAGATCTATGGCTGGGACCTGGGCATGCTGCTCATCCTCCTGAATATCCCTTTCATTATACTTTCGCTCTACAAGGTAGGCCGGAACTTTGCCCTCCGGAGCACGCTCACCGTAGTGCTCATTGCCCTCACCATGCAGTTCGTGGAATTCCCGGAACTCACCCATGACAAGCTGTTGGTGGCCATGTTTGGCGGTTTTTTTATGGGTATTGCCGTGGGATTGTCCATGCGGGGCGGCGGTACATTTGACGGCATGGAAGTACTGGTGCTCATGACCACCAAAAAGAGCAGCTTTTCCATTACGGAGATTATTCTGGGCATGAATATCGTTATCTTTATCATTGCGGCTATCTTCATGAAAGTGGAAACCGCTCTATATGCTACCCTGACCTACATCATTGCCGGGCAAACCACGAAATACGTGATCGAAGGCATTGAGGCCTATACCGGCGTAACTATTGTTTCAGGCAAAAGTGAAGAGATCAAAAGGGCCCTGGTGCTGGAACTCGACCGGGGAATCACCGTCTATAAGGGTGAAAGAGGCTTTATGAAAGAATCGTTCGAAAAAAGCACGGAAGTCGATATCATCTTCACGGTGGTCACCCGCCTCGAAGTGCGACGCCTGCAAAACACAGTTTACGAAATAGACCCCAAAGCCTTTATCTTCACCCAAACCGTGCGGGAGCCGCAGGGAGGTATTGTGAAGGAGATCGTAAAGCATTAAAATTAAATAGTGAGTTCCGAGTAGTGAGTTCCGGGTTCCGAGTTATGAGAAACTGTTTCAGGGGAATGAAATTTCCCCGACAAAGAACCGGCCGGATGAATCAAACCCTTAACTCACTACTCGGAACCCGGAACTCACTACTCGAAACTATTGTATACCTATGAAAAATATACTCTCCCTTCTCCTCCTGTGCTTTTCCGCTTCAGCACAAACCGTCGAGAACCTCAGAACCGAATATTCAGAAAATCCTCTGGGAATAGATGTAATTCAGCCCCGGTTTTCCTGGGAGTTGAGCAGCCCGGCCCGCGGAAGCCGCCAGACAGCCTACCAGGTACTGGTAAGCGATAAAGAGGAAAACCTGGCGAAGAATACAGGCAATATCTGGAACTCAGGTGTGATAAAATCAGATCAGAGTATCTGGGTCGACTATAAAGGCAAGCCGCTGGAGTCGCGAAAACGATATTACTGGAAGACCAGGGTATGGAATGAAAAGAACAAGATCATCAGTCAGTCAGCCTGGTTTGAAACGGGTCTTCTGAAGCCGGAAGACTGGCAGGCGCACTGGATAGGCCTTAGGGGGTCGGAAGGCAAGCCGCCCAAATCGGTGGAGCTTCAGAAAGATTTTTCATTACAGAAAAGGGTGGTTAAGGCCCGCGTTTATGTGACGGGGCTGGGAGCTTATCACCTTAGCTTTAACGGGTCAAAAGTGGGCCGGGAAATACTAACTCCCGGCTGGACCGACTACCTCAAAACCCTGCACTACCAGACTTATGAGATCCCTGCAGAGGAATTCAGCTCCGGCAATAATTTTATTACGGTAACATTGGGCAATGCCTGGTGGAGCAGCGGTCTCGGCTGGGGTGGCGGAAAATTTTCGTACAGCCAGGGGCCATGCCGGCTGCTGTTGCAGATGGAGCTGGAATTTTATGATGGCACAAAACAGACCATCGTTTCTGATGAAACCTGGCTGGCAAGGCTCTCCCCCATCGTCTCGAATACCCTCTATGACGGCGAGGTGTACGATGCCCGCCTCGAATACAATACCACCTGGGTAAAAGCAGCGATCCTGGATGACGAGTCCAACGCCACTACGCTTTTTAGTGACAAACCGGAAGCGAACAAAGCGGAAGAAGCCGATACCTTCAGTACACGCAAACTTAAGCTTATCGCCTCTCCGGCACCCCCCATCCGGGTTACAAAAGAGCTTCAGCCTATAGCCATCACCGAACCCCGTAAAGGACGTTACGTATTGGATTTCGGACAAAACCTGGTCGGTTACGTACACCTGAAGGCAGAAGGAAAAGCCGGTAAGGAGGTGACCATGAAGTTTGCCGAGCTGCTGACTGACAAGGGGCTGGCAGACCAGGCCAACCTCCGCAGTATCCGCCCTACGGACAAGTACATCTTTAAAGGTTACGGTGTGGAAGAGTGGGAACCTAAATTTACCTATCATGGATTCCGGTATGTAGAGGTGGAGGGTCTTTCCAAAAAGCCGGAGTTAAGCACGATCACGGCTAAAGTCATCCATTCCGACCTCCCGGAGGCCGGTAACTTTGCCTGTTCTGAAGATCTTCTGAACCAGATTTATAAGATCACCACGTGGAGCCTAAAAGGCAACCTGATGGGAGTGCCTACCGATTGTCCGCAACGCGACGAGCGCCTGGGCTGGATGGGCGATGCCCAGATCTTTGCGCCCACAGCCTCGTATATGATGAATATGAACGGGTTCTTTTTCAAATGGCAGCGGGATATTGCTGACGGTCAGCATTCTTCGGGTTACGTTTACGACGTAAACCCCAAAATGGTCGTAGGCGGGCCATCTAAGCCGGCCTGGGGCGATGCGGTGGTCATCGTGCCTTACCAGATGTATCGCTTTTACGGTGATAAACGCATTCTGGAAGAGAACTATGCTGCCATGCTGGCCTGGGTAGAATACATGAATAATCACCCGTCCACCCAACAGCACGGAATTTACCATTTCCAGACCGGGGAAGGCGACAAAGCCTGGTACGGCTACGGCGACTGGGTGCCGGTGGAGGCTTCTCCTTCCAAACCCATCGGCGGTGCTTACCAGTACTATTCCAACAAGCTGCTGGCAGAGATAGCCGGAATTCTGAAGAAAAAGTCCGATGCAGATAAATACACCGCTATAGCACGGAAAACCGCCGACCGGTATAATGAGTTGTATTACGACAAAGGTACGGGTAATTATCAGGGCGGCACACAAGGCGCCAACCTCATTCCTTTGAGCCTGGGCATCGCTACCGAAAATGCCCCGGTAGCCACCAATATTGCGAAGAATGTTATCGAAAAAGAGAATCACCTGAGCACGGGCTTTATTGCCACTCAGATGCTGCTGCCTGCCCTCAGCGAAGCAGGAGAACATCAACTCGCCTATAAAGTGGCCACACAAAGAACCTACCCCTCCTGGGGTTACATGGTAGACAACGACGCCACCACCATGTGGGAATTATGGAACTCCGACAAGGAAAAGCCCGAAGGGATGAACTCCCGCAACCACTTCGCTTACGGCTCCCTCGGTGAGTGGTTTTACGAGTACCTGGCGGGGATCCGGCGGGATCCGGACAGTGAAGGTTTCAAACGCTTTATGATAGCCCCCCTCCCGGCCGGTAATCTTCAATGGGCCGAGGCCTCTTACTTATCCCCCTACGGAAAAATAAGCAGCCGCTGGGATAAAACCGCTGACCAGTTCACCCTGAAATGTACGGTGCCGGCCAACAGCACGGCACAGGTGCGCCTTCCATTGAATGGAAAAACAGCTCCCGTGATTAAAGAATCCGGTAAGCCGGTCTTTGACGGCAAGACGGCCTCCAAAACCAAAATTCCCGGAGTAACCTTTGTGAAGAGAGAGGGAGATACGGCGGTACTGGAAGTGTTGAGTGGAGAGTATGTTTTTTCGGTGCACTGACGTTACTGTACTGGCCTTTTTTGAACCACATAAGACCTATAAGCTAAGCTTCTGCTTTAATATTATTACTTCTTATATGACTGTATGCCTTATGCGGTTCAAAAAAGGCGCGTGGCAAGCGATGAAGCCGTTTCCGGCATTTCTTCACTATTCGTTCTTCCCTGAAAATCTTCCACCCGAAAACCTTCTGTTCAAAATACCCCAATCGGGGTATTGATTTAAAAATGGCTTATCGCCAAATTTGTTCTCACTGGTTTATCAAAAATACTTCCGTTCCGGTACAAAAATACTGTCTGGAGAGTATTTCATAAACCACTGAAGCTCTGTAACTTCGTACTATCAAAACCCCGTAACCCCATGATACACAAAAAACCGAATATAAGATGGTGCAGATCATGGAGCTTCTACTTAATGGCGATCTGTATACTCCCCCCCTGTCGAGGCACCGCACAGGAAGCCAAAATAGTGACTGATCTTAGGGCTGGTATAAAGCTGTCATACTATTTAGGCAGAAACAACAGCTATATCGAATCCGGCAGTCACTTCACCTTCGGGATATGTGCCGGAGCCACTTTTCGCAATGATAAACGGCCATTTGCCTTGCATTTGCAGACCGGTGTGAACATCTACGCGGCCGGGCTGGGCACTAATATCCTGAATACCTATTACGATACAGACAGGAAAGGCGGGGTAATTGAAAAACGAAGGAAGCTGGAGTTAGATTTTGTCAACTCGGCTATAGCTAACCTTGAATGGGGTGGCAGGATCAGGGAAGAGTACCGGCCTTTTTTCCCCATCCAGCATTTTAATCATATGACTCCCTACATCAATAATTTATATAGAAACGCCACAGTGACCTACGGAGTTAATTATATATTCAATACCAGTCATCGTAACCAAAACAACACTTTTGTTGGACTTGCCTCACCGTGGATGAGCCTGGGAATGTATAATGACGGCTCTACCATATTTTATTTAGGCGATCAGTATGACAGATTCTGGACGGGCGGCGGATACATCCGCGTCAATCCCATATATTCCGCTAAATCTACTGCTGGATCACGGAACGAATGGTCTCTGGAGTATAACTTCAACCGCTTTACGTATGATGTTCAGGACGGGTATCGGCTGGCTAATGTTTTGATGATACCGACGGTACAGGATGCTTCATTTTATAATCTTTTGTATAACAATTCCCTCACAACATTTAAGGTCAACCTACCGCACAATGTTGCTTTAGGCTGGAGCATAATAGGCAAAACGGGAGTTGACATACAGGATTTTCTGCACCGGGTGTTAGATCATTCCAAGCACATTACTTATAAGGAGGGCGAAGGCCTCTTCATGACCTCATTTAATCCAATAATAAAATGAAACTAAGCAAATTGATAATAATGGCAGTAGTAAACTGCGTGATGATAAGCTCCTGCCGACGGGCCACCCCGTATATTCCTTTTGATCAGTATAACCGGTTTTATAAGGCTTTACAAGTTAATGATGCAGATGTTACGAGAGCATCGAAGGGCGTTTACAAGCTATATATTAAAGAGATAGACACCACTTTCTCGAGAAAAAAAATGTTGTATTACACCACTAGTGCCACCACCAAAGAGGCCAGAAATACGGATATCCTGTATTTATATTTTATAGATGATTACCGGTTCTATTATACTAAAAACAAGACCAATTGTATAGATATAAGTACTGACTTGGATAAAAAGACCAGGATAGGGATCTACAAATTAAGCAGAGACGATATCAGGCAGGAATCCGTAGTCCTGGTAAACCTGCTTCTGGCAGATGCCCGGGTAAAAGACGGACAGGATTATCAATACGCAGACATGGTTTATGAGTTAAAAGACAATATGATGGATTTTATGACCATGTATTATCCCATACATTACCGTTCCAGGGACAGCACAGCGGCTAATCGGCCGGATGATCAACCGCTGTTTGGCCCTAAAATAATCGAACAGGCCACGGAGAAGATATACAACAGCGGCTTGAGGACATTTGAATCAACAGGTATGGGATTTTATGCACAATGGTATTTTTCTCCTGAAAAAATCACCACTAAGATCAATGGAAAAGAATTTAACGAAGTGATTTATTCATTTATCAGAGGGAAAAATTACGTGGTACGCCAATATCGCTTTAATGATTCAGAAGTATTCCGGGAAGAAATACATGAAGACAGGAGTAAAAACCTGCTGTTCAGCTGGTAAAAGATTATTATAATATTAAATGAACAATGCGATGTCAACAAGATTAAGAAATGCGCTGATGGGTGAAGAAATGGCCATTGGCATATCTGCTCCTCAGACAAATATAGTGTACGGAATGGCCCAAACCATCCCGGGGGATAACTTTAACTTTATGTTTTCTCCAAACGGCCTGTGTGACAACTGGGTGGTCAAAAGATACAGTGATGTAAAATCGTATCAGACACTTGAAGCTGTCAGATGCCTGCTCGATAATCAGTTTTATCCGTACTACAAGTTTGAGTTCATCTAAAAATAAGGGGTTGGGAGATAATCATGTCCGTATTTTATAATATATAAAGCGACAATGCAATGAAAACAGAAGTTCTAAATCGAAAAACCTGGAAGGGTCTAATTATTTTAATTCTAGGAGGAATAGCTGCAGTGATAATAGCCCTGTTTTTTTCTTATTTTAAACTCAAAAGCGGTTGGCTGCTTGCAAGTAACATAGGCTTGAGCTTATTAATCTCGGGAGCGGCCTTTAGTTTGGGTGGATTAACCGGATTTATATTTGGTGTTCCCTCATTCTCTGAAACCGAAAAAAAGAAACTCAAATACAACGATAACCTGCTTGAAGTCAGCGACTGGCTAACCAAAATCATCATTGGGGTCGGGCTGGTGGAACTAAAACAAATTCCCGCTTTTCTATATCGTATAAGCTTAAAGTTTAACCTGGGATTTGAAGACCCCTACAATTCCATTCTTGTGATCGCTATTCTTGTCCATTTTTCCTGTGTGGGTTTTCTTGCCTTATACTTTTGGACCAGAACAGGCATCACTTTAATCCTGCATGAAACCGATGAAACTCTGGAAGGGCTTAAGGCACTTATTGATGGCCAAAACTCTTCGGCTATCAGTCGAAATAAGCATGCTTTTTTGATCGGCGACACACCTGTAGAAAATCGGCTACATGAAGGAAATATCGGTTTTGAAAAGAAAGTATGGGAAGAATTGGATAAAAGAAAAAATATCCATGTCCCTGACGATTTACAAAAGAACAGATGGGGAGGAAAAAACAGAAGTAACGGCAAAGTATTGATGTGCTCTGTGACCAGATCAACAACCAAAGGGTTGTTTAATTTAGATATAGTGGTCTACAATGAATCCGGTGAACCTCTCTTCGGGCAAGTAGCTTTCTTTGTCCATGACACCTTCTCATTTCCATACAATGTTGTATTAGTGGCGCCTGAAGAAGGAATAGCCCGCTTAACTCTGATCGCTTATGAAGCCTTTACTATCGGAGCCTTGTGCGAGGATGACGGTACTACTTTGGAACTGGACCTTAATGAAGAGAAAAACTATCCGGAAGATTTTTATTGGAAATAACAAAATTAGCCCGACCTTATATGTATTATTTACTAAAAACTAATGACTCACTAAGCTCTTTAGCTAAAAAATTCTCTATTCCTTCCGAACTGATTTTAGCTTATAATGACTTTATAGAAAGTTCAGCTTCTTTGCCTGGAGGGCAATCAATATTCATTCCCAATATTGAAGATATTCCAAATCATGTGTTTAGTTTTAGTACCGTAAATAATACCTCAATAATTCAGAGAGCCCGCTCAGCAATAAATCGTGGTATACGATATGATTTGGGAGGGGGAGGAATAAATCCTGCACTACAATTACCTACTAACGATAATAAATGCGATTGTAGTGGATTCGTATGCTGGGTCTTAGGACTTTCAAGAAAAACAAATATTCCCTTTTATCAAAAATTTGGTGGGTGGATCTATACAGATTCCATGACGGCAGACATAAATAGTCCGGCGGGGATATTTGAAAAAATAAATGTCCCGGAAGAAGGGTGTATTGTGGTTTACCCTTCTCCCCAAAAGGGAAAGGTAGGTCATACAGGAATCGTATCGCAAGTGGTAAATGGTAAAATGACAAAGGTAATTCATTGTAGCAGCGGAAATGATGGAAAATATGGCGATGCTATACAAGAAACGTCTCCGGCTGTTTTTAATCGTCCCGATATAGTTTGGGGTAGATTTGTTTTATGAGGAGATAGCAGGTTAGACTCTCCGGTAGATTAATGTATAAAAAATACAATGGCTTTTTAAAATTATCTGAACAACAAATAAACAAATTATATACTATGAAATTCATCAGTTGCAAAAACCAGGATATGCCGATTTTATTGAAAATTGAAATTTCAGGTATAGACTTATGGGAGTATAGTTTCGAAGTAGACACGTCCCTTACTTTTAGAAATTCATCGAAAATAGATAAGTCAAAAACCCATGATCTTGGATTAGCAAAGGATCTTAACAGGGATTTACACAGATGGAGCTTTCATTTTGGGAACTTTGAAGATACTCCCAAAGAAGTAACTCTGCACATTAATTGGTATGAAAAGGAAGCTGATGGTACAGAAAATGAAATAACTAAATGGATACCTGATGAAGCAACTAAAAATAATAAAACTACTGTAACTGTACAGCCCAACTCAGGTATAGAAATTACAGACTCTGCCTTTTATATTCTCCCCATTAATGCCCAAAATGTTTAAGCTATGAGAAACAAAGCTTTGAATGTTATATTACTTTGTGTAGTGCCTTTTTGTCTATGGGCTCAGACAGACAAAAAAAATACCTTAGAATTAGAAATTAAAGACCTGTATCTTGATTTTGCTATTCCTGAAATTTCCGCATTTTCCATTTTGAACATTGAGCCCAACTCTATTACTAAGCCCGGCAATATAAAAGAGTTGGCATTGGGAATCACCAATTATGTAAACTCAAAAGGGGACCTAAGAGCTGGTTTAGCAATAGAATGGGCTCCCTTTATGACTTTTAATAAAAAAGAAAATAAATGGGTGGATAAATCAGGAAAATATAAAAAGGTTCAGTGGAAAAATATTAGCACCTCGCTGGCTACTACCAATGACAGCACCAATGTAAAGTTGGCCGGAGCACTACGGTTTGCTCCAATAGATAAAACCAATCCGTTACGTAATAAAGAATGGGTTGATTCTGTTCGCAATTATTTTCATTATGCTGTTTCTCTAAGAAGAGAGAAACAGGAAGAGAGTCTTAATAAAAAAAAGAGGGAATTTAGGATGAATGCCATAACCCTATTAAATGAAATACTAAATGATAATGAAATATTATCTACAATCATTGACCCCATCGACATAGATAATTCCTATTATATTATTAGTTTAAAGAATCATTTTGATACTACGAGCATAATACTTGATAGAATGCTAGTTGCTGATTTTGTGCTTGAAAGTCTCAAAAAACAATTTACTGAGAATGGTCTACTTGGTTTGTTTGATAACAATCAAACTGATTTACAAAGCCTTTCTAAAAGATTTGCGGATTTATTTTACCAACATTATTCTTTACCATCATTTGAAGGTAACTTTAGTACTTTCGTTTTAAAAATGAAAGAAGATTTTAAGAAGAAAAACTGGAATAAATGGGCATTGCAAGCAAATGTAGGTGGGCTTTTTGAATCAGAAAAAGCTGTTTTAAGCAACTTAAAAGGCAATTATGTATCTGCGGCATTTACTACCGGCTTCCCTTTAGTATCTCAAAATGGAGTAGAGAAAGGTAGGATTTCTAAATATTTATACGATCATTCCCAGCTTATATTCCAAATAAAAGGTCAACAATATTTAAAATCAGATTCTATTAATAATAACTCTTTATTCATTGGTGGGAGATTATTATTAGGTAATTACGATAAACGCTTTTCAATCGAGCTGGCTTATATAAGCCTGTCTAATGGAATCACTGACATTAACAACTCGGGAATGCGCTACTCTATTGGTACCGAAATCAGAATCATGGATAATTATTGGTTAGAACTTGCCGTGGGAGGGCAGGATTTTAAAGACAAAGCCGGAGTAAATATCTTACCTTCTTTCGCATTCAGACATGCTTTTGGTAATGAAAACAGATTCTTTAAGAAATAGGGATAGCGGATAAATCCCAATTAAAAAACATAATATTAATAGTTTAACTTAAAAAATATTACAAATATGAAACGAGTGATAATATTACTATTAGTCCTACTGCTTGTTATTTTTGTATTAAACATTCAGAGCTCATATAAATCATTTGATAGTTTACAACAAACTCAGGCCCTGATAATAAATGATAGTAACATACTCCGGTTTGAGCCAAATGGAACTCTCAATTCCGCAGCTACTGATTTAGGCAAAAGAATTTCCGATACTTTAGAAAGTAATAAGTCAAGTATCAAAAAGCTTTCCACCTGGGGGATAATACTGAACTTCCTCATTACTATTATTACAGGTATTTCAGCGTTGCTTTCCGCGATAAGCACTATAAAAAACTCCACTTTATCGAAATCCGTCGCGATCCAGATAGCAGTAATCACGTTTATTTCCAGTTTGTCGAGTTACGGACTGAGTCAGATCAACTCATTTAAAGAAGAAAATGTGAATAAAAGAGCCAAAGTACTTGAAATCAGAGAAGAATTGGAATCTTTACGACCTAATGAAGTTATTGAAGCCCTTCCGCGTCTAAACAAAAAACTGGATGAGGTACTACTTTAGTTTATTTTCTATACTTTGGCTAATTCTTACTTCCTGTGTAAAGAAGCCTAATCACAAAGATTTTGCGATTAACTACTTGCGTGAAAAAGGCTATGTGGAAGATCATACAATAGATATAAAACTAGAACAGATCATTAAAGGAATAAATATACTTAGCAAACAATCTTTAAATAAATATTTTGTATTGGACACTAATTATGATCCAACTGACCCTGATCAGATATTGGTTATTCCTTTTAGGAAGAAAAATGGAATCGGCACAGTTTCAGGATTTTCAAGTATCGAAAACAAACTGGTTTTCATCTGTCCGTTACAGATAAAAGAGTTTGTTGCCACGAATAGCTTGAGCGACAGCTCAGATATATCAGGGTATTTAGGAATTGTCTTACTTCATGAACTTAGTCATTTTGCGCTGGGGGTTTCCGGTTCTTTTGATGAAAATTCGCAAATTTCAGAAGAGAAATCGGGCTTAGGTGAGCTGGATTTGGGAACAGAACCAATATTGATGACCACACAAAAAAGGTTGGAGTTAAAAGTGGACTCAGTAGCTATAGAAATGATAAAAGCTGGAATAAAAAGTAAAAATACAGATTGTTTTAAAATGTGTACCGATATTCAATTGAGTGTCGTTGGTTCAGAATTTGTTTTGTTTGGAAAAAGGTTGCTGGAAAATTTCGGAAATCAGTCCTCTGATATAATTCGTGATAAGAGCTGGTCGCACCCTAATCTGGAATTAAGGTTGGCCTTTATGAATTATTATCTTAACCCTACATTGGAAAAACGGAGGCAAATAGACAATTACCTTTACCAAAGAGAGATTGAACCTTTAAATAAACAGTCTAAGGAGCCTAGAATCTATAACGGCTATGATAAAATTTTGTGTATCGGAGGAATAAAATAGACTAGTCGTTTTCTCATTCTGAGAAGCTAATAGAGTACTATCACTTCCCCTCCCGCCTCCTCTTATACGCCTTCACAAACATAAACAACAATCCCCCGAAAACAACAATCCCCGCAAAGAGCTTCACGAAATCCAGCAGGTCGCGCATCACCGCCAGCAGCACAATGGCCACGAGGAACAGCGTGGGCAGCTCATTCAACAGGCGGTAGTGAAAGGAGGTCTTCCGGTCTTCGTCACGTTCCTGTAAAAGAATAATATGGCGGCAATAGAAATGATAGGCCCCCAGAAGCACCAGCAGGGTAAGCTTTACGTGCATCCATCCCTGCTGCAGCAGGGCCGGACTAATGGCCAGCATGGAAAGGCCGCAGACCCAGGTGATGATCATCGCAGGCGTGGCGATCATCTTATACACCCGCCATTGCATGAGGGTAAACTGCTTTTTCCAGTCGGCCCGCAACGCTTCCGGCTTATCGTCGGCTTCGGCATGGTAAACGAACATCCGCACCAGATAGAAGAGCCCGGCAAACCAGGAAACAAAACCTACCATATGAAAAGCTTTAAAATATCCGTAGTATTCCGCCATAATTTTCCGGCCGTCAGGCTATATTTGATTTACAAAAATAATACATGTTCACCGGATGAGCCGGAGCAAAGGCATAACTTATTTGCATACGTAAAAAAGTTGGGAGATAATCGATAATTATCAATTGTCCATTATCAATTATCCCCAGATTTCCCCGGCTCAATATACTTGGTAGCATGGCAGGACGTTTGTCATATAAAACTTTTTATTCTCATGGCGCGACAGGTTTGGGCATTTTTTTTACTATCCCTTACTTTTACCCCCGTTTTTTCACAGGATAAAAGAGCTCTGTTCTATCTTGATCAGGGAGAAAAAGAATTTAAGCTCCGGAAATATAATGAGGCGCTGGGCAATTTTGAAAAGTATTTTCTGCGCGACAGCTCCAGCCAACTGGCCTTCTACCGCACGGCTCAGATCTACGAATCGTTTCGCAACACGGCCAAGGCCGTCGAATTCTATCGGAGAACTATCCGCTTCGACACCGCAAAGGTCAATTACCCGGGTGCCTACATGTATCTCGGCTCCCGCGCCCTCGAAGACAGCCGTTATGAGGAAGCCAAAAACTACCTGGCCACCGCATTGCAAAATACCAATAAGAATGCCATGGCTTATCAGCAGATCCAGAAGCAGATACGTCGGGCCGATATAGGAATGAAAGCCATGGCCAACCCTCTGAAGATCCGCCCGGAGAAGCTTGCCGCTACCATCAATGCCCGGCAAAGGCAATATTTTCCGGTGCTGACAGCCGACGGCAGCACCCTCATTTTTACCGCCATCACCCCGAACGAAGACGAAGACCTGTACCTGTCGCGGAAAGTCAACGGCAGTTGGGAATCTCCTGTGCCTATCGCTGAAAATATAAATACCCCTAATAATGAAGGTACATGTAGTATTTCGGCCGATGGCAAGATCATGGTGTTTACCTCCTGCGAGGGCCGCAAGTCGTTTGGAAGCTGTGACCTGTTTATCACCCGCCGTGAAGGGGATTCGTGGACCGTACCGGAGAATATGGGTCCTTTTGTCAATTCGCCTTACTGGGATTCCCAGCCTTCTCTCTCTCCCGACGGCTCACGCCTGTTTTTTTCTTCCGACCGGCCCTATGGCGTAGGAAAAAAAGACCTCTGGATGAGCACGATGGATGAGGACGGGAAGTGGTCGCGTGCCGTCAACCTTGGACCGGGCATCAACACGTCCGAAAACGAGGTATCCCCGTTTGTACATGCCAATGGCACCTCCTTGTTTTATTCTTCAAACGGCCGGGAAGGGCTGGGCAACCACGACATCTACATGACCACCATCCGCGAAAACTTCAGCGCGGAGTCTGTTAACCTGGGCTATCCGATCAACACCCCCGGTGACGAGTCAGGCCTTTTCATTTCCGCTGACGGAAAGTCCGCCCTTTATTCCAAGCAGGAAGGTGATCAAACCTTCATTTATGAGTTCCAGGTGCCGCAGGAGCTGGCCTCGCAGTTTGACCGGATCTATTACATCAAAGGTTATATCAAAGACGGTAAAACAGGAAAACCGCTGTATTCCACCGTTGAGCTGGTCGACAGCCGCTCGGGTGAACGGGTGTCACGTTTCCTCTCCGACCCGGTCACAGGCGATTACATGTCGGTGCTTCCGGGAGAAGGGCAGTACATGATGTATATCGAAACGCCGGGGTATTTTTTCAAAAGCCTGAAATTCGATTTTAAGCAGGGAAATGAAGACCAGGAGCTGGATATCCACCTGACCAAAATCGAAAAGGAGACCAAAGAGACCCTGGATAATATTTTTTTTGATACAGGATCCGCTCAGCTCCGCAGTGAATCGGACATTGAACTCAAAAAGCTGACGGAAATGTTAAAAAGGAATCCTAAGCTGATCGTGGAGATCTCCGGCCATACCGACGATGTAGGGAATGACAAAGCTAACCTGGAGCTTTCCAATCGCCGTGCCGATGCCGTGGTGGAATACCTGAAAAGCAAGGGTGTCCCCCCTGACCGACTGGTAGCCAAAGGCTATGGGGAAAGCCAGCCTAAAGTCAAAAACGATTCCGAGACCAACCGCCAGCTGAACCGAAGAATAGAACTGAAAGTTCTTTAGCCTTTTTCTTTAGAATTTCCGAACTTTGCGGCTCGAAAAATCCTTTTCTTTAAAGAAGAAAGTAACCAATGACACAAGAGCACGTAGAAGTTTTAATATTAGGCTCCGGACCTGCCGGATACACAGCGGCCATTTATGCGGCCAGAGCAGGACTTAAACCCGTCATGTACCAGGGTATGCAGCCCGGCGGACAGTTAACCATCACCAACGACGTAGAGAATTTCCCCGGTTACCCCGACGGCATACAGGGACCGGCCATGATGGAAGACCTTCGGAAGCAGGCGGAAAGGTTCGGTCTCGACAATCGCTTCGGACTGGCCACCGCCGTGGACTTTTCCACTCCTCTCGCCCACAAGGTCATCATTGACGAAAGCAAGGAGATCATTGCCAAAACGGTGATCATTGCTACCGGCGCTTCCGCCAAATGGTTGGGACTGGAGTCGGAAACCCGCCTGAACGGATTGGGCGTATCGGCCTGTGCCGTATGCGACGGATTCTTTTACCGGGGTAAAGATGTGGCCATCGTAGGTGCCGGAGATACGGCCTGTGAAGAAGCCCATTACCTTTCAAAACTCTGTAAAAAAGTGACCATGCTGGTGCGGCGCGACGAATTCAGGGCCTCGCAGATCATGCAGGACAGGGTGAAAAATACGCCCAATATCGAGATTCTCTTCAATACCGAGACCGTAGAGGTTTTGGGAGAAGACGGTGTGACCGGCGTTAAGATAAAAAACAATAAAACCGGCGAGGAATCGGTCATTGATGTCCACGGCTTCTTTGTGGCCATAGGGCACCAGCCAAATACCGGCATCTTCGCCGACTATCTGAACCAGGACGAAACCGGCTATATCTTAGTGGAAAAAGGAACGACCAAAACCAATGTACCCGGGGTTTTTGCCTGCGGCGATGCCCAGGATAACGTCTACCGCCAGGCCGTTACCGCCGCCGGAACGGGATGCATGGCCGCACTGGATGCCGAACGCTACCTGGCCGAATTCGGCGGGCATTAATTCATTATATACTCCACCTTTTCCTTCAAAGAAAGTTCAAAAGGGATCCAGTCAATAGCGATCCCTTTTTTCTCCATACTCCGGAAAAAAGTCATTTGTCGCTTGGCGTAGCGGTGGATCTCGGTTTCCAGCCGGGCATACATTTCATCGTAGCGCAGGAAGCCCTGTAAAAAAGCAGTAATATACTTATATTCCAAACCGTAATATTCCAGCATTTCCGGGCTGACCCCGGAAGCCATCAGTTCCTCCACCTCCCCGATCATCCCCTGCTGCTGTATCCGCTCTTTCAGGCGTTGCGAGATCAAGGCTCGGCGCGACTCTACCGGCGGATCGAGACCGAACAGACGGAAATCATACCGTTTCCGCTCCGGGAAAGCCACGTCAGGATTAGCCCTTTTGTAGGCCGCTATTTCCAATGCCCTGATCTTCCGTTTACGGGTAGAAGGCCGGACAGCGACCTGCCGGGCGGCGATCCGTCGGGCGGCGACCAACTGCCGGTCGAGCTCTGCTTCCGGCAATGCCTCCAGCTCCTTCCTCAGTGTTTCATTCTCCGGTACGAAAGTATCCGAAAAGCCCTGCACCAGGCTTTGAATGTAAAGACCTGTTCCGCCGCAGACGATGACCCGCCGGCCGCCTGTTTTTTGAAGAGCCGAATGGAAGTCGTCCTGAAAACGCGCCAGGTTATATTTCTCCCCGGCCTCCAGGATGTCGATCAGGTGATACGGAACCGCACCGTACGCGTTAAGGTCTTTCCCGGTTCCTACATCCATCCCCCGGTACACCTGGCGGGAATCTGCCGAAATGATCTCCGCATCCGTCTTTTCGGCAAGGGCCACTGCCAGGGAAGTCTTTCCCGAGGCTGTGGGACCCAGGATCACTATGATTTCTTCTTCCATATCATCTTTAGGCTTCCCTTATTGATCACGTCATGGCCCGGCCCTTCTTCCGGCCTTCGGTTCCCTTTTTCATCTACCCTATAACGGATAGGCGATAACACTCCTGCAGGCTCAAACCCCAGTACCTCGTATGCAGAACCGGAATACCAGTCGAGGTCTACATAGGTCATGATGGAGTCCGGATCTTTCTCACGGATAAAATGCTGTAAAAGCCGGGAAAAACCACCCTGCACATGAAAATTGCACCGTACGGCAAAACGGATCAGTTCATACGACCTCGTGCCGTCGCGAAATGACCGCGGACCGGAGAATGTCATTACGGCCATCAGCAGACCGTTGCCCGGCAGATCGCTACCCGGTAGATCGCTACCCGGTAGCTTCTCTTTCAGTACCCTGAAATATCTCTGAGGGAGAAACAGGCCGTATTTTATTTTCGATACCGTAGTGCCCTGGAGGTGGTTCTTTTCCAGGAATTGATCCGCCACAGGCCGGGATATCCGCTGCATATTGCATAAGCGGCCGGGTATTCTTTCCAGCAGGCCCAGCTTAGACATCACCCGGGAGCGTACGATCTCCTGCCGGAACTGCCACTGGTCTTCCCATACAACGATCTTACCTGCTGGTGGCACGTCGCCTTTCCGGCAATATGCAAACCTTCCTTCCGTTTCGAATGGGATGATCCACTCCTGAAAACTTATCAACCCTTACTTTTTAAATGTTCCGCATAATTTTTTTTAAAACTATACGTTAGAAACCAAAAAACGAAGATAATTTGCATATATGAGCATGCTTAAAATTTATCCTTTGGTTCTATTTTACAAATTTTTGCCTGCAATTTCGTTGAATTTTTCGAGATAGCGCCCTGCTATCTCTGCAAAATTCGCCTCATTGAAGACAAAAATTTGTAAAATATTCCTCAAAAACAAAATTCAATCATGCTCTGAAAATACTTTCCTTTTTTAAATGTAAAATCATGAGAACCGCCTTAATTGCCGTTTTTTTACTCCTTTCACTGACCACTTTTGCTCAATCTGACCATCTGAAATACCGGAAGATTGAGGCAGACGAATATTACCAGGCCGGCCGGTACTGGGACGCCTTCTTTTTATACCGGAATCTTGCCAAAAGTCCTGATTTTCAAGGTGATTATACTATCGAAAGCCAGATCAAGAACAGCTCCAGGGCCATGTTTCACTGGAAAAAGACCGAAGACTACAGGGCTTTCCAGCAATATGAAACGGCTAAAACCCACATGAAAGAGCTGCTGGTGCTCAACCCCTACGACCCCAACCGGGGCCTTCTACCCATTCTTACACTGGAGCTGGCCAACCAGATGAAACGCCGGGCGGTGGCCAGCCGTACCGAAGAAGGCGCTGCCGACTACCTCGGCAAGGCGCTGGGTTACTATAACCTGGCCCTGGAGGAAGGTTTGAAAGATGAAATGGTGTTTTCATTCATCCGGCAGGTGGAAAACGCGTTGGAGAAAAACCCCTACGGATCGAAGATCCGGCAGCCGACTACTTACGATATTAACTACCAGAAAGATAAAGCCGAAAAGGCCCGTACCATCGAGATCCTCAATCAGCAGAATAACCAGTGAGTTAATGGTTAATGCTGAATGGTTAATGCTGAATGATGGTTAATGGTTAATGCTGAATGGTTAATGCTGAATGGTTAATGAGGGTGACACCTGACGGGAGTATTTTGAACCGGTGATTTTACTCAATTCCACATTAACAATTCAGCATTAACAATTCAACATTAACAATTCAACATTAACCATTCAGCATTAACAATTAACCATTCACAATTAACCATTATCTTTGTGGCTCTAATCAATTAAGGCTTTTTTACATGGAAATTCTGGGAATAGGCTCAAGAGTAAAACATCAGGAACACGGCCAGGGAGTGGTCATCAGCGTAAGATCTGAAGGATACGAGATCACCTTTATGGAAAGCGGCACAAGACGGGTGAAAATTGACGCTGACCTGGAAATTATAGAAAGCGTTCCCCTGAGTAAAGACCTGATCAGCCTTTCCGATGTGGAAAGAACCCTTAGCAAAGTATTGCAAAAGTGGATGGACGCCACGGAGATTGTGCCTATCGGTGAAAAATGGACGGGTGGAAGGATGATCCTCGAACCTGGAAAGCCCGGGCTGGCCCCCAAAGAAATTCCGATAGAGTCTTTCTTTCACAAAATAGTAATGATGCGCGACAAGCTGCGTGTACTCGAACAAAAAGTGAATGCTTCGGAGCTAAGTGATGAGGCAAAAGTAGATATTCAGCAATACATTTCGAGGTGTTACGGTAGCATGACCACCTTCAACATCCTGTTTAAAAACGCAGAGCAACAGTTCAAAAGTTAAGGCATTCCCGATATCGTCATAGGCTGGCCCACGTCACCTGTTGTTTAAAAATACAGACAACCGATTAGAAGTTAAAGCTGTTGCCCTGTTCAGGCAGTTTCCTTACAAACACTCACAGCACCGCTTTCCCTATCGGCGCAGGTTCTATGCCCAATAGTTTTGCGGCAGCCAGGTGTTGTTGCCGGTAAAGGGCCGTGTCGTCCAGAAGCGACTTCCCGTAAGAAGGGATCATTTCTCCCAGTCGGGGTTGCCAGGCCTCCAGCTTTTCAGGGAAGCACTGTTTCAATACCTCCAGCATAATGGCCACCACTGTAGACGCGCCCGGAGAGGCACCCAGCAGGGCGGCAATGCTGCCATCGGCTGCACTCACGATCTCCGTTCCGAATTCCAGAACCCCACCCTCTTTTTTATCTTTTTTGATCACCTGCACGCGCTGTCCGGCTTTCTCCAGCTCCCAGTCTTCCGACCGTGCATTAGGCAAATATTCCTTCAGGGCCTCCACCTTTTCTCCCTGCGACTGGCTCACCTGGTTGATCAGGTATTTGGTGAGATCCATATTGTCCCAGCCTACACGGATCATCGGCAGAATATTATGGGTATTGATAGAGCCCGGCAGGTCAAGCAGCGATCCGTTTTTTAAAAAGCGGGTGGAAAAACCGGCATAGGGTCCGAAAAGCAGCGCCCTATCACCGTCAATAAAGCGTGTATCGAGGTGCGGCACCGACATCGGCGGAGCTCCCACCGCTGCCTTACCGTACACTTTGGCGTCGTGCCGTTTAATGACCTCCTTATTGGTACATCTCAGCCACTGTCCGCCTACCGGGAAGCCGCCAAAGGCCTTACCTTCCGGGATACCGGACTTTTCCAGGAGTGGTAAAGAACCTCCGCCAGCCCCGATAAACACGAAATCTGCATGAAAATCGGTCTTGACGTCCGTGGTCAGGTTCTTTGCCACGATCTTCCACTTGCCGTCCTGCAGGCGCGTAAGATCTTTTACCTCATGAGCCAGTTTCAACACCACACCTTTCTCAAACATCAGGTATTTCAGCATCTTACGGGTCAGCGTACCAAAGTTCACGTCCGTCCCCCACTCCGCCCGGGTGGCGGCTACAGGCTCCTGGGCGTCCCGTCCTTCCATAATAAGCGGTGCCCAGCCCTTAATCCTGCCGGGATCATCCGTAAACTTCATTCCCCGGAAGAGATGATATTGCTGCAGGGCTTCGTAACGTTTCCTCAGGAAGTCCACGTTCTTCTCACCGAATACAAAGCTCATATGCGGAATGGTATGAATGAAGTCTCCCGGTGAATCTACCAGCCCCTGTCTTACGAGGTAGGCCCAGTATTGCTTGGAAATCTCAAATTGCTCGAATATCTTCACGGCTTTACTGCAATCCACGTTTCCGTCATCCTTCTCAGGCGTATAATTCAATTCACACAAGGCGCTGTGGCCGGTTCCTGCATTATTCCAGGCATCTGAGCTTTCGGCCGCAGGTGCATCAAGCCTTTCAAGAATATAGATAGAAATATCGGGGTTAAGTTCCTTCAGGATAGAGGCCAGGGTAGAACTCATAATTCCGGCGCCGATCAGCACCACGTCTGAATGTATAACTTGTTTTGAGGCTGGCATTTGCTTTTAATTTTCGAAAGACAAAAATAATCATGCCTATTGAGAAACATTCCAATTAACCTGATAATCATGGGGGGGCGACCGGTAAAAGTCAAATTTATTCCTTTTTAATACCATATTGGACTTTACAATTCCGGTAATGGTCTACATCCCTTTGTTAAATTAAGCTTCTATACCTATATTTTCCGGAGAATTAACTACCAAAACCGAGTCCTATGAAGAATTTTTTCCTGTCCTTATTTTTTCTTTGCTTACAATTCAACGCCCCGGCCCAGGTCAGCCTGAAATATTACCTGCCGGAGGGGCAGGCCTATGACAGCAAGATCCCTACACCAAAAGATTTCCTGGGTTATGAAGTCGGAGAACAGCACGCCACTCCCTACGAAGTAAACGCCTATTTCAGGGAACTGGCCCGGCATTCCGACCGCATGAAAGTAGAAACCTATGGTCGCACCTATGAAAACCGCGAGCTGCTGCTGGTGACCTTTACCTCACCGGCAAACCTGGCCAACCTGGAAACCATTAAGGCAGAACATAAGAAGCTGACCCATCCCGACCTTTCCAAAGGCATGAAAATTAAAGATATGCCCGTAGTAATCTGGATGGGGTATTCGGTACATGGCAATGAGGCCAGCGCCATTAACGCGTCCCTCCTTGCGGGCTATCACCTGGCGGCGGCACAGGGGGCGGAGATCGATGCCCTGCTGAAAGACGCTGTCATTCTCGTAGATCCCTGCCTGAACCCTGACGGCGCCACCCGCTTCTCTACCTGGGTGAACAGCAACAAAAGCCAGACCCTGGTTTCCGATGGAAACAGCCGGGAGTTTCGTGAAACCTGGCCGGGTGGCCGGACCAATCATTACTGGTTTGACCTGAATCGCGACTGGCTCTATCAGCAACTGCCGGAAAGCCGGGGAAGACTGGTGAAGTTCTACGACTGGCGGCCCAATATCCTGACCGATCATCACGAAATGGGAACCAACTCTACCTTCTTCTTCCAGCCGGGAATACCCGCCAGAACCCACCCATTAACGCCTCAAAGTAATATTGATCTGACCGCCAGGATCGGCACCTACCATGCCAAAGCCCTCGATAAAATAGGCTCGGCATACTATACCAAAGAGAATTACGACGATTTCTACTATGGAAAGGGTTCTACCCTCCCCGATATCAACGGATCGATAGGGATACTTTTTGAACAGGCTTCTTCCCGCGGGCATCTGCAGGAGAGTGTAAACGGGCTGCTCAGCTTTCCGTTTACCATCCGTAACCAGTTTGTGACCACCCTGTCTACTCTGCAGGCCGGTAAAGAACTGAGAGAAGACCTGCTGGCCCATCAGAGAGACTTCTACGGTCAGAAAGCCAGCGGCGATACCAAAGCCTATGTTTTCGGGGGAGGAAATGACCCCGTTAGCACCTGGGAAATGGTGAACATGCTGAAAAGAAACCAGATCGATGTTTTCAGGATCGCCCGGACCGAGAAGATCAACGGTCTGGACTTCAGCAGGGACGACGCTTATGTGGTCCCCCTGGATCAGCCACAGCACCGACTGATCACTTCTATGTTTGAAAAAAGAACGACCTTCCAGGATAGTGCGTTTTACGACGTGTCGGCCTGGACCACCCCCCTCTGTATGAATGTGCCGTATGCAGAAGCGAAAGGAGCGGTAGGTCTCGGACAGAAAGTAGAGCAGAACCCGTTTCCGGCCGGAAAAGTGATCGGGAACAGTACGGTAGCCTACCTCTATGAGTGGGACAGCTACTACGCATCCCGGGCTACCTATGAACTACTTTCCAAAGGTTATGTGCTCAAATACGCGTCAGAGCCTTTCACAGTGCTTATCGACGGCAAAGAAAAAGAATTTGGCTACGGTACCGTACAGGTGACCGGCAGGGATGTGCGGGGTCTTCTGGAAACGCTGGCTGTCCGTGACGGCATTACTTTCTATGCCCAAACCACCGGTTTGACGGAAAAAGGTATCAACCTCGGAAGTGAGAAATTCAGAATGATGCAAAAACCCCAGGTGCTGATGATCACCGGTGACGGTGTAGACGCCAACGATGCCGGAGAAGTATGGCATCTCCTCGACACGAGGGTTAACCTCCCCCTCACCTTTTCTGACGTCAACCAGGTGAGCCGCATGAATTTAAGCAAATACAGCCATATTGTCCTGAATCACGGCCGGTATTCCGACCTCTCGGCCGAGCACATCAAAAGCTATGTGGAAAGCGGGGGTACGCTGATCGCCTTAGGAGATGGCGCTACCTGGGCCGCACGTAACAAGATCGGCACTGCTACCTTCAAAGCCGGAGTATCTGCTGACACCCGGGGTAAAAAGCTCCCCTACGCCTCGCAGACCAACATAAACGGGGCCATGTCTACCGCCGGCACCATCTTTGAGACAAGAATAGACATCTCTCACCCGCTTTGCTACGGCTACAAGCAGCTGTACCTGCCCTTCTTCAAAGTAAATAATACGGTTTTTGAAGATACCCAGAATGCATTCAATACCCCGGTAATGTTTACAGAAAATCCATTGATGGCGGGTTATGTACACCCTAAAAACCTGGAACGCATCCGTAAGAGCCCGGCGGTGGTGGCGCAGCGGGTAGGCGGTGGACAGATCATCAGCTTTACCGACAACCCAAACTTCCGGGCCTTCTGGTACGGTACCAATAAGCTGTTTCTGAATGCGATCTTCTTCGGGAAGAGCATCGGGGGCGGAAGATTTGGAGAAGAGGAATAACAGTATATATGCGGCTTCGCCTTGTTTTCTTTGAACCATATTAGGCATATAAGTCATATTAGCTTTACATATAGGTTTTTTCTAATATGTTATTCTAATATGACTTATATGCCTAATATGGTTCCATAAAAAGGCGAAGCCGCATAATTACGCTGGTTAACTGTCCACTATCTTGTATTCCACCCGCCTGTTCCTGCTTCTGTTGTCCTCCGTATCATTAGGAGAGACGGGCTGGGTGCTGCCATAGCCTTTGAAGCGGATACGCTTACCGTCAACGCCCTTATCGATCAGGTACTGTCGTACACTAAAGGCCCGGTCAAGGGAAAGTTTTTGGTTAGCGGCCGGATCGCCCTGGTTATCGGTGTGGCCTTCGATCTGAATTTTAAGCTCCGTATTCTCCCGGAGATATTCCGCCAGGTTATTCAATTGTTCATACGATTCCTGCAGAACCACCGCCTGGCCCAGGTTGAAATAAACCTTATCCAGCTTAAAGGCGGTCGCCTCTTCGTTTAGCTTCTCTCCGATTGCAGGGACCGGCACTTCTTCCACAGCGGGTGTTTCTTCTTTAATCACAGGCTCTTCCCTGATGTCCGGCTCCACATAAATATCCTTTTCAAAGCTTCCTGACTTCAGGAAGATCTTCAGGTTTAGCGACTCCGTCAGCGTTTCAAATCCGGGAGCAGATACCTGAAAGCTGACCTCATTCTCATTCACATAAAACTCATATTTCCCGGTCCGGGAGGTCTGAAGAGAGTCAATGAACGTCCCCGTCTCCTTAGCCGCACAAATAATTTTAGCATTAATGGGCTCTCTGGTAGCTGCATTGAGTATACGGCCGTAAATCCTGAAATCCTGGGCTTTCAATACCGGTTCCTCTACCGGAGAGTCCGGCGCAGGCTTCCTGTTTTTCGGGTTGTTGATTTTTATACCATTAAAATTCCAGTACTGAAAGGTACCTTCCGAATCCGTGTCGTATTCGATCAGGTCGATTTTCTCAAAGCCGGCCGGGATCTTTTCAAAATATACCTTAAAGAAATATTTTTTACCGTTCTCCACTTCCTGTCTTGCGGGGGAAACCGGGATGTTCAGCGCCTTAATGAACTTAAACTTCCGTCCGTCGGCAAGCACCACCCTGGAGCCGGGCTGAAAGCTGATGGTCTGTCCCATGCCCAGTCTTTCCCTGAACATTTTCAGGGCCTGCTCACGGTTTAGTCCCATGTCTTTGAGGCGCCGGCCTATTTCAGGGTTTTCCATCATAAACCTGTCGAAGCTGTCGTCGTCAGACTTATCATAAAACTGCATGTGAAATACTGTGTATTCCGATGTGATCTCTATTTTATTGATGAATACATTTTTGGCCGATTTTCGCTCGATCGATGGATTGGGCGTCACCTGGCTCATGGCCGGACTGACCCCTAAAACGGCAAAAAGAATTAGCAAAAAACCTCTCATGTTCCTTTTTAAATGATGTTGAGTCCAAAATTAAAACGACTAATCGCATATATGTTGCTGTTATCTGCGTTAAAAAATGTTAACTTTCGTAAATACTTACTTTATGAGAATATGGTCTTTACACCCCGGCTACCTCGACACCAAAGGACTACTGGCCCTCTGGCGGGAAACCCTGTTGGCAAAACACGTGCTTGAAGGCCGCACCAAAGGCTACCTCCGGCACCCGCAACTGATTCGTTTCAGGGCATCTGAAAAACCCCTTGACAGTATTAACTTTTACCTGGATAAAGTGTGGGAAACCGCTACGGCCCGCGGATATAATTTTGACCGTTCAAAGGTCGGGCCTTTTGAGGTTCCCCCTAAAATGCCTGTGACTTCCGGTCAGGTGGCGTTCGAACTTCACCACCTCACGAAGAAACTTGAAAAGAGAGCTCCGGACCTTCTTCATAAACTCCCGGCAGAGGCCTCTCCCCGTCTCCATCCCCTCTTCGAAAAAATCGCCGGGGAGATAGAATTCTGGGAAAAAATATAGGCTCTTCAACCGGTTACAAACCAGAAGCTTACTTTACACTCAGCTCTCTGCACACATGATAAGCAAAAAATCTTACCACGGCCGTGCTTCCAAACCCGAAAAAAAGTGTTACCTTTGTATCCCGTAATCAATCATTATCGAAATGCCATTGAGCGGAAAAAAAAGTAAGCCTAAGTACATTTTTGTGACCGGAGGAGTAGCTTCATCACTGGGAAAAGGTATCATTGCTTCATCATTAGCCAAACTCTTACAATCACGCGGATTTTCTGTAACCATTCAAAAACTGGACCCCTATCTGAACGTGGATCCGGGTACGCTCAACCCCTATGAGCACGGGGAATGCTATGTTACGGAAGACGGTGCCGAAACCGACCTGGACCTGGGTCACTATGAACGCTTCCTGAATATTCCCACCTCTCAAGCCAATAATGTTACTACCGGAAGGATCTATTATAATGTACTGAACAAGGAGCGTAAGGGCGATTTCCTGGGTAAAACCGTACAGGTAATCCCCCACATTACCGACGAGATCAAAAGACATATCCGCCTTCTGGGTGAATCAGGGGCTTATGACATCATCATTACAGAGATCGGCGGCTGTGTGGGCGACATCGAATCCCTGCCCTTCCTGGAGGCTGTCCGACAGCTGAAATGGGAGCTGGGCGAAAACAACATGCTCACCATTCACCTTACCCTCGTACCTTACCTGAAATCAGCCGGTGAGCTGAAGACCAAGCCTACACAGCATTCCGTAAAGATGCTGCAGGAATCGGGTATACAGCCCGATATCATTGTTTGCCGGACCGAGTACCCGCTTCCGGCAGATATCCGGAAGAAGATCGCTCTATTCTGTAACGTGGAGGTACCCTCGGTCATTGAGGCCATTGACGCCGATTCCATTTATGAAGTTCCGGTACTGATGGCCCAGGAAAAGCTGGACCAGCGGGCGCTGTATATGCTGGATATTTATAGCAGTACAGACTCCGACATGAAGAAATGGAACAACTTCCTGAAGGTGCTGAAACATCCCGAAAACGAGGTAAACATCGGTTTAGTGGGTAAATATATTGAGCTGAAAGATGCCTATAAATCCATTGCGGAGGCCTTTATTCATGGCGGAGTGATGAATAAATGCAAAGTAAACCTGAAGTGGATACACTCGGAAAAAATAGATCCTGACAATGTGAGTGAGCTGTTGGGCGGCCTTGACGGGGTGCTGGTGGCTCCGGGCTTCGGCGAGCGGGGTATTGAAGGAAAAATAGCGACCGTACAGTATGTCAGGGAAAACCATATCCCTTTCTTTGGAATATGCCTCGGCATGCAGATGGCCGTTATTGAATACGCCCG
The DNA here is from genome assembly GCA_964563435.1 of uncultured Lacihabitans sp. Classification (GTDB taxonomy): domain Bacteria; phylum Bacteroidota; class Bacteroidia; order Cytophagales; family Spirosomataceae; genus Leadbetterella. The sequence continues at coordinate 71,020 of CAZLXI010000022.1, forward strand.
CCATGTGATAGGCTGGGAAGACGCCCACTCTACCGAAATGGTAGCGACTACCGAACATCCGGTGATCGACCTGATGCATGATCAGCAAAATGTGGAAAATAAGGGGGGTACCATGCGGCTGGGAGCTTATACCTGTAAAATTCAGGACAAGACCCTCGCCCGTAGCATCTACAATAAAAGCAGGGTCAGTGAAAGACACCGTCACCGCTGGGAGTTTAACAATGCTTTCAAAGCAGAATTCGAGAAAAATGGCATGGTTTTAAGCGGTACTAACCCCGACACCGGCCTGGTAGAGATCATTGAGCTTCCTTCGCATCCGTTCTTCGTGGGGGTGCAGTTTCATCCCGAACTCAAAAGTACGGTAATGAACCCGCACCCGCTGTTTGTGAGTTTTGTAAAAGCGGCCCTGCAACATAAACATTCATGAATCTGTTCAGAAGGTTATCGGTCTCCGTCTCTGCTTCAGGTGAAGTCAGCCGGACAATAGAGGAGGCCGGCCCGGAAGACCTGGATACCGGTGAGCTGCTGATCCGGGTAGCTTATTCGAGCCTGAATTATAAAGATGCCCTTTCTGCTTCCGGCAATAAGGGCATTTCCCGTTTTTACCCCCATACACCGGGCATTGATGCGGCGGGCGTTGTGGTCCGGTCGTCTCATACCGATATTAAGGAAGGGGAGAAAGTCATTGTTACCGGCTTTGATCTGGGCATGAACGCCAAAGGTGGTTTTTCGGAATACATCTCGGTTCCGTCGCACTGGGCGGTGGCTTTACCGGAAGAAATGAGCCTGAAAGAAGCCATGATGCTGGGTACTGCCGGGCTCACTGCCGCCATGAGTATCGACAAGATCATGAGCTCCGACCTTACTCTGCCCGTGGTCATTAGCGGAGCCACCGGCGGAGTAGGGAGCATTGCCTTACTCATTCTCCAAAAGCTGGGAATAGAGACCGTTGCCTTCTCCCGAAGGCCGGAAACCGCAGAATACCTGCGGTCTTTAGGAGCAAAAGAGATCATTCATGCCTGGGAAGAGTCGCCGAAGCCCCTGCTAAAAAGTTTGTACTCTGCGGGAATAGATACAGTAGGCGGCCCTGTTCTGGAGAATATGCTCAAGCGCATTCACCCCTATGGCGCCCTGGCCGTTTGCGGAATGGCCCTGTCTCCCGATTTCAGTACCTCCGTCTTCCCTTTTATTCTCCGCGGCCTGACCCTATACGGAATAGAGTCGGCCGAGGCCCCCATAACCTGGCGGAAAACGCTATGGAATAAACTGGCCTGCGAATGGAAGCCTGAAGGCCTGGAAGCCATCAGTCGTACCGTTTCTTTAGAAGACCTGGAAACGGAAATCAGGCAGATGCTGGCCGGCAAAGCGCTGGGCCGGGTGGTGGTGAAACTCAGTACTTAGAGAAAAGGGTACTTTCTCTCAAGTGTCAGAGTAGACTGTTATTGCAATGACCCATCTCAGGATCTAGGAAAGATCGCATTCGTGATCTCCACAAACTGCGTATAATCCAACTGCTCCGCCCGCTTATTCTCATACGGGAATTCTGCCTGAGCAGAAATGGGCTTCAGTGCATTAGAAAGCATTTTCCTCCGTTGATTAAAGGCTGTTTTCACCACGAGTTTAAACTTCTTAAAGTCGCAGTTCAACACCTTATCGTCATTTCTCACGAGGCGGATCACCCCCGAATCTACTTTCGGCGGCGGGTCGAATGCAGCCGGCGGAACGGTAAAAGCGTATTCGATATCATAATAAGCCTGCAACAAAACACTCAGAATCCCGTAATCTTTATTCCCCGGAGGCGAGGCTATCCGCTGGCCCACCTCCTTCTGAACCATGCCCACTACTTCCCGGACCTGGTCTTTGTAGTCGAGCACCTTAAAGAAAATCTGTGAAGAAATATTGTAAGGAAAATTACCGATAATACCGAACCGGTCTTCCGGCGTAAGTCCGAGAACTTTGTTCAGATCCACATGAAGAAAATCGGCATCAAAAAGATTTTTGCCGGTAAACCCGTAATACTTCTGAAGATACGCCACCGAATCCTTATCGATCTCCACCAGAAACAGGTCCAGCTCTTTTCGTTCGGTCAGGTATTGCGTCAGTACGCCCATTCCCGGCCCGATCTCCAGCACAGTGCCTTCACTTCGGTACAGTTCGGTAATTTTCCGGGCTGCCGCCAGGTCTTTTAAAAAATGCTGCCCGAGATGCTTCTTGGCTCTTACTTTTTCCAATAATTTCCTGTTTGATCTGTAAAATTAGGGATTATTCAGGCAAACTAAGGCTTATGGTTCAAAATGTCTTTCCCGGTGCAATTAAATTCCACCAATATTTCTTAGCTTTAACCTATGTTAGAGCATGTTTAAATTTTGGTTTAATCCTGCATGAAAAGCACTGACAACTATGGCCAATTTCAAGACGGTATCCTACCCCTCGGAATACATCAGTTTTCTGGAAGATTTTGTAGAGAATACTTCCGAGATCAACTTTATTCTGAACAGTAAAGGGGAGTTTATCTTCGTCAATAATTCATTTGTTAAAACGCTGGGGTATGAAAAGGAAGAGGTAAAAGGCAAAAAGATCACCGATTACCTGCACCCCCAGTTCAAAGACGAAACCGTCAAAGAGACCCTGGGGCTTCGGCCCGGCCATCATTTGCATGACTATACCCTGGTTTTCAGAAACAAGCTGAAAAAGCGGGTCTACCTCTTGGGCGACATTCATTTTTCGCAGCTCAGCAACGAAATGAAGGTTTACCGCTTCATCTTTCGTGACATTACCCAGCGGCGGCGTGCGGAAGCCGCCCAGAATCTCTATTTTGCCATAGCGCAGAGTAACCTGAATACCCGCAGCCTGGAGGACTTCCTCGCCCAGGTGCATCTGAACCTGAAGAAGAACATCTACGCCAATAATTTTTTTGTGGCCGTTTTTGACAACAGCGACAGCAGCATCAACTTCCCGTATCACGTGGACGAGTTTTTTGATACCGGCCAGAATTACATGAAACGTCACCTGGGAAACGGACTGATCGAATACTCACTCCTGCAAAAAAAGCCCCTGGTGTTTAACAGGGAGGAGCTGGAGGAGCTCATTGAGCGGGAAAAGCTCTTTATCTATGAATCTATTTTACCGGCAGTGCAAATCCTGGTGCCTCTCAAGGTCAATGAAGAAGTGATCGGGGTGATCGGGATCAAGTCCTATTCCGACGAAAACAAATTCAGCAGCAATGACCTGGAGCTCCTGCAGTTTGTTTCCGGCCAGATCGCCATGACCATGGAACGTAAACGGGCCGAAGGCGACCTGGAGTTGCAGACCGCACGTTTAAAGGCCCTTTTCGACAGCAGCTCCCACCTGCTCTGGACCGTCAATACCCGGCGCCAGCTCAGTTCCATGAACCGGAACTATTATAACATCGTTTACAGTCAGCTGGGCGAGGAGCCTAAGATCAACAGCAGTATTGAACGCTACGGCTGGAAACTGTTTCATCCCGACGATAAACCCATGATGCGGGAAAAGTACAACCTTGCCTTTTCCGGCACCCCACAGTATTTCGAGCTGAACTGGGGCCAGAAAAACGGCGGTCCGGACTGGTATGAGTTCCACCTGAACCCTATCATTTCGGGCGAAAACGGCGAAGTGGAAGAGGTATCGGGAATTGCCCGGAATATCACGGAAAATAAAAAAGCGCTGCTCGATCTTCAGAAAAGTGAGAACAAATTCAGGAACATCATCGAGTCATTCATTGATATTTATTACCGGTCTGACCTGGCGGGTAACATCACCATGATCTCGCCGTCGGTCTATAAGCACACGGGCTACCACGAAGAGGAGGTTATCCACCAGAAAGTGGACCAGTTTTTCGAAGACGTGGTAGATTCTTCCAAAAACATTAAAACCCTGCTGAAATCCGGGAACATCACCAATTACGAAGTACGGGTAAAGCGTAAAGACGGCAGTATCCGGCAGTTTATGCTGAACATCCGGATGATCAAGAACGAAAAAGGTACTCCCATTGAAGTGGAAGGAGTGGCAAGGGATGTAACCGAGCTTCTGGGAAGTGCTGAAGAGCTGAAAGTTGCCAAGGAAGAGGCCGAGCACCTGCTGAAAGTAAAAGAGCAGTTCCTGGCCAATATGAGCCATGAGATCCGTACTCCCATGAACGGGATCATCGGGATGATCGACGTGCTGAACGAGACCGAGCTGGACAAGAGCCAGAAAGATTATGTTAACACCATTCGCAATTCTTCCGAGACCCTGCTGACCATCCTGAACGACATCCTGGACCTTTCCAAGCTGGAAGCAGGAAAAATGAACATTGAAAAAAAGCCGTTTGACCTGAAAGAGATGCTGAAAAACCTGGTGGCCCTGTTCAAGCAAAAGGCAGCGGAGACTAATAACCTGCTGAAATTTGACTGGGATAACCGCGTCAACCCCTTCATCGTCGGCGACCAGATCCGGCTGTTGCAGATCCTCTCCAATCTCACCTCTAACGCCATCAAATTTACCCAGAACGGCGAAATTACGATCCGGATCACCCTGTCAGACCAACGCAAAAATCTTCAGATACTGAAATTCGAAGTGATTGATACCGGTATCGGAATTTCAGAGGAGAACCAGAGAAAGCTCTTTAATTCTTTTCAGCAGCTGGATATTTCCACTAAAAAGGCGTTCGGCGGTACAGGGCTCGGGCTGGTCATCTCCAAACAACTGGTAGAGGCCATGGACGGCGAGATCGGTCTGAGTTCCCTGCCGGGCCAGGGAAGCAACTTCCGGTTTACCCTCCCTGCCGAAGAGGCGCGGGCCTCGGAGATCAGTGAAAAGGTGAATACCGATCATGAGATATCCATTGAAGGATATTTCCGCGACTTTTCTCCCAAGATCCTGCTGGTGGATGATAACGCCATCAACCGCAAAGTGGCCATCGAGATCCTGCGAAAAGCCAACTGTAATGTGATCGGTGCGGATTCGGGCAGGAAGGCCATTGAGACCTTTCAGCATAACCCCGATTTTGACCTGATCCTCATGGACATCCAGATGCCCGAGATGGATGGCATAGAAACTACCCTTGTTTTGCGTGAAAAATTCGGCAAGAAGTTGCCCCCGGTGGTGGCCATGACCGCCTATTCCATGGAAAATGACCGGGAAAAATTTCTGGCCAGCGGTATGGACAATTACCTTTCCAAGCCCATCCGGGCCAATCTCCTGGTGCAGAAAGTAGAAGAGTGCCTGAGCCCTGAAAACGCAGACCGGAGAAAAGGTAAAAAGGAAAGCCGGAAGAAATTTGAGGAGATCGATGCGGCTGTTCCCGCTTTTGACAACGAGGTGATCGGGAGTCTGAAAGATATGGTGGGGAACGAAATGCTGCTGTCGGTATTTGAAGATTTCAGAAGTGAAGCGGAGGTTCAGATAGAGAATGTACAAAGCGCCTACGACCGGAAAGACGTGGTGGCTATCCAGAAAGAGCTTCACACCCTGAAAGGCAATTCAGGTACCATCGGCCTGATGCGGATCCATGAGATTACTAAAGAGATAGAAATACCGGCCAAAGACGGCATCCTAGAGGGTTTTGAAAAGAAATTTGAAGCGCTACAGGCAGAATTTCGGTATTTTTCGGAGAATTATGAGCGCTATTGTGAGTAGGGCATCGCAGCTGCACGGTTATTGACACGTGTAGGGTACCACTGTTGCCCAAGTGAGGGCCGGATCGCGCAGACAATGGCCCCAAACCCGCCAGTGAAACTGCAGCAGGCCAGGCCGCGCAGGCACTTCTGTCTGATTTACGGCAGAGTCCTTTTTCAAAGAGACTCTGCCGTGCTGAAAAAAACAGCAGAGTCCAACAAGTTGAGACTCTGCTGCAACGAA
>CAZLXI010000023.1:0-12945 GCA_964563435.1 uncultured Lacihabitans sp.
CTTATATGAACTTATATGCCTTATAGGGTTCAAAAATCCACTTCAAAATATCCCCCATTTTCGCTATTGCCGCCTATCCCCCGCCGCCCCAACTTTGCAGTGGTAATCAATAGCCTATGAAAAAACTGACCTGCCTCCTGATCCTGATCACTACGCTGGAAACGGTGGCTCAGGATGTTTCGGGCCTGGCATCGCAAAAACCCTTCGACATCCGGGGTTCTTTCGATGTCCGGTTGATCGGGTATTCTGCCAACGGAATGGCCGCGCGTAGAAGTCCGTTTTCATACGTGATTTCCGGGAGCCCTACCCTGAGTATCTACGGCATCGCTGTACCGCTTTCCTTTACCTACAGCGAGCAGCAACGATCTTTCAGTCAGCCCTTTAACCAGTTCGGAATGAGCCCCACTTATAAATGGATCACCGTTCACGGAGGCTACCGTAACGTAAGCTTTTCTCCCTATACGCTGGCCGGGCACACCCTGCTGGGCGGCGGAGTGGAGCTGAGGCCCGGTAAGCTGCGCCTGGGTTTTATGACCGGCCGTCTTAACCGCGCCACCACCATCGACACCACCACCGGAGCCCTGCAGCCTTTCAGCTTTTCAAGACACGGCTATGCCGGAAAGATCGGCTATGGCACCGAGGCCCGCCATATCGATCTGAGCTTTCTGAGTGCCCGTGATAGTGAAAAAGGCTTCAAAGGGGTTACAGACTCCAGTCTTGTTCGGCCCGCCGCCAATGTGGTGATCGGTAGTGAAGTAAAATACACCTTTGGCGGAAAGCTCTATTTATTTGCCGATGCCGGCCTGAGCATTTACACCCGTGACCGTCACTCCACCCTTAACGTGGAGCTGGATTCGGCAAACCGCGGACTGAATTTCCTCAGAGGGCTGATCCCGATCAACGGCACCTCCGAATACTACCTGGCCTACAGCGGCGGGCTGGGCTATACGGCCAAAACCTTCGGTATAAAGGCGGCTTATAAGCACGTGGACCCTAACTTTCAGTCGATGGGTGCCTATTTCTTCCAGAACGACCTCCGCAGCATCAGCCTTTCACCTTCCTTCAACACCCTTCAGGGAAAGCTCCGGTTTTCAGGAAGCATAGGTATTCAGGAAGATAACCGCAGGCAGCAGAAGCAGGCCACCACACGACGCATCATCAGCATGGCCAACCTCTCCTGGGACATCCATGAGAAGTTCGGGGTAGATGCCAACTACACCAACTTCTCCACTAACTCAGAGCCTACCGTCACCCTGCTGCAAAACAAATACCTGCTCACACAAACCAACAATAACGTTTCCGTTACTCCGAGGCTGGTATTCGTATCGCAGAATTATACCCACATGGTGCTGCTGTCGTATAACCTCAGCCATCTGTCGGACCTCAACCAGGAGACACAGACCGACAATAACATCCGCTCTTCCATCGCCCTGCTGAATTATAACCTGGGTCTGAATGCCCTCGGGTTGTCGGTTAACACCGGCCTGAACTATACCGATAACCGCCTGGCTATCGGCACCGTCAGCAACAAAGGTGTCACGCTGGGCCTGAGCAAGGGTTTCCTGAAAAACAAGGTCATGGTCAGCAACAGCAACTCCTGGATCATCAGCCAAATGCCGCAGGGCAACAGCCGTATCCTGACCCTGGGCGGAAACGCTATGTATGCCCCGTGGAAGGGGCACCGGATCAACCTGCGGATCAATTCCATGAATAATGCCATCGAACAGGAGGCGGCAGAGCCCCTGAAAAATTCCGAGCTCACTGCTGAATTAAGTTATACTTTAAGCTTCTAATGTCATGAAAAGATTTCTCACTCCTTTCCTCCTGCTTTTATCCGTGCTGACGGTATATGCCCAAAACAGCGTAAACGTGACGGTGAACATCGTGCCGCCCTACTCCACCCGCCTGAGCGACTACGCCAATAACCCCGGTAAGACGCTCATTACCCTCAGAAATACTACCACGAGGCCACTCGACGTCTATCTCCGGATCAACATCACAGGGGAGAACGGCGTGCGGGTCTTCACCGATCCCGCCTACCGCGCCCCTGTGCCCGTAACCTTGCAGCCCGGCGCACCAAAGATCCTGAACGTCGCCGAGATCCAGACCCTCTTTAATCTCAGTGACATCGCCTTTGTAGGCACCACTGCCAATGATATAGAACGTAAAAACGGTCTTCCCGAAGGGATTTATAGCCTCTGTATACGGGCCTATGACTTTACACGTCCCACGGTGCCGCTATCGGCCGAATCGCCCCTGGGCTGCACTACCATGCGCCTCACGCTCACCGAGCCGCCCATCCTGATCCGGCCGATGGAAAACGAAGAGTTGACCGTCATGGAGCCGCAAAACACCCTGTTCTCCTGGACCCTCCCGGCCGGAGCCCCGCCGGGCACCCTCTACCTGCTGAAGATCGTGGAGATGTTTGACCCCAACCGTAACCCTAACGACGCCTTCCTGTCGTCTACAGGCCCCGCCTTCTTTGAAAAAGAGGTGATGGGCAACACCTATTTGTACGGCCCGGCCGATCCGCCCCTGGTCAAAGGCCGGAAATACGCCTGGTCGGTAAAGGCGCTCGATAAAACCATAAGAGGCGAACGCGAAGGCACGGCTTTCCGGAATGAGGGCCGCAGCGAGGTGCGGGCCTTTACTCCTAAAGCCGGGCCTGGCGGCATCGTGGCCGTCGACCGGGTAACCGGCAATGACAGGCCCCCGCTGGTCCAACAAGACGTCAGCCCGGCCTTTGTGATACAGCAGCTCAAAGGAAAGCTACGCTACTATTGGCCGCAGGCGGGCTCCGCTTCCAATACCAACAATTTCGGAAATTCCGCCTCGGGCGGGTGGTCGTCCGGAAATCAGTCGGGTAACCCGCCACAAAATCTGCAGGGCAATACGCCGCCGCCGGTCCAGGCCGGGCAAAACCAGAATACGGGTATGCTTCTTACCGGCAACAGCGGCGGCTTCGGAGGCTATCAAAACAGTCCGCTGGCCGGGGTTACCGTGCAGTTGGTCGAAGCCCTTCAATTTGAAAACCCCAGCATAAGCGGATCGCTCAGCGGTAGTATTTCCCTGCTGCCCGGCAACATTCTTACGGGTTACGAAAATTCGGCTACCGTCAGCGGAAACAGCATAAACCGGGCCGTGCTGGCCACAGCCGTGACGGATGCGGGCGGTAATTTCTCCTTCAACGTTCCCGGTCTTGACGACCTTGATTTCGGATGGAAACAGACCCGTATCGGCACGAGCGGAGGTGAATTTTATTACTCGATCACAGGCCGGTCACGAAAAGTGCTGATGGTCAGGATCGGGTCTCCTGCCTCATCCTATTTTGCCCAACCCATACAGTTTACCTTCGGTATCCCGGGGCACCAGGATATGGGAACATTTTACAGCCGGGTGCGAACCTTCAACCCTACCGTACTGGTGGCGGAGAAAAACAACTGGAATCTCACCAAAGACAACATGGAAGTACTGATCGTACGCAAAAATCCGCGCCCCTACTACATCCCTAAAGACGAAGGCAGCCCGGGAAATTTCAGCGATCCGGAAACCCACGGCTATCTCAACTACGAAATTGTGGCGAAAGCCACCACCGATGCCAACGGCCGGGCTACTTTCAGAAACATTGTGGTCTATTATTGTTATAATAACGAAAGTCCTTACATGATCTTCGTCCGGCCTAAGAACGAAAACACCACCTCCTTTAGCCTGAAAAGCGTATTTCCCAACGGACAAAACCTGAGATATGCCAGCGTAGGAGACTACAATAATCCCACATGCTTTAATATCAACTGGTCTACCCATCAACTGGCGGAATCCTGTTACAGCAACAATTGCCTCGGAGCGCTTAGTAATATCAATAACGGAGGATACAGCCTTCCCGGCCAGGATCCTTCCTTTGCCAACTTCACCTTTGCCCCTGTTTCCCCCTGGCACCCGAGAATATATGCCCAGGTAAAAAATACCCGGGCGGGAAATGATAATGAGGCGGGCCTGGCTCAAAATGAGCCGGGCGCTATCTGGGCCCTGTGGCGTATCAACCTGCCCACGGCTGAAAAGGCCAGGAATATTGCCGCTAACGGCAAGTGGGGCGAGCTTTTAGAAGAGAGCCAGACCAGCTTCAACTGGCTATCCGGCCAGCTTTCCAATAACGGTCTGCCCCTGCAATTGGAAAAAGTGGGAGTAACCGGAAATGACGGACGCATAGACGCAAAAAACCTTCCGGTAGAATATTACAACACGGTACAAAAGGGGTATTTCTGGGCATTATCTGTAGAAAAGAATGGTTTTAAACCCGCTTTTAAAGCGGTCAACAGGAATGTGGCGCCTACCGTGGGTGATATGGCGCCCGCCCTGTTCGGAGTGGCCTATAATGAGGATATCCTGTTCCTCGAGCCCAAGGGAGAGATCAAAGTAAGGCTGGTCAACGAAGAAGGGATCCCCATCAAAGGGCAGGTACACTATTTTGATCCGGCTACCGGGCAAACCGGTAATATGGTCAATATATCGGCTAACGGCGGATATTATTCCGTGCATCTTCCTTCCGGCAATAACCGCAGGCTGATGATACTGCCCCATAACACCAATCTGTACCAGGCCGATACGGTCATCCTGAATGTGCCTGCCAACCAGGTCATTCAAAGAGACCTGGAGGTGAAATACAAGCTCCACCGCATTCATTTTAAAATAGAGGGTACGGACATCGGCTCCACAGCCCTGGCGGGAGTAAAAATAAGCCTCACCGGTGTGCCGCAGGCCAATGTTACCCTATACCCCAACATCCACAGCCCTTATATTAACCAGGGAGTACAATCTAATGCCCCGATAAATATAGAAATGAATCCCCAGGGCAACCCTCAGAACAACCCGGGCCTGATCCAGGCCAATAATTCCCTGCCGGAGCTCCTGGGGCCCTTCGACCGCATCACCAACAGTGCGGGCCGGGCCGATTTTGCTTTCCGGAATGCAGGAAGCGAATTTATCTTCCGGATCCAGGGGCCCGCGGGGGCGGATTACGTGGTGGTAGATAAGATCGTACCCAGCACCCCCTCCAAAAACTGGCAGGTGGTCATCGTAAAGCTGAAAAGGGGTCGGACGGTCAAAGGCCGGGTGACCGTGGGAACGGAAAACAGCCCGGTAGCGGGAGCGCGGGTCCGGGTGAAAGGCTCGGTACCCCTGATCGAAGTGTTTTCCAATGCGGCCGGCGAATATGAGATGAAAGGCGTACCCAGAGATACCCTACTTACCTTTACCGTTTCCAAGGGCGGCGAAGGACTGGTGGGGCTCGAATACAAAGAGGGGGGCAGCCAGGTCTATAGCTACGGTACGGTTTACGGCTATATTAACCACCTGAGCGGACCGGGCCAGCAGAACCAGTCGGGGTTTGTCACCACCATCAACTTCCGGATGCGTATCTACAATGACATGAACCTGAATGAGCTTCTCGGCTTCCCTTTGGAGGTGACCAACCTCACGGAAACCGCCGGGAAGGTGATCATCAATGGCTTACTGACCATACCGGATACCCAGGATAATGTATTTAAAATCACCGGTACCAATGCCAATAACCAGGGCCTCCGTACGCTGGATATTGCCAATACCACGCTGGTGGCCGATTCCAGGAGAGATTCTGCCAACATTCCCTATTGCAGGCCGGCCACGCTGCCGGTGGTCACCGAGATCAACGAACAGTCCATCACCCTGTACGGGTCCTATACCTCGCTTCTGCAGGGCGAAAATAATAACGGCCCCATAGTGGTCAATAAATACGGCAGCGGTCAGCAGGAACAGGGCGCCGTGATGGGCCGGGTGTCGGTCAGCGCCACCTCCTTCAACAGCAACATCTTCCGCTACCGCGAAAACGAAGAGATGTTCCTCAAAAGGCCCGGCGCCAATACCCTGCAGCTGCCGGTGTTTACCTCCTCAGGCATAGCCATTGTGGGCGGAAGCAGCGGCATACCGGTGGTCAACGGCCAGGGGAATGACTTCCGCTATACCCTGAATTACAATACCGACTCGTTCACGGCCATCGCCCGGGCACAAACTTCCCGGCTGTACAAAGATTCGGTAGTACTCGACACCCGGCTGCAAACCAGTATGGAGCACATTACTCCCGCCAACCTCGACCTGCCGGTAGGAAAAGTGCTCATCAACAGCCAGCACCAGCTGACCGGCTTTAACAATACGGTACAAAAACACATCCCCATGGGCCGGTTCAGCATGGACATCACCCGGGTGACCGGCAATAACAGCGGCATCTACCTGCGGGGCACTATTCATGCGCTGGGCCTCGACCTGCCCTTTAGCCAGGCCCTGCTGCATACCGACAGGATCCATGTCCCCCAGGGCTCGCTGGAGGTGAGTCAGCTGACTTTACTCGGCAACATCCCGGTAAATGTTACGGCCGATGCCACCTTCGGCTACAGTGGCCCGGAACAGGCCTGGTACCTGTCGATCACCGCCAATGATAACAGCGTGACGGCCGCCAGCATCTCCGGACAGCACCTGAGCGGGGTAAATAATGACGCCCGGATCAATTTCAGCTCGCTGTGGTTTTTCAGTAATGGCCAGCAGGAGCTCTTTCTGAACAATACCGTACCCACCCTCACCGTCCATAATGCCGCCCGCATGTATGTACAAAGTGTAGAGCTGAGCGAGGATATATTTGCACTGAACGGTTCCCTGGATCTGGGCATACCCGACTTGCCGTCTCACAATACAGGCCTGCTGTATAGCCGCACCGGGAATAACACACCGCCCCCCCTGACTTTAAGGCCTTTCGCCATGAGCCCGGTACTGGTGCAGGGCGTAAGATGGCATTTCGATCACGGAGACAGCCGGAGCATCAGCTTCAGTCAAAGCAAAATAGAACTTAAAGGCCACCTCGAGAGCGAAAACACCCGCGTATTCAAAGGTATCCGCTACACCCTCACCAAAACCAACCTGGATGCCAATCAATTGGCCGGGAACCTGCGGACGGAACTGGATGTGGATGCGGGGCAGTCTGTCATGATGGGAGGCAGTGACAACGGCCGGATCACGGTTTCGGCGATCACGGGGAAAATGTCGGTCAGTAACGGGGCCTGGTCCATCTTCACTTTTGATGGTGATATGCCTGAAGAAATGGGCTTCCAAGGAAATGCCAAAAGGATGTCTTTCGCGGCCGAAAACCACCTGTCGGTGCGGAATTCTTCGATACAGCTGAAAAAAGTGGATACCCCCTTCGGGAACCTGACCATGACCTATGACATTCAGCGATTCCGGCTACTGGGCCGGCTTCACTACGAAGGCGACATGTCAGCCGTACGGGTAAATGCCGAAGTCGAGTTTGCCATAGACCAGTACGGATATTATTTCCTGTCAGCCGCCCACATGACCATGAGCAACCCCACGGTTGGTGCCCAGGGTCTGCTGCTGTTCGGGAACTATAGACACCAGGCCAGTGACCGGCGTGCGGCCATAGAGGCCATCATCCGCGAGAAGAGCTATTATTCGCAGAATATGCAGGGTGAGCTGCCGAAAGGATATACTGACCTCACGGAGTTGAACGGCTTCTTTATGGAAGTAGGTGCGGAGATCCCCGTCCCCATCATTCCCAGCTTCGATATTGACCTCGGGGTGATCCAGGCCCGTCTGAAAGTGACGGTGACCGGTGACGTCCGCTTCGGCATCAACTTCGGTGATACGGACTCTTACTCTATGGGCATGAGCGTATTTGTGAATGCAGAGTTTGATCTGGGCTTTACGGTAGGGGTAGCCTGTGCAGGCCTCGAGATCAGGGTCAGTGCGGGGGTAAATATGGATGGTACGTACTGGAATAACGGGAACTACAGCCTGGTAGTGAGTGGTTATCTCTCGCTCTCGGGGATGGCGTATACCGGGGTTTCGCCCGGACTACTGCCTACCTGTGACAGCAACTGCGACGGGCTTTGCGTAAAAACAGAAGCCTCCGGTACCGTCCGGCTGGACGCCATCGGCACGGTGACCCATAACAATTCCGATTTTGAGCTCCGGCTCAGTTCCAATTCGTTTGAAGATTAAAAAACATAAAACCGTCATACGCATTCAGCTATCAGAAAAGGCAGGTCCGCAAACCGCCGATAAATAATGCGGATAGCTTAAATTTTAACAGATATGAAAACAAAAGCATTTTGGGTCTGTGCCGCGCTGTATTTATTCAGCCTGCCTTCCTACACGCAGGAGCCCGTACATGGGGCTGCCCGTGCCGGGGCCAAAGGGATCTTCGTGATCGCCGGCTATGAGATCGCAGGAGGCAAACGTAGCGCTTACCGGGTAGAACGCCGCACCCGCGGCGAGAGCGCCTTTAAGCAGGTAGCCCTGCTGGAGGCCGTTGTCATGCCCGAAGTTTTCCGGCAAAACATGGCCCGCACGGAACAATGGCTTCCCTATCCGGTTTACCTGAGCGTGTTCAAAACCGACACCATCTGGCGGAAAGTGAAAGCAGCAGGCCATGTGAAGGTATTAGAAAATGTGGGGTACAGCATCCCCGTCATGGCGGGTTTCAACCTGCTCTGGCTGGACACCGAAGTAACGCCCGGCCAGGTCTATCAATACCGGATCACCGGCGTGGGCGACAACTACAGCCTGCTCTCGGAAGAAGTGAAGTACGCTCCTGAATCGGTAGCCTCCACCCGCATCCTTGGGCATTTCTACGATAGTGTCCGGTATACCATGACCCTCTCTGCCAGCGTCGCCGGAGACCACAAACCCGTCTGGATAGAAGCCTGGCGGAGCGAAGAAAAGGGAAGGTTTGTGAACACACGGGCCGAGGTGACCTTCCTGGCCGTGAAAGACACCCTGAAATTTACCGTTCGGGATACCACCGCCGTACCCCACCGCCTGTACCGCTACTTTCTCCGGGGCTATGACGCCTACGGCAATGCCGCCCCCGTGGCCGACACCCTCTCCGCCGCCTCACTGGATCCGGTCCAGGTGCCGCTGCCCGACCGGGTGAGCCTGCGGCCCGATTCGCTTAGGGAGAGCGTTACACTGGCCTGGACATTGGCGCATGCCCCCCTTATCAAGATGCTCCGGCTCTACCGCAGTACCAACTCCGTAGACGGCTTTGAGCCCGTGGCCGAGCTGTCGCCGTTACAGACCAGCTTCACAGATGAGGGCATAAAACCCGCCACCGCCTATTTTTACTACTTTGAAGTGGAATACAAAACTCTCGACAAGGCCGGGCGCAGCATTACCTACAGCACGGCCTACCGAAGCGGACGGCTGCCGTTCGCGCCTGTAGAAGTTACGGCGACAGGCAATAAAGAGGGGGTCTCCCTGAGCTGGCAGAACCGGGAAAGTGACACCAAAGGTTTCCATATCTACCGCGCGGAAACCGGCGGACCCTTTGAGCTCATCAGCGGACTGATCCCGGCCCGTGACACGGCCCGGATCTATTCCTTCCACGACACCGCACCCGGTTTAAACGGCGGAAAATTCTATCATTATGCGCTAAAATCCATGTCCACCAGCTTCGTGGAAGGCCGCTTCTCCGACACCGTCTCCGCCCGGCCCCTGAAAAACATACCCGTGCCCAAACCGCCTATGGAGGTGGAGCTGAACACCACCGACGGCACCACCTGGGTCACATGGGATGACGTGTCGGCTTATGATGCGTATGTCACCGGCTACCGCCTTTTAAGAAGCCGGCGGCTGGCAGGAAAAGATAAATACAGCACGGACACGCTCTTCTGCCCGAATAATTTCTATGCAGACTCCCTGCTGCAGGAGAGAGAAACATATCGCTACACGGTGGTGTCTCTGTCGTATCTGGGAGTGGAAAGCCCCGCCTCAGCGCCCGTGTATACTACCCTACAGGGTTCATTGCCCTCTCCGCCTGCCTCACTGATGGCCAACTCCACAAAAGGGGGAGTGCAGCTCACCTGGGAGCCGCCGGCAGGTGCTCAGGAGCTTCAATACAACATTTATCGCTATGAACGCGGACAAAAACCTGTAAAACTGGCAGCTCTGGCCGGCGATAAAGAAAGATATATTGACAGCAAAGCACTCAAAGGCCGCCATTATTTCTACTATCTGAAATCACTGGCGGCTAACAAAACCGAAAGTGAGAAGAGTAATGAAGCAGGGGTAAGACAGTGAATAACTAACAGTGAACAACTAACAGTGAATAACTAATAGTGAACAAATGATTTTGTCGAAGACAGCCTTTGAAGCGGATGTAACAGAATAAGCTAACTGTTCACTGTTAGTTGTTCACTGTTAACTTAACAATATCCCCCGTTCTCGCTATTGACGCACATCCCTCCTCTACCCAACTTTGCAGAAACAAAAAACATTAAAATCATGAAACTCAACCCCTTTAATACGTCCGGTTTATTCTTACGGGGAATACCCCTGCTTCTCCTGTCTTTTACGCTATTTGCTGCTTCCGCCCAGAAAGTGAACGTGGAGGTCGCAGAGATCTATGATAACCGGCTTAGTAGCCGCTTAGTTGCGGAGCCGGCCTCTACGCTTGTCATCAGTATTGAGGTGGCCGGACTGGTAACCGATGCCCGTCGCCTCCTCAAAGTAGGCAGCGTCACCCGGGCCGTCGACAACCTGGGGAACAGCCTTCAGACAGATGAATCGTCGTATTACACCTATAATGATCACACGATACTCAACCTCCAATTTCGTTCATCCGAAAGAAAGGCTACTGAAATTTCAGTACTGGAAGGCACCCTGAAATACTTCACCCCCACCGTGGCCAATAAAGGACTGCTGAACGTCGATAAACCGGTGGATAAGCTGGGCACCAATATCCTGAAAGGAAAATATTCCGATATAACCATGGTGCTGCTGGACCGCAAAAAGCTGCAGAAAATAAAAGCTGAAAATGACAAAGCCTATAAACAACAGCTCGATAAGCTCAAAAAAGAATATGGCCCCGCTGCTGAAAGTATCCAAGAGCTGAACGAGATACTGGAAGATCCTTACTTTGGAAGCGACGATGAAATATTTTTCTTCTTTTATGATCCTAAAGCCCAGGTAAAGACGATGATGGTATTCGACGCGGAAGGTAATCATATCAACTACGGTGGTACGACAACGGGAAATCATGTATCTTTTCCGTTGCAGGAAAGTACCCTCGACAATACCATGAAAATAGAGCTCGTCATTGAGACCCCTCAGGCGGTAAAGGAATATCCTTTTGCGCTGAAAAACATTATCCTCCCCTGAAAACAACTATTCCATGTCTAACCTGAAATGTCATGAAAAATCCGGTCAAAAATGCATTGTTGATCTGCCTGTTGATCATCATCCATTCCTGCAAAAGAGAGGAAGTGGAAAAGCAGATCCCGCCCGCCCTTTCGGAGGTCGCTGTAAGCGATATAGCGATCTTTACAGCTAAACTGTCTGCCAGCATTACCGAGGCCGGAAACCAACCGATCTCGGGACACGGGTTCGTCATTTCCAGGACGAATGACCAACCGACCACCGATACCGACAGCACCATCAATAAGGGGTCCATTGATCCGGCCACTCCGCTACCCATTGAGATCAGCACATCGCTGACCGGGCTGAAAAACAGCACCAGCTACTATGTAAGGGTGTTTGCCCTCCTGCCGTCGGGGGCGATCTACAGCCCGACGCAAACCTTCAAAACCGCAGATATCATTCAGCCCGGCATCACCACCGATACCGCTACCAATGTTACCCATAACGCCGCCCGGCTCTCCGGCACCGTACGAAGCAAGGGTACTTACGACATCCGTGAATACGGTATGGTCTGGGCTACAACGGCCAATCCGACCACGGCCGTCACCACCAAACGGGCCATTACCGGTAACGTGACGGCCTTTCCACGAGCATTTACGGCGGATGTGACCTCGCTCAGTCTCAACACCACCTATAATTTCAGAAGCTATGTGATCTCCAACGGGGTCACTACCTACGGCGCCAACAAAACCTTTAAAACGCCGGAAGCCGTGCAACCCGGCATCCGTACCGACGGTTCGAGCAACATCAACGTCAATTCGGCCCGGCTCTCAGGTACCGTTCTGAACGCCGGTACCTTCCCGGTCAGTGAGCACGGGATCGTATGGGGCACCGCGACCAATCCGACCATCTCACAAAACAAGGTATCTGCCGGTACTACGGTGTCGAACTATCCACGATCGTATAATGTGAATATTAACGGACTAAACAAGACCACCACCTATCACTTCCGGGCGTACGTGACCTCCAATGGTGTGACCTCCTACGGAGCAAACAATACTTTCACCACTCCGGATGTGGTGCAGCCCGGTATTCGTACCGATGGCTCCGGCAATGTCGGCGTCAGTTCGGCGCGGCTCTCCGGTACAGTGTTAAGCGCAGGCTCCTACCCCGTTAGTGAGCACGGAATCGTATGGGGAACGGCGGCCAATCCGACCACTGCACAGAACAAGGTGTCTGCCGGCACTACAGTATCGAGCTATCCCCGATCGTATAATGTGGATATTAACGGACTAAACAAGACCACCACCTATCACTTCCGGGCCTATGTAATCTCCAATGGCGTAACCAGCTACGGCGCAAACAACACCTTCACCACTCCCGATGTGGTTCAACCGGGCATACGAACCGACGGTTCGGGCAATGTCGGCGTCAATTCGGCCCGGCTTTCCGGCACCGTGCTGAGTGCCGGCTCCTTCCCGGTCAGCGAGCACGGGATCGTATGGGGAACAGCGGCCAATCCGACCACCGCCCAGAACAGGCAATCTGCCGGTGGCAGTGTGGCAAACTATCCAAGATCCTATAACGTAGATATTAACGGGCTAAACAAAACCACCACCTATCACTTCCGGGCGTATGTGACTTCGAATGGTGTGACCTCTTACGGAGCGAATCAAAGCTTTACCACCCCTGATGTGGTGCAGCCCGGTATCCGAACCGACGGTTCGGGCAATGTCGGCGTCAATTCGGCCCGGCTTTCCGGCACCG
>CAZLXI010000023.1:13045-75470 GCA_964563435.1 uncultured Lacihabitans sp.
CGAACCGACGGTTCGGGCAATGTCGGCGTCAATTCGGCCCGGCTTTCCGGCACCGTGCTGAGTGCCGGCTCCTTCCCGGTCAGCGAGCACGGGATCGTATGGGGAACAGCGGCCAATCCGACCACCGCCCAGAACAGGCAATCTGCCGGTGGCAGTGTGGCAAACTATCCAAGATCCTATAATGTGGATATTAACGGGCTAAACAAAACCACCACCTACCACTTCCGGGCTTATGTGATCTCCAATGGTGCGACTTCCTACGGAGCAAATCACACCTTCACTACAGCGGACGAAAGACCGCCGAAGATCTCAACGGAAGGCCCTGCGAATGTGTCGACGAATAGCGCCAGGCTTCGTGGCACAGTTCACGATGGTGGTACATACGGCCTGTCTGAGATAGGCGTTTGCTGGGGTAAAAACAGCAACCCCACCACGAGCAACAGCAAAACGTCTAAAGGAGGCGGAGTGAGCATTCCCCATGACTATAGCTTCGATGTAAGCGGACTTGACCCCGGCTCGGAGTATCATGTACGTGCCTATGTGATATCGAACGGTGTCACTTATTACGGCGGAGATATCGCCTTCAAAACCCAGGTATTGACCACCAATCCATCTGTGGTAACCGTTGGCTCATCAAGAACGAGAACTACCGTTACTATGGCAGGAAGAATCACCGAAAAAGGCTCGTACAGCCTGAGAGAGCACGGCATTGTATATTCCTCAACGGTCAAAATACCTGCGGTGGAAAACAGTTCCAAGCTCAGTGCAACCACGCCGAACACAGCTCCCTTACCGTATGATTACACCCGATCGGTCAATTTGACGATATCGAGCACCCTGTATTTTTACCGGGCCTACGTCATGACTTCCGACGGGCAGGTGTTTTACGGAGAGGTTATGAACTTTACGCACTGAGAAATAACAGGCAGCGGGTAGCAGATAGTCAGGTATAAAACTATCTGCTACCCCCTACTTTCTGCCCCTATGCCTGTCATTTTCTTCAATGTTTTACTACCTTTGAATAGGAATATTTACCCGTGTTCAGTCGGCCATTTGTTTTTAAACTGTTTCATAAATGTGCAGATGAAGAAAATACTACTCCCGCTTGTCCTCCTGGTATTCAATATACCGGCCGCATTTACCCAAAAAAGACTTGTAGACTCCTTACTTACCGAAGTGGCTAAAAACCGGGTGGATACGGGCACTGTGATCGCTTACCGGGCGTTGTCGGGCCTGGCCATCAATACCGATCCCGTACAGGGAATAGCTTATGCGTGGTCGGGAATAGAGCTGGGGCAAAAAATAAACTTTGACAAAGGGGTCGCCGGATGCTTTCTGAACATGTCTGCCAATTACAATTCCCTTGGAAAGTACGATTCATCCCTGATATTCAATGACTCAGCGGTATACTATTCTAAAAAAGTGGGCGAGCCCGGCCGGATAGGGCTGGTTTATCTTAACCGTGCCGACCTCAAATTCTCCCTAGAAAACTACAAAGAGACCCTGGTGCTATCCGATAGCGCCATGAAATACGCCGAGATCGCTGACCGCTCCGATCTCAAAGCCCGCGTTTTTCATGTCCGGGGAAACATGTATTTTTCCCAGGATAACTACCCCCAAAGCCGGTCTTTCTATCAAAAGGCCCATGACCTGTACGCAGAAAGCCAAAACTTCCGGATGATGGCCATCATCGTCAACAACCTGGGGAATGTGGACAAGCACATGAAAAACTATGATCTGGCCATCACCGACTTCCAAAAAGCACTGGATTATGCCCGGCAGGCCGGTGATGAAGTCAACCGGGCCATGTATTACAGCAATCTGAGTGATGTATATGTTCATAAGGGCGATATGAAAGCCGCAGAAGAAAATGCCCTGATCTCCCTGCGTCTGGCCCGTAAAAATAACAATGAACAACAAATACTGAATGCGCAGGCCGTTCTGGCTCATATTTACCTGAAAACAGGAAGATCTTCGGCAGCAGTCACCGCAGCCTCTGAAAGCCTGAACCTGGCTCTCAAAAACCGGGTGGCCGACGAGGCCCGGGTGGCGGCCTCTATATTGGGAGAAGCCTATGCCACTCTCGGACAGTACAAGGAAGCCTGGCGCTATACCCTTCAAAGCAAAACCCTCGGTGATTCGGTTAACCGTCAAAAGTACGAAGAAGACGTGTTGGCCATGCAGACCAATTTTGAGCTCAAAGAAAAAGAAAATGAGATCGAACTCCTGGGCAAAGAAAATGAGCTGCACCAGCAAAAGCTCCGCCAGAACCGGATACTCATGGCGGGTTCGGCCATTATTGCCCTGCTGGCCATCGGTAGTATATTCCTGCTGATCAACCGTAACCGCGCCAAGCAGCGGATCAAAGAGCTGGAGCTGCGTAACCACATCGCTTCCGACCTGCATGATGAGGTAGGCAGCTCACTAAGCAGCATCCACCTGCTAAGCCAGATGATCAAAAACCAGCCCGAAAGCTCCAAACGCTCCGAGCTCTTTGAAACCATGAGCCGCAACGTCAAAGAAACAGTAGACCGGATCACCGACATCGTGTGGGTGGTAAAACCCGAAGAAAACGAAAAAGGCAATCTCCGGGAACGCATGGAACGATTTGCCTACGATATATGCAGCAGCGCCGGCATCGAACTGGAACTGAACATCGGCAATATCAAAAAGGACACCCTGACCATGGAACAGCGCAAAAACCTCTACCTCATCTTCAAGGAAGCCGTTAACAATGCCGTAAAATACTCAGCAACGGAAAAGCTGCGGGTAGAATTAACTCAAACCGGCAAAGAGCTGACCCTGAACGTAGAAGATCAGGGACGGGGTTTTGACCCCGATACCGTACCCAAAGGTAACGGGTTAGACAATATAAAAAACCGGACAAAAGAACTGAATGCCGTTATACATATCCTGTCCCGGCCGGGAGAAGGTACTACCGTTCAGCTGACCATGCCGGTGAATAGCGGTTAGTGTTGTGTCCAGGATTTCAGGCCACAAATGAAAAGTTTGTCCCTGTATGAACCGTGAGGATCTTAAAGAAATATATAATACCCGGTTTTTGCTGCCACCCGATAAATACAGTCGACCATGAAGGCATTCCTTATTTTTCTTCTCTCAGGAATGATATCATTTGTTTTTGCACAAAACAAAAAGGCAGATTCTCTGATAGCATTAATCCAAAGTACAAAACAGGATACGAGCCGGGTAAACCTGCTACGTGAAACCGGGGATGTACAGCTTAACGAAGATTCACGTTCTGCCCTTTCTTACTTCCGGCAGTCTGTTGATCTTGCGCATAAGCTGAATTACTATCCGGGGTTATCCAGGGGGTATGGCCGTATTTACAGTATTTATTTTTATAGTTCTGTATTTGATTCTGCCCTGGCGTATATCGATACTACCCTGTATTACACACACAAGGGGGGGCTGACCTCCCGCCTGGCAACTATCTACCTTAGCAGAGCCAATGTATACGTAAGCCTCAGTAATTACCAGCTCGCCCTCAATGATTGCCTTTCCGCCGAAACCTACGCCCGTAAAACAGGAGACAACGATGCTTTAGCGCATATTTTTCAACTTCAAGCCAATATTTACCGTTCCCAGGAACAGTTAATCCCTGCCATGGAATTTCAGAATAAGTCTATTCAATTATTCCGGCAGCTAGGCAACCGAACCCAGGAAGGGCATGCCTTATATACGTATGCCATGCTGCTTCTGCGAATGCATAAAAGCACAGAGGCCCTTCAGGCCATAAACACGGCTACCGCCATAGCAGACAGTATAAAAAACTATGCAACCATGGCTACCTATCGTCAGGTATTAACCGAAATATTACTAGAAGAAAAACGATACCCGGAAGCGCAGACTACCGCCGCTAAAGCCTTGCAATTTGCTGAACTGTCCAATATAACCCAGGTCAAAGGCTATGTTCTGGAAGTATTTTCTCTCCTTCATCAAGCCCAGCAAAATTATCCCGAAACCATCCGGTACGGATCTGAAGCCTATGCTATTTTCAAAAAATCAAAAGATCTCTGGCACCAGCGCAAGCTTGCCTCTATCCTTGCCAGCGCCTTTGAAAAGACCGGAGATACAGCACAGGCTCTGCATTACCATAAAATTTATAATACCCTCCATGACAATCTTCTCCGGCAACAACTCGCTATCGAAACCAGCCGCCTGCAGCTACAGTTCCGTTTCAGAGAGAAAGACAATGAAATAAAATTACTTGCCCAGGAAAAAGAATTACAGGAACAACGTCTGTACAAACAAACCGTGGTGTCTCTCCTGACCGGAACACTTGCCCTTCTGTTACTGGGCGGAATTATCCTGTTGCGAAACAGGAGCAGGCTTAAACACCAGATCCATGAGCTCAAGCTACGCAATCTCATCGCCTCCGATCTGCACGATGAGGTCGGCAGCTCGTTAAGCAGCATCCACCTGCTCAGCCAGATGATCAAAAACCAGCCCGAAAGTCCGCAGCGTTCCGAGCTATTTGAAACCATGAGCCGTAACGTAAAAGAAACTGTAGACCGGATCATGGACATCGTATGGGTGGTAAAACCCGAAGAAAATGAAAAAGGCAGCCTTCGGGAACGCATGGAACGCTTTGCTTATGACATATGCAGCAGCGCGGGCATTGAGCTGGAACTGAACATCGGTGATATCAAAAAAGATATTCTGACCATGGAACAGCGTAAAAACCTTTACCTCATTTTCAAGGAGGCCGTAAACAATGCCGTAAAATATTCGGGCTCGGAGAAATTACGCGTGGAACTGGTTCAAACCGGCAAAGAGCTGATCCTGAACGTGGAAGATCAGGGCCGGGGATTTGACCCCGATACTGTACCCAAAGGTAATGGCTTAAATAATATGAAAAATCGTGCGAAGGAGCTGAACGCCGCGCTGGAGATCTTGTCGCGGGAGGGCGGGGGAACTGCTGTACGGCTTAATATGCCGGTGAACAGCTAACAGTGAACAACTAACAGTGAACAACTAACAGTGAAGGTGCTGAAGGCAGCTTTTTGAGGTAAAAGCAACAAATTACGCCAACTGTTCACTGTTAACTGTTAGTTGTTCACTGAAAAAATCCCCCGTTTTCGCTATTTCCCCGCCCCAAAAAACTATTCAAATTTGTAAAAAAATACGCTTATGATAAAGGTTGCAATTTTTGAGGATAATGCACATTTACGGGCGACCTGCCAACTGTTGCTGGAAGCAGCAGATGACATCGTCTGTGTAGGAGCATGGCCCGATGCCAACCAGGCCGTAACGAACCTGGCCACAACAGAGTGCGATGTAGTGCTGATGGACATCGAAATGCCCGGCACCAACGGCATAGAAGCTACCGCCAGAATAAAAGAGCACCTGCCCAACATAAACGTAGTGATCCAGAGTGTTTTTGATGATGATGATTATATTTTCCGGGCCATTTGCAACGGCGCCTCGGGCTACCTCCTGAAAAACATTGGCCCCGAAAAATACCTCGACGTGATCCGGGAGGTACACAGTGGCGGCTCTCCCATGACCCCGGGTATAGCCCGAAGGGTACTGGAACTTTTTAAGAGTGGTTATCAACCCGGAAGCAGTTCCTCCCCCCGGTATAATCTTACGGAACAGGAAACTAAAGTGCTGGGACTCTTAGTGGCCGGCAAGAGCTACAAAATGATCGCCGACAGCCTGATCGTATCACTTCAAACGGTAAAGTCACATATCCGGAATATCTATGCCAAGCTGCATGTGCATTCGAGTACGGAGGCGGTGAGTAAAGCGATCCGGGATCGGATAGTGAGACTGTAGCAGTGAACAAGTAACAGTGAACAACTAACAGTGAACAACTAACAGTGAACAAGTAACAGTGAACAAGTAAAAAATGATTTTGTTGAAGACAGCTTTTCGAAGTGAAAATACCCAACAACGCCAACTGTTAACTGTTAGTTATTAACTGTTCACTATACTGAGCATGCCTGCCTCCTTCGCTTCCAGCAACGAACCGCCGGAGAGGGAAATGTCGATGGCCCGGGCGGCTTCACGCCCTTCTGAGATGGCCCATACCACGAGTGACTGGCCGCGTTTGCAGTCGCCGGCAGCGAAAATTCCTTTTTTGGAGGTCTGGTAACTTTCCGTTACAATATTTCCGCGGGCATCCAGCTTCAGGTTCAAATCTTCTACCAGGCCCTGCGCCTGCGGACTGGAAAAACCGATGGCCAGCAGGGCCAGATCAGCCTCTACCACACGCTCGCTCTTCGGATTTTCAACAAGTATCTTCTTCCCTTTCTCAAAGCGCCAGGAAACATCCACAAGGCGTAAGGCTTTCAGTTTACCGTTTTCATCGCCGATAAACTCCTTGGTATTGACACTCCAAAGCCTTTCGCAACCTTCCTCATGCGAAGTAGACGTACGCAACTTATGCTCGTACATGGGCCAGGGAGTGCCGGCGTCTCTTTCCGTTGGCGGGAGCAGCCCGTAGGCGATCTGGGTAATGCGCTCCGCTCCCTGGCGGTTGGCCGTACCCACACAATCCGAACCGGTATCACCTCCGCCTATCACAAATATTTTCCTGCCAGTGGCCCGGATGTCCTCTTTTTGGTAGTTTTCGCCGGCATGGTTCTTCGTTAGATCCAGTCCGTCATACCCTTCCTCCAGCGCCACCTGCTTATTCTGCTGGGTCAGGTAATCCATAGCAAAATGAACCCCGTTCAATTCCTTTCCTTCCACCTCCGGTGTCCGGGGAACGGTAGACCCTATGGCCAGCAAGACGGCATCATAATCTTCCTGCAGCTTGGTGGCCGAAATATGCGTTCCTACATTCACTCCTGTCCGGAAGGTTACACCTTCCTCCTTCATCAGCTTCAGCCTTCTGTCGATCACCGATTTTTCCAGCTTAAAATCCGGTATGCCGTAACGCAGCAGTCCGCCGATCTGGTCGGCCCGTTCAAAAACGGTGACCCAATAACCGGCTTTATTGAGTTGCGAAGCCGCTGCCAGCCCGGCAGGACCGGAGCCTATCACGGCCACTTTTTCGTTCTTCCGTTTTTTCGGAGGACTGGCGGTCACCCACCCGTTTTCAAAAGCTTTTTCGATGATCGACTTTTCGATATATTCTATCGCTACCGGGTTTTTATTGATCCCTAAAACACAGGCCGACTCACAGGGCGCCGGACAGATCCTCCCCGTAAACTCCGGAAAGTTATTCGTGGAGTCCAGTATCTCAAAGGCATACTTCCAGTTGCCTTCATAAATGGCATCATTAAACTCCGGGATATTGTTTCCCAGCGGACAGCCGTTATGGCAAAACGGCACGCCGCAATCCATACAGCGGGTAGCCTGCTCCGCTGTTTGTTTTTCACTATACTTCTGTTCTACCTCCCGGTAGTCCTTCTTCCGCTCCTCTATACTTCTCTTCAGAGCAGCTTGTCTTTCAAATTCCAAAAACCCACTTGGTCTTGCCATGTCTGTTCTATATTTAACTTCCTGTCGGCCTACCCGTTACTCACTACTACACTCCCTCACACCGCCAGGATTTCCTTCTCCAATAAAATCTTCTTGTAATCCCGCGGGAATACCTTTACAAACTTTTCCATCTCGAAGCCCCAATTCTCCAGGATCGCACGGGCAACATCGCTGCCGGTACTTTCAAAATGCCTGTTGATCAGGTTTTTAAGCGTTTCCACGTCCTCGTCGGTCAGGTCATCCAGGTCCACCATTTCCGTATTGCATTTCCCGGCAAAAGATTTATCAGCATCATATACGTACGCGATCCCGCCACTCATTCCCGCCGCAAAGTTCCGTCCTGTCTCCCCCAGGATCACCGCAATACCGCCTGTCATGTACTCACAGCCGTGGTCGCCGATCCCCTCTACCACCACTTTTGCCCCGGAATTGCGTACGCAGAAGCGCTCGCCCGCCATCCCACGGATGAAGGCCTCGCCGGAGGTGGCTCCGTAAAAGGAGACGTTTCCCACGGCCATGTTCTCTGATGCTTTGAAGGTGGCCTGCCGCGACGGGTACACCACCAGCTCGGCCCCGCAAAGGCCTTTGCCGAAGTAGTCATTGGCATCGCCTTCCAGCTCAAAACGGAGACCGCGGGTTGAAAAGGCACCGAACGATTGTCCTGCGGTTCCGTAAAACTTATACCGGATAGTTCCGGGCGCCAGACCCTGGCCTTTGTAAAGATTCGATATCTCGTTCGAAAGCATGGCCCCGATAGAGCGGTTGAGGTTATTGACCTTATATTCTCCGCTTACACAGGCCTGGCTTTCCAGTGCCGCCTGCGCATCCCGGATCAGCGTCCAATCCAGCACATCCGCTATCCCGTGATCCTGCTCTTCCTGCTTGTACAGGGCTGTCTCCATCTCCTCCCGGTACAGGATTCTGGAAAGGTCAAGGTGCTTCAGCTTCCAGTGGTCACTGCGATTCCTGGGAGCCAGGTACTGGCTTTGGCCCACCATTTCATTAATGGTTCTGAAACCCAGTTCCGCCATGATCTCCCGTACTTCCATGGCCAGGTAGGTAAACATATTCACCACATGCTCCGGCTGGCCGGAAAACAGCGCCCGAAGCTCCTTGTTCTGGGTAGCAATACCCACCGGACAGGTGTTCAGATGGCACTTCCGCATCATGATACAGCCTACGGTCACCAGGGCAGCAGTGGCTACACCGTACTCTTCGGCTCCCAGCAAAGTGGCGATCACAATGTCTCTGCCGGTACGAATCTGCCCGTCGGCCTGAACGGCTATCCTGCCCCGTAATTTATTTTTTACCAAAGTCTGGTGGGTCTCGGCCAGGCCCAGCTCCCACGGCAGACCCGCATGGCGGATGGAAGATAAGGGGCTTGCCCCCGTGCCCCCATCGTACCCGGCGATCAGCACGGCATCGGCATGAGCCTTGGCCACACCCGAGGCCACTGTTCCTACCCCGGCTTCAGAAACCAGCTTAACGGATATCCGGGCCCTGCGGTTGGCATTTTTAAGATCGTAGATCAGCTGCGCCAGATCTTCGATCGAGTAAATGTCGTGATGCGGCGGTGGCGAAATCAGTCCCACCCCCGGTGTACTGTGCCGCACCCGGCCGATCCATTCGTCTACCTTATGGCCCGGAAGCTGCCCGCCCTCTCCCGGTTTGGCACCCTGGGCCAGCTTGATCTGGAGCTCATCGGCATTACTCAGATAATAGGAGGTCACTCCGAAGCGACCCGAAGCCACCTGCTTCACCCGCGAATTCATATTATCGCCGTTCGGAAGCAGAGCAAAGCGGGCCTCGTCTTCTCCGCCTTCCCCGGAATTTGACATCCCGCCGATCCGGTTCATGGCAATGGCCAGCGTGGTATGCGCCTCCCAGGAAATAGACCCGAAAGACATGGCACCCGTAGCAAAGCGCTTCAGGATATTTTCCACCGGTTCCACTTCCTCCAACGGAACAGACCGCGTATTCTTAAATTTCAGCAGGCTGCGGAGGGTCATGGCCTTATCTGCCTGCTCGTTCATGAGTTTGGTATACTTTTTAAAGATCTCGTAACCGCGCTTCGGATCGGAAACCCCCGCTCTCGCCGACTGTTGCAGTAAATGGATGGTATCCGGGTTGAACAGGTGCTTTTCGCCCCGCTGTTTCCACTGATATACTCCGCCTACTTCCAGTTTTTTCACACTTTCCACCGGTACTTTCGGGAAGGCTACGGCATGACGGATCAGGCATTCCCGGGCGATCTCCTCAATGCCCAGTCCGCCGATCCTCGAGACCGTTCCGGTAAAGAATCGATCCACAAAAGGCTTTCCTAATCCTATACATTCAAAGATCTGTGCTCCGCGGTAAGACGCCAGGGTGGATATTCCCATTTTTGAAAATATCTTCAGCAGCTCCTTATTCACCGCTTTGATGTAATTTTTATACAGCTGCTCATCGCTGAACTCCCCGGCGATCATCCCCTTCCGGTTCATATTGGAAAGGGTCTCAAAAGTGATATAAGGACATATCCCGGAAGCGCCGTAACCGATCAGGGTCGCAAAATGGTGGGTCTCCCAGATATCGCTGCTCTCCACCAGCAGGCCGATCTTCCCCCGTAAGCCTTTGCGGATCAGGTGGTGATGTACGGCTGATACCGCTAAGAGGGAGGGTATAGGGGCATGGTCAGAGTCGATGGCCCGGTCTGACAGGATGATGATCTCAAACCCGTCATAGATAGCATCCACTGCATAGCGACAGATCCGCTCCAGGGCAAATTCCAGGGCCCTGGCCGGATCTTTGGTATCGGCATTGAAATAGGTGTTAATGGTCTTGGCCTGGAAGCCTTCGTAATCCACAAAGCGCAGCTTATCAAACTGCTTTATGGTGAGCACGGGCTGATCGAGCTGCACCTGCCGGCAGTGCTTGGCCGACTCCGAAAGGATATTCTCCGACGCTCCCACAAAAGAGATCAGCGACATGATAGACCGCTCCCGGATCGAGTCGATGGGCGGGTTGGTCACCTGGGCGAAAAGCTGCTTAAAGTAATACGATATATGCTGACTCTGGTTAGACAATACGGCAAGGGGGATATCGATCCCCATCGAGCCTATCGCCTCCGCGCCGGTAGTCGCCATCGGGGTCAGGATCAGCCGCAGGTCTTCCGAGGTCATTCCCCCCGCGATCTGCCGCTTCAGCAACCCTTCTTCGCTGTATTGGGTATACGGACGGATAGATTCCGGCAGGTCGCGGATCATGATCTTGTGTTCATCCAGCCATTGCTGATAAGGCTGACGGCTGCAAATGTCGGCCTTCAACTCCTCATCGGGGATGATCCTTCCCTCCTCCATATCCACCACAAACATCTTTCCCGGTTGGAGGCGGCCCTTGTAAAGTACCTGCGCCGGGTCAATGTCGAGCACCCCTGCTTCGGAAGCCATTACTACTGTATCGTCTTTTAAAACCCAGTATCTCGAGGGGCGGAGGCCGTTGCGGTCTAACGTTGCACCCACGATCTTGCCGTCGGTAAAGGAGATGGAGGCGGGACCGTCCCATGGTTCGATCACCGACGAGTGAAACTCATAAAACGCCCTTCGCACCGGATCCATATCGGGATTCTCCTCCCAGGCCTCGGGGATCAGCATCATCATCACGTGGGGCAGCGATCGACCCGAAAGATGCAATAGCTCTATGGCGTTATCCAGGTGGGCCGAGTCGGAATTTCCCTTATGGCAGATCGGCAGGATCATCTGCATCTCTTTATCCGTAAAAAACTCAGAATAAAAAGAGGTCTCCCCTGCCCTGATCCAGTTCACATTTCCCTTGACGGTATTGATCTCTCCGTTATGGGCAATGTACCGGAAGGGCTGCGCCAGCTTCCAGGAGGGGAACGTATTGGTAGAAAAACGGGAATGTACAATGGCGAAAGCCGAGATGACATCTTTACGGGTAATATCGGGGAAATAATACTTCAGCTGATCGGTGGTCAGCTGTCCTTTATACGAAATGGTTTTGGTAGACAGTGAACTGTAATAAAAACTCTCCTCCGAGCCGTTTACCGACTCATGAATCAACTTGGTGGTTATCTGGCGAAGTACATACAGCTTCCTCTCAAAAGCGATACTGTCCGCATCCGTCAGCTTAAGGAACAATTGCTCCACCCAGGGTTCCACGGAAAGAGAACCTTCCCCCAGGGTTTCATTTCGTGTAGGCACCTTCCGATAACCCAGGAGCTCAAAGCCCAGCTTTTCTACCTTCCGGTTAATGATTTCCTTGCATTCATTCCGCTGCTTTTCATCATAGGGAAAGAAGATCATCCCTACGGCATATTCGCCGTATTTCGGAAGCCGGAAGCCCAGCTCCAGGCATTCGTCATAAAGAAACTCATGAGGGATCTGGAGTAAAATACCGGCGCCATCACCCGTGTTCGGGTCACAGCCGCAGGCGCCACGATGATCCATCCGCTCCAGCATGGTAATGGCATCCGCTACAATCTGGTGCGATTTTCCGCCTTTCAAATGTGCCCTGAAGCCGATACCACAGGCATCATGCTCAAAATCAGGCAAATATAATCCGTTGTTTATCTCCATAGTCTTATGAAACTGCCGCAATACTCTAATAAGGATATCTCATACCAGAAAAATACAACCCACTGATACAAAATATACCTGCAACGCAATTTATCAGACTTTTATTCTGAAACAATACACCTCACCCATATTTTCTATGGAGAAGGTACATTTTACTTTTTAAATTATAATTTCTATAAAAATTATCCAAAACATTTTTTTTACCTGAATAATATTCGGCCTTTTTGGTAATATTATTCATGAATATCTCTATGAAGCTGAACAAATATATACAATTAATGTATTATACAGAATATTCTTTAATTTCAGGATTTCTAAGCTGCCTCAAATTAAATAAGCCTACAGCATGTATACTATATTCAGGTTAGGGAGGAGCTCATGCCTACTTATCCCTGATATACCAAAACGTCAGTTCCCTTTCACTGTCTGTCAGTTCCAGGCCCAGTTTATCCAGCTCTTTAAAGATGTTGTTCCGGTCTTCCAGGTAATACGGAACATCAAAATTATACGTTCCGGTTAAGCCGGTTTCGTCAAAAACCACCTTTCCTACCAGCTTGTTGAAGTTCAAAAGTTCAACCAATGCATCTATGGAAGCGTTCTCCGCCTTAAGCCCCCTGCCGCTGATTCCATAATAAGGATTTTTTTCCCTGCCCGTATCTTTCAGGGCAAATTCCGTCCCGATCTTTCTTCGTAATAATTTTACCTCCGTCAGTTTCTTCTCCGACTCCACTTTATAAGGGAAGTAAAGGTCCAGGTACGACTGCAAAATCTCAAACCGCCTCCCGCCCAATGGCTCCGGAACTATTAAATCCACACTATAGAGGTTCGTTTCCTTCCAATCAAATGTTTCCGGTTTTTTAACCTCCACGGCGGGTTCCTCGGTAGAAGGGATTTGAAAGGCGGTTTGGTAAATATTTTTTAGTCCGAGATTAGACAGCAGTATTCTTCGGTTTTCATAAACGGTTTTCGGATAGCTTGTATTAGACATGGAAGGGTTTCCCGGAATAAAACGGTTTACCACAAATAAAAAGTCGGCGCTTCCGTCGCCCGCCAATGGCAAAGCCGGATCAAACTCCATAGCTTCCTTCTTCACCTCAAGATCTACCGCCTTTTGACTTAACAGTTCACGGATCAGCTCAGAAGTAACCTTTTCAGGAAAGGTAATGGCCGCCACTTTACCGTCTTTACCGATGACCACCGTGTGGGGGATCACCCGATGCGGAAAATATTTTCTCAGTGCGTATGCCGTATCCCGCACAATGGGCAGGCCGAGAGGTCTTTTGCCTAGAAACCGATCAATTCTGCTTTGCGAATCCGACTGGTTTACGGTAAACACCCGGATATCGTCAGGAAACTCCTTTTGCAGACTATCGATGTGTGGCAGCGACTGGATACAGGGTCCGCACCAGGTGGCCCAAAAGTCCAGTATGACTATTTTGGAAGAGTAATCACTCACCTTTGCCGATGAATTTTCGGAATTAATAATATCTGTCAGTAGAATGCCGGAGGCATCGTCGCCGATGGTAAGGCCGGATTGCCCGTGTCCTGTAAGAAAAGAGAAGAGTAAAAGAAATGCAAAGGTTTTCATGTATATGTATTTGTTACAGGTTCCGGTGTTAAATCTCAGGCTAAAAACGGATATGCTCTTTAGATAATAACCCGAAACATCCCCAAAGGTTACAGGAAGATCACGCCTAACAGGAAAATTCTGTTAACAGTACCAAAAAAAATGGCGAAATTGCATCCGGAAAACGGGCAGGAAGTCCCGAAATTTAAACTACACCGGTTACTTTGAAATGAAGAACGTAAAAATAGGTACGGTACAAACCACCTGCTCCGCCGATATACATAAAAACCGGGCCAGGGCAGTGGAGAAAATCCGCGAAGCTGCGGCACAGGGGGCACAGATCGTATGCCTGCAGGAGCTCTTTACTTCACTTTACTTCTGTGATGTGGAAGACCACGAAAATTTCAAACTGGGTGAAAGTATCCCCGGTCCCACTACCGATATCCTGCAACCGCTGGCCAAAGAACTGGGCGTGGTCATCGTAGCCTCCCTTTTTGAAAAAAGAGCGCAGGGGCTGTACCACAATACCACCGCCGTAATTGATGCAGACGGCGCTTACTTAGGGAAATACCGTAAAATGCACATTCCCGATGACCCGGGCTATTACGAGAAGTTTTACTTCACACCCGGAGATCTGGGGTACAAGGTTTTTGAAACGAAATTCGCCAAAATAGGCGTGCTTATCTGCTGGGATCAATGGTACCCCGAAGCTGCCCGGATCACCTCGCTGATGGGCGCCGAGATCCTGTTCTACCCCACGGCCATCGGCTGGGACCTCGACGAAAAAGATCCGGTCATTAACCGGGAGCAGCACGACGCCTGGGAAACCATACAGCGGAGTCACGCCGTGGCCAACGGCCTCTACGTGGTGTCTGTGAACCGGGTGGGCGTAGAAGCCAGTCAACAATTCTGGGGTGGCTCCTTCATCGCCAACCCGCACGGCCGGCTGCTATACAAGGCTTCCCATGATCAGGAAGAAGTGCACGTGGAGGAAATAGACCTCGACAAGACCGAATATTACCGCACCACCTGGCCATATTTGCGTGACCGGCGGATCGATTCGTATGCGCCGATCACGCGGCGGTTTATTGATAACGATTGATATTTTTATAGGGGATACAGAATCCCTCGTAAGGGGAAGTTTCCGGCTGTAGAGACGCAAGATTTTGCGTCTCTACATACCAGGTCAAAAAAGTGCGGATTAGTTAGAGATATCAAATAATTATTACATCACCGCACCGTAAACCGCACGCCCAGAAACCCTCTTATCCCCTGATTCGACGCATACACATACGCCGGATCGAACGTCAGGCCGTAGGGATTGCTTTCATTAGCTACCGGGTTCCCGCTGATATCATCAAAAATCACCTCCTTATCAAAGGGGTCATGTGCCCGGGCGATCAGGAAAGGTACACTCCGGGCGGGCGTCCAGTTCAGCAGGTTTTTAATGCCTCCGTAGATCTCCCATTTGTCATTGAAGCTCTTGGCTACCTGGATATTCTGAATGCTCCAGGTGGGCGAATATTCCGGCCTGGGGTCCAGGTCACCCAGCAGCGGTAAGCGCATGGGGCCGTACAGGTTGCCGGTATAATCCAGGGTGATCTTCTGCTTCGGGAAGGTGTATCCTATGCTCCAGGTACCGGTAAAACGTTCGGCAAACATCTGCCTTTCCTTCTCCCCCTCCCCGGTATTGTACACATCCATCAGCGTACCGCCCACCAGGATCTTTAAACCGCTGGCAAACGCCGCGTCAATATTGAGCGATACCCCTTTCGATACCGCGTAACCATCCAGGTTGGCATAAATGATCTTATTCGCATCCGAATCGTAATCCGGGATGATCTTGTTCGTGAAATAGGTATAGAAAGCCGTGGCGTCGAAATTCAGGAAAGTTCCGTTTTCAAGATAAAACTTCTTCACCAGGTTGGCATTCACATTCCAGGAGGTTTCCGGCTTCAGATCTTCTAAAAAAACCACTTCCCGGGCCCCCGTAAGGGCAGCATGGTCTTCGGTAAAGACGTTGGCCACCCGGAAACCGTTTCCACCGCCTAAGCGGAAGACCGCCGTACGGTCATCTGAGCTCCATTTGTAGTTAATCCGTGGTGAGAAAATACTCCCGTGTACAGAGTTGTGGTCGTAGCGGGCTCCCAACATGACCGTATGATTGGCATTCAGCCGGATCTCATCCTGCAGGAAAACCCCGGGCAGGTGGGTATGGTTGGGCTGGTTTCTCCCCCCCACAAACGTGGCCGGGGTATTGTCATCATAGTAAGTGTAGCGATAAGCCAGACCCGCCAGCAGGTCATGGGCCTTCACCCGCTGCCCCCAGGTCAGCTGCGCAAAATAGATATTCTGGTTAGCCAGATAAGGGGTATTTCCGTACACGCTGTTCTGGTCGTGCCAGTTGCCGCTGAACATGAAATTGAGTTTGGAAGACAGCTTATAGTTTCCGAAAGCCTCCCAGCGCTTGGTATAGATGCTTTCGCCGTATACCTCATCACCTCCTCTGAACGAGCGGTTCCAGTTCATTTCGCCTCCCCAGCGGTCTTCGTACATGTAACGGCCGGCCAGTGACAGCGCCCTGCCCCGCTTTTGCTGAAAATCCCATTTGTTAAAAACCGATACCCGGTGCTGAAGCGTAAGGTCGGTAAAATTATCGTCGTTCCTGTCTATAGGATTCTGATAATTAAAATAGTTTACCCCCAGTAGCGACTGCACTTTATCTCCTGCTTTAAACTTCCCGGCGAGGTCTGTGTTGACCTCCCCCCAGGTGGAGGCAAAGGCATCTACCGAAAATACCGGCGCCTTATTGGGTGTTTTGGTAATGATATTGATCAGTCCGCCCACGGCTTCGCTTCCGTAGAGCGTGGAAGCCGGCCCCTTCACTACTTCCATTCTTTCGATCAGGGCCTGCGGGATCCCGCTGAGGCCGTAAACCGTAGATAAGCCGCTCACAATGGGCATACCATCAATTAGTACCATCGTATAGGGGCCTTCCAGGCCGTTGATATGAATATCCCCCGTACTGCACACATTGCAGTTCACCTGGGGCCGCACACCGTTAACGATCTGCAGGGCATCAAAAACCGAAGGCGTGGGGTTCGACTTAAAGAACCGGGCCGTAAAAACCTCCACCGGAACGGGGCTTTCCAGGCGGGAGACTTCTTTCATGGTGCCGCTGATGACCACTTCATTCAGCGTGTTATCCGTTGGCTTTAATTCTATATCCCTGAGCGTATTTATACCGGGCTTCACCTCTACGGCCACCGCCCCCCGGCTGTATCCTATGAGGGTAACTTCGATGGTCTGCTTACCGGTCGGCACATTAGCCAGCGTAAAGCCTCCTTCAGCATCGGTTACCGCCCCGATGTTTTTTCCTTTCACCGTAACCGTGGCTGACTCCAGGGCCCTGTCGCCCGACCGTACCTTCCCCGCCACACTGCCGGTTTGGGCCGGCACGGCCACACTTCCTGCTAATACAATTAAGATTGTCAAAATATATCTCATATCCTTTTTTTAATTTCCGGTACAAAATTAATAAAGTTAGACTAATCTAACAAATATATTTTATAAATATTATCATCCGATTTTCACCGGTACCCGGAAAGCCCGCTCCAAAACGTAAAAACTTTTCTTCTCTTACAAAAATTCCGATTCGGTCAGCTCCCTGTTGATCATTGCCCCGGTCATATTTCCGGTAGCTACCGCATTGGCTACCGAACGCACCATTCCGGTGTTATCCCCACAGGCGAAAACCCCGTTGACGGTGGTCTTCTGGAAAGCATTTACGCGGATATACCCGTGCTCAGTCAGCTCGCAGCCCAATAGGGCGGGAATACCGGAATGCTGCGTAAACGGAAGCGCCGCATATACCGCTTTAAAACCGGCCTGATCGCCGCTTTTGAAAATCACTTTCCGGATATATCCTTCCTCCTGCTCTATTTCTTCTATTTCCTCTTCTATGATCTGAACACGATATTTCTTTAATATGGCGGATTGCTCCGCACTGAACGCCGCCTGGCCCGAGGTCATGATCACCGGATCCGGTGTAAGATTCCGAACCAGGGAAACCAGGTGAAATGCCTTATCTCCATTGGCCAGAATTCCCGTTTTCTGATCCCGGAACTCATACCCGTGGCAATACGGGCAATGGACCACCGAAATCCCCCAACATTCCTCAAAACCTTTGATATCAGGGAGAATATCTTTAATACCTGTGGCAAAGATCAGCTTTCTTCCGGAAAATACTTCCCCGGCCTGTGTTATAATTTCAAAACCTTTTTCCGTTTTGCTTCCCGAAACGGCCCGCCCGTCCAGGAATGTCACCGTATCATAAGCCATCACCTCTGCTTTTGCTTTTTCCGCGATAACGGCCGGACGCTCGCCGTCACGGGTAAGGAAATTATGCGAGTGCGGTGTGGAACGGTTACAGGGGAGACCGCTGTCTATGATAAGTACTTTCCGCAAAGAGCGCCCAAGCGCCATCGCCGCCGATAGCCCTCCATAACTTCCCCCGATAATAATCACATCAAAATTTTTCATTGTTACTTAAGAATATATTCACTTTTATTTGTTCAATTATCTATATTTTCTCAGGAAAAGGGTCCGCAAATCCTGCGCCCGCCCCGAACGTCTCCACTTCCCTCTCCTGCAACAGGCAATCCTCCAGGTCAGTGATCATCTTTTCCTTATCCATATCCTGCCCAATAAAGACCAACTCATTCATCCGGTCGCCCCACTGCTTATTCCACCGGCTTTCGATCATGCCCCGGTTATGAACAAAAGAAGCGTAGCGAATCCTTTCCCGGTAAGGCATACTGCACCACCATACACCGGCCGACTCCAGGCGTGAAGAACCTCCCGTCTGCGAGAAATTAAGGGCGTGGTCCGGCCGTGAAGCCAGCCAGAAAAGACCCTTTGCCCGTATAACACCCTCGGGATAATCTTCATTCAGGTATTTCCAGAAACGTTCGGGGTGAAAAGGTCTCCGGTCACGAAATACAAATGAGCTTATTCCGTATTCTTCGGTTTCCGGTGTATGGGCTTCCGCTTCCAGCTCTTTTTGCCATCCCGCCGAATACTGCGCCTCCTCAAAATCGAACAACCCGGTGTTCAGAATTTCATGTGGGGGTACTTTCCCGAAAATGGAGGTGATGATCCGGGCGCCGGGGTTCAGCTTTTTGAGGGAAGCTTTGAGCAACCCCACGGTATGGGCATCTGCCAGATCGGATTTGTTCAGAATGATTACATTGGCAAACTCGACCTGGTCGGTCAAAAGGTTGACAATGGTGCGTTCATCGCCCGCCATATCGGTGAGATCCCGGTCTTTCAGCAATTCAGGAGTACTGAAATCATTAAAGAAATTATAACAATCTACCACCGTGACCATAGTGTCTATATAACTGAACCGCGACAGGTCTATACCACTCTGTTCATCCACATACGAAAACGTCTGGGCTACGGGGATGGGCTCACTGATTCCTGTGCTCTCGATCAGCAGATAATCGAATTTCCGCTCCATGGCCAGTTTCTCCACTTCCACCATAAGGTCTTCACGCAGAGTGCAGCAGATACAGCCGTTGCTCATTTCCACCAGCTTTTCCTCCGTCCTGGAAAGGGTGTCCTGGCTTTCCACCAGCTTAGCATCCACGTTCACTTCGCTCATGTCGTTAACGATGACCGCTACTTTCAGTCCTTCTTTATTGTGTAAAATATGGTTGAGCAGGGTAGTTTTCCCCGCGCCCAGGAAACCGCTTAATACGGTTACCGGTAATTTGCCTGTATGATTCATATCCTGTTTTCTCAAAATGCCCTTTTTTTGCAATAATGTTGCAAATGTAAGTAATATTTCATATTTGCAACAATGTTGCAAATAAATATATTTGTTTTAATTAAACTTCAAAGAGTTTACACTTTTCAAATAAAGATTTAACTTTGACCGGTTCATATAACCGCCCTACCGACTCAAATACCCGGTTTACCTGTTAAAACCCTTTCTGCCATGTCCAATAAAGGATTACTATTTCGGGATACCTTCCTATGTACCCTTTTCACGTCATTAATAGCGTTGCTTTTTTATTTCATTGTAGTCAACATTTCTTTTCTAAATGTATTTTCGAAAGCCTTTGGTGATTTTGAGTTTACTGACATTTACTACTCCCGGCAGTTAGGAAGAGCAGAAACTTCCAGAAACATTATCCTGGTCAATGTGGGGCATACCGACAGAGCAGAAATTGCGAAAGCCATTGAAATCGTTTCTGATCAAAATCCGAAAGTCATAGGTCTGGATTTAATATTTAAAGATCTGAAATCTCCTAAAGAAGATTCCCTTCTACGGAAAGCACTCCAAAAAGCGAATATCATCACCACCTATATTGCATATCCCGACAGCCTGATACAAAACCATTCTTTCTTTACAAACTTTTCCGGCAAATCCGGCTTTGTGAATATTTTGTCAAAAGAGGAACACCTGGTCATCCGGGATTTTGAAGCCTGGAAACTAAACCACCGCGAAGATACTTTGGTCAGCTTTGCGGTACAGGCTGCATTAAAATTTAACCCGGACCTGCGAAAGAAAGTCTTTGCTTTACGCGCTTCCACACCCATTGACTATACCGCTAATATTGACGACACCAATAGCCCGGGAAGTTTTATGCATTTCGACATAGCCGAAATTCTACGCCGAAAGACCATTCCTGTCATGGAGGGGGCTATTGTAATTTTCGGTTATCTGGGTTCTCCCACCAATAACCCAAACGATATTGAAGACAAGCATTTTACTCCCATGAATCCTGTCATAGCCGGTAAATCTTTACCCGATATGTACGGTGCAGTCATCCATGCCAACATTATTAAGACGATCATCACCGACTCTTATCTATTTAAAGTAAGCCGGTTCTGGACCCGCTTTTGGGCTGTTTTATCCTGTATGACAGCCATATTTTGGGGGTTACAGTTTAGCAAAAAACGACCCGTAGCCTACGAAGCCACCTTAAAAATCATTCAGTTTCTGCTATCCATATTTATTCTTTACTTTGCTCTCCTGTTGTTAAAAGCCGGTATTTTATTAACCATAACTCCTGTTCTGGGATTTACCCTTCTGGGATTGGAGATGATCAATTTCTTTAAAAGCCTGATGCAATACCTTAAAGCAAAATACGCATGGAAAAGCTACTTACTGGACTGATATTTCTTTTCCTCACCTGTCCGGGCTTTGCACAAACCCGCCTTTATGTCATGCAGGTATCCGGGAGCGTAATCAGAGATCATAGAATCACACTTCAAAAAGGAGATGCCATAGGAAAAAATGACAAGATTAAGCTCATGCCCGGAGCCGTGATAACATGTATAGACGACGACGGCAACACATACAGCACCAGCAAAACGGGAACTTTAAGCTACGAAAACCTCCTGAGAGCAAAAAAACAATACAGAAATGCCTTAACTCTGGAATATCTGAAATATTTGTGGGCCTCTTTCATCAACCCCACGGATACCCGGATCATTGCGGCGGGGGTATTCAGAGGCGACCAACTGATGCTTAGCCCCGCAGACAGCGCCCAGGTTCTTTTCTCCGATGTAGTGCTCCGGTGGAGATCCGATCCCGGTCATAAAGACTACCATATCTTCATCAGGAAATCCGAAGATGAGGAGGTTCGTTTTACCACACAAGACACCACCCTAAACCTGAACGGCAAGCTGCCTTTATCCGAAAATACGGCTTACGAATGGGCCGTTTCTACCCGCGCTTATCCTGCTCTGAAAAACATCCCGTTTTTTAGTTTTTATACTTTGGATAAGACCGCTTTTAACGCCCGGGAAAAACAGTACCGGGTTTTTATAAAAGACATGAAGAAAATGGGCATGAGCAGGGATGAAATAGAAGAAACCCTATGTGTTAAGTTCAAAATCTGCTCATAAGGTCACCCTACCAACTCAAACGCGGCCCATTTATAGGGCTCTTTAGGATACTTCGCTTTCATGTATCGCTGTGTTTCACTATAGCTTCCTTGAATATCCTTGGTACTAAACAGCAATTCATAAAATTTGATCATGAACACAGAGGTTTCCTGATCCGGCACCTTCCAAAGGCTCATCAAAAGATATTCCGCGCCCGCCAGCTTAAAAGCCCGCTGCAGCCCGAAAACTCCCTCACTGCCTTTGATATCTCCCAGGCCCGTTTCACAGGCTGAAAGCACCACTAATTGAGTATGGGGTAATGACACATGTGAAGCCTCATACGCTGTAAGAATACCATCTTCCAGGCCTTTTTAATGCCCGAAAGATTTCTGCAGGGCCAAAAATATGAGATGGCTCCATCCCTTCTGCCTGCTTGAGAAAAAGTGCAGGAATGATCATTTTCCCTTTGGCAAAGGGCAAATAAGTCACTTTTTTGAGCAGTTCCTCTTTCAGCCGGTCCGGATTCTCCGGCTTATCCGTCCATTTGCATTCACCCACCAGCAAATACCTTCCATCCAAAGATTCAGCCACTACATCCAGCTCCAGTTCTATCCCTTTTTCCGGGCTACCCCACCACCGGCTTGCAGGCTTGAATTGTATTTCGTCTGTCATTAAGCCGGGTACCGCTTGCCGGCACAGCTCTTCCCACATGCCTGACACATACTGCGAAAATTGCCCGGAAAACAATTCCAGAACCGTAGAAGACTGTTCGATCTCGATAAAAGAGCGATGGGGCACCACAAACCGGAAATAAAAATTCAAAAAGGGGTCAGCGATTTTGTACAGGCTTTTCTTACTGTTCCGGTAGCCTTCACCAAAAGGAATTTCGCGCATAATATACCCTAATTGGAGCAGCTTATCCAATGGGCCTGCCAGGTTAGTGGCCGGTTTTCCGAGGCGGGCCGCGATCTCCGACAGCCGGTGGCAGCCCGATGCAATCAGCGAGAGGATGGTAAACGAGTGTACAGTATCGCGCATGTCATCCAGGAATAAACGTAATGGCTCATCGTATAAAATACCCTGAGAAGAAAACAAATGTGCCTGCAAGGCGCCCTTCAGGGTTTCTTCTGAACGGCGTAGTTCCCAATACCTGGGCACACCGCCCCACACGCTGTATTCTTCAATGGTCTCCACATCCGTACAAGAAAGTACTTCCTGCAGGTACGGTGCGGTCATGGGTTTTATTTTCATGATTTCATCTGCCCGCCCAAATAAAGGGGCCGAAACATCCATCACCAGGCTGCGCATCAATTGTTGGGAAGAACCGCACAGGATCAGGCTATACCGCAAATCTTCTTTGCGCTCCATGATCTTTTGTAAAATCGAAGGCAGCTCGGGCGCGCTTTTGACAAGGTAGGGAAATTCGTCTATGCATAAAGTCAGACGTTTATCCAGACGCTGGTTCATGCTTTCAAAAAGGGTTTCCCAATCCGGATATGTCACTTTATCAAACCCGGGAATATGAGCAGCCACCTGTTTGGCGAACAAGCAACGTTGGTAAGATGCTTCCGATTGATCGGCCATAAAATACAGATCGTTGGGATTCAAAACCTGCCGGATCAATCTTGACTTCCCGCAGCGTCTCCGCCCATAGATCACCACAAATACGGCCGTATCGCGCTCCAGAGCTTTTTTCAAACGCTCTTGTTCTAAAATTCTATTCACAAACTTCACACAAATAAATTATGTCTGTCAAAAATAATGTTTCTGAAACATAATTACAAATATTACGTTATGACTTTAACTCCTTACCTCCGAAACAACCGGAAGTAACCAGCCGGAAGAGTATTCATTTAAGGTCACCGCACCAACACAAAAGCCGCCCATTTATAAGGTTCTTTAGGATACTTCGCTTTCATGTACCGCTGGGTTTCACGATAGCTTTCCGGAATGTCTTTGGTGCTGAAGAGAAGTTCATAAAACCGGATCATAAACTCCGCCGTTTCCTGATCCGGCACCTTCCAAAGGCTCATCAAAAGGTATTCTGCGCCCGCCAGCTTGAAAGCTCTTTGTAATCCGAAAACTCCCTCACTGCCTTTGATATCTCCCAAACCCGTTTCACAGGCCGAAAGCACCACTAATTTAGTATTGGGCAGTGACACATGTGAAGCCTCATACGCTGTAAGAATACCGTCTTCCAGGCCCTCGGTAACCGGCTCGCCCTTCCAGGCCATATTGGCACCGCTAAACAGCAGCCCCGAGCGGTTAAGCGGGTTATCGCTCAGTTTATATACATTCTTTTCCTGTTCTAACAAGAACCTTTCTTCTCTGTACTTCTTTTCCGGATCCGGAAAAAAGAAGCCGTGCGTAGCCACATGCAGGATTGTGGGAGATGCTTTTCTGTTTTGCTGTTTGAACCGTTCTTCCACGGCCGTTTTCCCGGTGAAATAATTGACCGAAACCCCTGCTTTTTCGGAAATTCCTTTAAGAGCTTCTACTTCATCTCGTGTGCCGGGCAGATAATCCCAACTTGATGTACCTCTTTTTAAATCAGTAGTGAGCGAACGGGATACAACCGCATCATTTTTTATTTGCTCTGCCTGAACCAGCAGATCTTTTGAATCTGCAGCATAGTCTATACCACCGAAAAGGGTAATATCTTTTAGCTCACCCGTTTTATGTCCCTGGAGTATTTTGGCCGTGGTACTGACCTGCTGCAGGCGGTATTTGTCTGACAGATACTGCCCGTCCGGAGTTACAATAGCCGAAAAAGCGATCTGGTGCAGGCTACCCGAGGGAGCGAAATACACCGTTTTCTTCTCTTTAATATGCGCCTCCAGCGGTTTCCAAACCAGATCATAGAGCTTTTTATGATTTTCCCCGGTTGATTTACCTTCCGAACCCCGATACAGGCCTGCCACCCGTGCGGCGTCACTGCCGGACACCCGCAGGCTATCCAACT
The DNA here is from genome assembly GCA_964563435.1 of uncultured Lacihabitans sp. Taxonomy (GTDB): domain Bacteria; phylum Bacteroidota; class Bacteroidia; order Cytophagales; family Spirosomataceae; genus Leadbetterella. The sequence goes on from CAZLXI010000023.1 coordinate 37,503, forward strand.
GCCGCTGCTCGAAAAGCCGTACCAATACCGGTCTTTCATAGCCTTTCTTTAGTATCAATGCCGTATAGAGTGTGGAGTCTGTCGATATTTTATCGTTTTTGTATTGGAAAGAGGCGAACTCTATGGCTGTCTCATGGGGTCCAAGAGCAGCCTGAATATCTTTCCAGTTCGTCTTTCCAAGTTGCTTATTTTCTTTAAAGGTCGCAGAAAGCTGTATTAACTGTTTCTCCACATTCTCAGCCTCCTCTTCCCATCTTTTGAGTTCACTGCTTCGCTCAGAAACAGGCTTTGCATATTGCCTGGCTAAACCAGACTTTTTCATACTCCATTCTTCATAAAGCCGTAGTGCTTCTGCATTGCCGCTTTCTTCTATAGCACTCCGCATTTGCCGGCTTGAAGTTAATATTAAACCTTTGGTAAGAAGCTCTATATTATATGCAGGTTCTGAAACATCCGGGTTTTCAGAACCATACTGAGTGAAAAAACTTTGATATACCTCAAAGTTAAAACCGATTTTCCTGATGAAATTCTCTTTCTCCTGCTCCGAAAGAAAACTAAAAGTCAAATTTAACTGCCTGTTGATATTTTCATTAGCCTCCAAATAAAGCGGTAAAGCCTTATTGTATTGACCCATCCCTGCATATGTATTGGCAAGATTGTTTAAACGGACTTCATAATCGTCATGATCTTTCCCTAAAGCTTTTTCGGTATTCTCCAATGATTCCAAATAAAGCGGTAAAGCCTTATCATTTTGACCCATTCTAGAATATAAATTAGCAAGATTGTTTAAAATGTCTCCGTATTCAGAATGACCTTTCCCTAAAGCCTTTTTGGCATTCTCCAATGCCTCCAAAGCAAGCGGTAAAGCCTTACCGTATTGACCCATTCTATAATAGGAGATTGCAAGATTGTTTAAACGATTTCCGTAAAAAGCATGATCTTTCCCTAAAGTTTTTTCGGTATTCTTCAATGCCTCCAAATAAAGTGACAAAGCCTTATCATATAGACTCATACGCAAAGTCTTATCGTATAGACCTATACTAAGATATAAATTTGCGAGATCGTTTAAAAGGCCTCCGTAAGCAGCATGATCTTTCCCTAAAGCTTTTTCGGTATTCTCCAATGATTCCAGATAAAGCGGTAAAGCCTTATCATGTAGGCCCATAGTATAATATAAATTAGCAAGATTGTGTAAACTGCTTCCATAATCGACATGATCTTTCCCTAAAGCTCTTTTGTCCTTCTCCAATACCTCCAAAGAAAGCGGTAAAGCCTTATCGTATTGACCCATCCTTACATATACGTCTGCAAGACTGAATAAACAGGATCTGTAATCGGAATGATCTTTCCCTAAAGCTTTTTCGGCATTCTCTAATGCCTCCAAAGAAAGCGATAAAGCTTTATCGTATTGACCCATCCTTGCATATATGTTTGCAAGATCGCTTAAACGTCTTCCGTATTCATAATTATCTTTCCCTAAAGCTTTTTCGGCATTCCCTAATGCCTCCAAAGAAAGCGGTAAAGCCTTATCGTATTGACTCATCCCTACATATACGTTTGCAAGATCGCTTAAACGGCTTCCGTATTCATAATGGTCTTTCCCTAAAGCTTTTTCAGTACTCACCAATACCTCTAAAGAAAGCGGTAAAGCCTTATCGTATTGACCCATTCTATAATATAAATTTGCAAGATTGTTTAAACGGTCTCCATAATAGCCATGGTCTTTCCCGAAAACTTTTTCGGTATTCTCCAAGGCCCCCAAAGAAAACGGTAAAGCCTTATTGTATTGACCCATCCCTGTATATACGTTTGCAAGACTGTTTAAGCAGCTTCCATAAAGGAAATGATCCTTCCCGAAAACTTTTTCGGCATTCTCCAAGGCCTCTAAAGAAAATGGCAAAGCCTTATTGTATTGACCCATCTCTACATATACGTTTGCAAGATTGCCTAAACTGAATCCGTATTCATAATGGTCTTTTCCTGAAGCTTTTTCAGTATTTTCCAATCCCTCCAAAGACAGAGGTAAAGCCTTATCGTATTGACCTATATATGTGTATAAGAGGGCAAGATCTTTCAAATAATCTCTGTATTCAGCATGCTCCTTACCTAAGGCCTTTTCTACATTTTCCAAAGATTCATTTTGCAGGGCAATAGCCTTTTCTTTATTTCCAATATTCCAAAAACAACTGCTGGCTTTACCTAACACTACATATAACTTCTCCAATCGGGGAGCTGAACTAGCCTTTTCAGCGATGGCTGCTTTCTCATATAAATCGGCCGCTTTAGCGTAGTCTTCTGCCTCTTCTGCTAATCTCCCTTCTTCAAAGTATTTATCCGCTACCTCATGACTTTGAGAATAAGCTCTGTCATGAACAAAAAAAGTGAAAAGAAAAAAGATATATTTTAAATATAATTTCACCCTACTCCCTCACTATCTCATACACAAACTCCGTACTATACCCATCCAGCTTACCTGTCACCTGCGTACCGTCTGAACTACGGTTCTGCACATAACTCTTACTCAAAAATGCTTCCAGCGGGTTAGCGTTGCCCCGTGTAGCTGCGCCCCGGCTTTCTACAGTTGACTGAAAGTTAATCGGACTTGAAGTGGCAAAACCTTTCAGGATCAGCTTCTCGTATGGCTCGAGGAAAGAATAAACACAAGACCGTATCAAGACCGTCTTTCCCGGTTCCACATATCTTTCCCGGTCGGTGGTCTCGCAGTTGGCACTGGGCATAAAAGGGCTGATTTCCCCCTTGCTGTTGATTTCGATAATGCTAAAATACAGGGGCTGCTTACTTTTGTTGGTGACTTCTAAAAGCACATGGTCTTTCCCGGGCTTCACCACAAAAACTCCGCCCTCATTGATATTCGAACCCTCCGCTTTAACCTCACCTACTTCTTCAAAATCAAGATCATATTTTACCGGAAGCAGGCGGAATGAAAACTCAAATTCATCATTTTTCATACTCAGATTTTTGAGGTATTGTCCCTGGGCAAACTCGAATAACCTCCGGTTTAATTCCACCACCAGCTTTTCTCCGGAAAGATTATCGGCCTGGTGGATCTCCTCTCTGCCTTTTGAGGTCAATAACTTATGGTTGTTTCCGTACTTTGCAACGATAATATCAGCCACTAAGGTGTCGGAGACCACTTCTCCGGAGCCGTTCTTAGCCAGATAGGCCCTCACACCCTCCTTAACAGAAGCCTCTACCGCCTTATCAAAATACACCTTTACAGCCATATCTCCATAGGAGGTCTGATCTGTAAACACCCAGTAATTCGCTTGATTTCTGTCTTTTAAGCTCCTGTCCAGTTTGATGAGTGACTCGTTAAATTTGGCATTAGTGACCACCCCTTTTGCCAGTATTTTATCTTCCGAAACCTCCACTGTACCTGCCGGAACGACAAACACCGTAGTTTTATTAAAAATACGGTGGATCTGCCCCGCGGGAATCTTTATGCTGTTCAACTCAGAATTCACACTTTCCACCCTGAAATAAGGTTGCTGTTTGACATAATCATTGTTAAAAAGCTTAAAGTCTACATCTCCTTCAACGGTGGGGGTTTGCTTCGGGCAAATAACATTCATATTAGCACTGATCCTGGCAAACAGCTGACGGTAGGTAAAATCTGAACCCAATTCGTTCAGGGCCCTGGAAAAAGAATAGCTCAAAGAGCCTGTTCCATTATATTCATAATTCAGCTCATTGGCCGATGAGCCTGAAATCAAAACAAAGGGAGCTGCCTCTGCTTCCACTTTTACCCGCTCAAAAAGTCCGCTGCCTTTGGTTTTGTCTTTGGTGTGAGGTTTCCAGTCGGGGGGGATAAATGCCCCTTCTCCCCCCCGGGTGATCCCACCCCGGGTGGCGGTTCCGGAATGGCAGCTATCCATTAACAAGAGTAATTGTCCGTTTTTACCCAGTTTATTCCTGAATCGGGCCACCATATTTCCGATCTCATCGTCCCGGATATGATTTTGGCCCGTATAGTTATAGGAATACTTCACAAAGGCATCATAGGGTACAATAGCTTCATCAAGCCCGTCGATTTCATCTTCGTTATCATCAAAAATCTGCTGGCCGTGGCCAGAATAATGAATCACTACCACGTCTCCTTCCGATACCTTATTTTTCAGGGCCTCAAGGGCATCCGTTATCCCCTTTTTAGTGGCTTGTTCGTTCAGGAGAACAGTGATGTTGGATTCGGCAAAACCCTGTGTTCCTAATGCTCCTTTAATCAGAGGCACATCGTTTGCCGAACTGATCGGTTTCCAGCCTGTTTTACCAGGGTAATCGCCGATAGCAATAATTAAAGCGTACTTTTCTGCTTTCAAACTTATCGATAGTAAAAGCAAAAAGACCGAAAAGATCACTTTCTTCATAATTAATTAAATTTCATGATATTAAACGACACCGAGAAATAGACTCCCGGCTTATAAATGGTAGTAATAAAATTATCCAGGGAAGTTAAGCCGGTGGTTTTACCTATTTCTACTCCCCGGGTTAGTTTATTCACCGGAGCATACGCTACCCCGCCGGATATCACCACCCGGTTTTCATTGCCTAAGACGATCGAGGGCCCAAACAGGAAATTAACTCCTTTAATTTCTGATCTGAGGGGAATTGACACCCCGAAAGTTCCCCCCACATTAAAATTATTCCCTAAAATCGGGTAAAAGTTAAGCATGGTACCTAAACCGGGAACAAATTCATCATACTCCTCACCCCTCACCGTGCGATTATCGTCGATATAAAAATTCCGGGAGTTGGTCTTGTGCAAAGTAAAGGCCACTCCCGTGTTTATTTTAAAGCCTCCTGTCGAACTTAGCTTAATCTTCTTTGATGAATTGAGCACCGTACCTGAAGGTTCTCCCAGCAAGGAAGAAGGAGAAAACTTTAGCTCCAGGTCTGCCTGGTCCGAATCCAGTATATAATCGAAGTTTCTTTCAAAGACGGAACTTTCCAACAGGTTGTACAGGGTTTTTATCTTTTGAAGGTTATCTACACTGATGGTGGCAGACTCATCCAGGCCGGCCAGCAGGTTTTTCAGGTCTCTCAGAATCACTGCTTCCGATCCGTCACCCCGGGAGCCTGCCGTCAGGCTGTCGATTTCCATCGCCAACACACTGACTTCACTTGCAATAGCCTGCTTATCGGTAAGAAATATCCTTTCGAAGTTCGACGCATACAGGTAAAAATTTTCATAGGGAGAAGTCAGCCTGTGATCTTCGGGCAGGCTGGCAAGCTTTAACAGATTCTCTTTGATCTTCTCCTTGCTTAAATTAGGGTTCGAGAGGTCGGCTTTCAATGCCTCCCGTATGGCGCTTACTTCGGTTGAAAGCTTATTAAAATCACTGATCCTGTTAGCGGCCCGGCTGCCTCTTGTGCCGGCCGTTCCGGAGGTTTTTGTACTGGTGTCTTTACTTGCCGTTCCGAAAATTTTACTCGTCGCTGAAAAATCCTCGATATTTAAAGCCAGTTTTTTCCCTGCAAACGTACTTGTGCCTCCTAACAAATTTGCGAAATTAAAACCTTGTTCGTTCTTATGAGTGGGAATACCCTTCAGTGAGGGCTCCACATTTACGGCAAAGGGGTTAACATTTTTTACTTTTACCTGAATTGCCGAGTTTTTCTTAAACCTGGGCTTATCCAGGGTATCGACTACCCGGTCAAACTTATCCAGTTTCAGATAGATGGTCCTGTCTTGCAAATAATCGGTTTCAACACGGTATTTGTTTTGGGCTAAAACCGATATGTTACTAATGATCAGAATTAGGGCAAAGATATTTTTCATCGTTAAAAGAATTACTTATATACAAAATGCTTCCCGGGTTAAATGACTAATTGCAATTGATATTAAACCCTTTAACCGCAAATCCGGCATGCGTAATCTGGTTGGAATTATTTGATAGGTAAAATATTGTTGTATATGCTGGTTTCATTTCTAGCGTCCGGGTTTATTACTTTGTCTTTTCTTACTATACTTCTATTTACATTCAGAACATTCATTGCATTTGGCATCTATTCTGCTATTGAGACCAGTTATCCCACTCCAATAATAAAAATCTCCAGATGCATTCATAGTACCGACATTACTGAAGCCCCAACTGTCATGAATCCTTGGAGTGCATACTCTATGTATTTGCCCGTCCTCCCTGGAGATCATCAGAGCTACAGTGACAAACTTGTCCGTGTTAAAAGCCTCTTTCTCTAATAATTTGCCATAGTGCGTCATATTAAGTTGATTGTCACTATCAAACTCAGCCAGGTACACACTTCCTGTATATCCTTTTCCTGCAATATATTCATAACCCAGCTCTATGTTCGGATAAGAGGAACTATACGGTCTCCATGTGTAATATGTCTTCCCATCAATTTCTTTATTGCTAAAAAAAGTACAAGTGCCTGCTGACATCTCAAACAAAATACCATGAATATAGATAAAGTGCATATAACCTGTACAACCCATCGAAAAAGACCCAACCGAACCTATTCCCCCCGGATTCACCGAAATATTCCCCGGATTCACCCCCGCGCCGTTCTGCAAACTGGCCACATTGATCTCCTCTTCCTGTACATCTTTACCGTTGGCCGCATGCAGGGCAAACTTTTTCTTTCCCGCACTAAGCGTCTTCGGAACATCAATAATGATTTCTTCATCCGTATATTTCCTGAAATCTTCCTTCTCCACCCACTCACCCGAAAAACCTACACTGAATGCCCATTTCAGGTTTTTTCCCTGGATAATCAACGGCATTCCCGGATACGGCTCATTGGGTATCCGTTTTGTTACCTTAGGCCCGGGTATTAATTCCAGGTCGACCGCATTGGAATTCCCGCCTTTACCTTCCAGGTGAATTTTCCACCAGGTTTTATCTTTGTGTGCCGTTTCAGGAACAGCTACTACTACAGAAGTTTCGCTCACCGATTTAGGCTTAACGATGTTCCCGTGAAAATTTACACCCGTAACCCCCTGCATATTGCGACCTGTGAATGTAAAGTCATAACCGCTCAATACCACGAAATTATTCCCTTCAATGACCGCCGGCAGGGGCACCTTGACCGCTACATTCATACTATTTGACCGGCCGGCGGAATTCTCCACACTTACCGCATAAGACCCCTCCGGTAAAACAGGGACGATTACCCGGACTTCAATCGCCGATTTACTTTCAGGGTTTACCGAAACCGTATTAAAGTATACCTTGTTTACATTCGACAGGTTTACACCTGTCAGCGTCAGCACATCACCCACCTCTATCTGACCCGGCGTAGCCTGTGCCAGTGCCGGTACTACCGGCTCCGGTTTCGAAGGAGTTTCCGGTTTTTTACAGGAAATGACTGTCAACAGAAGGAAGAGAGAGCCTTTTATAATATTTCTCATAGTAGTAAAACGTCTAAATTATAAATCTCAGCCCCAGGTTTAACCCTGAAAAACGATCTATGTTCTTACCATAAAGATATTGGGTCCAGAAAACATTGAAGCCTACCCGGGTAGACAGCTGATACTGCCCGCCCAAACCGCCCTGCACTACATAAACCGGCATATTCTCACCTTTCATAAAAAGAGGTGTAAAGTTAGCCAGTCCAAAAACCTGGAGATTCGGTTTCAGTAAGTACGAAACAATTGCCGAGTAGGGGGCCAGAAAAGTGGCGCTGACATTTTCCCTGGCAAAAGCATACCGCAGGTCTAACTGGTTAAACAGGTACCATTTTCTACCCAGCCTATTAATATAGACCAATTGGCTACCCAGCCTGTTCTGAAGGCCTATACCGGTATTCACAGGCGTTTCAAAAACATGCTGAACCAGGAAATTCCGGTTTCTCGCTACCGGGAGGTATCGTACGCGAAAGCCGATGTGACTAAAATACTTGTCCGAGGCAAAAGAGGGCTCGTTTCCGAACACTTTAAAAGGTGAACTTTCGGTATCAATATCCAATCGGTAACTCTGGTGACTAACCTCTACGCCTATATTAAAATTCCCTTTTTTTGAAACCCCGTAATTGACCTGCACCAATTCATTAAAAATACTCGTTTTGATATTATTTTCAACAAGTTCTGACCGATCGTTAAATTTTTGGGTTCCAAAAAGCAAATTGCTGAAAGAATTCACTTCTATAAACCCTTTGGGCAGGACGGATACAGAAACTGCAGGAAGAAGAAAAGGATCGTAAAAGGCGGAATCAAGCTTTGCTTTTCTATTGACCTGGCCCGGTGAATCCGGGGAGTAAAACAGCATGTAAAAAGTTAAAATCTGCAGCCGGTAAAAGAAGGCTTTCATAGTAATTTAGGTACAGGGTTAGTGCAATAACTGCTGATTATGATTACGTCATTGATAATCAACAATTAAAATCACACCAAATATAATAAACTCCCGAAAATTATCAAGAAGGCAGGGAAATTATTTTTATGTACTTATTTGGCCACAAACAAAAAATCACTATTGGATTCATTCCCGGAGAAATCTCCCATTTTTACGGTATGCATCTGTCTGTCGAGATGAGACTTCAGTGCCAATATAGTTAATAGTTTATACTCACTTTGAGAAGCTTCCAACAGCTTTTGAATGAATGCCTTTGCAAAGGGGGAATGCTGTCCTTTTGCCCCGTCAGATACCACCTCGTTTCCACCGGAGCTCAGATAAAGCCGGGTTTTGGGTTTCAGCTTCTCATAGATCTGGGCATTAAACGAAGAGGCCGTATTAACGGAAACAGCTCCCCGGCTGAATTCATCTCCACGGCCTAAATTACCCTCCTGGTGCGCGAAATAGCTATCGAAAGTGCCGCCGTAACATACATCCAGGGTAAGCAGGATATGCGGACAATTGATCTTACTTAATGCATCCTGCAGATAAGCAAAAGAAACGTGATTGGTATACGTTTCATCCGCAAATTTCGAATCTTTAAATATGACGTATCCCTGCTTAAGGAGCGGGTCAAAATCTCCGTGTCCGGCAAAGTAAACCATCAGTTGGTCATACTTCTCATATTTTTTTGCAGCATACTCGCGTAGCTTTCTGACAAAATCTTCTTTACGTACATTGGCTAATATCTCTGTTCGAAACCCGAAGCCATCTTCAAGTAATTTTGAGATTGCCTGAGCGTCCAGCATAGGATTATTCAAAGTAGTATATCGCTTGTCATCGTAGGTATCATTGGCAATAATTAATGCATAATTCGACTTTACCAGTGAACTGCTCACATCAATTTTAAATGGGCCGCCCGAACCTTCAAGCACCTGGGCAAAAGAAGCTTTTACAAGCAATAAAAAAAAACAAAGAATCGATCCCGGCCTCATATTTTATGAATTTTCAAAAAAATGATATAAAACTATCAAAAATAATCATTTTAGAAAATTAAATTTGAGGTAATTACCCAAAACATACATCTCATTCGTATGCCCATAATCCTGATTACAAAACTGACCCGGATCATTTTAGCTTTACTGCTCGTTTCTTTCTTTCCAGCGGTGTATTCACAAAAGATCGAGAATATAAAGGCCGACCAGTTTCAAAGTGAGATGTTTATCACTTATGATATCCTCAATGCACTTCCCAGCCAGGTGTATTTTGTAAAAGTGGAATGTATTATTGATGGTCAGGCCTATCCAGTAGCCAGTGCATCGGGCAATGGAATAGGCCGGGTGAGCGCTGGGCCTTCGAGACAGATCATCTGGGAATTGAACAAAGATCTGAAAGCCACAAAGAGTGATCAGATCTACTTTAAAATAAATGCAACCCCTATCTCTGAAAGCGAGCGGAATACTCCTGTCGAAAGTCAGCCCAGAGGCATGTCGCTATCCGACAGAAAATTCCAGTTTTTAAGCTCCTTCACCTCCTCCGTAGATAACTATCTTGAACAGGTCTTTAACCTCGTTACCACGCTGGAAACATTCGGAGAACGGGCCTTTGAAAGCAGGAGTGATTATCAAAGGCTTCAGAACCAGGTGGAAAAGCTGAACAACGCCTATGAAGAAATCCACCCCGCCAAAGAAGGCTTTAAACAAAATATCCGAAGTTATTGGGGCAATGAAGCTACGAACTGCAGCGCTGAGACTTTCCTGAACAGGATACTGGATAACCTCCACAGGTCACAGATACTGACTCTCAATAAATTGGTCAAAGATATCAATGACATCATCTCCAATCCTAAACTAAAAGGTTCCGAGCGGGCAAAGGTCATTCAAAAAATCACCATGGAAATAGGCATCAGGACCCCCATGTTAAAATCTGAGGTAGACATAGCCAAAGGGGATGCTAAAGCGCTCTACCAATCTTTGAAAGATTAGTCCGGTCTTGCATAAATTTTATCAAATTAAATATTACCATACCCTGAAATCCGATTCATGATTATATTGTCTTGAAGTGGGTTGTTGTTTACCGTTAGTCAGCGTTTGTACCTGTCGGCTGACATATCTTTGCAGTTCACTGATCGTAATCACCCCATCACTATTTTCATCCGCTTTTAAATCGGCGAGTCCTCTTAAAACAGAATAGGTAAACACCCCGTTTTTCCATTCTTCACTTTCGAAGGCATATTCTTCGCCGCCTGCCGCTGAAATAATGGTCGTTCCGTTACCTGTCTGAAAATCCGAAAAGATCTGCTGCATTACTTTGAAGCTGTTTTGCAAACCTATTTTGGCCTGCTTTCCCTGCCCTATAGAACCCCTCGGCTTGGCCGTTACGTTTCCGGGAAGGTTTCCTTCTTCAGAATTATCGCTTTTCCCCTCTCTGTCTGTTTCTCCTGAATGACAGGCATCAATCAATAACAGTTTATTACGGGTGGGTAAACTATCTAATAATTTCTCAATATCATCATATGAGATACTTTTATCAGTGGGATTGCTGAAGTCTGTTTCCGGAGTAGCGAAATAAAAGTTTTGTTTTGCATCCAGGATACCATGCCCGCTTAATGATATGATCACTTTATCGTTTGCTTTAACATTTGAGAGCAGGCCCTTTATGTTATTTATAGTCTGACGATTAACCTTTTCATTTGTAAAAGTATATGTTTTTAAAGTGTTTGTAAACCTCCTTTTAAATGCAGAATCCATATCATTGATGTCTTTAACGGTATATTTTAAATTGTATGTACTATCGTTATAATTACCAACCCCCAATCCTACATAATAAACGGTCTCTTTCTCTTCCTCCCCCTCATAAAATATGGAGTAGCTTATTTTAGGAGACGCCAGGCCCGCTTCATCCACACAATATATACTGATATTATTCAGCCCTGATGTAAGTACAATGTCTATGGAATGGGTTACTGTTTTCTTGCCTGTTCCCGCTACTTCTTTCTTTAAGACATTGGTTCCGTTCACAAACACGTACAGCATCTTAATTATCTCATGCTCTGAAGTTGCTTCCAAAACAATATTAACACTCGCTTTCTTTTCAAAATGGCTTAGCTCCTTCTCATTCGTAATTCTGCAAACCGGAAGTAGCTCTACAGAACCCGGGTGTGAACGGGTTACATTTGCTTTATTCAGCCGCTTCTCCCAGGCCAGGCGCAAAGTTGCAGACAGGGTTGAATCGCCCGAACCTAATCGTCGTACTAGAATATCGGGGCGGTTTCGCCACCAGTCATAGGTACTTACGTCAAGGTTCTGACCCTTCTCAAGAAACCTGATTTTTTTGACCACTTCTAATGTCCCCGTATAGTAATGATCCGGAGTAACCGTCAAAAAATCATTTATTCCGGCACCATAAAAACCGATCACCTTTTCACCTGTTCTGGTGTTATAAATCCAAATTTGAGGCGAACCTTTTACAACCATCGCAAAGAAGTTATTATCTTTTGTAAAAGTTGTAAGTACGGGTTTAAAATCAATTCTTTGGCTTTGATCTGCTTCTTCCATCAAAATAAATGCCTTGTCAAATGACCTTTGAGTAATCATCGATCCATAAGGTGTTTTAACCGTATCATATACCGTTACTATTCCTGATAAACTATTATCGATCACTCCGAAACCATATTTTCCCTCGGAAGTGGAATTCCACCCGGCATAAAAAGTTTCTTCGTCATTTATAACTGCATGTACATTATTTTTCAGTTCGGTAACTTCTCCGTTACGGATATTAAATCTTTTGTAAATATTTCCTGAAATATCAGGAGGGTCCGGGAAAGTTTCACTCCAGTAGAAATGGTCTTTATTCTTCATAAGTGGTTCAAAAACAGAAAAAGGAATTTTGTATTTTTTCACCCGGCTATTATGAACCAGGTTCAAAATATACTGATCTTTCGTGTCTTTAAAATAATACGCCATCATCTCCCCCTGAGAATTTTTGATCATCTCAAGTGAAAAGGGGCTCACCGTTTTATCTGTCAGTTTTTCAAACTTCCTCTTTTTAATATTGATTTTCCAAATATCTTCTGACTTTTCTACAGAGTACAGGTTATTCTCAGCGTCTAACGCTAAATTTTCAAAATTTAAAACCTGGTAGTCCTCTTGTATATCCATCGTATCTCCGGAAATCAACGCCCACGAATTAGTATTCCATTTTTGGATAAGTAATGAACTTTTAGGGGGTACATATTCGTTGATGGTTACGCCAGAGCTTGATATTTGACGTGAAATCAAGGTTAGTACGGATTGATCAGGTGATAAAAATGTCTCAAATAACTGACCTGTGTTTTTTGAATCAGGGATCTTGATACTCCTGGTGGCTCTTCCGGTCTTTAAATCTATTACCCGCCATGATAAATCATCATATTGTACAGTGATTTCACCGGGGTTATCAGACCTTAAAATCTTAGGTTCTAATACATCATTTTTGCTCGTCAGAGATACCTGGTGTATTTGTCCCTGGTTTTTATTCATATCCAGATCAATTTTTTGTACCTGATAAGCATACTCTTCATCATCCGATTTAGTAAGAATCAATACATACAGAATATTCTGAATTTTGTCAAGATATTTGCCAACTACATCTCCATCAAAAGTCAGTGTGTTTACAGGAGCATCCAAACGGTCATAATCTATTACCTCTATGGCATTCGCATGTATCTTGTCCCACCTGCCTATTCTCTTTTCATGGATCAGAATACTTCGTTCATCTGAAAGCGAACCGCCTAAAGATAATTCCCCGTATGTCTTAACTTTTTCCTGTACTTCCGTATCAAAAACAACATTTTCATGAGGGCTTTCCAACAAAACCAAATTATTATTCAGAGGAATTACCGTATTAAAGTATATCCCGAACTTTCCCCGGGCTTTTTGATTTTTGAGGTCGTACCATTGGATCTCTCCTCCAAAAAGATCATCGTCATCCTGGTATTTAATCCAGGAAAGATTCCCGTTCATGGTAAAGAAATAATCCACGATCTCCTTAGGACTTATCGGAAGGGTCGAAAGGGTTTTTCCTGTTTCAAAGTCTATCTCTCTGATTAGGTTTCCCAAAAATCTGGTATTCTTATCCGTTTGAATAAGCTCCGGACGTTTGAGATATTTTTCCCTGTCGGCATATCTGGCTTCAACAGAAACGATACGGGAGCGCTCAGGGAAATATTGAATCAATTGGTGATCGCCATAGTCTTTTTGTGTGTTATCCCATTGTGGCATTTCAACAAATTGCCCTGCCCTCAAATCGTATATTTTTAACCAGTCGGAAAGCTTATTCCTTTTTTTCACTCCGGCACTATGAAGCTTAACCAGGACTTTAGAACTATCTATTGGCGTCAACCACATATTATCATATTCTCCCGGTAAAGACACTGAGTCTAAAAGCTTCTGCCCGGTAAGTTGAAAGATATGGAAGTTCTTTTTGGTATAATCTGCCAAAATAAACCGGTCAATATGGGGGAACAAAAAACTGGCTGCACCCAAATAGCCTTTTTTCCATTCATTTATTTTAGCCGAAACATTCGCTTCAGGCCTTGGAGAATCACTCTTTTTTATACCTTTCAAAGGGCGGGTCACTACCGAATTATCTTCATTGTTTATCTTATTTATCCAAAAGCACCGGTTGGCTTCACCGTTATAAAAAAAAGGTTGCTGAAAGGTATACCCGCCACTATTAAAATCTGTAGTAACACTTACTTTCGTCTCTAAATCAACTAATCTTATAAGACCTGTTTCTACATCCTGTACGAGAGCAAAGTGACCGTCTTTAGAAATGTCATACACTGTGTTGGCTTCGATTACTTTTTCCGGGTTATAAGCCGTATCATTTCTTTTCAATTTGAAAACCCGGGTATTAATAACCGCATAATTTTCATGTTCTTCAACGATCAGCATACCATTTCTCTCATCCAGTTTGAACATGTATTGCCCTGTCGGTAAAGGAATATTGTAAACTTGCTCCGTCTCAACATTAATGACCATTAGCTTCTCTTCAACCGATACAATCACCTCATCAGCAGAAATAAATCCCAAGATCCATCCGTCAACCGGAATATTTTTTACCTGGTTTAGGCTGTCATTCGTATAATCCCATAAATAGTACCTGGTTTCCAGAAGGTTATCTTTAGGCATATATACTCTCCCGGTAATTATCGATCTTCCTTTCTGTGAAGAAAAATGAAACCTCTCAACCGAAAAGTTTTCTATTCTTTCACGATATATAAGGTTTGCCTCCTTGTTTTGAGACCGTAAATTATAAATAGTGATTTGGGCTATATTATTATCTTTAACGGCACAAAATTCTCCATCACCGGAAACATTTAAAAAAGCCCCGTTAAACCGGTTAGCTACCCCACTGAAGACATCAATATGATCAACATATTTATCTCCACTATCATCAGGAGAATACACCCGATTGAATCTGAAAACTGATTTCCTGTCAGGAGATACCCGAATGTCTGATTCTCCCTGTATTTTTATTCTGTAAGGCATCAACAATTCCACCGATTGAGAATAGCCTGACACAGGTAGAAAACAGATAAAGAAACTTGCAATCTGCAATTGGATCCGGGTTAAAACTGCATAAATAATGAATGGTTTTAGGGCGGGGAAATTTTCCATTTAAACTGTCATCAGGATGAATATCTCGACTCATGAGTAAAACCACATACTATCAGTAAGGTATGCTCATCCAAATATAAATTCTTTTAGCAAAAAATTAAGCATAGCTTAAAATAAAAGTCTCCCGCATTTGTCTTCGACAAACACAGGAGACTCACTCAGAATTCCCCTTATACGTTACGCCGGATCCACGATCAGTTTAATCCCGTCGATCTTCCTGATCTTCACCCGCGCATTCTTTTCGATACTTTGATCGGCATCCGAATACGCGATCCAGTCGGCCCCGCGGTAAAATACCTTCCCCTCACCGTGCGGCGGGATGGACGCTGACACCCGGGCAAAATCATCTACGATCTCCTTAAACTCTTTGGCGTTTTTGTTAAACACCTCCAGCAGCCGCTTCCGGAAGATCAGAAGGCTACCCATGGAGGCCACGCCGAAGATCAGCAACTGGGCCGTCAGGTCATCGGCAAGACCCAGGTAAATAAAAAGTGCAGTGATCAATGCCCCTATTCCAAAAAAGATGGAGTAAAAGGATACCGAAAGGACTTCGGTGATCAGAAGGGCGACTCCAAGAATTATCCAAATGCTGATGGGCTCCATAATTATTTCTTGTTTTCTTGTTTAATAACATTCATTGCTGTAGCTATAACGCTTGACATATCCGCCAGATTAGTAGGCAGGATCATGGTATTGTTGGTTTTCGCCAGCTTACCAAACTGCTCGATATAATCTCCCGCCACTTTCATTTGTACAGCTTCCATTCCGCCTTTTTCCTGGATGGCCTCTGCTACCAGTCTTATCGACTCAGCAGTTGCCTCCGCCACTGAACGTATGGCAGATGCCTCTCCCTCCGCCTCATTAATCTGCTGTAACTTCTGAGCTTCAGACTCCAGTACCACACGCGCCTTTTCGCCTTCTGCCAGGTTAATGGCAAACTGCTTTTTACCTTCCGACTCCAGAATAACCGAACGTTTCTCACGTTCTGCCTGCATCTGTTTCTCCATGGCAGCCAATACCGTAGCAGGAGGCGTGATGTTTTTAATCTCATAACGCAGTACTTTCACTCCCCAGCCAATGGCTGCTTCATCGATTGCCGCTACCACGGCATGATTGATCACCATACGTTCTACAAACGTCTTATCGAGGTCGATCTTACCGATTTCACTACGCATAGTAGTTTGGGCCAGCTGCGTAACCGCAAAAACATAATCATTAATACCGTAAGATGCCTGCTTGGGATCGATTACCTGCAAAAATATTACCCCATCTACCCTCACCTGAACATTATCGCGGGTGATACAGATCTGTTCATGAATATCATACGCTTTCTCCTTTAAACTGTGCTTATACGCAATCCGGTCAAAAAACGGGATAATAAAATTAATGCCGGGCTGAAGTACACCGTTGAACTTTCCCAGGCGTTCCGCAACGAAGGCAGTCTGCTGCGGCACCACTTTTACCCCCATCATAATAAGAACCATCACTAAAAAAACAATAGCAAGTACAGGATACATAATATATTTAAATTTAAGTGTTAGAATTCCATTTTCCTCTTACAAAAGTATCATATATCCCGGCTTTAACAACAAATTTCGGATAAACGTACCCTTTCAAAAGAGGATAGGCTTCGGAAACGGACAAACGGCAAAACGTTAAACCAAAACTTGAAAAAATACCATATAATATCCGTATCCTTCGACAAAAAACCAAATAAAAACAGCCGCTGTCCTTCCCACTAAAAAATAATTCTATCTTTGCCATCCAAACAAAACGCATTTGCTTTGAGCCTGTATCATATCAGAAAGCCATCCGGAAAATTCAACGAACGCATTGCCCTTGCATCTTCGAAAAGTGAAAGTAACCGGGCTTTGATCATCCATGCGCTCACCGGCTTTAAAAGCGACTTACAAAATCTTTCCTCGGCGCGGGATACGCAGACCATGATCCGCCTGCTGCAGTCCGATGACTCCACGGCCGATGTGCTGGACGCCGGCACCACCATGCGTTTCCTCACCGCCTACTTTTCGGTGACCAACCAGCCCCGGATCATGACCGGTACCACCCGCATGTGCGAACGGCCCATAGGCCTCCTCGTGGAAGCATTGAAGGAGTTGGGCGCCGATATTGAGTATCTGAACCGGGAAGGCTATCCGCCGCTGAAAATAAACGGTTTCGGGCCTCAGAAAACCAGGGAAATAAAGATCCGGGGTGATGTGAGCAGCCAATACATTTCGGCCCTGCTCATGATAGCGCCCCAATTAGAAAAAGGTCTGGAGATTGAACTATTGGGCGAAGTGGGCTCTATCCCTTATATCACCATGACCATCCGGCAGATGGAAGCCTCCGGCGTGGAGGTTTCGGCCGACTGGGAGAATAAAAAACTCCGGGTAAAACCTCAGGCTTACCGACCGGTCACTTATAAAATTGAATCCGACTGGTCGGGTGCATCCTACTGGTATGCAGTGGTGGCGCTGGCCGAAGATCCGGCTTCCCGTATAGAGCTGCTGGGCCTGAAGCAAAATTCGCTGCAGGGCGATAGCGCCATTGTGGATATCATGGCTCAGCTGGGGGTAAAAAGTGCCTTTACCGAAGACGGTGTTTTACTGGAGAAGATCCGGCCGTCGGAAACCTTTCGTTGGGATTTTGCCGACTGTCCCGACCTCACCCAAACCGTGGCCGTGGTGCTGGCCGGCTTAAAGATCGAAGGTGAGCTGACCGGGATAGAAAGTCTGAAAATAAAAGAAACCGACCGCGTACTGGCTCTTCAGAACGAGCTGAAGAAAATAGGCGCTGAGCTCATAGAAACAGAACCCAATCATAAATATAAGGTCACCCGTTTCTCCGAAGTCACCGAAACTCCGGTGGCCGGCATTCCGGTGGCCGGCACTCCGGTGGCCGGCACTCCGGAGATCGACACCCCCGTGATCGAGACCTACGATGATCACCGCATGGCCATGGCTTTTGCACCTGTGGCCCTGTTGAGGGATGTTATAATCAAAGAGCCGGGCGTGGTGGCTAAGTCATATCCGGGGTATTGGGATGATCTGGGGAAGATCGTGGAGATAAACTTAATCTGAAATAATTCTGTTATTTTTGTATAAAAGGTAAAGGCCTCATACGAGAAAGACAGAAGAGTTCGTATTAAAACGGAGAATATATGGGACAGTATATAATCGAATAAATTATGAAAACCATAACAATATATCCTAAAGACCAAAAGCAACAATCTTTGCTCCAATCTTTGCTGAAAGAAATGAAAATACATTTCAAGATTGAAAGATCGGAAGAAACACTATCCGAAGAAGCCTTTTATGCAAAGGTCGATAAATCCATAGAACAAGCGGAGGCAGGAAAATTAAAGACACTTCCTCCGGAAAATCAGAAGGAAATGCTTGGTTTATGAATTATACAATTCAATATACTGAAGAAGCAGAAAAAGATTTTGAGAAACATAAAAAATCCGGCAATAGGAAACTCCTGGCTAAATTAGACAAACTTCTGACAGAACTAAGAGAACATCCTGCATCAGGTACAGGAAAACCTGAATTACTTAAACACTATTCCGTTCCAACCTGGTCAAGACGAATTACAGATAAGCACCGGTTGATCTACAGAATTCATGATGACCGGGTAATTGTCCTTGTCTTATCTGCCTGGGGACATTATGATGATAAATAGATTCGGGACAGTGTCTGTAAATTTTATTTAAGTTTGTAATATGAATAATTTCAGATTAGACAGAACTGCTTTCAAAGCCCAAACAGCTAATGAAGCAGCTAACCATTCGAGCCATTACAATAAATTATCCTGGCAGGAACGGCTTCAGATTTCTGCTTATCTGAATAGTATTGCCTATAATTATCCTCTGCAAAACCCACCTCAAATGGATAAAACAAAATTCTCTGTCCGGGGAAACAACTAACTTATGGGTAATATTTTTAATGACGATTTCAGAGAATTCATTTCTGCTTTAAATAACAGTGAAGTACGATACATTCTTGTAGGCGGTTTTTCGGTTATTCTGCACGGGTACTCCCGAACCACGGGAGATATGGATATTTGGGTAGAGAGAACCTCAGAAAACTACACTCTTCTTAAAAGGGCATTTCAGGAGTTTGGGATGCCGGTATTCGACATGACCGAAGAAAACTTTCTTGAACACCCTGTTTGGGATGTTTTTACTTTTGGTATCCCCCCGGTAGCTATAGATATAATGGTAAAAGTTAAAGGATTAGATTTTAATACTGCTTATGCCGAATCAATAATTTTTGAGGACGAAAATCTAAAAATCAGAACTTTACATTTAAACCAGCTTATTGAAGCCAAAAGAGAATCAGGCAGGCCGAAGGATCTGGATGATCTTCAGAATATATCCTGACCTACGCATGATAAAACACCCGCTTCACCCGCTCCGACACCCCCGTCAACAGCTCATAAGGAATAGTGCCGATGCGTTTCGCCAGGTCTGAAATGCCGGGGCTTGTACCAAAAACGATCACTTCGTCGCCTTCCCGGCAGTCGGCATCGGTAACGTCGATCATAGTCATGTCCATGCATACATTTCCTACGGTTTTACAGAGGGTTCCGTTTACATTCACCACGGCATGGCCGCGGCCGAATCGCCGGTCGTAACCATCTGCGTAGCCGATGGCAATGGTGGCTATACGGGAATTACGCTCCAGCACCCCGCTGCGACCATAACCCACGGTTTCGCCGGCCGGCAGCTGCCTGATCTGGGAGATGGTGGTTTTGAGCGTAGCTACGGTTTCCAGAACGCCTGTTTCAATTCCTGAAGACTCCACACCGTAAAGCCCGATCCCCAGTCGAACCATGTCGTGCCGGGCTTCGGGAAAACGGATGATCCCGGCCGTATTGCAGATATGCCGGAGCGGAGTATAGCCGATTTCCGAAATGATCCGGGAAGAAATCTTTTCAAAGCAGGCGATCTGCTCCTGTGAAAACGCATTATGCTCTGCAGCATCTGCGCCTGCCAGGTGACTGAAGATACTGGCTACTTCCACCGTGGGGTGTTTTCTCAGGATCTCCGTTAATGCTGCCGCTTCATTTTCCATAAAACCCAGGCGGTGCATTCCTGTATCTATTTTCAGGTGTATCCGCGTGATTTCGGTGGGTTCCCAAAGCATTTTGGCTTTCAGGTAGGCTTCCAGTACCCGGAAGCTGTAGATCTCCGGTTCAAGCCGATACTCAAAAACGGTGGAATAACTTTCGGGGTCGGCGTTCATGACCATAATGGGTAGCGTGATTCCGTTTTGCCGGAGGGCAACGCCTTCGTCGGGATAGGCCACTGTGAGGTAATCCACCCGGTGGTATTGCAGCCAGGCGGCCACTTCATTGCCGCTTCCGTAGGCAAACGCCTTCACCATTACCATAAGCTTCATTCCCGGGCCTATCCGGCTGCGGTAGAAGTTCAGGTTGTGGGTAATGGCATCCAGGTTAATTTCCAGCACGGTTCCGTGGATGCGCTTCACCAACCTTTCCACGATCTGTTCGAACGAAAAATACCGGGCACCTTTCACCAGGATAAGCGACTTATGAAAAGTCTCCAACACCCCGCTCTTCAGAAATTCATGGGTGGTTTTAAAGAGCTTTACCTGTGTTCCGGGTAATTCGACCGGAAACGAGGAAAGATCTTCTCCTATACCAATAAAAGTTTTGATCTTTTGCGGACGGATCAGGTTTAACATCTCCGTCATAAGCTCCTGCCCCGACAGCCCCGACTGAAACATATCACTCAGGATCAGCACCTTGTCGCGCATGGTATGGGTCTGGCTCATAAAGTTCATCGCCATTTTCAGCCCGCCCAGGTCATTGTTATAGGTATCGTCTATGAGATAATTGCCCTCACGCCCCTCTTTCAGCTCCAGCCGCATCTCCACCGGGTTCAGAAAGCGGAAGCGCTCAAAGAACCGGTCCGTCCCTTTCAGCAGATACAGCCCGGCATAGGCACAATGCACCGCGTTTTCGACAGACGCATTATCTGAAAAGGGCAGGATCAGTGTTTCGGAAAAATCGCCCCATGAAACCGTCAAGCTGAACTTATCACCGGCACGGCTCACATCCGAAGCTGACCACGAAATAAGCCGGATATCCGGGTTTAAGGGGAGTAAAAAGCCCCTGATCTCTTCCTCCACCTCCCGGTAATCCCGGCAATAGACCAATGCCTCCGCCGACCGGAAAAGCAGAAGTTTCTCCCGGATCTTCTGACGGTTATTCAGGAAGCCTTCGCTATGCGATGACCCGATATTGGTAAAAATACCCAATGTAGGGCGGATCATTTCTTCCAGGGCCTGCATTTCGCCCGGTTGTGAGATCCCGGCTTCAAAAATACCCAGATCGTTTTTGGAAGACATTTCCCAAACCGACAGAGCCACCCCGATCTGGGAGTTATAGCTGCGCGGACTCTTGACGATATCGAATTCCTCTTCAAGCAGCGAACTCAACCACTCTTTGACAATGGTCTTGCCGTTACTCCCCGTAATGCCTACCACGGGATAGCTGTACTTTGCTCTCTTCCGGGCGGCCAGATCCTGCAAAGCCGTTATACTGCTGCTCACCGGATAAGCCCGGATCTCCGCTTTCTCCAAAAACGCTTTCAGCCCAGCGGTAAGCGCATTTTCCTCCACCACAAATTCCCGCAAACCGGCCCGGAACAGGTCTTCAATAAACCGGTGGCCGTCATGCCGGATCCCCTGAATAGCAAAAAATATACTCTTCTCCGGATCCGACAGAAACCGGCTATCGGTCAGCAGCACCTTCCCCTGGGCCTCCAGCTTATGTATATCCAAAAACATCTCTTATATCATTACAAATCCCGGAAGAAGTCTGAAAAGTACGCTAACTGCTGCGTTGTTTCTGAATTTAGACACCCTCACATCGAAAATTTTGCGGCTCTACAACTTCTTATTCTTATATGCACTTATATGCCTTATATGGTTAAAGAAAACCGTCCCAGCAACTCCTTATAATCTTGTATCTCCCTCTCCTTCCTCTCCATACTCCACCCGAGCTCTGCCGCCATGATCTCCCCTACCTTCTCCACTGACTCCCGGCACGACTGCCAGTCCAATATCTCCCACCGGATCCGCCGCGCCATAAAATCACGGATGGTTTGCGCCATCTCATACCGGCAGGCAAAGATCACCTCTGCGTTCAGGTAAGGCTGTGCCGGATGCAGCATGCCACCGCCCATCGCCAGAACCTCAGGCGCCTGACATCCGTAATAGCTCAGCAACCGCTGCCAATAGAGGTCTTCATAGTCAGCCGGCTGCTCTACTTCCGCATCATTCCCTGCCAGCTTATAATCCTGTGTTCTGCATTCATTTTTTCTTCCGAAAATAGTATCCACTACATCCACAGTGTCCTGGGCCATTAAGCGGTAAGTGGTCCACTTTCCACCCAAGAGACTGATCAGGCCGCTCTCCCCGTCTACTTCCACTTCATGATCACGCAGCAGCGACTTGGTGTTTTCTTCATTTCTCCGTTTGGCCAGTAAAAGCGGCCGCACCCCGCCAAACCCGGCTTTCACTTCGCTGATATCCGGGGTTTCGTTCAGGTAAGGGCGGGCGGTTTCCAGCAAATACGCCGCCTCGTCTTTTTCCAGGCGGGGTTCCTCATTCCCGCCTTTATAGGGGGTATCGGTAGTGCCTATCATCACTTTCCAGCGGAACGGGATCACAAAAATCAGGCGCCCGTCAGAAGTTTTGGGGATAAGCAGGGCCTTATCGCCTTCAAAATATTTTCTCGGAACCACCACATGCACTCCTTTTGAGGGGATGATCCGCCGTTCTTCGGCCGGATTGGCCATCAGCCGCACCGCATCCGAAAAGGGTCCCGTACAGTTGATAAACCGCTTACTTTTTATTACAAAACTTTCTCCACTCAGCACATCCTCTACCCGGGCGGCTGTGAGCTTCCCGGCAGCGTCTTTTTCAAAGCCTGTAAGACGGCAATAGTTGGCTGCCACGGCCCCTTCCCGGTAAGCGGTTTTCACCAGGGCCATCACGTAACGGGCGTCATCCAACTGGCCGTCATAATATAAGACGCCACTATGGGCTTTGGATGTAATGTTCGGGCTTTCGGTGAGCATTTCTTTCCGGGTCAGCCAGCGGGCCGAAGGAAAATGGTCTTTCAACGCAAAAAAACCGTAAAGCTTCAGTCCCATGAAATAGTAGAATCCTTCAAAAGCACTGAATACGGGAGTGATAATACCCAGTTTTTTGGTGATATAGCGGGCGTTGGAATACAGGTATTTTCTTTCCCTCAGACCGTGCTTTACCTGTTTGAGTTGTCCGAAATCAAAGTTTTTAAACGCCTGTTCGAGGTACCTTACCCCGCCGTGAATAAGCTTGGTGGATTTGGATGAGGTTTGCCCGCAGAAGTCCCCGCTATCGATCAATGCTACCTTATATCCCCTCAAAACGGCGTCGAGAGCCACCCCGGCCCCACTGGCGCCGGCACCGATGACACATACGTCAAAGTCTTCATGCGAAAGCCGACCTACACTATGCCCTCTGTCCATTCAAAAATGCGGGTCTTATTATTTCTTAAATGATCACGGTCGAATCGGAAGATATGCTATCTGCTTCGGTTTCCGAAGGAGACGGCAGGATCCGCCGGGGTTCGATTTTCTCTATTTTCGGCAGAAACTGTACGTCGGTCACAATATATTTCGTATCCCCATTCCATGGAAACTTAACAAATTTTTCCTGGTAAACCAGCGTAACGCGTTCACCCGTGGCCAGCGCCTGCCGGATCTTTTCCACCACAGAATCCTGCTTGGTAGAAAAATCCCAGTACCGGGGCGAAAGCGACCCCGTTTCACCGGAATATCCGCCTTCCATTAATTGTCCTTCAAAGGTTTTGAATACATAACCCCGCTCACTGAACTTGGAGATCGTACCGGCCCGGTCGCCCGATGAATAATAGCCGGTGCTCACAAACCAGAGAATACCCAGTAAAGCCAGGAATAATATGAATAAGAAGATTTTGAACTTGCGCATGATCGTTATTGATTGTATAATGCTGCAAACCAACAAAAAAAATCACGAACCCCGAAATTTTCCGGTGGCTTTTATAGCACGAAAAACACAACTTTCAGACTGCGAAAATGAAATCCGGTTAAAAGGCCCCTAACTTCAACACACCCTATACTTTTTTCTCACAGAGGACAGTCCGCACACCCGCCTTTTCAGCCGATCCCGTACCTTTTCCAGCTGTCCGGCAGGGGAATTTCTACCGGAATATTCCCTATAATGACCTTCGTACAACACAAAAACAGGCTGCCGTCGGGCGAGCTGCGCTTATACCCGTATTTCAGGTCTCCCACGATCGGGCTCCCCATGGCCGCCAGTTGGGCCCGGATCTGGTGAAAGCGGCCCGTACCGATCTCTACCTCCAGCAGGTGGTAGCGATCCGAAGACCGGAGCACCCGGTAACGCAGCACCGCTTTTTTGCTTCCTTTTTCTTCCTTATCAAAAACACGGGCTTTGGTCGCTTCCTTACGGATCCAGCCGATTGATTCTCCGCTATCCGGTTCCGGCCGGTTGGCCACCACGCAGTGATAGCTCTTTTTTATCTCTCCTTCCTGCAGATACCGGGTCCATAAACGGGCGGATGCTGCATTTTTAGCCAGGATCATCAGGCCGCTCACCCGCTTGTCCAACCGGGTGACACAGTGGGTTTCCGGAAATAAGGACAACACCGAATCACCCCCGGTGAGGTCTTCCTGGGCCGACATGCCTGGAGGTTTATTCACCACATACACCTCCGCATCTTCATAAACGATCATCTCAGAATATGCTTAAATTTTATCCTTTGGGTTTATTTTGTAAAAACAAAATCCAAACATATTTTCATAATGGCAAAGACAATAAAGGCACTTCACTTACGGAAGCCATGATCCGGGTCTTGCTCCGGTGGATCAGCGAGGCCCAGAAACCGTAGCGGTTAGGCACCATGATCAGCATATCGGCCCTGATCTCGGTCAACTCTTTCTGGATCTCCCGGATCACGGCGTTCGACTCCACGTTTTTATAAAAATAGCGTACTCCGTCTACCCCTTCTCCGAATACACTTTCCGTACTGGCCCGGATACCCGCCTTTTCTATTTCTTTTACCTTGTCGCTCACATGGAAGATCTCTACCTGCTCCGCACCAAAATCGGCCGCCACCTCCTTCACTTTTTCCAGTACCTCCAGGTGAACGCCCCGCAGGATATCCGCGGCAAAGAGAATGGTCCTGATCCCTTCGAACCGAACCCCGTAAGGGATGGCCAGAACCGGAAACCTCAAACGGTGAATAACGGCAGTAGTGGTATTTCCGAGCATGTCCTGTTCCAGTGACTTTTCCGCCATCCCGAGTACCACGATATCCGCATTAAAATGCACTATGCTCTGCTTCAGCTCGCTGTAAAAATCATCCTTGTGCCAGTCGGCCTCTGTCCTGATCCCATACTGCGAAGCGATCTCTGCCGCCCGGTCTTCCAGGCGCTTCCGGCTGGCTTTATAAAGGTCATCAAAAGAGCCCGGCCCCAGCCTTGAATTCATGGCATGGACAGATAATTTGTATACATGGAACAAAACCACACGGGCGCCTGCCATCTTTGCCGCTGCAGCAGCATATTCCAGCGCATTTTCCGCCTCTTTTGAATAATCCGTGGCCACTACTATAACTTTCATCTGAATCTAAACTTTTCAGAAATATACAACATTTCCCCGTATAGATTTTATGATCTTCCTCAGCTAAGGACATGTTTGAATTTGTTTTTGCAAAATAAACCCAAAGGATAAAATTCAAACATGCCCAAAAGAAAAAAGCATAATCATCATGACTATGCTTTTCAATTTCATTAACCAATTGATTGTTTTCTAATTAGCTTTTCCCACTTTAAAGCCTTTTTTCTGAATACTTATTTTTCAATACCTCTTTTCGGCCCGTACTTCAGTGGTATGTCCTCGTTCTTCCGGGTTCACCGGGAAGCCCGCTTTCCATAAATGAGTGCTGTTTACCGCATTACCGGGCCTTCGTACTTCAGCATGTTCGGGTTTTTCGGATCCGGATTTATTCCGCCGCGGGAACAAATATACCTTTATCCTGGAATTTTCCAAATCTTTTCCGCCCGAACTATACTTTCTGTCTCAAAATAAACCCTTATTTTTGACGTAAAAACATGCATTCCTGCACTTCGGCCTTTCACTATGGGAAATACAATAAAATATCTATTCAGCAGACTCACCTCTTATTTCCTGCGCGGGCTGCTTTTTATAGCTCCGGTAGGCATCACCGTCCTGATCCTTTTTTCGGCCTTCGACTTCGTGGACAGCCTCGGAAGAATACAGTTTGAAAGCTGGTCGGATCCTAACAAAAAATTCTTTATCCCCGGCCTGGGCTTCCTGATCGTGGTAGTAGGTACCGCTTTCATCGGAATTTTGTTCACCCGGATCCTGCCTTTCACCATACAAAACTGGCTGGAAGACAAGCTTACACACCTCCCGATCGTAAAAATTTTCTATTCGGCTACTAAAGACCTTATTTCTGCGTTCTTAGGAGAGAAGAAGAAGTTCACCACCGGTGTGCTGGTCACGATAAACTATCATCCTGTGGTAAAAAAAATGGGATTTCTGACGCAGGAAAACCTGGACATATTTAACCTGCCCGACATGGTTTCCGTCTATTGTCCGCACGGTTATGCCATTTCGGGACAAACGTTCATTGTATCCCGTAAGGATGTGGAGGTAGTAAATATTCCCAGTACGGAGCTTATGAAAATGGCTATATCCGGAGGCGTGTCGATCAGTGAAATAAAATGATAAGGCACTGAAAATAAAAAACTTATGCAGAAACGCAGGATTTTGCCTCTCTGCACCCGGAACCTTTAGATACATGAGAAAAATAATCGCCCTTGCCCTTTTTATTTGCTTTAACGGCTTCGGACAGGACCCGCAGGAACAGAACCTGGGTAAAGAACCCCACAAAAGAACCCCTATCCCGATAGATGAGCTCCTCCTGAAGAGTGACCCCAAATCCTACAAAGCCCTGACCACCAAGACCCCGTTTATGGTGGTGGCCAACTACAGGAGCGGCAAGAGGTGGCGTTATTTTGAAGGCGATGTGCTGCGGTTCAGGACCCGCGACGGAAAATATTTCGAAGAAGACCTGGCTTATATTGAAGACAGTACATTCACTATTTACAGATACGATCAGCCGGCGAGAAAGATGGAACAGTTCACCTTCCGTGTAGACGAGGTGAGTTCAGTGTACAAATACAAACGGGGCGGTGTGCTAAAGACAGGCTTACTCAGTATGGGGCCCTTTGTGCCCATGGCGCTGCTCGACTGGGCGCTGTACGATAATAATCCCTTGCAAAATAAGGACTTCCTCTGGATCGCCCCCATTGTAGGGGCAGGCAATATCCTGATCTTTAAGCACAAAAACCTGTTCAATAAACAGAAGATCGGGAATAACAAAGCCCTCAAAATCGTAACACCCTATTAGCGCAGGACACTCTGCCGGGAGAGTATTACCTATTCACAAAGAAGAACCTGAAAAGTGTGAAAACGCAAGGCGTTGAGGGGCAGGCCGAAGCAGCATACCGGGAAATAGTTGCCATAAAAAATAGTTGCCATAAAGAAGAACCTGAAAAACGCGTAAAATGCAAGGCGTTGAGGAGCAGACCAAAGGAGCATACTAAAAGTATGTGACTGAGGCCGGATTCCGAAAACAACGCAGCAGTTTACGTGCTTTTCAGATTCTTTTGGTACAGCTGCCCAGGTTGAATACATTGTATGGGCCGGCCACGGTTACAATCTCTCTTTCAACCACCGTTTTGTTGTGATATATAGGGTAATGATAAAATGGATTCAATACCAAAATTAAAACAGGAAGCGCAACAGAACAAATTATTCGTTTAATTCGTTAGTATTTACAGGGAGGAAAATCTATTTTTACCTATTGATTATGTGTTAAAATGCTGAAAAAAATACTTACTTCCTTATGGATCATCACACTGGCGTGGCCGTCTTTTGCACAAAAAGAGGAAGAAGAAGGCATTGATACCAAGACGCTTGCTTTCGGTGCTACCACCAGTAACTTTACCAACCTGATCGGCGGAGTGGTTGCCCGGAGCTCCACTCCGGTGTCGGTACGTAAAAACAAAAGTGTTTACCGCTATGTGGCCATCGAAGCGCTCGTCCTGAAAAATCCGCGGGAATACAGTCAGTTTACCGGTTTCGGGCCGAAATTTACTCCCGGTAAAAGAAACTACCTCTTTTCCGTAAGGCCTCAGTACGGGAGGGAGTATGCCGTATTTCAGAAAACCAAAGACAGCAATATCGGCCTGAGCATGATCTTTGCCGGCGGCCCCAGCCTGGGCCTGCTTAAGCCCTATTATGTTCGCTATGAAGATAATAACGCCTTTGTGCAGTATGATCCCAACCGCAAAGGAAACATCACCGGCGTGGGCGGAATGCTCAAAAACGGTGTCAGGGGGATAAAATTCACCCCGGGACTTCATGTAAAAGCGGCTGCCAACATTGATATCAACACTTTTAGCGACAATGTTACCGGCCTGGAGATCGGCACCACCATAGAAACCTTTTTTAAAAAACCCGAAATACTGGCTTCAACTTTCTCCGATAATCCGCAGACCTTTGTCAGTGTTTACCTAACTTTGTACTTCGGAAATAAATCTATAGTCAAGAAGAAAGACGCTGGTAATGGAATTGATTGAAAGAAAAAAAAGACCTGACTGGCTCCGCGTTAAATTACCTATCGGAGAAAATTACAGGAAGGTTCGGGAGATCGTCGATAATAACAAGCTTCATACCATCTGCCAGAGTGGAAACTGCCCCAACATGGGGGAATGTTGGGGTGAAGGAACAGCCACTTTCATGATCCTGGGAAATGTGTGCACCCGGAGTTGCAACTTCTGCGCCGTGGCCACCGGGCGTCCTAACGAATATGACACCGCGGAACCGGAAAGAGTGGCCGAAGCCATTTATACCATGGGCGTAAAGCACGCCGTGATCACTTCTGTGAACCGCGACGAGCTGAAAGACAAAGGAGCAGAGATCTGGTACCAAACCGTGGTAAAAACCAAAGAACTCTCCCCCCGGACCACCATAGAAACGCTGATTCCGGACACCAAAAGCGATTGGGATGCCCTGTACCGGATGATTTCTGCCGGACAGGAGGTAGTTTCTCATAACATGGAAACCGTACGAAGCTTTTACCGCAAAATACGCCCCCAGGCCAAATATGACCGCAGCCTGGAGCAGATCCGGCGTACCAAAGAATACGGCAAACGAACCAAAACCGGCATCATGCTGGGCTTCGGAGAAAAAAAAGAAGAAGTTTTTGAAGCCATGGATGACCTCGCGCGGGTGGGTTGTGATATCCTTACATTGGGTCAGTACCTACAGCCTACCAAAATGCACCATGAGGTGATCGAATTTATCCACCCCGACCTTTTTGAGGAATATCGCGTGGAGGGGCTTAAAAGAGGGATCAAATACGTGGAATCAGGCCCGCTGGTACGTTCGTCCTACCACTCGGAAAGGCATGTGAACGTCTGAAACCGGATTGAAAATTTTATCTGCGAAAACAATAAAATACAGGTTAATTATCTATTATTTTAAGTATACTTAGATTAATTACCTAATACTATTTTAAGTGACAAAAAAAATCACCAAATTTGCCGCTTCTTATATCTGCGGGAAGATCGCAGGTCGAATAACGTTAAATACATCCAATATAATATGGCATATTTATTTACATCGGAATCTGTTTCCGAAGGGCATCCCGACAAAGTTGCTGACCAGATATCCGACGCACTCATTGATCATTTCCTGGCCTTCGATCCAAATTCCAAAGTAGCCTGCGAAACCCTGGTAACCACCGGCCTGGTGGTGCTGGCCGGCGAAGTAAACACCACCACTTACCTGGATGTTCAGTCCATTGCCCGCGACGTGATCCGGAAAATCGGCTATACCAAAGCGGAATATATGTTTGAAGCCAACTCCTGCGGCATCATCTCGGCCATCCATGAGCAGTCGCAGGACATCAACCAGGGGGTAGACCGGAAATCGGAAGACGACTTTGAAGCCCGGGCCAATGCTCAGGGCGCCGGAGACCAGGGGATGATGTTCGGATATGCCACTAAAGAGACCGAAAACTATATGCCGCTGGCGCTGGACCTTTCCCATAAGATCCTTCAGGAAATTGCAGCCGTCAGAAGAGAAAATCAAGATATTACTTACCTCCGGCCCGACACCAAGTCGCAGGTAACCATTGAATATACGGACGACAACCGTCCGCAGCGGATCGATACCATCGTGATCTCTACCCAGCACGATGATTTCGCCGAAGACGAAGAAATGCTGGCCCGCATCAAGTCAGACATGATCCATATTGTGATCCCGAGGGTCAGAGCCCGTCTTAAGCCGGACTTGCAGACGCTTTTCACCGATGATATCACCTACCATATTAACCCGACCGGTAAATTCGTGATCGGCGGACCACACGGTGATTCCGGACTTACCGGCAGAAAGATTATTGTAGACACCTATGGCGGTAAGGGCGCTCACGGCGGTGGCGCGTTTTCGGGCAAAGACCCTTCCAAAGTAGACCGTTCGGCCGCTTACGCTACCCGCCATATCGCTAAAAACCTGGTAGCGGCAGGCGTATGTGACGAGGTGCTGGTGCAGGTGTCGTATGCCATCGGCGTAGCACAGCCCTGCGGTGTTTTTGTGAACACTTACGGCACCTCAAAAGTGGATCTGACCGACGGTGAGATCGCACGGGTAGTGGAAAAGATTTTCGACCTGCGGCCGTTTGCCATCGAACAGCGGTTGAAACTGCGTACTCCTATCTACTCCGAAACCGCCGCTTACGGACACATGGGAAGAGAATCAAAAGTAGTAAAGAAAGTATTTGAAAATGCCGGCCAGCGTACCGAGGTAGAGGTGGAACTTTTCACCTGGGAGAAACTTGACTATGTGAACAAGGTAAAAGAGGCATTTGGTATTTAATTTAATAATTTGTATTTTTCTAATTTGAGAGGTACATTTGGGCGATTTTATAAACTTTGGAATTTCTAAAACCGACATCTGTCTAATCCAGTAAAAAATGAGTATTCTTGTAAACAAAAATTCGAAGGTAATCGTACAGGGCTTCACCGGCTCGGAAGGAACATTTCACGCAGGCCAGATGATCGAATACGGCACAAATGTGGTAGGGGGAGTTACTCCGGGAAAAGGAGGACAGACCCATCTGGACCGCCCTGTATTCAATACTGTTGAAGAAGCTGTTAAAGAGACCGGAGCAGATGTTTCGATCATTTTTGTACCCCCGGGGTTTGCTGCCGATGCCATCATGGAAGCCGCTCAGGCCGGGATCCGGGTGATCGTCTGTATTACGGAAGGTATTCCTACGAAAGACATGGTAAAAGCCAAATCTTTCATTTCTACCTATAACACCACGCTTATCGGGCCGAACTGTCCGGGTATCATCACCGCTGAAGAGGCAAAAGTAGGCATCATGCCCGGCTTTATCTTCAAAAAAGGCACGATCGGGGTGGTTTCCAAGTCGGGCACGCTGACTTACGAAGCGGTAGACCAGCTGACCAAAGTAGGCCTGGGTCAGACCACAGCTATCGGTATCGGGGGAGATCCGATCATCGGAACCACCACCAAACAAGCCGTGGAAATGCTGATGAATGACCCGGCAACGGAGGGCATCGTTATGATCGGTGAGATCGGTGGCGGTATGGAAGCCGAAGCAGCTCATTACATTAAAGAAACAGGAAACAAGAAACCGGTGGTAGGCTTCATTGCCGGCCAGACGGCACCCAAAGGCAGGAGAATGGGCCATGCCGGAGCCATTATCGGCGGGGCCGACGATACCGCAGCCGCCAAAATGGCCATCATGCGGGAGTGCGGAATTCACGTGGTAGACTCGCCTGCAGAGATCGGCGAAACCATGTTAAAAGCATTAGGAAAATAAAATTGTCAATTTTGGCACAATTTTTAAACTCTGATTTATCGGAAATCAGAGTTTTTTCGTTTATGAATTACTAACGTGTGAATTATTATGAGACCTTTATTACTTCCTGTTCTTTTGTTTTTCGTTTTTTCATTGATTTCTTCCTGCGAAAAAAAAGAAGTGAAGCTTTCCCCAATGGATATCTTTACGGGTGGCAAACAAAAAGAATGGCGGATCGCTGAAAACTTCTTTTCCGGGGTGAATGTCACCGAAACAGACGAATGTTATAAAGACGATACCGTTATTTTTTCAAAAGGAGAAGAAGGGGAAGACAAGCTGATCCCTATCTATATCTGGAAGAAAAATGCCATAAAATGCAGCGGTGTGGACGAAGACCTGAAATTGTACTTTTTCCTGTCGGATGACCTGACCACCATTACTTTCGGCGACCAGGATGTGCTGACCACCGGAGTCGGCGACATCTGGAATATCACCAAGACTGAAAATACCGAGATCATCATCAGCCAGAATGCGGGTACGGGTAACGAAAGACGGTTGAGGTTTACCTCCTTAAGTTCATCACAGACTGCACCTGTCTCCGGGAATTAAAAATAAGTTAGGTTATTTACGCTGCAGCAGAGTCTCAACTTGTTGGACTCTGCTGTTTTCAGAACGGCAGAGTCCTTTTTCAAAGAGACTCTGCCGGGAATAAAACGGACACTTATCGCCCTTTACAGCGCTGCGTTCATCGCACGCACCGCCTCCGCCGACTTCTCGAACGCCGCTTTTTCGTCGTTGGAAAGACGAAGCGGTACGATCTTCTCCCAGCCGTTACGCCCGATCACCACCGGAACCCCCAGGCAGATGTCCTTTTGGCCGTATTCTCCGTTCAGGTAAACACAGGAAGGAATAATCTTCTTTTCATCCCGAAGTATGGATTCTACTACCTGCCCGATGGCTGCTCCCGGTGCATACCAGGCCGAAGTACCCAGCAGACCGGTCAGCGTGGCTCCGCCTACCATGGTCTTGTCGGAAACCTCCTTCAATTGCTCTGCAGACAGGAAACGACTCACAGGAATACTGTTCCACGTGGCCAGGCGGGTCAGCGGGATCATGGTGGTATCGCCGTGACCGCCGATCACCATACCCTGAAGATCGCTCTGAGCCACCCCCAGCGCCTCGCCTAAGCGGTAGCGGAAACGCGACGAATCCAGCGCTCCGCCCATACCGATCACCTTGCGTTTGGAAAGGCCCAGTTCGGCGGCAATTTTATAGGTAAGATAGGTCATGGTATCCATCGGATTGGAAACGATGATGATCACCGCTTTGGGCGAAACCTCGAGGGCACTTTTTACCACTCCGCCTACGATCTTCGCGTTAGTGCCGATCAGCTCCTCGCGGGTCATTCCCGGCTTGCGCGGGATGCCGGAGGTCACTACGATCACATCGGATTTGGCCGTTTTGGAATAATCACCGGTAACCCCGGTTAAACGGGTATCAAAACCCTCTATCGAGGCCGTTTGAGCGAGATCCATAGCCTTGCCTTCCGCAAAACCTTCCTTGATGTCGAGAATGACCACCTCCGAAGCTATTTCCTTCCGTGCTATGTTATCGGCAGCCGTGGCCCCTACTGCTCCCGCTCCTATAATAGTAACCTTCATTGTGTTTTTGAAATATGTTTAAATTGAACAATTATATACAAAAATACCTGATTTTTTTCCAATATTGAACTTTGATTTTCGTTTTTTATGTTTGAGAAGTGCGTGCTCTGACCGAAAAAAAATTCACGAGAACAAAATATGAAAAAAACAGGCTTTTTAAAAACGATACTCGGCTCCTTTTTCTTTAAAAATTCCTTTCTTAAAGCAAGCCGTTTATCCAAAAATTCCAAGGGTATAATTTTACTTTTAGGTACGGTTTTTACCAAAATGAAGTCGGAAGGCGGAGGGTCGCCTTTTCAGAAAATAAAACACAAGGTCAGGTCATTGGGCCTGCTTCTAAGGCACTATGCCAACGGAAGTTACCGAAGCGTGGAAGGTAAGAATGTGGTAATCATCCTGGCCGGCATGATCTACTTTCTTTCGCCGGTCGATCTTATCCCGGATATCCTTCCTGTGATAGGCTTTGCGGATGATATCGCCCTGATCTCCTTCATTTACAACAGCGTATCGGAAGAGCTGGAAAAATTTGAATTGTGGCTGTTAAACCAGAAAGCAGAGTTGGTGAGCGAGTAACTCAGGTCTAAAGAAAATTTAAGTATACTCCTGTTTTTTTACGGTCCGGGGTTTTGATTCCCATAGAAAGTTATTAATTTTGTTGAATATTAAAAAAATTGTGAGATGGAACTAACAACATTATTGTTTTTAGGATCTCTGGGAGGTTCTGAGATATTTATCATCCTTTTCGTTATTCTGTTGTTCTTCGGAGCCAAGAAGCTTCCTGAGCTGGCCAGAGGACTGGGAAAAGGGATTAAAGAATTTAAGGATGCCACCAAAGATGTGAAAGAAAACATCGAAAAGGCGACCAAAGTAGAAGATTAATTTTATCCAGTTGCAGATATAACGGAACAACAGATTTGTGATCCTTCACAAACCTGTTGTTTTTTGTTTTTAAACTCCAAAGAAAGGTGCATTATTCTGATTATCCCTCTTTCAGAAATCAACTTATATCGGGAGAAAGTGATCTGGTTGAAACAGTCGAATACTTTCTCGGAAGAATCGAATCCCTGAAGCATCTTAATGTTTTCCTGGAGGTATATGCCGACGAAGCGCGACAGCGGGCGCAACAGGTTTCGGAGAAGCTTAAAAGCGGAACGGCCGGTAAGCTGGCCGGGATGGTCATCGGATTAAAAGACATTATTGCCTACAAAGACCACGGGATACAATGCGGCTCCCGTATCCTCGACGGCTTCATTTCTCAATTTTCCGCCACCGCTGTCCAGCGGCTTATCGATGAAGATGCCATCATCATCGGCCGGCAGAACTGCGACGAATTCGGGATGGGCTCCTCCACTGAAAAATCAGCCTTCGGCCCCACGCTTAATTACCTGGATGAGAAAAAGGTGCCGGGCGGCTCTTCCGGAGCCAGTGCCGTAGCGGTCAGCGCCGGGCTGTGCCATGCCTCCATCGGTTCAGATACGGGCGGATCGGTTCGCCAGCCTTCAGCTTTCTGCGGAATTGTGGGTTTCAAACCTACCTACGCCCGTATTTCAAGATGGGGACTGGCCGCTTATGCTTCGTCGTTCGACTGCATCGGCCCCCTCACCCGCTCTGTGACCGACGCCGCCCTGCTGCTGGAAGTGATGGCCGGGAAAGACGATTTCGACAGCACGGTATCTTCTCTTCCTGTAGAGGATTATACCCGTTTTCCTGAAGCTTCCGAGACTTTCAGAATTGGTTATTTTAAAGACGCGCTCGATTCACCCGGCCTTGACCCCGGGGTTCGGGAAGCTACCCTGGCCAAGCTGGAAGAGCTGAAGAAACAAGGGCATCAGGTCATCGAACTGAGCTTCCCGGAGCTGAGATACCTGCTTCCCGTTTATTACACCCTCACCATGGCCGAGGCTTCTTCCAACCTGGCCCGCTATGACGGTGTACGCTACGGTTACAGAGCCGCTGACGCCCGGAACCTGGAAGACCTCTACAAGAGGAGCCGGGGCGAAGGCTTCGGAAAGGAGGTAAAACGGCGGATCATGCTGGGAACCTTTATTCTAAGCGCCGACTATTACGACGCCTACTATACCCGGGCACAGCGTGTACGGACCGTGATCATGAAGAAAACAGAAAAATTCTTTGAGGAGGTCGACTTCCTGGTTTCGCCTACCACCCCTACACCTGCTTTTGACCTGGGTAAGAAAACCCAACAGGCCATGGAATCTTACCTGGCCGATGTCTTTACGGTTCATGCCAATGTCACCGGCCTGCCGGCTATCTCCGTTCCTAACGGTAAAAACCGGGAAGGGCTCCCGTTCGGCTTCCAGGTACTGGGACAGGCATTCGATGAAAAAAAATTATTAAATTTCGCAAAGAGTATAGAATAAACGGAATAAAAAACAGTTTTTAGGAAAGGTTTTGTTGGTTTACTGAATCTTTTTATTAAATTTGGAGCGTAGCTTTCCTGTAATTTGTTTTGACATCCTGAAAACTCTTAAAAACATTATGAAATTCTCAAAATTATTTTTGACCTTTTCTGCGGTTGTTGGATTTGGTTTTAGTGTAAGTGGTCAGATTAATGAAGGGGTAAATGAAGAGTCTGCTGAGGCGCAACCCATCGAACAAGTAAAGATCTCCTACCCGTATAAGGTGGAGGTAGTGGATGAAAGGGACAATATTCCCTATACCATTACCGTGCTGGATCCTGAGATTATTAAGGAACGGTTAAAGTCCATCGAAAAGACCATGCCCATGGTCTATAATGAGAGTGTGGCATTCTGGCTGAATTATTTTACGCAGCGCAGACCCAACTTCACCAAGACCATGATGGAAGAAAAGTCGGTCTATTTTCCCACTTTTGAAAGAATTCTCCGGGAGCACGGCATGCCGGAAGAATTAAAATACCTGTCTATTCTTGAATCCGCCCTTAACCCTAAAATCGTATCAAGGGCTAAAGCGGTAGGACTGTGGCAGTTCATGTCATTCACCGGAAAAGAATACGGCCTGGCCATCAATGAATTTGTTGATGAGCGCATGCATCCTGAAAAATCTACCGACGCCGCCTGTCGTTACCTGAAATTCCTGAACCGGATGTTCAATGACTGGGATCTGGCACTGGCCTCCTACAATACAGGCCAGGGAAGGATTAGCCGGGCCATGAAAAAAACCGGGCTGACCAACTACTGGGATCTTCATCCCCATATCCCGAAAGATACCCGTCACTATGTTCCGCAGTTTATAGCACTGGCTTACCTGATGAACTTCGGGCAGGATCACGGCATCGTTCCTGAAAAGCAAAATACACGGCCAGAGCTCGAAAATATCTACGTGGAGAGCAATATCGACCTGGAAATACTGGCGGCCCTTACCGAAAATAACATTGAAGACCTGAAAAAATACAACCCGCATTTGAAAGCTACGGTTCTGCCCCAGACCCGTTACGGTTACGAAATAGCCCTTCCGGTTACTTCTATGGCCCATTTCAATGCCAACCGGGTAGCCATCCTGGATTCGGCGGGAAAAAGGTTCAGAAGCCTGGAGACGGTTACTTCACCTCAGTCCGAAGCCGTTTTGGCGGCCGTTATTGCTGAGCCTACCGAAGACGGTACCATTGTCATCGGAAGACCGGCCGCTAAGCAGAATACAGCTTCCAACGTTTCGGAGGATTATGTGAATGTGACCCGGAAAGTAAAGAAGATCCACAAGGTGAGGCGGGGCGAAGTAATGGGCACGATAGCCTCCAACTACCACGTGTCTGTAAACGACATCAAGAAATGGAACGGAAAATCTTCATCGAAAGTACTGCTGGGTGAGTCACTGGCCATTTATGTAGACAAAAATGAAAAGGTGAAAGCCAACAGCCTGGTCGCTAAAAAATCTTCTGAAAGCGTTAAAGAACCTACCGTTTATACCGTACGGCGTGGTGATACCCTGTGGAATATTTCTCAAAGATATGAAGGGGTAACCGTGAATGACATCAAGAAATGGAATAACCTGAAAGGAAATAACGTAACGGTAGGTCAGAAGATCAGGATCCGGTCGTAATTTATGGGCAATGATGCCTACTTAAAAAAGGGGGCCTGCCAAATAAAATGAAGGCCGGGTAATATTTCTCTCATCTGTTTTAAGAATCCGGGGTCTGTTATTC
The DNA here is from genome assembly GCA_964563435.1 of uncultured Lacihabitans sp. Classification (GTDB taxonomy): domain Bacteria; phylum Bacteroidota; class Bacteroidia; order Cytophagales; family Spirosomataceae; genus Leadbetterella. The sequence continues at coordinate 75,271 of CAZLXI010000023.1, forward strand.
TAATCATGGGGCAGTTGGTGATAAAATTTTTGTCACGGATCTTTCAGGTATATAAAATTATGTTCCGGATTACACAATATTTGCATAAAAAAATGAGGAAGATGTCCAAAAAGTCACAAACTGCTGCGTTGCTTTCGGAATTCGGCCTCAGTCACATACTACAGTATGCTCCTTCGGTCTCCTCCTCAGCGCCTTGCATT